>JAQGMG010000004.1 GCA_028292485.1 Rhodocyclales bacterium | reverse complement strand
GCTGGGGTTTTAAGCCCAACACGAGGAAAGCACCGCCAGCCTGGCAAGCTGGAAGTGCGTTGCCGTACTACCGTACGGCGCTGGAAAAACTGTCCGACAAAAACGAAAGCAGCGCGCCCTGCTCCTCTTGCGAGGACCGGGACACGCTGCCAATACCCGGAATGAAACCCCGGGCACCTGAAGTTCGAAATGAATTCTGCAAGCAGGTAATCAATCCCAACTGAGTGCTCCACCAGTTTGATATTCGATGACGCGGGTCTCGAAGAAATTGCGTTCCTTCTTCAGATCCAGCATCTCGCTCATCCACGGGAAAGGATTTTCTGCGCCTGGGTAAATCGCATCGATACCGATCTGCTGGCAACGGCGATTTGCGATGAAGCGCAGATACTCCTTGAACATGGAAGCATTGAGGCCGAGCACGCCACGCGGCATGGTGTCTTCGGCATAGCGGTATTCGAGTTCGACGCCCTGTTGCATCAAGCCGCGAATTTCCTCGCGGAACTCGGGGGTCCACAAATTCGGGTTTTCGAGCTTGATGGTATTGATCAGGTCGATACCGAAATTGCAGTGGGTCGACTCGTCACGCAGGATGTACTGGTACTGCTCGGCCGCACCCATCATCTTGTTCTGGCGACCGAGCGCGAGGATCTGCACGAAGCCGACATAGAAGAACAGACCTTCCATGATGCAGGCGAAGACGATGAGCGAGCGCAGCAGTTGCTGGTCGGTCTCGTGCGTGCCGGTCTTGAAATGCGGGTTGGTCAGGATGTCGATGAAGGGGATGAGGAACTCATCCTTGGCACGAATGCTGGCGACCTCGTGGTACGCATTGAATATCTCGCCTTCATCCAGGCCGAGCGACTCGACGATGTACTGGTAGGCGTGCGTGTGGATCGCTTCTTCGAAGGCCTGACGCAGCAGGAACTGGCGGCACTCGGGAGCAGTGATATGCCGATAGGTTCCGAGCACGATGTTGTTGGCGGCGAGGGAATCGGCCGTCACGAAGAAGCCGAGGTTGCGCTTCACAAGGCGGCGCTCGTCATCGGTAAGACCGTTCGGATCTTTCCACAGCGCGATGTCGCGCGACATGTTGATCTCTTGCGGCATCCAGTGGTTGGCACACGTGGAGAGGTACTTCTCCCAGGCCCACTTGTACTTGAACGGTACGAGCTGATTGACGTCGGTCGCGCCGTTGATGATGCGCTTGTCGGCGAGGTTGATGCGGCGGAACTCTGCATCGGGCTCTGCAACGACGTCAGCTGCAACCGGGGACGACATCGATGCAGTAGCGGATCCGGCGAAGGTCTCGGCGCTCACGAGCGAACGCGTTCCCTGCGGCAGGGACGACTGCGTCTGCAGTCTTGCCTGCGATGAGTTGGAGCTCGCAACATCAATATCGTTTTCAAAGTTCAGCATGCCATTATCCTTTAGATGATTTTGCATTTGAATGCAAACATTTTCTACATCGAGTTGCTGCGCAATCGCAAGCGCTGGCGCGGCTCTCCGAGCATCAACTCAATTGTCATACACGATCACTGCTCGCGAAGCCGCGCCAGATAAGCATCTGCGCGACACACTCCGCAAACCGTTGCACCGCAACAGTCTGCAAGGCGCGAGTTGTGCGATTCACAACACTTTCTGATCAACGGTGAGCGCATCGCAACTACTCACACGCGACGCTCATCACGCATCTACGTTCTCAAACAGCTCATTTGCATGTTCGCAAACGGTGTCTCACACGTCGTGAGAGACACCATGAACACGACACACGCGCTACCAGAAACTCACTGGCAACTTAGTGGCAACTCACTGACAAGATTCGCACTCAGGGTTATCGATGGAGCAGAACTTCGCTTCAACAACCGCTTCGCTGGCAGCGCTTGCGCCAACGATGCCACCACCAACCGGCACTGCATTGAGTTCGCCACCACGACCCGTCGACTTCTCTGCTGCCGTCGCACCCATCGCACGCAGGTAGTAGGTCGTCTTCAAGCCGCGCAACCATGCGAGCTTGTAGGTCTCGTCGAGCTTGCGACCCGAGACACCTGCCATGTAGATGTTGAGCGACTGCGCCTGGTCGATCCACTTGGCGCGACGTGCAGCGGCTTCGACAATCCACTTCGGTTCGATCTCGAAAGCAGTCGCATACAGGCGACGCAGCTCTTCGGGAATGCGATCGATCTTGGCCAGCGAACCGTCGAAGTATTTCAGGTCGGCAACCATAACTTCGTCCCAAAGACCGAGAACCTTTAGGTCACGCACCAGGCTTTCGTTGGTAACGGTGAACTCGCCGGAGAGATTCGACTTCACGAACAGGTTCTGGAAGGTCGGTTCGATACACGCATCCACGCCCACGATGTTGGAGATGGTGGCGGTCGGCGCGATGGCAACACAATTGGAATTGCGCATGCCGACGCTATGGATGCGCTGACGCAGCGCTTCCCAGTCGAGGGTTGCCGAGCGATCCACTTCGACGAAGCCGCCGCGCTCTTCCTCGAGCAGCTTGAGCGAATCGAGCGGCATGATGCCTCGGTCCCACAGCGAGCCCTTGAAGCTGGAATAACGGCCGCGCTCTTCCGCCAGATCGGTCGAAGCCCAGTATGCGTAGTAGCACACGGTCTCCATCGAGCGGTCAGCGAAGTCGATCGCCTCCTGCGAGGCGTACGGTACGCGCAATGCATGCAGGCAATCCTGGAAGCCCATGATGCCCATGCCGACCGGGCGATGCTTCACATTGGAATTGCGTGCCTTGCCGACAGCGTAGAAGTTGATATCGACCACATTGTCGAGCATGCGCATGCCGGTGCGGATGGTGCGCTTGAGCTTGTCGTGATCGAGCTGCTTGCCGCCCTTGCCGTCGTCCTTGAGGTGAGCGAGCAGGTTGACCGAGCCCAGATTGCAGACGGCGATTTCGGTCTCGGATGTGTTGAGCGTGATCTCCGTGCAGAGGTTGGAGCTGTGCACCACACCGACGTGCTGCTGTGGCGAACGGATGTTGCAAGGATCCTTGAAGGTGATCCATGGGTGGCCCGTTTCAAACAGCATCGACAGCATCTTGCGCCACATCGATTGCGCAGGTACGCGGCGGAACAGCTTGAGCTCGCCCGAGTCGGCCTTGCGCTCGTAGCCGGTGTAGGCCTCTTCGAAAGCCTTGCCCCATTTGTCGTGCAGGTCGGGCACGTCGGAAGGCGAGAACAGCGTCCAGTCGGCGCCGTCCATCACCCGCTTCATGAACAGATCGGGAATCCAGTTCGCGGTATTCATGTCGTGCGTGCGGCGGCGTTCGTCACCGGTGTTCTTGCGCAGCTCGAGGAACTCTTCCATGTCGAGGTGCCAGGTTTCCAGATAAGCGCACACCGCGCCCTTGCGCTTGCCGCCCTGGTTCACCGCGACTGCCGTATCGTTCACGACCTTGAGGAAAGGGATCACGCCCTGGCTCTTGCCATTGGTGCCCTTGATGCGGGCGCCGAGGGCGCGCACCGGTGTCCAGTCATTGCCCAGACCACCTGCAAATTTCTGCAGCATGGCGTTGTCCTTGATCGCGCCGTAGATCTCTTCGAGGCTGTCATCGACGGTCGTCAGATAGCAGGACGACAGTTGCGAGTGCAAGGTGCCGGCGTTGAACAGCGTTGGCGTCGAGCTCATGAAGTCGAACTTCGACAGCACGTTGTAGAACTCGATGGCGCGCGTTTCGCGATCCACTTCGCCCAGCGCCAAGCCCATCGCGACGCGCATGAAGAACACTTGCGGCAGCTCGATGCGGCGCTCTTCGATGTGCAGGAAGTAACGGTCATACAAGGTTTGCAGACCCAGGTAGCCGAACTGCAGATCGCGCGAGTAATCGATCGCGGCGGAGATACGATCCAGATCGTAATCGCCGAGCTTGGGGTCGAGCAGCTCGGCGGCAATACCGATCTTGATATAGCGCGGGAAGTACTCGGCGTAACGCGTCAGCATGTCTGCGTGCTGCACTTCCTCGCCCAGCACTTCGAGGCGGATGTCATGCAGTTGCAGACGCGCCGTTACGTAGTTGTAGTCCGGGTCCTTCTCGATCAGGGTGCGTGCGGCAAGGATCAGGGCCTTGCGTACTTCTTCGCCCGGCACGCCGTCGTACAGATTGCGCAGTGCTGAATCCAGAATCGGTTCGGCGTTGACGTGGTCACCCAGACCGACGCAAGCCGACTCGACCAGGCGCTTCAGCGCAACGAGGTCCAGCGGCCGACGCACGCCCTTCTCGACCACATGCAATGTGGTTTCTGCTGCGACGGCATGCGCACCCGATGCGATCTGGGCAGCACGCTCTGCAGAACGCTTTTCACGATAGAGCACATAGGCACGCGCCACATCGTGTTCGCCTGAGCGCATCAACGCCAGTTCGACCTGATCCTGGATGTCTTCAATATGGAAGGTGCCGCCGTTTGGCTGGCGACGCACCAGTGCGCCGACCACCAACTCTGTCAACTGCGCAACGACGTCGCGCACACGCGCCGACACCGCACCATGCGAACCCTCGACGGCAAGGAACGCCTTGGTCATGGCAACTGCGATCTTCGCAGGCTCGAAATGCACCACCGCACCATTACGACGAATGATCTTGTAGTCCGCGAAATCCGTCTGCGAAGACTGACTGGTCGGAATGACGCCGCCGGTGGCGACAAACGGCTGTTGCGCTTCGATCGCAAGCTGCATTGACTCTCTCCTTGGTGTTACATCTGCTGCTTCAGCTTTCGCTGGAAAGCTGGCAGCCAGAATCTGGGTGACTGGTTACTTGCTGATTGTCTGGCGATCCCTGTTGCAAACCTGGCAGATCATCGATGCGGCCTTGTTTTGTACAAAGCGGTACAAGTTCGACAACCTACTAGATGTAGTAGCAACAGAGCTACCTGCGACTAATTCTAGTGGGGCAGTGCGGAACTGACAAGCAGGATTTTTGACCGGAGCGCCTTGTGCGCTGCGCAATAATATGGGCGTGCGCGCCGAGCGAGGCACGACGCCAGCGAGCGGCAGATTTGTCGTGCGTCAATACGTGTAGACGCCGAGCGACGGCGAGAAGAAAACTACGGAATAGTGCTGGAATCGGACGGAAATCAGACGGGGATTTTCAGACGGCGCATCACTACGCGCTTGCCAGCAACGCGTACAGACGCGCCCACTCGAAGTACGGTCCGGGATCTGTCTTGCGACCAGGTGCGATGTCGCTATGCCCGCAGATGTCACTATGCGGATGACGCTCGCGGATGCGGCGCAGCACGCCGCTCAGACAATCGTATTGTTCTGCGCGAAACGGCACGCTGTCACTGCCCTCGAGTTCGATGCCGATGGAGAAATCATTGCAACGCTCGCGCCCGCGCCAGCTCGAAACACCGGCATGCCAGGCGCGCGCCGTGGTCGGCACGAATTGCAGCAAGCTGCCATCGCGGCGAATGAAGAAGTGTGCCGAGACACGCAGCTGCGCGACGCTTGCGTAATAGGGATGCGCTGCAGGGTCGAGCTGGTTGGTAAACAGTTGCTCCACCCCCGGCCCACCGAACTGCTCTGGCGGCAGACTGATGGCGTGAATCACGACCAGGTCGACACCGCATCCATCGGGCCGCTCATCATGGTTGGGCGAGTCAATACGCTGGGCGCTGGCTATGCGCCCATCTTCTCCCAGTGCTGCTATCCATCGTGGTGCTGACATATGGGGCGGCTCGGGTTTGCTCAGGTTCTGATATGCATTTCAGCTTAGGTATTGCGAACGCCCTGCTCCGCTGCAATCCATCGATTGAGCAGGCGCCGCGCGGCAGGAGCAAGCTCGCCTGCGGTCATGCCGACAGGGCCAACATCCTGCCCAACAAGCCAGTCGGCCGCCGCGCCATGCAGGTGAACCGCGCCGAGCAAGGCGGCGCCTGCCTCCCAGCCTTGCGCCAGCAAACCACTGAGCAGCCCGGTCAGCACATCGCCACTGCCCGCGCTGGCCAGCCCCGCATTGCCGCTTGCGTTGATGAACCAGCGCCCGTCAGGAAATGCCACGACACTGCCCGCGCCCTTAAGGAGCACGTAAGCGCGATAGCGACGCGCCAGCGTGCAACACATCGTCACGCGGTCTGCCTGAATATCGGCGAGCGAGCACTGCATGAGACGCGCCGCTTCTGCAGGGTGCGGCGTCAGCAAGGTGGCGCCACCACGCTGTGTCAGCAAGGTTTGCATCGGCGGTGTGGTGGCGAGCAGGTTGAGTGCATCGGCATCGAGCACCAACGGGCCGGTGAAACCCAGTGAGCGGCGCAGTTGTTGACTGGCAATCTCCGACTGGCCCATGCCTGGCCCGAGCGCAAGTGCATTGCATAGCAGATGCAGGTCACCCGGGGCTCGCAACATCAACTCTGGCTGCGTCATGTCGACAGTGGGTGCCTGCCGATCCAGCAGGCCCACATAGACACGCCCGGCGCCGACAAAGAGTGAAGCGCGCCCGGCCAGCAGCGCCGCGCCGACCATGCCGACCGCGCCACCAATCACGCCGGCCTGACCGTAAGTGCCTTTGTGCGAATTGGCCATGCGCGTCTGCAGGCCGCTTGCAAAATGCGCGCGCGTCAACAACTGCCCGGGCACCGCAGGCGACGGCAGATGCAGCGTATGCAGTGCCAGCTCGCCACAATGATCCGGGCCGTTGAGCGTCAGCAAACCCGGCTTGAGCGCGATGAAACTCGAGGTGTGCGAGGCGCGTACGGCGACGCCCATGATGCGGCCGGTGTCGGCGTCGATGCCCGATGGCACGTCGAGCGACAGTACCGGGCAGCTCAGGGTATTGAGGCGCGTGATCCAGTCGGCATAGCGGCCTTCGAGTGGTCGCGTCAGGCCGATGCCGAAGAGCGCATCGACCGCGAGCGCCCATTGCCCGCCGACAAAATCCGTCACCGTCTGGCCGCCGGCGGCCTGCCAGGCAAGCCGCGCCGCACGGGCATCACCGGGCATCTGGCCATCGTCGGCGGCACACACCATGACGACATCATGACCCGCCTGACGCAGCAATCGCGCCACCACAAAGCCATCGCCACCATTGTTGCCCGGCCCCGCCAGTACCAGCACGCAGCCTTGTCGACCCGCCAGCAAAGCCTGGGCGCGTTCTGCGGCGGCCTGACCGGCACGTTCCATCAAGCCCGGTTGCAAGTCCGCATGCTGCAATTCGACACCGCGCACTTCTTCGGCACGCAAGATGGCCGCCTGTCGCAGCCCGCGCAAGCCTTGATCAAGATTCAACGCCGCTCCCCCTGCTCGGTCATCAAGCGCTGCAAATGCACCGCGGGAATGGCGTAGGTAATACCCGTCGGGTCCGACAAGCCCGCCTCGCGCACTGTGCGGATCAGGCCCGAGTTGACGATGCCGATGACCAGACCGGTATCGGGGTCGAACAAGGGGCTGCCGCTGCTGCCCGGGTAGGCAATGGCGTCGAGCTGGTAGATGGCGAATGCGCCGTCAGCCAACTGGCGGATCATCTGGCCGTCGAGACGGTTGGCGCGCGCCTGCGGAATGCCGGCGGGGGCTATCGCTGAAATGACGCCGGAATGTGTCGTCGGGAACAGGCCGAGGATGCTGCCGATCGGAAAACCGGTGAAGGCAATCGACTGCCCTTCACGTACTTCTGCGCTGGAAAAACCCAGCGCGGGCAGTGGCGGGCCGCCCTTCAGTTTCAGCAAGGCCAGATCATGCTGCTCATCGACGGCGAGGCGCGTCACTTCGCGCATCGTGTCACCCATGGCACCGGTTCCGCCCCTGTTGGGCATGGCCACGACAAGCGTTTCGAACTGTTCGGTATTGAGCGGCTGGCGCAATTTCACGTGGGCGTTGGTGGCGACGAGCGTGCCGTCACCCACCACGAAGCCAGTCCCCATGAAGAGGAAGGCCGGGCTGCGCGTGCGCTGATAAGTGCCTACCACTACGACGGAAGGTTTGACGCGTTGCACCGCATCCGGCAAGGCAGCCTGCGTGGCACTGCCTGCACACAACAAACAACAAAGCAGCAGCGCTTCAGCGCGCCGCAAAGCCCACTGCCACAATGGGTGAAGCTTCCGTGAGCGTGGCATCGAAAGGATGTTGCGGCAGCTTGTAGAAGGCATAAATCCTTTTCACGTAGAAGGCGGTTTCCATGAAGGGCGGAATGCCGCGAAAACGGTCGACCGCACCTTCCCCCGCATTGTAGGCGGCGACGGCGAGCAACACATCCCCACGGTAGTAGGCGAGCAACCAGCGCAGGTAGGAAAGACCACCCCGGATATTCTGACCCGGATCGAACGTATTGCGCACCTTGAAGCGCGCTGCGGTATCGGGAATCAGCTGCATGACACCCAGCGCCCCGCGCGAAGAGCGCGCCATGATGTCGAGATTGGACTCCGAAACGGCGATGGCAAGCGCCAGTCGTGGATTGATGCCGTACTGCGGCGCCAGCAAGCGTACGAGCTCGGCGATCTTCTGTTTGTTGGCGGGCAGGCCGGCCACATAAGTATCGAGGTCCGCAACATCGGCCTGCACCAGCTCTTCGAGCGTGACGGGCGCATTTGCCCTGGCGATCGCCACCGGCTTGGCCGCGTTGGTGCCAGACGCCTTGGTCATGCACGCCGGTAACTCGCCCGACGACGTGCCGGCAAACTCTGCGAATCGCTCTCTGGCATTGCGCGCTGCTTCGTGGCCCTGCTCCGCTGCCATCGACAACAGCGTCGCAGCGTAACCGGTCTGGCGTGCTACGCCGCGACCGTTGGCGTACAACCAGCCAAGGCTGTAGAGCGCTTCGGCGTCGCCGAGTCGCGCCGCATCGCAATAGTAACGGGCAGCCTGCTCCGGATCGCGCACTGCGCCTTCGCCAAATTCGTAGGCCTTGCCCTGCTCAAGGTAGCTTTTTGCCAGCGTGGCACGCGTCGCTTCGGAAAGCGTCGCGGGGTCTTGCGCGCGAGCAGGCGCGATCAACGACGCCGCCAGCAGCAACACGGCTGCCGGACGATGCAAGTACCACCGAAGCGAAAAAGACCTGCTCTCGAATGTACTCACATCGGTACTCACATCGGCCGCTCATGATCAAAGCGTCTTGATGAACGCTTCGATTTCCTTGTGCAAGGGCATTTCAGCGGGAACACCTTCGAGGGCCGTGTTTGCCTCCTTGCGCGCGGCGTCCTTGTCGCCAGATTTGGCCAATGCCCTGGCATAACCGAGGCGCACCGCAGCAGCCTTCGGTGCGATCTCGACAGCCTGCTTGATCAGTGCCAGACCGCGCTGCGTCTGGCCGCGATCAAAGAACACGGTACCTGCCGTTTCCATCACACCCGGCACCTTGGGTGCTGCCTTGAGTACCTGCTCGGCATACTCCACCGCCTTCGGGTCGGACTGCTTGTTGGCCGTCCAGGCCAGGTTGTTGAGTACCACGACATTGCCGGGGACCGCTGTGTTGATCGACTTGTACATTTCCAGTGCTTCGGCATATTTGCTGGCGGTCATGGCTTCATCGGCCACCTGCATGCGCACCATGACGTCCTTCGGATTGGCCTTGATCCAGTCGGCTACGAGACGTTGCGCTTCCGCTGTCTTGCCTTGCAGATTCAGCGAACTACGCAGGCCCAGGACAATCTGCGGTATCTTGGCACGCTGGTAGGCTTGTTGCAGCGCCGCCGTCACGTCCACCCAGCGCTTGTCGAGCGCCGCCACATCGGCTTCGAGCATGAAACCGACCGGCGATTCAGCGCGCTTGCGCTGCAGATCCTTTGCCAGTTGCGTCGCCTCGGTAGCGCGCTTGCCCTTGATCATGATGCTGGCCAGTCGCTGATATGCGTCGAACATATCCGGCTTGAGTTCGATGGCCTTGCGCAGGCTGGCCTCGGCAGCTGCGTCGTCTTCCGTTGCATGTTGTGCTTCGGCCAGCTCCAGCAGTGCAACGGGGTTGTTGGGTTCCGCGGTCTGCAGCTTGCCGAATGTCGCCACCGCCTGTTGCTTTTCACCCGCGGCAAGCTGGGTCCTGCCCACCAGGCGCAGGACTTCATTGCTGTCCGGCTGTGCGGCCTGTGCCTGTTGTGCAACGCTCAGGGCCCCCTTGCTATCGCCATTGCGCAGCAACAGCTGGATGAGCGCGGTGCGCGCCTCGTTGCGCGTCGTGTCGGCAGCAACGGCTTTCTCCAGCGCAGCGCGTACGTCGGCTATTGGCGCGCCGGTTTCCTGCAGCAACTGCGCCAGCAGCACATAAGCACGCACGTTCTTGGGTTCGGCCTTGACGATGTTTTCGAAACGCTTGCGCGCATCCTGGGTCTTGCCGTCGGCGATATCCAGCCTTGCCAGCTGGGTCGCAGCGCCAATATTGCCGGGCTGCAACTGGAGCGCGCGTTCGAAGGCCGTGCGCGCGCCAGCCATGTCCTTGGTAGCAAGCAGTGCGAAGCCCTTGATATTGAAAGTCGCCGAATTGTTGGGCTGTTTCTTTTCCAGCGCCGCCATCGCGGCCATCGCCTTGGCGTTGTCACCCTTGCGCAGATGCGCCGAGATGATTGCAATGTCGGCAACGATGTTGCTGGAATCCTGCATTGCGACCGATTCGAGATCCTGCATGGCACGCGCTTCGTCGCCTGCAGCCATGCGCGCCATACCCAGGCGGGTCTTGGCTTGTGTCGATGTCGGTGCCAGGCTCGATGCCTTGGCCAGATATTCCGTCGCCTTGTTGAAGTCGCCAGCGAGCATGTAGGCCTGGCCTGCCATGCTCAGCAACTCCGCGTCATTCTCTTGTTTTTCCAGCAGCGGCTTGAGTATCTCGAGCGCATGCGCGGAGTCGCGCACCGTGAGGTAGGTCTGCGCCAGCATGCGGCGTGGCAGTTCCCAATCCGGGCGGTGGGTAATGACCTTCTGCAGCATCGTTTCGGCCGTCAGCGCATCGCCGAGCTTGATGTTTGCCGAAGAGGCCAGCACCAGTGCCAGGTCGTTGTCGGGTGCCGCGCGCAGCACCTTGTTGGCAGCATCTCGCGCGGCGGCAAACTTGCCCGTGCTGAGCGCAGCGACACCGTCGAAATAGATCGTGCGCACATCGCTCGGTGCAACCTTGTGCAGGCTTTCAAGCATCGCAGCAACTTCAGCCGGCTTGCCCATCTGCAGATAGATTGCCACCAGGCGCAGCAGCGGTTGCTTGTCGTCGGGAGCCACCTTCATCGCGGCCTTGAACGCGGCAACCGCGTCATCATTCTTGCGTTGCGATGCGAGCACATCACCCTTGAGCAAGAGCGCATCGAGTGACTGTGGCTGGGCCTTGATCAGCGAATCGAGCATCTCGACTGCGCCGTTGGCATCCTGCGCGGCCAGCTTGAGTCGCACCTGTCCGAGCGCGGCCGCGGGGAAGCCGGGCTGCGCCTGCAATGCCGCCGCAAACTGCTTGGCTGCCTTCTCGGTCTCGCGCTGCCCGATGTAAGCATTGCCCAGCGCCGCCGCCAACTCTGCCTTGGCCTTGGGGTCGGTCGCCTGCTTGTCCGCGAACTCGGTAATTGCCTTGTCCGCTTTACCCTGATTGGTCAGCGCGGCAATGACAAGCGGGTTGATGTCGTCGGGCTTGCCGCCGGCATCCAGTGCCTTGCGGAACTCCCGCTCGGCGCCAACGAAATCATTCTGCGCCATCAATACATTCCCGAACAGCTGTCGCGCCTGAGCGTGCTCGGGGTTGGCCTGCAGCGCATTCTTGAGCTGAATGGTCGCAGTATTGAAGTCGCGTTTGTCGAAGGCTGTCTGCGCCGATGCCACCAGCTTGTCCGGATTGTCGCCACATGCACTCAGGCTGATTACCGTGCCGATCAGGCATGCTGTCGCCATTTTGCGCGCGTCGATCTTGAACATGTCAGGTCTTCCTTTGTCTCGGTTTCTGGATTGAAAAATACTGCCAATACTGGGATTCCCGCGAGCGCGCATCAGGCCGGCTCCGGGTTCGTGGCATGTCGTCTATTGCTCGGGCGCAGCCGCGTCCTTGCGTATGCCAAAGCGATTCATCAAGTCATAGAGCGTCGGGCGACTGACCCCCAGCACCTCGGCAGCACGCGCGATGTTGCCATTGACGCGTGACAGTACGCAGACGACGGCGCGTTTTTCCGCCTCGTCGCGAACTTGCCGCAGATTCAATACGGCGAAATCTTCTTCGACGGCTTCCAGTCCCAGGTCGTCCACGCCGATGCGATTGCCATCGGCCATGATGACTGCGCGCTTGATGCAGTTCTCCAGCTCGCGCACATTGCCAGGCCAGGCATGGGCTTCGATGGCGGCCACGGCATCATCGGTAAGGCTCATGTTGCCGCGCTTCATCTCCTGTGCGAAGCGCTGCACGAAAGCATGGGCAAGCAGGCTGGCATCGCCCTGGCGCTCGGTGAGCGCGGGAATGTCCACGATGATTTCGGCAAGGCGGTAGAACAGATCCTCGCGGAAACTGCCATCCTTGATGCGCAGGCGCAGGTCCTGGTGGGTCGCACAGACGACACGCACATCAACCGGAATTTCTTCGCGACCACCGATGCGCTCGACCTTTCGCTCCTGCAGAAAGCGCAACAGCTTGGCCTGCAGGCTCTGCGGCAGATCGCCGATTTCGTCGAGGAACAAGGTGCCCTTGTGCGCCAGCTCGAACTTGCCGGGTGTCTGCTTGACCGCACCGGTAAAGGCGCCACGCTCGTAGCCGAACAGTTCGCTCTCGAGCAGATTCTCGGGGATGGCTGCACAGTTGATGGCGATGAAGCGCTCGGCCTTGCGCCCGGATTTTTCATGTACGCCGCGCGCCAGCAATTCCTTGCCGGTACCGCTCTGGCCGAGCAGCATGACAGTTGCATTGGTGTTGGCAACCTTCTCGATGGTACGACAGATGCGCAGCATGCCCGCATCGCGCGTGATCAGGCCACCCAGCGCACTGCCGGTCTGCGTCGTCAGCAAGCGCTTGTTTTCCTGTTGCAGATCGTAGAGACGGAAGGCCCGTTCGATGGTCAGCACCAGCAGCTCGGGCTCGAAAGGCTTGCCGAAAAAATCGTAAGCGCCCAGCCCGACGGCACGTACCGCGTTGTCACGATCATGCTGACCGGTGAGTACGATTACCTTCGTGTCGGGCGCCAGCGCGAGGATTTCTTCGAGCAGGCGGAAGCCTTCGCTGACATCGTCCGGTGCCGGCGGTAAACCCAGGTCCATGGTGACGACGGCCGGCTCATGACGACGCAATTGTGTAATGGCCGATTCGCGATCGGAAGCGAGCACCGCTTCGTAGCTGTCGAACGCCCATTTCATCTGCTTCTGCAACGCCGGATCGTCCTCGACGATAAGGAGCACCCTGGCTTTTTCGGGATTGCTTTCTGCCATTACATTCCCATCACTTTCAGGCCACGCAGGCCCAGGATTCACGCTACAGCTCAGGCGGCCGAAGCTTCGTTACGGTGGCTCAGCGGAAACAGGAGTACGAAGCGCGTGCCGACATCCGGTTCGCTATCGACCTCCACCCTGCCCCCCAGCTCACTGACATACTGTTGAACTTCGAAGGCGCCAATCCCCATGCCATTCTGCTTGGTCGTCTGGAACGGTCGAAACAGGCGTTCGCGCACAAACTCCGGCGTCATACCGCAACCCGTATCGCTGATCTCGATGCGCACATGCGTGCCGGCGCGGCGCACCGCAACCGAAACCTTACCATGCTCGGGCGTTGCTTCCGTGGCGTTCTGCACGACATGGCCGATAATCCGCTGCAGCCGCTCAGCCTGGCCAAACACGCCCAGTTCTGGCTCCGCCTCTAGCGATACTTCCGGACCGGCGACACGGCGATCAGCCAGTACCGCGCCACACAGCTCGCCTACATCGACCCAGCGCTTGTGCTCGATCGGTGATTTGTTCTGCAACTGCGTCATCAGGCCGCGCATACGTTCGGCCACGTTCTCGACCGTCAGCAGCATGTCTTCCTGGAACTCGGGATTGTCCTTGTGGCGTGCCGCGTTCTTGAGCATCAGCGACAACTGCGCGACGAGATTCTTCAAGTCATGCACGACGAAGGCCGACATGCGATTGAACGAATCGAACTTCTGCGCTTCAAGCAAGGCCGCCGTGGCTTGCGCACGACCAAGATAGCTCGCTGCCTGACGACCCGCGGTCTTGAGCAAGTCCAGCACTTCCCAGTTCACTTCGATCGGTGCGCGTGCCGTTGCCAGCACGACGAAGGCAACCATCTCTTCCCCGCTGATCAGCGGCACCAGCAGCCACGCATCCGTCGCAGTCGACAACCATGGCGGCACAGCCAGTCCTTGATACAGGCTCGGCCGGCTACGCCATTCTTCAAGATTGACGATCCAGGCCTGCTCGTGCATGAACTTGGCGAGCGGCGCATCGGCTGCCTCCTCGCCTTCGTTGAGCGGGCAGTTCAGCTTGGCGCGCGGCCGATACACATTGTCGGCGTCGCGCAACCACAACACGCCGCCAGGACTTTCGACCAGTTCGGCCAGCGCCGAGATCACACTTTGCTCAAGCGTCAGACCGGTCTGCCCGCCAGCGGAAACACCGCTGAGGGCCTTGGTGAATTTCAGCCAGGCCTCGCGATAATCGTAGCGATAAGCGAAGAGATTCTTGTTGAGCCAGACGCGCAGGCGCGCGCGGAAGGAACCGGAAAACGCAACGAAGACCAGCATGAACAAACCGCCGAACATCATCGCCGTTTGCAGCGCCCGGCCCCAGCTGCCACCGAACCAGCGCACGTAGTAGCCTGCCGCCGCAACCAGCAACAGGTAGAGGCCCGATACAGCCAATGCGGTGGAATGGAACACCAGCTGGCGCGAAACGCTGATGCGGAAAGTCCAGTCGCGGCTGCGCACCGCCGACATGGCAGCAAGTGGCCCCACAAGGGCATGCACGATGCCGCGCACGGCCAGCACGTCGTTATCCATTCGTCCTAACAGCGCTGCCTCGGCGAACAGGTAGAAATCGAAACTCAGCACGCAGGCCAAGCCCAGAATGAGAGGCTTGATCCCCCAGCGCGAACCGCTCGGGAAGTTGCGATAAACCTGTTCGACCAGCACCAGCAGCCATACCACCATCAGCAGCTCTGCATAGAAGATCCAGCGCGACACTTCGTGCACGACGAAACCAGCGATGCTCATCATCAAGGCGCCGGCAAAGACCGCCTGGGCGCTCTGCTGTACCCACGCGGCTGGTTCGTGCTTGTCGTCCGAGCGCGTTGCGACCGCCAGCAGACCGACGAGGAAGTAACTCCAGGCTGCGGGGCGCAGTATCTCGAGCAGCAAAGCCAGTGAAGACCACATCAGCCCGACCTGCCCGGCCGCATCGAGCGCTGCCCATGCGCAGGACACCAGCATGGCGGCCATGAGACGTCCGCCCAGCGTGCCGCCGCGCCAGCCCATGCGCAGATAGAGCGACAGGCAGCCGAAAACCACGGCAGCAGCGCCGCTGGCCCACATCCGGACTTCGTTGAGAGAGGATTCCATCAGCTCATTATTCCACGGCAATGTCGTGCCGCTTCACTACTGCCCATGTCGGCGCGGATATTGCACCTTTACTGCAGCACCACAAAAAAGCCCCGCTCGACGGCGGGGCTTCAGATAGATCAAGGCGCAGGATTTACGGCGGCAGCACAAAAAAGGGCCTTGCCGGACACCACTGATTATTGCGCCCCTTCACCTGTCACCACGACACGAACGGTCTCGGCCAACACCATCATGTCCAGGAACAAGGTGTGGTTCTTCACGTAGTACAGGTCGTATTGCAGCTTCTGCACGGCATCGTCAACCGAGGCGCCATACTGGTAGCGAACCTGCGCCCAGCCTGTCACACCAGGTTTGAGCGAATGGCGCACAGCGTAGAAAGGAATCTCGTTGGTGAGCTGATCGACGAAGAATGGACGCTCGGGGCGTGGGCCCACCATGCTCATCGATCCCATCAACACGTTGAAGAGCTGCGGCAATTCATCGATACGCGTCTTGCGCATGATGCGGCCGACACGCGTTGCGCGGTTGTCGTTGGCACTGGCCCAGCGCGGCTTGCCGTCTTTCTCGGCGTCACGCCACATGCTGCGGAATTTGATGACCTTGAAGACGCGGCCACCCTGACCCACGCGCTCTTGCCTGTAGAGCACCGGGAAGCCATCTTCAATGCCAATCGCGATAACGGCCAGCAACATCAGGGGCGAAGCCAGGATCAACAAACCCAGGGCTGCGCAAACGTCGAATACGCGTTTGATCATCGTGCGCAGGGTGCCCTGACGGAAGCCTTCGCCGTATATCAGCCAGCTCGCACGCAGCGAATCCAGACGGACCTGACCGCGCACACGTTCGAAGAAGCAGGAGAGGTCGAGCACCTTGATGCCGGAGAGCTTGCAATCGAGCAGCTCTGACAAAGGCAAGGTACCGCCACGGCGCTCGCGCACGGCAACGATGATTTCGTCTGCATCGAGGGCACGTGCCGTTTCGAGCAGCGAGCGGCCCGCCGGCAGAACACGTGAAGGATGAACCAGGGATTCGTCGGAGCCTGGCACAGGCAGGAAACCGACGATGGAAAGACCAGGGTGATGCGGATGGGTCAGCGAGTATTCGACGGAAGCGGCTTCACGGCCAGTGCCGATCACCAGCACGCGGCGACGCCAGATGGATGCCACACCCGCACGACGCGACACACCGCGCACGAACAGTACCCCGCCCAGCAACATGATGACAGTAGCATCGAGGGCCTGGTAGCGATCGCCGCCCCACGGCAACAAACGGAACACGCCCCAGGCGACCGGCACGCTGAAAAGAACTGTAAGAACGATGCGCGCAAGCAGGTCGCGGAAGGAAGCGTCGCGATGCGAGCCGTAAAGGCCGAGCGCACTGCTCAGCGCCATCATCACAACGGCAAACACCAGAGCGGAAGGAACCACACCGGACATCGTGGAGGCTGCTTCACCACCTACATAAAAAGCTGCCAGCAGGATTGCGCAGAACAGCACCAGTACGTCGATGAGTACCTGGTAGACCGCGCTCGATGGGAAATAGTGATTAAACAGACGAAGCATTCTGATCCCCGGTTTTTCGTGAAACCCTACTCAAACGCTTGGACGTGGCACCTTGCTGTGAAGGCGCTTGGCGACACCCCCGGGCAACGATGCCTGCAAGGGGCAGGGCGAACCTTATGCGATGGGACCGGATGATGCCGTGATGTGATTCACGAACGCTCAAGAATGCGGTGCCCAAGTGGGCAATTTGCCCTTTTGGACATGCATTTGTTCGCGCTGATGGCAAGATTGAAGCTGATTTTCCCGACCGGATGTCGTTCTGCAACATGGCCGCAATGCGGCTGTGGTATTGGGTTTGCCGCGTTGTGCAGGGGAGACGTCCGGGCAGGTCATTGCCAACAATGACATTGCCTCCCATGCGCTCGCAGTTCGCATGGCTGTACGCTATGTTTTCTTGTTTGTTTTTCATTCTTTTTTTACTCCAACTCTCACCACCGCGTGCCGGGGTCAAAATCCCGCGACGACTCCACAAGGCATGCACTCATAGTTATAGTGCAACGCAGCATCCGCATTGTATCTCGCCTTACGTTACAAACCATTCGTCGCATCCCGAAGGACAATGAAGGCATTGCCAGAGCAAGTAGCGCTCCTTCGCCGTCAGGGCAGGAGCGGCGATGTCGAATCCGCTAAACTTCCAGCCTGTTCCCTTCCGGTTCTTATACATGCCCGCCATTACAGAGCTATTGCCTGGCCACGTTGCCCTGGTGGGCGGCGGCCCCGGCGATTCCGAATTACTGACGGTACGTGCCGCTCGCCTGATCGGTCAGGCCGATGTGCTGGTCTTCGATCATCTGGTGGGCACTGCAATCCTGGACCTCGCACGCACCGACGCAGAGCGCATCTATGTCGGCAAACAGGCCGGCAAACATACGCTGCCACAGGAGGGCATCAATGCCTTGCTGGTCAGGCTGGCCCGTGAAGGCAAACGCGTGGTGCGGCTCAAGGGCGGCGACCCGTATATTTTTGGCCGCGGCGGTGAAGAGGGTGAAGAGCTTGCTGCAGCGGGCATCGCCTTCGAGGTCGTGCCCGGCGTCACGGCAGCTTGCGGCGCCGCGGCCTACGCGGGTATTCCGCTGACGCACCGCGACCACGCACAGGCCGTGGTGTTTGTGACAGGGCATCTGCGGGACGACAGCAGCGACCTGGATTGGCCCGCGCTGGCACGCGCGCAACAGACCGTCGTGATTTACATGGGTGTGCTGTCCCTGCCGGAAATCAGCCGGCATCTCATCGCGCACGGCATGCCTGCCGACACGCCAGCCGCTTGCGTTCGCCACGCCACGTTGCCGGAACAACGCACGATCGCGGCAACGATTGGAACCTTGCCACAAGCGGTAGCCGATGCCGGTCTTCGCCCACCCGCGCTGCTCATCATCGGCCACGTCGTCAGCCTGCGCGAGCGCTTGAACTGGTTCGAGCGAAGCTGATAATCCAGCTTCAGTCAGGCGCCCTTCTGCGCACCTGTCTTGAAGGCTTCCTGCAATGCCCGAGCCATCTCCTCGATGGCATTTCCGGCCTCAGGAAAAAGACGCCCCATGGTCAGGAAGCCGTGGATCATTCCTGCGTACTCGCTGTAATGAACATCGACGCCGGCCGCCGCCAGCTTGTCTGCGTACGCACGCCCGTCGTCGGTAAGCGGGTCGCACTCCGCCGTCACAATCAGCGTCGGAGGTAGACCGGAGAAGTCTTTTGCCAGCAATGGCGAGGCACGCCAGTCCGTGTAGTCGGATTCTGCAGCCAGGTAATTGTGCTGAAACCAGTTGATCGAGGCGCGGTCGAGAAAATGGCCTTCGCCGTATTTTTCGTGTGAGGCACGCTGGCTGGTCTGATCAGTGATCGGATAGACCAGCAGCTGACAGCAGGGAATCATGCCGCTGGCATCAACAGGCTTGCTGCGCGACGCGTCACGCAGCATGAGACAAATCACTGCGGCAAGATTGCCGCCTGCCGAATCGCCGCCGATTGCCATGCTTGCAGCATCGAGATTCAGCGTAATGCCTTCGCGCACGAGCCAGTGAAATGCCCACAGTGCGTCATCCACTGCGGCCGGAAAGCGGTTCTCGGGCGCCAATCGATAGTCGAGTGCCAGCACCGCACACTGCGCTTCGCTGCACAGCCCCCGACATAGCGTGTCGTAACTCGCCAGATCGCCGAGTGTCCAGCCGCCGCCATGCAGCCATAGCAGCACAGGCAATGGCCCCGAAGTATCGTTGCGAGGTTTATACAGGCGGCTCCGCAAAGAGCCTCCGGCGAATTCACGCCGCGGGATCATAATGTCTTCGACGCTGGCGACCGCCGGCGCATCCGGGCGATAGGCAAACATCAGCTTCTGGAAGTTGCGGCGCGCAAACTCAAGCGGCTGCTCTTCGAGGCGTGGTGCCTCGATGCGGTTCAGCATCTCCAGCAGACTTACGGCACGGGGATCGAGCGGCATCGGGAATGCATGAGGAGTGGAAGCAGCGCAATACTGACAGAACAGCCGGGCACCGACACGCTTGCCCGAGAATTGCGTGAAAGAAAAAAGGGCGCTTGCGCGCCCTTTTGACTACGGTCAGAAACCGTAGGAGATGGAACCAAATATCCTGTTGGCCTGGCGTATGCCGTAACGATTCACACCGCCGAGAATGCCCTGCAGACCCCAGGTCACGCCGGTGTCACCAATGGGCTGCGACACGCCAAGAATGAGGTGCCGATAGCCGCCCTGCACCGGCGCGGCACCGGAGAAACATCCATTGACCACAAAGGCTGTATCCCTCGGACAACTCGTGCCGGTCAGCGGATCGTGCGTGCCGAGGTACTTGCCTTCCTTGGTGTAGTAGTAAGCGCCGAGGCTAGCCGTGGCGGTGATCTTGTAAGGCAGCGCATAGCTGTAGTTGAGCAGGAAATATGTGTCGCCGCGATTGCCCCACACCGTATCGTTGAGCAGGGTCTGCGCACTGAATGTGACGCCGGCATAACTGGCCGCCAGCTTCGTTTCCAGGCCATTGGAATGCTTGCCGTTGAAGTAGTAGTAGGCCGTCATCCCCGCCGTGTAACCGAAGTCGCCGATGGTGCCGTTGTAGCCACCATAGAAATCGTTCTCGACCGACCTGGGCGTCTGGAAATTGAAGTCCGATGGCGGCGTCTGGCCTCTTGCGTAGTAGTCGTAGGATTGGCCGAGGCTCTTGTACGAATAGTTGATGAGCGATGCCCAATAACCCGCGTAGAGGCCGTTGGTATGCGTGATGTCGGCGCCCCATTGCAGTACTGGCCGCCTCGACTCGGGCGCATCCGCACCCTCGTTGCCGAGACCGGGTTTGACGTTGCCATAGGTCGTCGTCGCACCGCGCAAGTAATAGGCGGAGACAAGATCGATATGACCCGTAAAGGTCAGATCAGGCGCGGGCTCATCGGCAGCGAGCAAGTTGCTCGAAGCAATCGCAAGGCTGACAGCAAGAAGGGAAATGCCAAGCGGTTTGCACTGCAAACGCGCTTGCAGCGGACCGTGGCGTGGGGTGTCGATTGGCGTGTTTTTGAAACACGCAGGCGTGACGAAGGACATGGCTAGGGCTCCAGTAAAGTGAGATCAGGTCAAATCATCAACACGCGCGGAGGCAGCTGAAGCGATTTTCGTGCCGGGGGCACGACTATCTGACTGGCAAGCCTTTACCGGCACCGTCCGCATATTAGGTGCACATTGGGTGCACATTCACTCCGGAGCTTTCCGCGAAGCAAGCCGAACGATGCGGCATGATCCACAGCGGTGCGAACAACAAGATATTTCTCCGAATTGGTGCAGTCACGAAAGGTAGCGCGACATGCATCACAATGCCTTTGGCATACAAATGTCTGCTCCACGCTGACATTCAGCGGCTCTGCAAACCAAAACAATCAGTGCACCAGAAATGGCACACTTGCTGCTAGGATAGTCGTCGAGAGGGGCGGCAGTTGTAACGACAGTCTGCGACGACAGTCCGCGACGACAGTCCGCTTCTTGAAGGGAAACTAGGGTTCCGGCCGCTTCATCAACACGCGCACTGCGGTGCCTGGTCCGAGAGTTTCCGGCTTCGATGCCTGGCAGCAGTCTTTGCCATCTCATCGAGGCTCCACGGAGGGATAAAAGCCCGGGAGGTTCGCTTCTATACAAGCGCCCTCTCGCCCTTATTCCGACCCGACAGGAGCCTCGCATGTCTCTGAAATCCGCTCTGCAGTTTGTCCTGAATTTCTTCCGGCCTTCGCTTTACGCCCGTGCGCTAACGCTCTTGCTGGCATGTTCATTCGTCACGCCGGCCATGGCCGAAGTCAAGGTGGGCCTGTCCGACTGGCCCGGCTGGGTGGCGTGGTATGTCGCCGAGCAGAAAGGCTTCTTCAAGAAATACGGCGCCGACGTGAAACTGGTGTGGTTCGCCAATTACACGGACTCCATCTCGGCGCTGTCCTCCGGCCAGCTCGACGCCAATTCCCAGACCTGGTCCGACACGCTCGGCCCGCTTGCCAAGGGCTTGCCGCTCAAGACCATCCTGGTCAACGACAACTCTGCCGGCAATGACGCCGTCATGGTAAATCCGAAAATCAAGAGCTTTGCCGATCTCAAGGGCAAGACCGTCGCGCTGGAGCAGTTCAGCGTCTCGCACTTCGTGCTGGCCATCGCGTTGTCCAAGAACGGCATGACGCAGAAGGACGTGAAAATCGTCAATCTGGCAGCCGGCGATGCAGCCGCGGCCTTCCTCGCCGGCCGTGTCGATGCGGCTGTCGTGTGGAACCCGTGGGTGAATCAGATCCAGGCCAGCGGCAAGGGCACGGCACTGTTCACGTCGAAGGACATGCCCGGCCTCGTGCCCGATCTGCTGGTCGCGCAGGAGAAATCCATCAAGGCACATCGCAAGGATTTCGTCGGCATGGTCAAGGCCTGGTATGACACCGAGAAGTTCATCCGCGAGCAACCGGATGAGGCTGCGAAGATCATGTCCAAGGTCGTCAGCATGAAGCCGGATGAGTACAAGGTCTTCCTGCCGGGTACCCGCTTCTTCGACGAGAAGGCCAACCTCGAAGCACTGGGCAGCGCCTCAACGCCGAAGTCGCTGCAAGCTGTCGGCCCGACCATCGCCAAGTTTCTCGCCGAGAACAAGCTGATCGAAGGCAAACCGGATTTCGCCAAGGGCGTGGATGCCTCTATTGCCCAGGAAGCCGCTAAAAAGTAACCGGCCGTGCGCGTTGGAGCCCGAGAAAACCCGCAACGCGCACACCACTGAAACCGCTGTTCGAATTACGTCGCAAGGACGCCCCATGGATGCCTTCGTTCCACCCGTCACGCCTGTTCAAGCGCGGCGCAAACGCTCACTGCTATGGAGCGTGCGCGGCCCGATCACGCGGCGTCAGTACCTGCTGCTTGCCGCGCTGGGGCTGATCGTCCCGCTGGCCGGGTGGTGGCTGTTGTCGGAGTTCGGTGGCGTCAACAAGGTATTCCTGCCTGCACCACCGGATGTGCTGCGGCGTATCGCAACGTGGTGGGTCGACGATAATCTCGCCAGTGACATTGGCATAAGCATCTATCGCGTCGTCGGCGGCTGGGCACTCTCCGCGCTCGTTGCCCTGCCCGTCGGCCTGGCTATCGGCACCTTCCGGCCAGTGCAGGCGCTGCTCGAACCGCTCACCGATTTCATCCGCTACATGCCTGCTGTCGCCTTTATCCCTCTCGTGATGCTGTGGGTCGGCATTGATGAAGGTTCGAAGATCGCCATCATCTTCATCGGCACTTTTTTCCAGATGGTGCTGATGGTGGCGGAGGACGTGCGGCGCGTGCCGACGGCGCAGATCGAAGCGGCGCAGACGATGGGCGCCACGCGCATGGAACTGATCGAGAAAGTGATTGTGCCCTCGGCCAAGCCCGCACTGGTCGATACCTTGCGCATCACCATGGGCTGGGCGTGGACCTACCTCGTCGTCGCCGAACTGGTGGCTGCGAGCTCGGGCCTCGGCTACGCGATTCTCAAGGCACAGCGCTTCCTGCAGACTGACAAGATCTTCGCCGGCATCCTGCTCATCGGCGCGATCGGTCTGTGCATCGACCAGATGTTTCGCTTCCTGCATCGCCGCGCATTTCCATGGCTGAAGGGAGGCAAGTGATGAGCACCTCCGCGAAGACCAAGATCGCCATTCGCAACTGCAACAAGATATTCGGTGAGG
Source organism: Rhodocyclales bacterium (assembly GCA_028292485.1). GTDB lineage: Bacteria > Pseudomonadota > Gammaproteobacteria > Burkholderiales > Rhodocyclaceae > Viridibacterium. The sequence goes on along the minus strand of JAQGMG010000004.1, from coordinate 114,748 downwards.
GCGAAAAGAAAGTCGTCGCCTTGCAGGATGCCAATCTCGATATTGCGCAGAACGAATTCATCACCTTCGTCGGCGCTTCGGGCTGCGGCAAGTCGACCCTGCTGCGCATGATTGGCGGACTGGAGACACTCAGCTCGGGCGACATCAGTATCGATGGTCACGCCATCGACGGACCCGGCATCGACCGTGCGATGGTGTTCCAGCACTACAGCCTGTACCCGTGGCTGACCGTGCGCGAAAACATCCGTTTCTGCCGCCAGCTCAAGGCGCATACCGAGAACCGCAGCTCGGCCGACGTCGAAGCTGCCTCCGGCCGCGCCGATGCGTTGCTCAATCTGATGGGCCTGACGGCTTCGGCACAAGCCTATCCGAACCAGCTTTCCGGTGGCATGCAGCAACGCGTGGCGATTGCACGCGCGCTCATGGGGCGGCCCGAAATACTGCTGATGGACGAGCCCTTCGGCGCGCTCGATGCGCAAACGCGCGAGGTAATGCACGACCTGACCTGCGCGGTTCACAAGATCGAACGCGCCACCATCGTCTTCGTCACGCACGACGTGGAAGAAGCCATCTACCTCGGCGACCGCGTCGTGCTGATGGCGCCCAGGCCGGGGCGCATCGACACCGTCTTCAAGGTGCCGCTGCCCGAGAAGCGCGACAAGAACATGAAACACAGCCCGGAATTCCTGAAGATGAAACTCGAAATCCTCGACCGGATTCGCGAGACCTCGGGCATGAAGACTGACCTGGAGCAACTGGAGAAGCTCTCGGCGCTTGCGAATAGCTGAATGTCTTTGACATAAAGACAAGACCGCGCACACAAGATGAGAATCAACGCCACCGGATTCCCGCGATTTTTGCAAGACTCGCGGGAATGACGAGAATGAAAGGACACGAATCACATGGAAACTTTTACTGACATTCCCGCCAATCCTCCAGACATTGATCCCGTCGACACCCCCGCCGCATGGAAACGCTTTGCACCTGAATTGTCTGCTGACAAGGTCATGTGGTCCGAGGTCGTACCCGGGGGCGCGCACTGGTCTTTCGTCATGCCGCGCGGCAGCGCGCTGCGCTTCGTCGCACTCGAGGCCGGTGCAAATGCCAGCGTCGTACTTTATTCGGCGCGCGAGAAACTGGAGCGCTACAACATGCCCGACTCGCTCAAGGCGCAGCACACGGCGCACTACACACGCGGCCATGTGCTGATGAGCGATATGGGTCGTTCGCTGGCTTCGATCACGAGCGATACGGTAGGTTGGCACGACCCGCTCGGCGCGCTGCTCGATGCGGACCTGCTCAAACAGAAATACGGCACGCGCGCCTTCGAGCAGTACCGCAACGCGATGTACCGCAACGGCAAGGACGGCCTGCTGATCGAGATCGGCAAGCACGGCCTCAACAAGCGCGACCTTATCGCGCCGGTCAATCTCTTCAGCAAGGTCAGCGTCGATGAAGAGGGCCGCTTCCGCTTTGCGGAGCATCACTGCAAAGCCGGCGACCACGTCGAACTGCGCTTCGACATGGACGTGTTGCTCGCCTATTCCACCGCCCCCCATGCGCTCGATCCGAATCCGGAATATGCGCCGAAGAAAGTCGGACTCGTTGCGTGGCGTTGCGGATCTGCGGCAGCCGACGACTATTGCCGCCGCTTCCGGCCAGAGAACGCACGGGCGATCCATAACAGCGACATGCTTTATCTATGAATAATCTTCGTCATTCCCGCAAAAGCGGGAATCCACTTGTCCTGATAGGGCAGCCTTGAGCCACAGGTGGATTCCCGCTTTCGCGGGAATGACGGATAAGGAGCCATGACCATGACAACAGCCACTGCCATTCGCATCCAGGAAAGCGCACTCGACCCGAGCCGCGCCGTGCTCAATCACCGCCAGCCCGCCGGCGAACCCTGGCTGCACGAGGTCAAACGCGGCCAGACGCTGCGCATCGTCGACCTCGAAGGCAACCAGGCCGCCGACATCATCTTCTACAACCGCAACGACGTGTCCGAGCACTACAGTGCCACCGACACCATGCTGCGCCAGGGTGGCATCTACCTCACCACCGGCTCGGTGCTGTACTCCAACGATGGCAACGCGATGCTGAAGATTGTTGCCGACACATGCGGCCGTCATGACACGCTGGGCGGCGCCTGCGCGGCAGAGAGCAACACCGTGCGCTACGCCTTGCAGAAGAAGTTCATGCATAGCTGCCGCGACAATTACCTGCTCGCCATCCAGCACGCCGATGTCGGCATCACCAAGCGCGACCTTGTGCCCAACATCAATTTCTTCATGAACGTGCCGGTCACCGAAGACGGCGGCTTGCAGTTCGCCGATGGCGTTTCTGCGCCGGGCAAGTACGTTGAACTGCGCGCCGAGATGGACGTATGGGTGCTGGTGTCGAATTGCCCGCAGTTGAATAACCCTTGCAATGCCTACAACCCTACGCCGGTGCAGTTTCTGGTTTGGGATGCTGAATGAAAAGCACCCTCTCCCGGTCCTGACGGACCACCCTCTCCCATGCTTGGGAGAGGGAACTGCCGCGGCCATCACGTTGCCGTTCCCTCGCCCGCTTGCGGGAGAGGGTGGCCGGTAGGCCGGGAGAGGGTTGCAACGCAAGGTGAATGATTTAGCGCCACGAGACGACTCGTAAAGCGCAACGAAAACAGCGGGACGACCCGCGCCAAGCAAGTGAGAAGACGCATGTCCTCCAACAGATTCGACACGGTCCTCATCGCCAATCGCGGCGCCATCGCCTGCCGCATCATCCGCACGCTGAAGAAACTCGGCATGCGTTCGGTCGCGGTCTACTCCGAAGCGGATGCCGATTCGGCCCACGTTGGCATGGCCGATGTTGCCATTTGCATAGGCCCGGCTGCTGCGGCTGAAAGCTATTTGCGCAGCGACAAGATTCTGGCGGCCGCGAAGGCGAGCGGCGCGGGCGCGATCCATCCAGGCTACGGCTTCCTCTCCGAGAACGCGGAGTTCGCCGCCGAGTGCGAGCGCGAAGGCATTGCCTTCATCGGCCCGACACCGGAGCAGATGATCGCCTTCGGCCTCAAACACACGGCGCGCGAACTTGCAGAGAAAAGCGGCGTGCCGCTGCTACCCGGCAGTACCCTGCTCGATGACGCCGATCACGCACGCACGGAAGCGGCACGCATCGGCTATCCGGTCATGCTCAAGAGCACCGCGGGTGGCGGCGGCATCGGCATGCGCCTGTTGTGGAACGAGAGCGAACTTGCTGAAGCGTATGCGTCCGTCGACCGCCTGGCGCGCGCCAATTTCAAGAACGCCGGCATCTACCTGGAGAAGTACGTCGAGCATGCGCGCCACGTCGAGGTGCAACTCTTCGGCGATGGCGAGGGCGAGGTGCTGGCGCTTGGCGAACGCGATTGCTCGGTGCAGCGACGCAACCAGAAAGTCATCGAAGAGACGCCCGCGCCGGGCCTCTCCGACGCACAGCGCACGTCCCTGCACGGCACCGCCGTGCGCCTCGGCAAGGCACTCGACTATCGCTCGGCAGGCACGGTGGAATTCGTGCTCGACGCACAGACGGGCGAGTTCTACTTCCTCGAAGTGAACACGCGCCTGCAGGTCGAGCATGGTGTGACAGAGCAAGTCAGTGGCGTCGATCTCGTCGAATGGATGGTACGCCTTGCACACGGTAGCCTGCCGCCACTGACAAGCCTCGCGCCGAAGCTGTCGGGTGCATCGATCCAGGTGCGGCTCTACGCGGAAGACCCGGCTAAGAATTTCCAGCCCTCCTCTGGCGTGCTCACCGAAGTGATCTTCCCCGAGGACGCGCGCGTCGAGACCTGGGTGGCGCGCGGCAGCGAAGTGCCGCCCTACTACGACCCGATGATCGCCAAGCTGATCGTCACCGCTGACACGCGCGAGGCGGCTGTCGCAAAGATGGCCGACGCCCTCGCCCGCACGCACCTGTCCGGCATCGAAACGAATCTCGACTATCTGCGCGCCATCGTTGCAGGCGATGTCTTTGGCGCGGGTCTGCAGACCACGCGCTACCTCAACACCTTCGCCTACGCGCCGCATGCCATCGAGGTGATCGAAGCCGGGGTGCAGAGCACCGTGCAGGACTGGCCGGGTCGCACCGGCTACTGGGATATCGGCGTGCCACCTTCGGGTCCGATGGACCCTTACGCGCTACGCCTCGCCAACAAACTGGTCGGCAACAGCCAGGGCGCGGCGGCGCTGGAATGCACGCTCACCGGCCCGCGCATGCGCTTCCATTGCGATGCGGTGATCGCCCTCTGCGGTGCGCCCATGGTGGTGACACTGGATGGCGCGCCCATCGCGCTATGGCAATCGCATACCGTGAAAGCCGGCTCGATTCTCGACATCGGCGCCGTCGACGGCGGCGGCGCGCGTACCTACCTCGCCGTGCAAGGCGGCCTCGATGTGCCGGACTACCTCGGCAGCAAATCGACCTTCACGCTCGGCCAGTTCGGCGGCCACGCCGGTCGCACCTTGCGCGTCGGCGACATGCTGCACATCGCGTCGCACACCACAGGTTTGGCTCCCCTAGCCCCAGCGGGGAGAGGGGCGGGGGGAGAGGGGACTGCACAATCACCTTTACACGCGCCCCGCCCCCCCTCTCCCGGCCTTTCAGGCCACCCTCTCCCACAAGGGGAGAGGGCACTCCATGCGGAGCTAATCCCAACGTTTTCCCACCACTGGGACATCGGCGTGCTCTACGGCCCTCACGGCGCGCCGGACTTCTTCACGGACGAAGACATCGACATGTTCTTCGCCACCGACTGGGAAGTGCACTACAACTCCAGCCGCACCGGCGTGCGCCTGATCGGGCCGAAACCACAATGGGCACGTCGCGATGGCGGCGAAGCCGGGCTGCATCCGTCGAACATCCACGACAACGCCTATGCCATCGGCGCCATCGATTTCACCGGCGACATGCCCGTCATTCTCGGCCCCGACGGCCCCAGCCTCGGGGGCTTCGTCTGCCCCGCCACCATCGTTGCGGCAGAGCGCTGGAAGATGGGCCAGTTACGGCCCGGCGACAAGCTGCGCTTCCGTCGCCTTTCGCCGACACAGGCAACAGCGCTGGAGAAATCGCAGGACCACGCCATCGCCACGCTGACCGCACTGCCCACGGCACTCGATCTGTCTGCAGCAAACGACACCTCAACGCCCGCAATTCGCCGCGCCACGGCTTTGTCGGACAAACCGGCTGTCATATACCGCCAGGCCGGCGACAAGTACCTGCTCGTCGAATTCGGGCCACTCGTCCTCGATCTCAACCTGCGCTTCCGCGTGCATGCCCTGATGAACAAGATGCAGGCCATGCGCGATGCCGGCGTGTTGCCCGGTATCGTCGATCTCACGCCAGGCATCCGCTCCTTGCAGATTCACTATGACTCGCGGCGTATTCCCTGCGACAAGCTCATCGACACGCTGCAGATCGCGCAGCGCGACCTGCCGGCCATCGAAGACATGGTGGTGCCAACGCGCACGGTGTGGCTGCCGCTGTCGTGGGACGATGCCGCCACCCGCCTCGCCATCGACAAGTACATGCAGTCGGTGCGGCCAGACGCGCCGTGGTGCCCAAGCAATATCGAATTCATCCGCCGCATCAACGGGCTCGATTCCGTCGAGGACGTAAAGCGCATCGTCTTCGACGCCAGCTACCTCGTCATGGGCCTGGGCGATGTCTACCTCGGCGCGCCGGTCGCCACGCCGGTTGACCCGCGCCATCGCCTCGTCACCACCAAGTACAACCCGGCACGCACGTGGACACCGGAGAATGCCGTTGGCATTGGCGGCGCCTACATGTGCGTGTATGGCATGGAAGGGCCCGGTGGCTACCAGTTCGTCGGCCGCACGCTGCAGATGTGGAATCGCTGGCGCGACGCCGACAGCGGCGCGCTCGAATTCGAGCCAGGCAAACCCTGGCTGCTGCGCTTCTTCGACCAGATCCGCTTCTTCCCGGTCAGCGAAGAAGAGCTTGTACAGATCCGCCGCGACTTTCCCGCAGGCCGCTATCGCCTGAAGATCGAGGAAGGCGAATTCTCGCTGCGCGACTACAACAACTTTCTTGCCAGCAATGCCGAGTCGATTGCAGCTTTCAAGAACGCGCAACAGGCCTCGTTCGATGCCGAACGCGAACGCTGGCGCGAAGCGGGACAGGCCGAGTACGTAGGCGAGGCCGACGCCGCGATTGTGGATACGGACAAGATCGAGTTGCCCCTCGGCGGGCGACTCGTGCAGACCCACGTGCCCGGCAATGTGTGGAAGATCGAAGTCGAAGAAGGCCAGCAAGTCGCCGAAGGCGACACGTTGATGATCGTCGAGTCCATGAAAATGGAATTCCCGGTCAGGGCCGCAAGCAGTGGCAAAGTGTTCAGGATTTTTGCACGCGAGGGCAGCCCGGTGAGCGCGGGGCAGGATGTGATGATTCTCGAGTGCCCGTGACCGCATGGTGATGGCGCTCTTGGTTTTGTGGTGAAGCCCTCCCGCGTACCTTCACGGCACTGACGTGTATTTTTTACCTGCGCCCTGCGTGAAGCGCAGGCCGCGTATTTCGTGCTTTGTCGGCAACGCTCGTCATTCAGACAACACAGCACGGCTAGCCCGGCAATAACAGGGCTCACGGCAGCTGAAGCGATCTTGCAAGGACCTGCATCCGGGCCGGCCAACGGCCCCAGGCATGCCACATGCTGATAGGTATATGTCTCAATGCTTCAGGTATGGCACCGGCCCGGTCGAAGGTCTGCCTGATCCAGCGAGCATCTTCAAAAAAGAAGATTCGAATGGGGAATATTTCATCGGTTGGCTGGGCGTCGTGTGACGACGCTCTTGTACGACCAGCATGCCCGGAAATGCCCGGTGCATGTTTCCACCCCTTCATAACTAACTAGAGGAACGATGACATGAACAAGATTACTGCTGCTCTTATCGCTGGCCTGCTGGCCACCACCGCAACGACCGCTTTCGCGGCAGACCTGTCTCCCACTACCAAAGCCGAACTCAAGGCAGACAAGGCCAACAACGCTGCAAGCGAGAAAGAAGCCAAGGTCGCTGCCAAGGCTGACGCAAAGGTAGACAAGGCCGTCGACAAGGCCACCAAGACCATCGACAAGGCCGACGCAAAGGCTGAGAAGGCCAAGGCCAAGGCAAATGAAAAGGCTGCCAAGGCCGATCCGGAAGATGCCATGAAGGCCGAAGCCAAAGCCGACAAGGCCGAAGCCAAGGCAGATGCCAAAGCCGACAAGACCAAGGTGAACGCCGTGGTCAAGGCTGACAAGGACATCGTCGAAGCTGCTGGCGCCAAGGTCAAGGCCAGCTCGAAGACCGACGCTGTCGAGGCCAGAGGTCAGGCTGACCTCAAGGCTGCTGGCGCGAAGTAAGCTTCGTTCCCGGCCTTGAACAGAAGAGACAGGTGCGCCTGTCTCTTCTGCGTTTACCGCTACCTGTGCATTGGCTACGCGATCACCCGCTGTTCCGGCGATAATTCCGCACATGTCACAGCCGCGCATCATCCTCTGCACACTCAACGCGAAATACATCCACGCTTCGCTTGGCCTGCGTTATCTGCTCGCCAATATGGCGCGGCTTGGCGGCGCCGACTTACGCGCGCAAACAGTCTTGCGCGAATTCACGATTGCCCGCGATCCACTGGATATCGTCGATGCCCTGCTCGCTGAGTTTGGCAAACCCGGCGACGCCGACGGAGATGCACAAGTCGTTGGCTTTGGCGTGTACATCTGGAATGTCACGCAAACCACAGAAGTCGTACGCCTGCTCAAGCTCGCCCGTCCCTCCGTGAAAATCGTGCTCGGTGGGCCCGAGGTGAGCTACGAATGGCATGAACAGGAAATCTTCGCGCTCGCCGATCACCTCATCACCGGTTGGGGTGACGTGAGCTTTCCGAAGCTATGCCGTGCCCTGCTCGACGGCCCGCAGCCGCTCATGAAAGTCATCGTCGGCGAACAGCCGCCGCTCGATGAAATTGTCATGCCCTACGCCGAATACAGCGATGCCGATCTGGCGCATCGCCTGCTGTATGTCGAGGCGTCGCGCGGCTGTCCGTTCAAATGCGAATTCTGTCTCAGCTCGCTGGACAAGACGGCATGGGCTTTCACACTCGATTCCTTCCTCGCAGAACTGGAGCAACTACATCGGCGCGGCGCGCGCAACTTCAAGTTTGTCGACCGCACCTTCAACCTGAAGATCGATGCCTCCATTCGCATCCTGCAGTTCTTCCTGGAGCGCCTCGGCAATGATCCGCTCGATGCCCTGTTCGTTCACTTCGAGGTCATCCCCGATCATCTGCCCGATCGTCTCAAGGAAATGATCGCGCGGTTTCCGCCAGGTGTCTTGCAGTTCGAAGTCGGCATCCAGAGTTTCAACCCGGTCGTGCAGCAGACCATTTCGCGCAAACAGGACAATGGCAAGACCGAAGCCAATCTGCGCTGGTTGATGACTGCAAGTCACGCTCACCTGCACACCGATCTGATCTTCGGCCTGCCCGGCGAAACGCTGGCAAGTTTTGCGGCGGGCTTCGATCGCTTGCATGCCATCGGCCCGCACGAAATCCAGCTCGGCATTCTCAAGCGCCTGCGTGGCACGCCAATCGCTCGTCATACGAGTGAGTACGCCATGGTGTATGACCCGCAGCCGCCCTACATCGTGCAACAGACTGGCGTGGTCGATGCTGCCAGCATGCAGCGCTTTACGTGTCTGGCGCGCTATTGGGATCTCGTCGCCAACTCCGGTCGCTTCCAACAAAGCTTGTCGCTGTTGTTGCGAGGCCCATCGGCGTTCAACGCCTTCCTCGATTTCACCGACTGGCTGTGGCAGGAGACGGGCAAGACCAGCGGCCTGTCGCCAGAAATGCTGGTCGATGCGCTATTCAATTACCTCACCCTGGCCCGCGCTCACCCTCTCGAAAAAGTACGGCAGAGCTTGCTCGCCGATTACGTTGCCAGCGGTGCGCGTTCAAATCCGCGATGCCTGCAAGGCCTGCTCGGCGGGCGCTCGGCACCTGCCCGGAGAGCCGCATCAACGCTTGCTGCGCGGCAGGCACAACACGGCCGCACGACAACTGACAGGCCTGAACTGACCTCGAAGAGCTGAAGCCCGGCACGATGAGTGCTTGTCGATCAGACAATGACTGACAGGGAAAACCGTAGTGAAGTCCGCGCAGGTCGCAAGCGCCCGCACGCCATGAACATGAATCTGAATTACCTCTCAATGCTTGCTGCGCGCCTCAAACACGTCCGGCCGCGACATCTGGCATACCTGCGTATGGCGCTGGGGCGTGCTGTTTTCTGGGGTGGCGCCATCGTTGTCGGTCTGCTGGCAGTGGCGTTCGCCAGACTCTCCGACACGACAAGCTCGTTTTTCCATGCGATACACGAGCGCATGCCGCTATTGCCCCTGTTGATCACGCCGCTTTTCGGTGCAATCTGCGTCCTCGTGACGCGCCGCTATTTCCCCGCAGCGGCAGGCAGCGGCATTCCGCAGACACTCGCCGAAATGCGGCGTGGTGAAGAGGGCTGGAGCCCCCTGCTCTCTTTGCGCATTGCCGCAGGCAAGATCTGTGTCGGTGCCGTCGCTGTCGGTTCGGGATTCTCGCTTGGCCGCGAAGGGCCCACCGTGCAGGTCGGCGCGTCCATCATGGCTGCCGTGCACGACCACCTGCCGAAATCACTTGGCATACGCCGTCATCACCTGCTGGTCGCAGGCGGTGCAGCGGGCATTGCGGCCGCTTTCAACACGCCGCTTGCGGGCGTGCTGTTCGCCATCGAAGAGATGAGCCGCAGCGTGGAGTCGCGCATGAGCGGTCTGGTCATCACCGCGATCGTTCTCGCCGGTGTCGTATCCAAAGTGTTCATGGGTGGCGGCCACTATTTCGGCCATGTGCTGATCGAAGGCGATGGGCGCGTACTCGTCGCCTCCATCGCGCTTGCAACCCTCAGCACGGGGCTCGCCGGTGGTCTCTTCGCTCGCATGCTGATCCTCGCCGCGACACGCTGGACCGGCCACATGGCCGACTATCGCACGCAACACCCGGTGAGCTTCGCCGCACTGTGCGGCCTGCTTGTTGCGGTGATCGGCGTGGTCTCCGGTGGCATCACCTTCGGTAGCGGCTACGAACAGACCTTGCAGGTCTTGCATGGAAACGCCGAACTGCCGTGGTACTTCGGCCCGGCGAAATTTGTGGCAACCGTCACCGCCTACCTGAGTGGTTTGCCAGGCGGCGTGTTTGCGCCATCCTTGTCGATTGGCGCCGGTATCGGCAACACGCTCAGCGATCTGCTCGGCACGCCAGCCACGCAAAGCATGCTTATTGCATTGTGCATGACTGGTTTCCTCGCCGCAGTAACGCAAGCGCCTATCACCTCGTTCGTCATCGTCATGGAGATGGTGGACGGCTACTCGCTGGTGATCGGCCTCATGGCGACAGCGCTGCTGGCTGCGGCCATCTCGAAATTCCTCAGCCCGCCGCTGTATCACGCGCTGTCGCAGAACGAGTACAACAAGGCACGCGAGTCCGAGCGACAAGTCGGAGCGGAAGCCAAAGCGGCAACGTAGAATGCGGCGCTTCGGTCAGCCTCTCCATTTCTCATCGCATGCAACCCGAAGATCTCGAACTCCTGCTCACGCGCACGATGCCTTACGGCAAGTACAAGGACCGATTGCTTGCCGATCTGCCCGGGCCTTATCTCGCCTGGTTTGCGCGCGAAGGTTTTCCGAAGGGACAGCTCGGTCAATTACTCGCCATCATGTACGAGCTGGATCACAACAATCTGCGCATGCTGCTGGATCCATTGCGTCGTTAGAATCGGCACTGGCACTGTCGCCGCCGTTCGCCCCGAGTGCCGCGCAGCGGCTGTATCGAGGGGTGGGTCGGTCACGCACTGGCCTCGATACACCGCTGCGCGGCACTCGGCCCGAACGGACTGTCGTGATTCACGGACTTCCTCAGAACACATTGCTGGAGAGTGGCTTCCATCAAGGCTTTGCAGGCAGTCATTCTGGCAACGCAGGCAGGAAGCGGCTGTGCGAGAGGCATGCCGTGTGAGCCAATACTGGAGCCGCTCTGCAGGCATACACAGAACACTTTCCGCCCCTTGCCACCAAGCGACTTCAGGGTTGAAGCTTGCGCTGAAACGTCACGCGTGCGCTGCGTGCGCGCAACTGCCCGCAACCGCCTTCAACATCCTGCCCCGCCGAATTGCGCAGCCGCGAGAGGATGCCGTGCTGGTGCAGCATGCCCGCCATGGTCGCGGCGCGCTGCCAGCTCGGCCGCTTGTAGGGCAGATCGGCGACCGTGTTGTAGGGGATGAAATTCATCAGCGCATATTTGCCGGTGAGCAATCTGATGATGCCCTCGACCTCTGCGTCGCTGTCGTTCACCCCTTCCAGCAAGGTCCATTGGTACTGGATCGGATAGCCCGTGTCGCGCGCGTATTTCTCGCCCAACTCGACCAGCTCTTCAGGGTCGATGCGCGGCGCGCGCGGCAACAGGGTTTCGCGCAAATCGGCATGTGTCGTGTGCAAGGACAAGGCCAGCGCCGGCTTCACCGCACCGAGCGGCAAACGCTCGAACACGCGCCGGTCACCCACGGTCGAGAAGACGATATTCTTATGTCCTATCTGGCCCAGCGTACCGAGCAGGTCGATGGCTTCGAGTACGTTGTCGAGGTTATGTGCCGGCTCGCCCATGCCCATGAAAACGACTTTCTTCACCGTGCGGCGCGCACGCGCGAGCACGACTTGCGCGACGATCTCGGCGCTCCTTACCTGGCGCAGCAGGCCTTCCCGCCCGGTCATGCAGAAAGTGCAACCGACCGCGCAGCCGACTTGTGTGGACACGCACACGCCGTCGCGCGGCAGCAACACGCTCTCGACCGTCTGCCCGTCGGCAAGCTCCACCAGCAAGCGGGCAGAACCATCTTGCGCCACGTGTTCCGATTTCACCCGTGCCAGTCCCGCGAGGTCGGCACCCAGGGCTGGCAGCAGGGCGCGCACGCTCTTCGGCAGAACGTCTTCCACGAGACGCCCACGCGGCCCGGCATCGAGCGGCTGTGCGCGCAACCACGCCCGCAACACGCGTTGCGTATGAACTGGTCTGGCGCCTGCATCGTGCAGACTTTGCCGGATGTCATTGATGAGCATGAGAGCGGAGGATGCTAGCAGATAGCTTGCCGTGGCAACCACACGACATCGCGCCGAAACAAGGGCACATTGAAGATCACATCGGGAACCACACCGCCCCGAGCGGGTCCATTTGGAGGATAGTGCACCCACTCCGTTCAACGATTCCAAAAGCGCTAACGATGAGCGACCAACACCCTGACCACAAGCAACAAGCAGGTTTGCCGACCGTAGTGGATGGCAAGACAATTGCAACCAGTGTCCCCACCTGCAGCCCCGCGATCTCCGCCACCATTCGCGAGCGGCTGGTTCGCGCCAAGCAACGCTTTCATGCCAATGACAACATCGCCGCCTTTCTCGAGCCTGGCGACCTGGAGCGTCTGCTCGATGAAGTCGAGGGCAAGATGAAGGGCGTGCTGGAAAGCCTCGTCATCGATACCGACAGCGACCACAACACGCAGAACACTGCGCGCCGCGTGGCGAAGATGTATCTCAACGAAGTCTTTCGCGGCCGCTACGTACCGCAACCGCCGGTCACCGAATTCCCCAACGCCGAGCGCCTCAACGAACTCATGATCGTGGGGCCAATTACCGTGCGCAGCGCCTGCAGCCATCACTTCTGCCCGATCATGGGCCGCCTGTGGATCGGACTCATGCCGAACGAACACTCCAACCTCATCGGCCTGTCGAAGTATTCGCGGCTCGCCGAATGGATCATGAGTCGTCCGCAGATCCAGGAGGAAGCCATCACGCAGATAGCCGAACTGCTCATGACCAAGGTCAGTCCGGACGGACTTGCCGTTGTCATGGAAGCCGATCACTTCTGCATGCACTGGCGCGGTGTGAAAGATTCCGAAACCAAGATGATCAACAGCGTGATGCGTGGCTCCTTTCTCAAGGACGCCAGCTTGCGCCGCGAATTCCTCTCCCTCATCGATCTGAAGAAGTGAGGTCACCATGCTAGTCCGCCTGCTTTACGCCAGCCGCGCCGCGGCTCCCCTTACCGGCGAGATCGTCGACGCCATCCTCAAACAGGCGCGCGAGCGCAATCCCGCGCTCGGCATCACCGGCATGCTGTGCTACAGCGACGATCTTTTCATGCAGGTGCTCGAAGGCGCCCGCGACGAAGTCTGCGAGCTGTACAACACCATCGTGCGCGATTCGCGCCACAATCACGTGCGCCTGCTCGGCTATGAGGAAATTTGCGAGCGCCGCTTCGGCGGCTGGACGATGGGCCACGTGAACATCGCCAAGGTGAATCCCTCGCTGCTGCTCAAGTATGCGGAAAAGCCAACGCTCGACCCCTTCTCCTGCTCGGGTCAGGCATCGATGGCCCTGCTCGATGAGCTGATTGCTACGGCTTCGGTATTGACGCGCTGCAGTTGAAGATGCGACCGCTCACGGCTGTTGCCGTGAGCGCACAGCCGCCTCTGCCCGCACCCTTACCTGACGCATTCCGCAGACTTGCCAGCCTGCTTCAGATAGGCAACCAGATCCGCACGGTCTTGCGGATCCGGCACACCGTCGTATGTCATCGTCGTACCCGGGACCATCTTCAGCGGCGAGATCAGGAATCGATCCAGCGTCTTCTCGGTCCATACCACGTTCGCCTTTTTCATCGCCGGTGAATAGGGAAACCCCGCCACGCTGCCCGCTTTGCGACCAACAACGCCACAGTGACGTGGGCCGACACGGTCATAGGCCAGCGCGTGGCAGGCCTGACAACGCATGTAGACCTGCTCGCCATGTGCCGGCGATGGTGCTGCGCTGGCTACGCTCGCAGCGAATACGAGCGCGGCACCAAAGCCTGTGCAATAGGCAAAGCGATGCATCGTCACGCAACGAAAGCGGACGGAACTGGTACCTCGCCCAGAGCCTGGCGCAGGATGGCCCAGTGCATGGCCTCATCCCCCAGAATGCTGGCCGCCGCCTTGGCCAGATCGCGATTGCCAAACAGCGGCACTGCGCCGAGATAGGCACTGACAGCGCCCTGTTCAAGCCTGGCTGCGAATCTCAGTACATCCGCTTGTGTCTTCAATTGATCGACCGGGAAATTGTATTTGTCCTTGGCCGATACCGCTTTGCCACCGAGTTTCTCGATTGTTTTCGCGAGCACGGCAGCGTGTTCTTTATGGTGTCCCTGAAAGCTCACCGCGATACCAAGCACCGGCTTTTGCAGCAGGCCGCTCTCGGCGCCAAGCTGGTAGGCGGCGATGGCTTCAAGCTCCGCACCGAGCGCGGTATTGAGAATGCTGACGTCTTCCATCTTGCCGCCGCCGGTTGTCGCGGCAAGCGCGTCGTTGCCGCAAAGCAGGGCAACTGCTGCACCGGAAAGAACCAGTCCGCCCGACCGGCCGAGGAACAGACGACGTGCAGTAGCGGGTGTAGGCAAGACATGACAATCTCCTGATGTGGTTGTGGTGGGGGTACAGCGGCAAGCGTGCAGGCAAAGCAGCAGCTTCAGTCTCCGGGCGGAGGCCAATTCATGAATGAAACCAAGGGATGAAAGCGGGGATAAAAACGTGCGTATCAGGGGTCGGAAAAATCCCTGGCATCAAATATCTTCGCCATGACATTGGCAACGATCCTGTCACAGCGCTCGCCGGCAAACGAGAATGCGCCGTCGATGGCAAGATCGACATCGCGCGACAAACCCTCGCGCAACAAACCGCGAGCCCGGAAGAAGCGCGAACGCACCGTCGCTTCCGGAATATTCAGCGCGGCAGCCACTTCATCGACGCTCATCTCCTCCACCGCGCGCAGCATGAACACCGTGCGAAACGCATCGGGCAGCATGTCGATACGCGCCTCGATCAAGCGCCGCGTTTGGGCGCGCATTGCCATTCGCTCGGGCTGCTCTTCGGGATTCTGTTCTGCGGAGGATTCGACCGGGTCTTCCATCGTGTGCTCCTGCGCAATGGACGTATCCAGCGGAATCACCTGCGCGCCGCGACGGCGCAGGCGTCCCAGCGCCTCATTCACGACAATGCGCACCAGCCACGTGGACAGTTTCGCGTCGGCACGAAAACGCGGCAGCGCCTGCCAGGCATTCAGATATGCATCCTGCAACGCGTCCTGCGTATCGCTGTCGCTCTTCAGGATGCTGCGCGCAGTGCGAAACAGCAGCCGGTTGTGACGGCGCATCATCAATTCGAACGCGCCCGTCTCCCCGGTGGCCGCACGAGCAGCAAGCTCGGCATCATCGGTAGTGTCTGACAGGATTTTCTTCGATGGAATCATGGCGTCCGGCTTTTGTCGTGTTCTGCCCATTAGATGAAGCTCACGCGCCCCACGTTCCCGTTATTTTGAGGAACTGCACATTTGACTCCTCAATCTACAAATCCGTCATTCCCGCCATGTCGGAAATCCATTTCCAGGTTAAGGCCTACTTCACCGGTGGGTGTCATGACGCGACTCACCCAATCCGTCATTCCCGTGAAGGCGGGAATCCAGGGGCGTTCGGCACTCTCAAGCAAAGCCGATGAATTCTCGCTTTCGTGCACTGCTTGCCCGTCGTAAAAATCTGCCGTCTCGCGCGAAGCGTCATGGAGCAAGAAAAAGCTCGCCGCGTCATTCCCGCGAAAGCGGGAATCCACTTCTACGCGATATTCCTCTGCCATAAAGTGGATTCCCGCTTTCGCGGGAATGACGGAGTGCTTGCCTCTGACCTGCTCTCGAAAATAATTTTACCCGGGCATTATTGACTTTTATTTTAACCCGGGTAAAACTAGCAGCCTTATTTGAACGAGTACGCCAACATGAACACAACACAAACCGCCTGGATTGCCTTCGCCGATTCGAAACGCATCGCCACCGGCACACCCGCCGACGTAGCCACGCAGGCCAAATCCTTCGTGGATGCGCATCCACAAACCACCGTGTTCATGTTCGACGCCGAGACCAGCCAGCGCATCGATATCGACCTGTGCGCATCGCTGACCCACGTCCTGCGCTGCGTGCCGAAACCTGAGGCGCAAGCTCCGCAGGGAGAATCACAAGCGGATACCCCACGCACAGCCGGCCGCCCGAAGCTCGGTGTCACCGCACGCGAAGTCACGCTCCTGCCGCGTCACTGGGACTGGCTCGCCTCGCAACCGGGTGGCGCTTCCGTGTCATTGAGAAAGCTCGTCGAGCATGCCATGCGCGCCAGCAAGGAAACAGATCGCATCCGCCTCGCGCGTGAATCCGCCTATCGCTTCATGAGCGCCATGGCTGGCGACGCAGCGGGGTTCGAGGAAGCATCACGCGCGCTGTTTGCAGGCAATGACGCGGGCTTCCGTCAGTCGGTCGCAAAGTGGCCCAAGGATGTGCGAGAGCACGCCTTGAGTCTGGCTGCAGCAGCCCGGTCGGAAGAGACTGCATGATCGCGAGAAACACAACAGCCCATCAACGCAAAGCTTGGCATGTGTGTAAAGGCGGCGCGTTATGCGGAAGCGGGACAACTTCAAAAGACCCCACCTATTGCGACCAATCGACGCTTCATCGGCGAAAGGTGTGTTTCTTTTAGCGACCTGATACGCGAAAATGCCCGACTCGCAAAACCTCCCAACAGGTCCCCAAACATGAAGATTGAAAAAGACACCGCCGTCACCCTGTTCTTCAAGGTGGCAGACGCCCATGGCAGGCTCATCGAAGAAAGCGGCGAGCCGACGGTCTACCTGCACGGCGGTTATGACAATACGCTACCAAAGATCGAAGAGGCGCTGGAGGGCAAGGAGGCGGGTTACCAGGTGACTTTATCGCTGTCGGCAGAAGATGCTTTCGGCGCGCGCGACGAGAGCCTGGTGACGACGATGCCTAAGGCGGAGTTTCCGCCCGGTGTGAAGGTGGGCGGTTATGTCGAGCGTCCGGGTCCGGATGGGCAGCCGCGCCACTACAACGTGGTGAAGATCAAGGGGCCGGTGGTGATGCTCGATGGCAATCACCCGCTGGCTGGCCAGGCGCTGCGCTTTGGTTTGAAGGTGGTGTCGGTGCGTGCGGCTTCGGCTGAAGAGATTGCGCACAGACATGTGCATGGTGAGCATGGGCATCATCATTGATTGGTGATGACTAGCCTCTCTCCCTCGTGGGAGGGGACAGCAGCACGTTCTTATTTGTTGAATCGTGGCTGCCAACGCCAACACAGGGGCATGCCGCTTCGCCTATTCATCAGTTCGCAAGGGCACAGTCTGGCAGCCATGAATGGCGCAGAATGCGGCATCGTTACGCACGCAACTCCTGTTGAAACTCGAGAGGCCATCATGAAACGCACTACGCTTGCCGCAATGCTGCTTGTCGCCACTTTGAGTGCACGGGCTGAGACCATCGGCGATGTCAGCACGACCTTCAAACTGATCGGACCCAATCACAAGGTGGTGGTGGAGGTGTTCGATGATCCGAAGGTGGGCGGCGTGAGTTGTTATCTGTCGCGTGCCAAGACGGGTGGCGTGACGGGCGCACTCGGGCTTGCCGAGGACACGTCGGACGCTTCGGTGGCGTGCAGGCAAGTGGATTCGATCCGCTTCACGGAGCCGCTGGCGAAACAGGAAGAGGTGTTCTCCGAGCGCACGTCGATTCTCTTCAAGCGCATGCGGGTGGTGCGCATGGTGGATGCGCAGCGCAATGCGCTGATCTACCTGGTGTATTCGGACAAGCTGATCAATGGCAGCCCGAAGAACAGCCTGACCGCAGTGCCGGTGCCTGCCAGCCTGAAGATTCCGCTACGCTGAGTGGTGATGCGCCCTGAATCCGGCATGAGCTTCTGTTTGTCATAAGGCTTGAGCGGATGCGCAATTTGTACGTGAATTACCATCACCACTCCCACCAAGCCTCGCGCCACGCAAAGAGCCAAGTGTCATTTTAGAGCTGGCTGATTTGCGTTGGCAACGTATAGCGGAAGGGATAAACACTCCGCCCCGCCCGTCACTCGCTGACGATGCCGAGAATATTGCCGTCAGGGTCTTTGAACCAGGCGACCTTGATCTTGCCGGATACGTGGATGTCGCCTTGCTGCGTTGTGTCGGGCAAGTCGTAATGTTCGAAGCTGACGCCTTTTTCCTTTAGCGCCGCAACAACGGCTTCGATGCCGCCATCGGCACCGGCTTCGATCGTCCACGTCGCTGCTGTGGCCTTGTTGGTGCCCGCGTATTGCGATTCATATACGAGGACCATCGTGTCGGCACTGGCGAAGGACAGCACGCCGGGTTCGTTGGGGCCGGTCGATTGCAGGCCGAGTGTGCCTTCGTAGAATTTCCTGGCAACGGCGATATCCTTCACGGCGATGGTAGCCATCGCCCTTCTGCTGCCCAGCACTGCTTGTGAAATTTCCATTTCTGCTCTCCTTTGCAGTCCAGTTGTTCCGGTTGTAACAACGCAATGTTGCAATAACCGATCCCGTCATCGACCCGTACGACTTGGGTATTGCGCTTGCTGTCCAAGATGATTCGGGATCACTGGCTGCGTTCTGGCGCTGTCTTCTGGCGCGTGATTTGCTACTGTTCAGAAAGAAAACTTACTTCTCTGCAACTTCCTGCAAATGGAGGCTTTCATGTTCCCGCTTGCCGCAGCCTTGCCCAGCAGTTTTCTCGAGAAACGGGTCGAGCGTTTCATTGCCACGTGGCGCCGGGTAGAAGGCTTGCCGCTGGTCGTGGAGCTATGGAACGGCAAGCGATTCGCGCTGACCAGCCAATCCGGCACGCAAGCCAAAGTCACTCTGCATATCAGGTCGCCCAAGGCGCTGGTCAATCTTTCCTACACCGATCTCGACTCCCTGGGGCAGGCCTATGCCGAAGGAGAGCTGGATGTCGAAGGGCATATACGCGACGCCTTCACGGTCGTGACGCAACTGGTAAGCGGCTTCAGCAGCACCGCCGCAACGCGCCTGCGCCCTCGCCTGGCGCGTCATACGCACAAGCTTGATGCAGAATCGATTCGCCATCACTACGATGTATCCAACGAGTTTTACCAGCAATGGCTGGATCAGGAGATGGTGTATTCCTGCGCCTATTTCCGCGACACGGCGGACACGCTGGAGGCAGCCCAGCAGCAGAAGATTGACCACATCCTGGGCAAGATCCAGCTCAAACCGGGCGAGCGTTTACTCGATATCGGTTGCGGCTGGGGCGCACTGATCCTGCGCGCAGCGAAGCACTATGGTGCGAAGTGCACCGGCGTCACGCTGTCGCAACGGCAGTTCGACCTGGCCACCGAACGCATTCGTCAGGCAGGCCTTGCTGATCGCTGCGAGGTGCTGCTGATGGACTATCGCGATGTGCAGGGGACGTTCGACAAGATCACCAGCGTGGGCATGTTCGAACATGTCGGCTTGAATAATCTGCAAACCTACTTCCAGAAAGTTCACGATCTGCTCGCCGACGGAGGCGTGGTGATGAACCATGGCATCACTTCCTCGGACCCCGATTCTGGCGAGACGCCCATGGGCGGCGGTCGTTTCATCGATCGCTACGTATTTCCCAACGGGGAGCTGCCGCATATCAGCCTGGCCCTGAAAGAGATGGCCTGTGCCGGGCTGGAAGTCACCGATGTCGAGAACCTGCGTCGCCACTACGCCATGACACTCGATCACTGGACCGACCGCTTCGAGGCGAAGGGCGCGTATCTGCGCGAGCTGGTGGGGGACAAACGCTACCGCATCTGGCGCGCTTACCTGGCGGGCTGCGCCTATGGATTCAAACAGAACTGGATCGCCCTGCATCAGATCGTCGCCATCAAGGCCGATGGGCAGAACCATCCGCTGCCACTGACACGCGAGTACATGTATTCAGGTGGAATTCGCCCGATGTGATGCGTGCTGACGCCGGCGAGTCAGACGGGACATGCTCACTGCATGTTGCGGATCTTGAAGCTGTCCGGCGTAAGCAGATCCTGGACGATTTTTCCGTCCTGCACGGTCAGGCATTTGACGCAGGTAAGTGTGCCTTCCTGACAAGTGTGGAGGTCGTACATGATCAATGCCTGGTCGTCCTTGCCATAGACCGCGATCATCTCCAGATCGGTAACCGAGCCAGCCAGCCTGGTGAGCTGGTCGAGATAAGGTTTCGCACCGGTGTCGGGACCATCGAAGACAACGTCATCGGCCACATAGCGGGCTGCGGCTTCCATATCCTGACTGGTCCACGCCTTCGTAAAGGCTAGTGCAACCTCCAGAGAAGTAGCTTGCTGAATCATCACTCATCCTCATTTCCTGACGGTGCGAGCGCACCACGCAGTCAGGCGTCGCAAGACTTGCGCCCGGCTTCGTGAACGGGCGGTGATTCCCGCTAAACACAATCCTTTCCGCAATAAGTGTGGTGGTTTCGCGGAAGAAAAATAGACAAGAAAGGTGGCGCAGGAAAAGCTCTCACCTCGTCATTCCCGCGAAAGCGGGAATCCACTTCTACGCAATGCTCGTCCGTGCCACAAAGTGAATTCCCGCTTTGCGAGCTTTCCGCTTATGCGGAAATGCCTGCTTACCCCATTACGCGGGAATGACATCGTTCTTGCAGAATCTGTTACGACATATTGCTGTGGACCTGGACGGCGAAGCGAATCTCGAATCGCTTGCCGCAAATGAAAAACCCGCGCCATCACGGCGCGGGTTTTCGAAGTACAGCCTCGGAGAGAGACGGCGGCCTGGATTACTGCGTGAGCACTGCCGGGCAGGTCGTAGCGACACTCGCCAGTGCCGTAGTGCAGGACGATGCCGACAAGTTGGACGTGAGGTCACCCGAGGCGACCGTGTTGGTACCCGGCGCGGAGCAGAAGTAGTTCGTGCCGTTGCCATCGGTCTTGAACGCGGTGCCAGCCGTATAGCCGCTCGGCTTGGACGCGGACTTCAGATCCACGGTGTTGCCCCAGACATAGACCTTGGTGCCGGACGGTGCGCTGGCCGGATTCGTGATCTCATGGGTCTGGAAAGCATCCGGCGTCACCTTGGTGACAGTAGTCGCTCCGTTGATGTCGGTCACTGCAGCCAGGAAGGTCGATTTGCTGTTTTTCACCGTGTTGCCATAGACATAAACGTACTGGCCCTTTATGTCTAGCGCACTGTCGGCAGAGTTGGCACCGGAGATGCCACCGATGTCGAAGGTATTGCTCAGCACCGAGGTGTAGGACGAGCCTTCCTTGATGTCGATGGCTTCAGCCGTGACATTCGGCCCGATGGTGTTCTTCGAAATGCAGTTTTTCGTGGATCCGTCAGCGGTCGAACTCGATCCCATGATGCTCGCCCAGTTGCTCTTGGCCGAACCGACATACACCGCCTCGCCATACATCGGATCGGCTTTGCCCGTATCGGAGATCTTGGAGTTGGTCAGCACATTGTCATGGCTGCCCTTGCGAAAGTGGATCGCTTCCTGGTCGATATTCTTGGCAGTCACGCCGTCGATCAGCACGTGGTGCGAGTTGTCCAGCATGATCGCTTTGGACACGGTATCTACCGTGAAGCCGGTCAGCTTCCAGTATGAAGCGCCATCCAGCGCGAGACCATAAGCGCCCGCGTTCTTGATGATGGAGCCGGAAACACCTTGCAGGGTGATCGGGTTGTTCTTGGCGCCCGAACGATTGATCAGGAACTTGCCGCCGCTCACTGATGAACCGTCGTAAGTACCGGCAGCCATGATGACGATATCCCCGGCCACAACCTTACCCAGGGCCGTTGCAAGTGTCGCGCCGTTAGTCACGTTGTACGTGGTGGCGTGTGCCGCTCCGATGCTGGCGGCGATGAGACTCATTGCGATCAACGTTGTCCTGGTTTGTGCGTGTCTCATGTTTGTGTCCTTTTCATTTTTGTTTGAATGCAGCCTCCGCTGACTGCGTGGAACGGATTAGACGTGAGGGCGATAAAGTTCGGAACGTGAAGGAACCCCATGATTTCTATAGGACAAAACCCTACAAGATTGCCAAAATCAACAATTGAGGTTGCCCAGACGCTTGCAGGATCCCCACCCCGCGGTGCACAGGCGCGCCGCTACGTGCTCTGCGCGAAGGGCGTGATGACAGGCTGCGTGGCAAGCGCCGGGAAGCTCTTCGTCCCCTTACTTGCTCTTGCACGGGAATACTTCAAAGCGCCGGGCGTGATGAAACTCACATCCGGCACGCACGTCAGCCAAACAAGCGTGGAACAGGCCCCGATTCGCAGGGCCAGACAGCCTGAATCCGTCGTATGAAAAACTTTTTAGAACTCTTTGAGAGCGCGGGGATGTAGTGAATTGATGTGATGGTGGAGCGACGAATGTCGCTCGCGTCAAACAAACGGACAGATGCAAACGAGCAGACGCGGTCCGGCTAGCTACCGCGGTGGAATGTGCTGATGCGCAGACATTCGTATGCCGGGCAAAACGCCAGCAACCCCGACAATAGCAGCACGACACCCAGCCAGCCCCACGGGTCCAGCGGTCCCCACATGGCAAGCAACGCGAGATTTGCCCCAAGCGCAATGCGCAGAACCCGATCCAGGCCACCGACGTTTGCTTTTACGCGAACATTTCTTTTCATGCTTCCCCCGAAGTCGCCCGATCAGTTCTTTTCAGTTCTCTTTTGTCATGACGGTATTTTCGTCACGCTCGGCGCTGACGGGCCATGCGCGCTGCCCGACACACTTAGGCTATTGCGGCGAATACCGTGCAGGCTTTAGGGAGCATCCGCCCTCACGGCGGTTGGGTCATCAGGGAAGGCTCGATAGCTTGTCGGCAAGTGCCATGACGCGACTCACGCCCAAATCCGTCATTCCCGCGTAGCGGGGTATGACAAAGTCAGCGTTTTCCGGGCATAAGGATGCCCGAGGGATGCCCGGGGCTATTCTGAATTTACGAGATTGCATCACGGCCAGATTGCTGTCGGCACACCGACAAGCAAGCTCGGCACGAGTGCATTTGATAGTCCGGTACAATCCGGCCTGCTGTGATCTGCCGCTTTCGCAGACCTCGGATTGCGGAACAGAAAAGAATTCTGGTGCCGGGAAAGGGACTCGAACCCCCACGCCTTTCGGCGGCGGATTTTGAATCCGCTGCGTCTACCGATTCCGCCACCCCGGCACGGGGCGAGGCGCGGATTATCCCCGAAGCGCCCGCTCGTATCAAGCCGTATCAAGCAACTTGCTCTTATTTGCCAGAAATTGATTCATGTCTCTGACGCTCGACGACTTCGACTATCCGCTACCGCCCGAACTGATCGCCCAGACGGCGCTCGCCGACCGTGCGGCTTCGCGCCTGCTGCTTGTGCGCCAGGATGCGCAATCTCCCTCATTCGAAGACCGCAGCTTCCGCGATCTGCCCGATTTATTGCGCGCCGGCGATCTGCTCGTATTCAATGACAGTCGCGTACTGCATGCGCGCCTGTTTGGCGTGAAAGAAACCGGCGGGCAGGTTGAAGTGATGATCGAGAGGCCGCTCGGCGATCACGAAGCGCTCGCCATGATCCGCGCCAGCAAGTCACCAAAGCCCGGCAGCCGCATCAGGTTGAGTGAGTCCTTCGACGTGGAAGTCACGGGTCGGGCGGGCGAGTTCTTCCACCTGCGTTTCCCTGCCGACGATACAGCGGTCAATTACATCGAACGCCACGGCAAGCTGCCGCTGCCGCCTTACATCGAGCGCGGTGCCGAGAGCGACGACGAGGCGCGCTATCAGACCGTCTATGCACGCGAGCTGGGCAGTGTCGCAGCGCCGACCGCCGGTCTGCATTTCGATGAGGCGCTGTTTGCTCGGCTCGAAGCGCGCGGCGTGAAGCGCGCCTTTGTCACCCTGCATGTGGGTGCAGGAACGTTTCAGCCTGTGCGTGAGCATGATCTGTCGCAACACCAGATGCACCGTGAGCTGTACAGCATTCCGCAAGACACTGTCGATGCCATTGCGCGCACGCGAGCTGCGGGTGGTCGCGTGATCTGTGTCGGCACGACTTCGCTGCGCGCCCTGGAATCGGCAGCGCAAGGCGAGCTGGTGGCGGGCAGCGCCGAGACCGGCATCTTCATCACGCCCGGCTACCGCTTCCGCGTGGCCGATGCATTGATCACCAATTTTCATTTGCCGAAGTCGACGCTGCTGATGCTGGTCTCGGCGCTGGCAGGCATGGATACAATGCGGCGCGCCTATGCGCACGCCGTCGACAATCGCTATCGCTTTTTCAGTTATGGCGATGCCATGTTCTTAGAGAAACCCCAGGAAAGTACAGCGGCATGAAATTCGATCTGATTGCGACATCGGGCGCGGCCCGCCGTGGCCGCCTGGAGCTCATCCATGGCGCCGTGGAAACACCTGCCTTCATGCCTGTCGGCACCTACGGTACCGTCAAGGCAATGAGCCCGCACGAACTGGCCGAAATCGGCGCGCATATCTGCCTCGGTAATACGTTCCACCTGTGGCTGCGGCCCGGTCTGGAAGTGGTCCGCAAATTCGGCGGCCTGCACAAGTTCATGCAATGGGATAAACCAATCCTGACGGACTCGGGCGGCTTCCAGGTGTTCTCGCTTGGCGCGCTGCGCAAGATCACAGAAGAAGGCGTGAAGTTCTCCTCGCCCATTAACGGCGACAAGCTTTTCCTGACGCCCGAAGAGTCAATGCGTATTCAACGCGTGCTCAATTCCGATGTCGTGATGATCTTCGACGAATGCACGCCCTACCCTGCCTCGCATGAAGAAGCCGCAGCGTCGATGCGCATGTCGATGCGCTGGGCACGTCGTTCCCGAGATGAATTCGACCGCGAAGAGAATCCGAACGCGCTGTTCGGCATCGTGCAGGGCGGTATGCATGAGGACCTGCGTGACGAGTCCCTCGCCGGCCTGAACGACATCGGCTTCGATGGCTTTGCCATTGGTGGCCTGTCGGTCGGAGAACCGAAGGAAGAGATGGAGCGCATCCTCGCCCACACGGCGCCGAAGCTGCCCGCCAACAAACCGCGTTACCTGATGGGTGTCGGCACGCCGGAAGACCTCATCTATGGCGTATCACAGGGCATCGACATGTTCGATTGCGTGATGCCGACACGCAACGCGCGCAATGGCTGGCTCTTTACACAATGGGGCAACCTGAAAATCCGCAATGCAGTCCATCGCGACGATACGCGCCCGCTGGACGAAGCCTGTGGCTGCTATACCTGCCGGAATTTTTCGCGCGCCTATCTGCATCACCTCGACCGCGCCCAGGAAATGCTCGGGCCGCGTTTGATGACGATTCACAACCTCTTCTATTACCAACAACTCATGCAGGAGATACGCGCCGCCATCGAGGCGAACCGATTCGCCGAGTTCGTGGTCGAATTCGCGGCCAAACGTTCGCGCGGAGTTGCTTAAGTGCAAACGGGCCAAGAAACGCCAGTGCAGCGCAATAGGGCCCGACACCGCGCCCTGCTATACTCGCGCCCCTGAGAATCGATGCTGGAGTAAGAACCGTGTTCCTGATTTCCGACGCGCAAGCCCAAGCTACTACCGCTGCAGCCGATCCTACCGGCGGCTTCAGCAGCATCATCATCATGGTGATGATGTTCGTTGTCCTGTACTTCCTGATGATCCGCCCGCAACAGAAACGCGCCAAAGAGCACAAGGCCTTGCTCGACGCGGTGGCCAAGGGTGACGAAATCGTCACGGCAGGCGGTCTGGCCGGCACGGTCGTGGAATTGCGCGACAGCTTCGTGAAAGTCGCCATCGCGCCCAATGTCGAAGTATTGGTACAGCGCTCATCAATCGGCGCCGTGCTGCCCAAGGGCAGCCTGACCTGATGCTTCAAGCGGGGCGGCCCTCAGCGTCCAGCGACCTGACCGAGTCTATCGGGTCCAATTGGACCTGATTGGACCCGAATGCCGCCTTTTTTCAGTCCCCATTTTTTTAGCTGCAGCCCTCAGCAATGAACCGCTATCCACTCTGGAAAAACCTGTCGATCCTGCTGGTACTGGTCGTCGGTCTGCTCTACACGCTGCCAAATTTCTTTGGCGAAGTGCCTGCCGTTCAAGTGTCTTCGAGCCGCTCGACAGTCAAGGTCGATAGCGACGTTGAAGCCCGCGTCATGGAGGCGTTGACGACCGCCAGGATCGCTTACACCGGCACAGTGCGCGACGAATCGGGTTTGCGTATTCGTTTTGCGGATGACAAGGCACAGCTTCATGCCAAGGATCTGATCGAGAAAACGCTCAATCCCGTCCCGGATGACGCTTCCTACGTGGTGGCGCTGAATCTGTTGTCGGCCAGCCCAAGGTGGTTGAGCGCACTGGGTGCGCACCCGATGTATCTCGGTCTCGACCTGCGTGGCGGTGTGCACTTCCTGTTGCAGGTCGACATGAAGGGAGCGCTGACCAAACAGCTTGATGCCAGCAGCGGCGATTTGCGCGCCAGCTTGCGCGAAAAGAAGATTTACAACAGCGGCGTGTCGCGCGACGACCTGACCCTGAACATGCGCTTCAGCGAAGTGGCCATGCGTGACAAGGCGCGCGTTGTCGTGCGTGACACGCACCCGGAACTGACGCTCGCCGAGCGTGCCGATGGCGCGGACTTCGTGCTGGTCGCCACGCTGTCGCCGGCCGAACAGAAGCGCATCCAGGAAGAGGCCGTCAAGCAGAACATCATCACCCTGCACAATCGTGTCAATGAGCTGGGCGTTGCCGAACCGGTGATCCAGCAGCAGGGCGCCGATCGCATTGTCGTGCAATTGCCGGGTGTGCAGGATGTCAGCAAGGCCAAGGATCTGATTGGCCGCACTGCAACGCTGGAAGTACGCATGGTGCAGGAAAGTGCTGACCTTGGCGGCTCGGTGCCTGCCAGCGCGGATATGTTCCCGGAAATCCGCAACGGCGTTTCGATGCCGGTTTACGTCAAGAAGCAGGTCGTGCTTACGGGCGACCGTTTTGTCGGTGCAACGGCCAGCTTCGACAACAACCACAATCCAGCTGTCTCCATCCGGCTTGACTCGGCGGGCGGGAAAATCATGCGCCAGGTCACGCGCGAAAATCTCAAGAAGCGCATGGCCATCGTCCTGTTCGAGAAGAACAAGGGCGAAGTCATTTCAGACGCCACCATCCAGGGTGAATTCGGTAACCAGTTTGAAATTACCGGCCAGTTCAGCACCGACGAAACCAATCGTCTGTCGATCCTGATCCGCTCCGGCGCGCTGGCCGCACCAATGGACATCATCGAGGAACGCACCATCGGCCCAAGCCTTGGTGCGGAAAACATCAAGAAAGGCTTCGATTCGACGCTGTGGGGTTTCATCGCCATTGCAGTCTTCATGTGCATCTACTATCGCCTCTTCGGCCTGATCTCGACGCTGGCGCTGGCGGCAAATCTTCTGCTGCTCGTCGCCGTACTATCGCTGCTGCAAGCAACGTTGACCTTGCCAGGCATCGCCGCCATTGCATTGACGCTGGGTATGGCAATCGATGCCAACGTACTGATCAACGAACGTATCCGCGAAGAGCTGCGTAGCGGTGTGACACCGCAAGCGGCCATCGACGTTGGCTACTCGCGCGCCTTCGGCACGATTCTCGATTCGAACGTGACCACGCTGATTGCGGGCGGCGCCTTGCTAGCCTTTGGCTCGGGCCCGGTGCGCGGCTTTGCCATTGTTCACGTGCTCGGCATCTTGACCTCGATGTTCAGTGCCATCGTGGTCTCGCGCATGATTACGAACTTCGTCTACGGCCGCCGCCGCAAGCTCGACACGCTTGCCATCGGCCAGGTCTGGAAACCCGGCGTTTAAGCGCCACACCCAGGCTCCAGGAGAGAAAAATGGAATTTTTCCGGATTCACAAAGACATCCCGTTCATGAAGCGGGCCCTGCTGTTCAACGTCATCTCGCTGGTTACCTTCCTGCTGGCAGTGTTCTTCCTGTTCTCGCGCGGCCTGCATCTATCGGTGGAGTTCACCGGCGGTACGGTGATGGAAGTCGCCTACAAGGAAGCGCCGCAACTTGAGCCGATACGGCAGGCACTCGATAAAGCCGGCTATACGGATTCGCTGGTACAGAACTTCGGCAGCTCGCTCGATGTGATGATCCGCGTGCCGAATCGCGCCAGCGAGAATTCGGCAAAGGTGTCCGCCAACGTCATGAGCGTCATCAGTGCCGCCAGCGGTGCGCAACCCGAGTTGCGCCGCACCGAATTCGTCGGGCCACAAGTCGGCAAGGAACTGGCTGAGGACGGCTCAATGGCGCTGCTCGTGGTGGTCTGCGGCATCATGCTGTATCTCGCCATGCGCTTCGAATGGCGCTTTGCCGTTTCCGCCATCATCGCCAACCTGCATGACGTAGTCATTATCCTGGGCTTCTTCGCATGCTTCCAGTGGGAGTTCTCGCTACCCGTGCTGGCCGCCGTGCTGGCCGTGCTGGGGTACTCGGTGAATGAGTCGGTCGTTGTCTTCGACCGCGTGCGTGAAAGCTTCCGCAACAGCCGCATGCGCAACTTCACCGTGCCGCAGATTCTCGACCACGCCATCACCAGCACCATTTCGCGCACGATCATCACCCACGGCTGTACACAGATGATGGTGCTCTCGATGCTGTTCTTCGGCGGTGCCACGCTGCACTACTTCGCCCTGGCACTGACCATCGGCATCTGCTTCGGCATCTACTCTTCCGTACTGGTTGCCAGCCCGCTGGTGATGTGGCTCGGCGTATCGCGCGAGCAGTTCATCAAGCCCGTTACGAAAAAGGAAGAAGCTGTCGTATGAGGTTTGCGCGATTCCCGTTGGCGTCAAAAAAAGGGCCTGAGGGCCCTTTTTCAATGGGAATTACATACTTGACTTGCAGCGCCCCAATTTTCGTTATTCCCGCGAAAGCGGGAATCCACTTGCGGGCACAGGCCTCACGTAGAAGTGGATTCCCGCTTTCGCGGGAATGACTTGTCTTTTGGCAGAAATCGAATTTCCAAACGCGATTTGCCGTTCTGCAAGTCAAGTATGTAATTCCCTTTTTTAATGCCTCGTGAATTCGCCTGGCAAGCGCGTGCCCGATGCAAGACATGGGCAAGATGGAGCGGGGTCACAGGATCTGGCGCGTGCTTTCCCTCTTCACACATGCCTGCTTGAATCAAGAGGCGTGTGCACACCACGCTGCGCCATGCAGGACACTGCATCGCAGGTCCGCGACGGCGACCGAGCCGTAAGGCCACAGAGTTTTCAACGCGATCCCGCTTGCCTGCGATAAG
The DNA here is from genome assembly GCA_028292485.1 of Rhodocyclales bacterium. Lineage (GTDB taxonomy): Bacteria > Pseudomonadota > Gammaproteobacteria > Burkholderiales > Rhodocyclaceae > Viridibacterium. The sequence goes on along the minus strand of JAQGMG010000004.1, from coordinate 85,505 downwards.
CCGCCTGACAGCGGCAAATCTCAGCAGCCTCCCTGCTTGTTCAAAGATCGATATCGAAATGCCTCTGTCATGACGGCCATGCCAGGCTCGTGGATGTACTGACGTAAAAATGGGGGCTTGCGCCCCCATTCCGTAATACATGCCTGCTGATCCGGATTACTTCAACTCGTTGTACAGCAGCGTCAATATCTGTTTGGTGGATGCAGGTGATGCAGTTTCTCCCGTCTTGGTCTGCACGCGTACCACCGTATTTTGCTGACCGTCAGCCTGAACTGCGACGCGGAACTGATCAATATCAGGCTTCTTGCTGCGCCAGAAAGCGAGCCACGAGAACCAGCCGTCATCTTTCTTCTTGCCCAGATCTTCATCGACGATATAGCGAACGAAGTAGAAGCCCTTGGCGCGGTCGCGGTCTTCAACCACCATGCCAACGCGGTCCAGCGCCAGGCCGATCTGCCGCCAGGCGCGCGTCAGTTCGTCGTTCACGCTGAGCGACAGCGTGCCGTCCGGTGCGTTGACCAGGCGTGCCTTGTCGGGTGCTGCCGGCGCGTTGACCGCAACAACAGCCTGCTCTTCCGTGGCGCCGAAAGCGATCATCATGCGACGAAGCATTTCGAGTTCAAGACCGGGATCGCCGGCCTTGGTTTGCCAGCCGACCGTGCTGTTCTTCTGCATCTCGGCCTCTTCAAGCGCGCGATGACTGACATACACCTCTACCATGCCGGGCTCGGTCGACGCTTCGAGGCGGGTGCGGAACTTGTCCCGTTCCGAATTGCTGATCGCGCCGCGCAGCAGTGCAAAGTTCTGCAGAAAAGCCAAGCTGTTCTTCGTGCGTTTCTCGGCCCAGTCAGTCTCCATGACATATAACTGTGGAGAGTCGGTCTGGATGGTAAAGCCCAGGTTTTCCCAGAACTGGCGCAACTGCGGCCAGACGACCTGTGGCGTACCCGGCATGACGAGCCAGCGTTGCGACCCGGCGCGGGCAATACGCACCTTGCCCAACTGATCAGGCGTCGAGACAACACCCGCCTGCACTTCTGGCTTGCGATCATTGTTGTAGGTCGAAGCTGTAACGCGACGCGGGTCCGCAGGCACTTGCAAACGCTCGTCGCGGCCAGGGGTGATCAGATCGGGAGGTACTTCCAGGGACTTGCCTCCGTTTTTCGAAGCAGCGTCACTTACGTATTCCTTCTTGTCCGTAGCGCAACCAGACAGTGCGATTGAAAGGCTGGCCAGCATCAGCAGGCTTGGCGCCGCTGCACCAGCAAACATACGAAACAACTTCATCAGGCTTCCTTTCAGTTCAGCGCGCCGGCGGCCTGCATGGCAGCCCGGACACGCTCATGGAAATTCTCGGACAAGGGGGTCAAAGGCAGGCGAATATGCGGACCAATCAGGCCCATCTGCGCGCATGCCCATTTCACGGGAATCGGATTGGCCTCGAGGAATAGATCGCGATTCAGCAGGAATAGTTTCTCGTTCAGTTGGCGCGCGCGCGTAACTTCGCCTGCCTGCATTGCCACGCAGAGGTCGTGCATCAGGCGCGGCGCAACGTTGGCAGCCACTGAAATCACACCATGCCCACCCAGCGCAATGAACGGCAGGACAGTCATGTCGTCGCCGCTATAAAGGACAAAGCCCTTTGGCGCGCGCATTGCGAGATCGGTGATGCGCTCGATGTTGCCGGTCGCGTCCTTGATGCCGATGATGCCCGACACTTGCGCCAGCCGCAGCACCGTATCGTTGTTCATGTCCGCCACCGTCCGCCCCGGCACGTTGTAGAGGATGACGGGCAGGTCGACGGCCTCGGCAATGGCACGGAAGTGCTGATACATGCCTTCCTGCGTCGGGCGGTTGTAATAGGGCACTACGGACAGCCCGGCCTGGGCGCCAACATCCTTGGCAAAGCGCGCCAGCTCGATGGCTTCCGATGTCGAATTGGCGCCTGTACCAGCGATGACGGGAATGCGCCCCGCTGCATGCTCGACTGCCACACGGATGAGGGTGCAATGCTCCTCGACATTTACGGTGGGCGATTCGCCCGTCGTACCGACGATCACCAGGCCATCCGAACCTTCACGCACGTGGAAATCGATCAAGCCGCGAAAGCGCGCGAGGTCGAGCTTGCCGTCCGCCAGAAAAGGAGTCACCAGTGCAACAAGAGAGCCGGTCAACATGACGGTACCTGCTTAAAAAGCAAAAGCGGCATTGTACCTGAAGGCCCTGATCCAATCAGTCCGCTTACGGATTGTCACGGTCTACAAACCGGCCAGCGCCTTCACATGCAAGGTCGCGCTGCGCCCGAGTGCCGAAAGCGCATAGCCGCCTTCGAGCATGGAGACGATGCGGCCGTCACAGTTCGCTTTTGCGAAGTTGCGCAACTGCTCGGTAATCCACGCATAGTCAGCATCGAACAGGCTCATTGCTGCCATGTCGTCCTCGTAGTGCGCGTCGAACCCGGCCGAAATGAACAACATCTGCGGCCGATGCTCAGTCAGAGCCGGCAGCCAGACGCGCTCGAGCAAATCACGCACGGTCTCTCCGCGCGTCGATGCCGGCAAAGGGGCATTAAGCATATTGGCGCTCGGATCACGCGTTCCACTATAGGGATAGAAGGGGTGCTGGAAGAACCCCACCATCAGCACGCGTGGATCTCCGGAGAAAATATCTTCCGTCCCGTTGCCGTGGTGAACATCGAAATCGATGATTGCCACGCGCTCAAGGCCGTGTACCTCGAGCGCATGGCGCGCTGCAACGGCGATATTGTTGAAGAAGCAGAAACCCATCGCACGCGCGCGCTCGGCATGATGCCCCGGTGGCCGCACTGCGCAGAAGGCCGTATCCACCTCGCCGCGCATGACCATATCGGTGGCGAGGATGCCAGCACCTGCAGCACGTAGCGCTGCATTGAGCGTGTGCGGACACATGGCGGTATCCGCATCGAGATGGACGATGCCGCGCTCGGGCGCGCATTCGAGCAGCTCGCGAATGTATTCCGGCGAGTGCGCCAGCTGCAGTTGTTCGATCGTGGCTTGCGGTGCTTCAAAGCTGCTGACGTATTGCTCCAGCCCCGAAGCAATCATGCGATCACGAATCGCTGAAAGGCGATCTGGCGATTCCGGGTGCCCTGCTCCCATGCTGTGCAACCAGCAGTCGGGATGTGTGATGAAAGCGGTACCAGCCATATCAAACGCCCCTCCCAAACCAGCTGAAAGACCAGAGACTTATATCGCAAACATCCAGCGCTGCAGCACGCAAATCATGCCTGGCTGCAGCTTCGCGGACTACGCAAGCTCAAAGCACGTGCGACAGCAAACCATCAGCAAGCTTTGGCTCGAACCAGGTCGACTTTGGCGGCATGATCTGGTCCGCATCCGCTACCGACATCAGATCGGCCATGGTCGTCGGATACATAGCGAATGCCACCGCCATCTCGCCACTGTTCACACGCTTTTCCAGCTCGGGCAAACCGCGAATGCCGCCGACGAAATCGATACGCTTGTCACGACGCAAATCAGCGATACCCAAGATCGGCGCGAGGAGATGGTCGGATAACAGACTTACGTCGAGCCGCGCGACAGGATCCTGCGGCACCAACGCCGGATTGATGGTCAGTCGGTACCATTGATTTTTCACATACATGCCCACTTCGCCATGCTTCGACGGCTTGATCTGAGCAGGCGATATTTCCACCGTGAATGCCGCACCGATACGTTCGATGAAAGCGGGCAAGTCCAGCCCGTTCAAATCGGTTACGACGCGGTTGTAATCGAAAATTGCCAGCTCGTGATCGGGAAAAATCACTGACAGGAAATTGTTGTAGGACTCGTTTCCGGTATGACCCACATTGGCAGCCTTGCGCGCTGCGCACACGCGCGAGGCGGCGGCGGAGCGGTGATGTCCGTCCGCGATGTAGAGCGCATGCATGGCGTCAAACGCCGCCGTCAGTTTCTCGATTGTGGCGGCATCGCGAATCGCCCACACGGTATGGCGCACACCATCGTCTGCCGTGGCATCAGCAACCGGCACAGTACTGGTGGTTGCCTGCAGGATCGCATCGACTGAGGGTGCCCGCGGATAGGCCAGCAGTACGGGGCCAGTCTGCGCATTGAGCGCCTCGATCTGGCGCACACGATCGTCTTCCTTATCGGGCCGCGTCAGCTCGTGGCGACGGATGCGATTTTTGTCATAGTCCGCCACAGAGGCGGCTGCCACGAGACCCGTCTGCGTGTGCGTGCCCATGACAATGCGATAGACGTAGTAGCACGGCGCGTCGTCGCGCACGAGCACGCCAGCATCGATCATGCGTTGCAGATTCTCTGCTGCCTTTGCATATACGGGCGCCGAATAGACGTCGGTGCCCGGCGGCAGATCAATCTCCGGCTTGGAGATATGCAGGAAGCTCCACGGCTTGCCCGCTGCGCGTGCGCGCGCTTCGTCGCTCGATAGCACGTCGTAGGGAGGCGCCACGATTTCCGGGGCACGATCTGCAGCAGGGCGCAGGCCAGCGAAAGGTTGGATCAGGTGCATGAGGATTCCGATCAGACTTCAGTTTCGAATCGAGACGAGTGCGCGGCAGTCCGCTCAAACAGCGCGGGCAGCCACGACAGACTTCAGCGCTTCGCTAGTCTCGCGCAGCAAGGTCTCGGTGGTATCCCAGCCGATGCATGCATCGGTAACGGAACAGCCATAGCGCAATTCGGACAGGTTCGCCGGAATGGGCTGATTGCCCGCTTCGAGGAAACTTTCGATCATTACGCCCACAATGGATTGATTGCCGTTGCGCACTTGGTTCACCACGTCGCGCATGACAAGTGGTTGCAGTTCCGGTTTCTTCATCGAGTTGGCGTGCGAGCAATCGACAATGATATTGCTCGCCAGCTTTGCCTTCTGCAGCGCTTGTTCCGCAAGCGAAATGGCGACCGTGTCGTAGTTCGGCTGACCACCGCCGCCCCGCAGGACGAGATGTCCATACTTGTTGCCGCGCGTGCGGATGATGGCGACCTCGCCCTCTTCGTTGATGCCGAGGAAACTGTGCGCTGCTGAGGCAGACAGGACGCCATTGATGGCTGCATCGAGCGAACCGTCTGTGCCGTTCTTGAAGCCCACCGGCGTCGACAGGCCGGAAGCCATTTCACGGTGCGTCTGCGATTCGGCCGTGCGTGCGCCGATAGCCGTCCAGCTCACCAGGTCGCCGTAATATTGCGGCGCGATCGGGTCGAGCGCTTCAGTGGCCGCGGGCAGTCCGAATTCTGCAACGTCCAGCAGAAAACGGCGACCGCGCTCCATGCCTTCCTCGATATGGAAGGAATCATCCATGCGCGGATCGTTGATAAAGCCCTTCCAGCCCGTCGAGGTGCGCGGCTTCTCGAAATAGACACGCATGACGATGCACAGCGTTTCCGACAATTCGTCGCTGAGCTGACGCAGGCGACGCGCATATTCCAGCCCGGCAGACGGGTCGTGAATCGAGCACGGACCGATGATGACGACAAAACGCGGGTCCTGACGATCCAGCAGGCGCGACAGCGTACGACGCCCTTCGGTGACAGTGCGCGCGGCAGAGTCTGTCAGCGGCACACGCTGCTTGATCTCTGCTGGCGAAGGCATGTGCTCGAAAGCAGCAACATTCAGATTTTCAGTCGATGCGTGGCTCATCTTGGCGTAGGAAGTTAGGTGTATTCAATAGCGCAGCAAGGGCAGAAGCCGTAGCCTCGGCCAAAACTCAACTCGCGGCGGCCTAAAAACAAAAACCCGCTCGCGGCGGGTTTGTGCTGAAACCGGAACCGCGCCTGGATCGGCGGGATACAGCTTACTTGAGCTTTGTTTCCTTGTACGGCACATGCTTGCGCACAACCGGATCGTACTTCAGAAACTCAAGCTTTTCCGGAGTGGTGCGCTTGTTCTTGTTGGTGGTGTAGAAATGGCCGGTGCCCGCTGAGGACTCCAGCTTGATTTTTTCACGTCCGCCTTTAGCCATTTTATTTGCTCCGCTTTATAGGATTGAAGTTAGACACGTTCGCCGCGCGCACGCAGCTCGGCCAGAACGACTTCAATACCCTTCTTGTCGATGGTACGCAGGCCGGCAGTCGAAACACGCAGGCTTACCCAGCGGTTTTCGGCTTCAAGCCAGAAACGGCGTTGCTGCAGGTTCGGCAGAAAACGGCGTTTCGTTCTGTTATTGGCGTGGGAAACATTGTTACCCACCATCGGGCCTTTGCCCGTAACGATACAAACTCGAGACATCTCTCGTACTCCAGACTTTGGTCGATTCCGAAAAGCCCATGATTGTACATGTGACCTCGCCGGCTTTTCAAGCACTTATTGATCAATTAGAGCAGACCGCGCTCCGCAAACGAAAGTGGCGATGCGCTGCCGGCCACCACAAAGTGGTCGAGCACCTTTACATCCACGACAGCCAAAGCCTGTTTCAGACTGCGCGTCAGCATCTCGTCAGCCTTGCTGGGCTCTGTGGCGCCGGATGGATGGTTGTGCGCAAGAATGATGGCGGCGGCGTTGTGAGCCAATGCCAGCTTGACCACTTCGCGTGGGTAAACACTGGTCTGGGTCAGCGTGCCGCGAAACAGCTCGACAGCTTCGATAAGACAGTTCTGCGCGTCGAGCATGAGCACCATAAAGACTTCGTGCGGCAAAGTCGCCAGACGCAGGCGCAACCAGTCGCGCACGGCTTGTGGCGAACTAAGCACATCGCGGCAGCGCATTTGTTCGCCAAGCGCGCGGCGCGACATTTCCAGTACGGCTTGCAGCTGTACATATTTGGCCTCGCCCATTCCATGTACGGCCTGCAATTCGTCCGCGCTGGCGGCGAACAGACCGGTCAGGCTGCCGAAACGGCCGACGAGGTCACGCGCCAGATCTACAGCGCTTTTGCCGCGCACACCGACACGCAGGAATATTGCCAGCAACTCCGCATCAGACAGCGCGGCAGCGCCTTGGGCCAGCAGCCTTTCGCGCGGACGCTCCTGCAGGGGCCAGTCAGTGATTGACAATTTGCACTACTCCAAAGGATAGAATGGATGAATTGGACGCAATTCTGCAGCAACGACAAAGCAATATGACTGGACTGACGGGCAAGACCATCGTGCTGGGCGTGACCGGCGGCATCGCTGCTTACAAGGCAGCGGAGCTGGTACGCCTGTTCGTCAAGGCCGGTGCGACAGTGCATGTGGCGATGACCGAATCGGCGACGCGCTTCGTCACCCCGCTCACTTTTCAGGCACTGTCGGGCAACACCGTGTGGGTCGATCAGTGGGACACACGCATGAGCAACGGCATGGCGCATATCAATCTGACACGCCAGGCCGATCTCACCGTGGTTGCGCCCGCCACGGCAAACTTCATCGCCAAGCTGGCGCATGGCAACGCGGACGATCTGCTCTCGACATTGTGCCTGGCGCGCGACTGCCCGCTTCTCGTAGCGCCGGCGATGAATCGCCAGATGTGGAGCAACGCGGCCACGCAGCGCAATATTGCGCAGATCCGGGCCGATGGCATTGACATACTCGGCCCCGACTCCGGCGAGCAGGCCTGCGGCGAAACCGGCGAGGGTCGCATGCTGGAAGCTGCAGAAATCTGCGCGGCTGTGGTCGCGTATTTTCAGCCCAAGCTGCTTGCCGGGCGCCGGGTATTGATGACAGCCGGACCAACCTTCGAGGCGCTTGATCCGGTGCGTGGCCTGACCAATCTCAGTTCCGGCAAGATGGGCTTCGCGCTTGCGCAGGCATGTGCCAACGCTGGCGCTGCGGTGACCCTGGTCAGTGGGCCGGTGAGCCAGGCCACTCCGATCGGCGTCGCACGGATCAATGTGCAGTCCGCCATGCAGATGCGCGAAGCCGTCCTCAAGGAAGCTCCGCGTTCGGATATCTTCATCGGCGTCGCTGCTGTGGCCGACTATCGACCGGCCACAACCGCCGTCGACAAGATCAAGAAAAGCGGCGAGACGCTTAGCGTGGAGTTCATACGCAATCCCGATATTCTCGCCGAAGTCGCAGCCCTGCCCTCAGCGCCTTTTTGCGTTGGCTTCGCGGCAGAGAGCCGCGATCTGGACACCTATGCCCAAGGAAAGCTGGTTGCCAAGAAATTACAACTGGTAGTCGGCAATCTGGTGCAGGACGGCATGGGCGGTGACACGAATACGGTTGTGCTGTTCGACGCAACAGGCCGTCACCCGCTGCCGACCTCGAGCAAGGAAGAGCTTGCTCGCGATATCGTTGCGCACTTGTCCTCTCTCCTCTCCTGAAAACGCGTGGGCACACTGTGCCCACCCCACCTCCAAAAAAATCATGCGCCAGATTGACGTAAAAATTCTCGACCCCCGCATCAAGGACCTGCTGCCGCAATACGCCACGCCCGGTGCCGCAGGGCTCGACCTGCGCGCGGCACTGGACGAGGCGCTTGTCCTCCACCCCGGCGATACACACCTTATTCCGACCGGCATGGCGATTCATCTGGCCGATCCGGGCTATGCCGCCATCATCCTGCCACGCTCCGGCCTCGGTCATAAACACGGCATCGTGCTGGGCAATCTGGTCGGGCTGATCGATTCGGACTACCAGGGTCAGCTCTTCGTATCGACATGGAACCGTGGCAAGGAGAGCTTCACGATCCAGCCATTGGACCGGATTGCCCAATTGGTCATCGTGCCGGTGCTGCAAGTGGGTTTCAACATGGTTGAAGCCTTCGCCGAGAGCGACCGCGGCGCGGGCGGCTTCGGCAGCACAGGCAAGGGTTAAGGCTGAGGCGACTGCCTCAACGAAATCCCCTGCCCTTCCTTCTTCGCAAGCACAGACGGCTACGCGTGTCTGCATCACAGGTTGCGCGCGTGGCAACCGGGCGCAAACACGCGCCGAGAAAGTAGCTGCGATCAGGGCTTGCCGCGCGCAACCCGAAGCAGCAAATCAGCATCCATCGATGCTTGCCATTCCCTCTCCAATAGATGCCATTCGTCATGTGCCTTGCCCATACAAACGAGCATGCGCAAAAGTGATGCAACGCACTACGACGATGGACAGAGCCCTCAACTGCCCGTAACAACAGGCTTGTAACAAATAGTGGCTATTTCTCGAACGCCTGCAAGCGCGTAGTAACCTGTTGAAAGTCGAAGGCGCGCAAGACGACCCGACGAACGCCGCACGAAACATCAAAAACAACAATTTTAATAAATTGCTGCAATATCCGCGGCGCGCCATTCCCGTCCATCGTTGGCAGTGCATCTGCGATCCGCTCTCGCTTAACCGCGAAGGCGATGCACCCGCAAGACAGGAATGTTCATTGCAGCACTTGGGGAATCGGTATCATGAAATTTCGTATGGCAGTCATAGCAAGCTTGTTAACTATCCTGATGGCATGTGGAGGTGGTGGCGGCGCCGCAGGCGGCGGCACATCGTCTACAGACTCGTTGCTGACGAGCGCAAACAACAACGTCGTCTCCGGCAACACTCCCGTTATTTCTGGCAATACGCCAAACAATAGTAGCTCGTCGAGCTCTTCAAGCAATGCCAGCAGCGCGCCGAACAACGGCAACAATTCAAGCACGGCAAGTTCTGCGGGTGCATCTTCAAGTACGAGTGCCGTGTGGACTTCAGTACCGCCGTCACCGGGCCAGATCACGGCAGTAAGCTCGGACGGCGTCATCGCCGCAAACTCCGTCATCACTTTTGGCCAGGCGTTCAAACCCGGCGAGATGACGACCGCTGTCAGCGCCGCGGCAGGCTCGACATCTTTGGCTACTCAGACCGATGTCAAACGCCGTCACCCTGATGGATCGATCCGTCACGCAATTGTCAGCGTTCGCCTGCCTGCAACGAATGGCCCGCTATCATTCGCACTGAGCCCTGCCGCGACGACGACGGGCACCGGCGTTTCTCTGGCACAGGCACTTGCCAGCAGCGTGGACTACCGCGTGGAAATTGCAGAAACCGGCGGCACGCTTGAGTCCGCGCTGACCTGGAGCACGACCCTCAAACAAGCACTCGGTGCTTCACATTCGCAATGGATCGCGGGGCCATTGGTGACGGAATGGCGCTCGCGCGTTGCCCCCAAGAGCCTCGCCCTGATTCCTCACCCGGGGCTGCGTGTGCTGTTCGACGCGCGCTATCAAAGCCCGACGCAGGGACGCGTCTCAATCGCCATCGAGAACGTCGAAGCGACGGCAGGCCGTGGCGACCGGCAGTACAACCTGCGTATCTATGACGCCAGCAATGCGGTCGTATACAGCGTCGACAACCTCAAGCACTACGCGCAGACGCGTCATCGCAAAATCCTGTATTTCGGCGCTGGCTCGAAAGAGATGATGGCCATCGTGGATATCGAACGCCTGAAAAACGCGCGGGCGATTCCCAACTATGCAGACATCACCATCCCGGCATCGACGATCAACAGTCAATATGTCAGCTGGCAAGGCAGCCAACGCGGCTTGTATCAGAGCTCTATCGTCACCGCATATATGCCGACTACGGGTGGCCGCTCCGACATCGGCCCGCTGCCCGGATGGACCGCCACTGCATTGATATCGCGCGATCCACGTGCCTATCAGATCATGTTTGACCAGGCCGAACGCGCGGCCTACTTCAGCGTGCATTACTTCGATCCGGCAACCCACGATTTCTACAATCTGGATATCCGGCCGACATTCTCGCTATATGTCCGCTGGGGCCATACGCCCTATCCTGGCGGCGACGAATCAATCGAAGCCGGCTACCGCTTGCTGCCGACACTACTGGCATCCACGACACCCGATGGCTGGCAACAGGATAGCGCTCACGAGCCGTCGCTCGCATACCTTCCCTACATCATCACGGGTGACCACTATTATCTGGACGAGCTCTATCACTGGGCCGACTATCATTTCCTCGCCAAGAACGCGGGCTACCGCGGCCTCGATCAAGGGCTGTTCTATGAGGGCCAGACGCGTGAGCAAGCGTGGTCGCTACGCACCCTTGGCCACGCCGCCTGGATCGCCCCGGATGCGGACTGGCAACGCGACTACTTCACCAGCAAGCTCAATAACAATATCGCCTGGTACCGCGCAAATGTATTGCCGACGAATAGCCTTGGCTACGGATTTGGTCTTGCTGACGGCACGCTGCCAGAAGGCTCCAACCAGGTCATCAGGATATTTGCCCCCTGGCAACACCACTTCATGGCCTATACGCTTTCCGAGTTGTGCGACCACGGCTACGCCGCAACCGATGTAAGAGACTTTGCTCTCGGTTTCTCCACGCGGCTATTTACAAGCGGCGCAGCCTATAACCGTATGGATGGAACAGCCTACTACTTGCCGGGACAACTCACCGGAGGTGCGTATATCAACTCGATGAGTGCCATGTACTACCACGCGTTCGTCAACCGGACTACTCCTGTCGCTACCCAACTGGAGGCTTATAACTCGCCGGACGGATACGCCATCGAAGCGCTTACAGCCCTCTCTGCCTCGATTGACGCGAACATCACAAACGCCAGTGCCGGCTACGTTTTCGTACGCGATCAGATCATGCAGCCGGGCGCAGGCAATCAGCAGCAGTTCGTGATCAATCCCACATGGAACATCGTTCCGCGCGGTGCCGTATCTGGACTCGCTGAAGCACCTGGCATTTATGTGAGATGAAGGATGCGGGATCTGGCGAGCCGGAACGTCAGATCCCGCACACCCATTTTCCTAGAATTGCGAAGCATCACGCGATGCTAGACTGAGCGCGCTCAATTGCTGGCGCGACTATCGTGAAATCACGTCTCTTCCGCTGTTTGCTGCTGTGTCTTGTCACGCTTGGCATGGCAAGCATCAGCCCCTCCTTGACCGCGCGCACCGCCACGGCACTTGCGACAATCAATGTGTCCGAATTGCCTGGTGAAGTGCTGGCAACGCTTCGACTGGTCCGTCACGGCGGCCCCTTTCCATACCGACGCGATGGTATCGAATTCCAGAACCGGGAATCGCGGTTGCCACGGCGTCAGCCCGGGTACTATCACGAATACACAGTACCCACCCCGGGTGCCAATGATCGCGGCGCACGCCGCATCATCGTCGGGGAGAGTGAAGAATTCTATTTCACAGCGGACCACTACCGCAGCTTCAAACGGGTCGTTCCATGAGCAATATTCCATCCCTTGCAAGACTGTTGCATGACCCCGCAGCCACAGGCATTTTTGCGGTTACAAAAGCAGATACCGACAACATCCTGCGTGCTGCGGCTGGGTCGGGTTTCAACGTCTGGCAGCTTGACCTGTCCTCTGCCGGAAATTCAGCCGCCCTGCTCGCCATCTTTGGCCGTTCCCTGCACTTTCCCGACTGGTACGGGGAAAACTGGGACGCGCTGGCCGACTGCCTCTCAGACCTTTCCTGGTGCGAGGCTCCGGGGCATGTTCTGCTAGTGCGCGGCACGGAAAATTTTCTGGCTCGTGATCCGCACGCCTTCGCAAAGCTTCTCGACATTCTGCATGACGTATGCATGATCTGGCGCGAAGGCGGAGTGGCTTTCTGGGTGTTGATTGATGCGAAAATCGACGATATTCCTGCACTGCCGGCGAGGCCGCACCGGTGAAGACGCCTGTCTCGGTACTGGTCGTCATCCACACAGCCGGGCTGGACGTATTATTGCTTGAGCGTGCAGCGCAAGGAGATTTCTGGCAATCCGTTACCGGTAGCCAGGAAGGTCACGAGTCGTTGCTGGACACAGCATTGCGCGAAGTGCGAGAAGAGACCGGCATCCAGCCCTCAGCCGGACACCTGGTCGATTGGCGTCTCATGAACCGCTTCGAGATTTTCCCCGTATGGCGTCACCGCTATGCGGATGGCATCACGCACAACGACGAACACGTATTCAGCCTGCAGGTCAGCGAGCACTTGAATGTCCAACTCGCGCGAGAAGAACACCGCTCATTCAAATGGCTGGCGTGGCATGAGGCGGCGGCGCAATGTTTTTCATGGACAAATCGCGATGCAATCCTGATGCTGCCATTGCGCAGCGCGAAAGACACCTGAAAACGACTGGCTCGGTCAGGGGCCGCCGCTGATCAAGGCTGTACCAGCAACTTGCGTGCAGGGGTCTTCACAAAGCGGTCCTTCAGAATTCGCATCGCTGGCGCCTCGATAAATTTCTGTATGGCGTAGCTCAAAGTCAGCATCGACACAATCGTCAGCACGAGCACGACATGAGCATTGAACGCCGGGTACAACCAGTTGATAAGAATGTAGCCCAGGTCCTCATGCACCAGATAGAGCGGATAGGTAATGGCGCCAAGCAAAACGAGAAACCGCGAGGCTCTCGAACTGTCGCTTCTGCGCTCCCTCTGCAGGTAAGGTGCCCCAAGAAAGACAACAAAGAATCCCGATGCGATAACGCAAGCCAGAAGTGGACTGAACCTGGTTGAGAATTGCGTCTGTAGCTGGAGCGTGTGCCCATAGACGCTCCACAAGACCCATGCTCCCGATATTGTCAGCAGCCCGATACGCCCTGTTGATACGCCGCGCCGATGGATCAGATACAAGGCTCCACCTGCCACAAAATAATGCGCGAATCCACCGATGAGCGCTATCTTCAAGGGCATCCAGCCAATTGCCGAGCTGGCGGCTGCGGCGACAAGCCATAGCCAATAAACGGTTTCGATACGCTTGACACCGTCGAAACGAATGATCAGGGCCATGAGAATGTAGAACTTCAGTTCCACGATCAATGACCAATACACGCCTGCAACGTAGTGAACGCCTGTGAGGCCGCCGACCAATGTCATGTTCAGCAGATACTCGGTCAGCGAAGTATTGCTCTCCCCCAGCAACGCCTTCGTCACGAACGTGATACTGCAACACACGAGAAACGCCGGGTAAAGACGGATCGCTCGCGATACACAGAATGCGCGTGCCGTGAGCGTTCGTTCGGCCGTCATCAGAATCACGAACCCGCTGATCAGGAAAAACAGATCGACGCCAAGAAATCCATATTTCGCCAGTCCGGCGAGAAACGGATAGGGCATCACAGAAAGGCTATCGGCGGCATACCCGCGAAAGCCAAAATGGTAAAGCATCACTGCAAGAGCTGCCACGAAACGCAGGGGATCAAGCCATAGCACTCGGGGTCGCTGCGAATCGTTTGGTTGCATGTAGAAAGAAGGAAACGGAAGTCAATAAGATGCCTGAAGGCTTGCCGCCCACGCCTCTGTGTCCCCCAGCATCTGAGTTGAACCAAGGGCTGCATTGCCGTGCTGCGACTCGTGCAATGTATCATCAACCGCGTACCCGCCGCCCTGACAACGCTGGCGCCGGGCTAGTCAAGGCTTTTTCTTTCGCTTGCGTCTGGGCCTCGATACAATTCTGCTAATTCCAAATTTACTGGCCGACCACCATGTCCATTACGCAAGCACTCGCACCGGCCCTGAAAGCTGAAGTTCTCGCTGAAGCCTTGCCCTACATCAAGCGCTTCTACGACAAGACCATTGTCATCAAGTATGGCGGCAATGCGATGACCGACGAGAAGCTGAAGGACTGCTTCGCGCGCGACGTGGTGTTGCTCAAACTCGTCGGCATGAACCCCGTCGTTGTGCATGGTGGTGGCCCGCAGATCGATGACCTGCTCAAGCGTGTGGGCAAGCAGGGGCATTTCATACAGGGGATGCGCGTGACGGACGCAGAGACCATGGACATCGTCGAGATGGTGCTCGGCGGCCAGGTGAACAAGGACATCGTCAATCTCATCAATCGGCACGGAGGCAAAGCGGTAGGCCTTACCGGTCAGGATGGCGCCTTCATTCGTGCCAGAAAACTGCTGATGCCGAACAAGGAAAAGCCGGAGGAAATGATCGACATCGGGCAGGTCGGCGAAATCTCGGCGATCGACCCTTCGATCATCAGCTTCCTCGACTCAGGCGATTTCATTCCCGTCATCGCGCCGATCGGCGTGGGCAGCGAAGGCGAGACTTACAACATCAACGCCGATGTCGTCGCTGGCAAACTGGCCGAAGTGCTCAAGGCAGAGAAGCTGGTGTTGCTGACGAATACGCCCGGCGTTCTCGACAAGGATGGCAAGCTGCTTACCGGCCTCACACCGAAGCAGATCGACGATCTGGTGGAAGACGGCACCTTGTCTGGCGGCATGCTGCCCAAGATCAGCTCGGCCATGGATGCCGCACGTAACGGCGTGCGCTCGGTGCACATCATCGACGGTCGCGTGGAGCATTGCCTGCTGCTTGAAATCCTCACCCATCATGGCGTGGGCACGATGATCAAGAGCCGTTAAGCGATATATCTCAGAAAACTGAAAACTTGAAAAGGCTGACGTGCAGAATCTTGATTTAATCATCGCGACCTACAATCGGCCAGCGCTGCTCGATTTCACGCTCGACAGCATCGCACAAGCCGTCATGCCCCCGGATCTGCATGTGCGCGTGCTCGTCGCCGACAATAATTCGTCAGCAGCCAATCAAAACGCAAACAGGGCTGCGATGGCGCGTCATCCGTCTCTGGATCTCGCCTATGTCTTCGAAACACGCCAGGGAAAGTCATGGGCGCTGAACACGGCGATTGCCGCATCGACGACCGACTATATCGCTTTCATCGATGATGACGAGAAACTCGACAGCAAGTGGTTCGAGACCGCAGCGCATTATCTGCGCGAAGGGATAGCTGACTATATCGGCGGCCCGTACAAGCCAGACTGGGCTACGTCACCCCCTGTCTGGCTGCCGGCAACGATAGGAAAATATCCGGCTGTCATCGGCTGGATTGAGCAAAGCGACAAAGCTCAGTCTTTCGACGCATTTGGCGGGGGATTGTGCGGCGGCAATTGCATCATCCGGCGTAGTGCGTTGAACGAGATTGGTGGTTTCTCAACGCAGGTAGGGCGTTTCGCAAACAACCTGATGTGCGGTGAAGATGACGAATTGCACCGTCAGTTGCGGCTTCACGGCAAGGTCGGCATGTACGACCCACAGCTCATCATCTATCACTTCATTCCTGTCCAACGCATGACAATGAAATACCACCTGCGCTGGGCATTCTGGTCTGGCGTCAGCAATGGCGTGCGTCTGGCCTGGTTGCCAGCGGAGCCCGTCAGCACGATTTTCGGTATTGCCCGTTATCGTTTTGGCGCAGCATTGCGTGGCGTATTCAACTGGTCAGGTAGCCTTGTGCCTGCGCAAACCGACCGTCGACGTGCCGAAGGTTTCGCTGGTCTGATGGATGCGTTCTATCTGGTCGGCATGATTTACGGCAAGCATTTCTTCCGCGCGAAGTCGCCACAGGCGGCTGCAGTCTGACGTGAATCAGCCAAGCCTTACGCAGGGCTGGCGCTTGTGGGCGTCTTGATTTCTGCAATGGCGCTGATGCTCAGATCTTCAAGCTGCTGGTGCCAGGCCTGTGTCGAAAAGGTGTGATCGGCACCTTCCACACTGTGAATCGCAATCGACACGGTCGGCTCGATGTGTTTCGCGACGAGCAGGAACTCCTGCCCGGTGAGATCCTGCTCCGCAATGATGATCGACGTCGAGCCTGAGAAATCGCTCAAGGCGCGTCTCAGCCGCGCGGGCAGGTCTCCATCCGTTGTATTGCCGGCGCTGCGGGCGGTCCGCCATGTGCTCAACCATTCCGTGGCACTGCGCACGACGCCCACCTGTCCGCGCAAAAGCTTGCCCCAGAAGGTCGGCGACAAAAGGCGCTGGCGATAGTAGCTTTTGACGAGGACCTGAGCGTGCACCTGCCCGGTACGCACCCAGGGATTTGCGAGGACGAGCCCGGCGATGCGGGCATCAGTGACGGCATATAGTGCGGCTGCCGTTGCGCCATCGCACAGGCCCCACAAGACGACACGCCTGATGGATGGGACGGCCTGGATCAGCGCATCGATCGCAGCACGCAACGCCAGGCCATTGTCATCGAAGGGCAACAGCGTGCCGGCGGAATCGCCAAGACCAGGCAAGTCGAAACGCAAACTGACATGGCCCTCCGCCGCAAGGCGGCGTGCCAGTCTGAGAAACTGGCGATGGCTGCCCGCGCGGGTCTGATGTCCGCCAACGACCATGACGACGCCGACCTCATGTGAGCCTTGCGGCAAATGCAGCGTCGCAGCCAGTGTCATCGACAGCTGCCTGTTCACCGCAATGACAAATGCCTGAACGTTAGGCTGAGACACCGCGCAGCCCTTTCAGCAGAGTTGCCGTCTTCACGCCAAGTCGTGGCGTTAGCACAGCCTCGTGCGCCTGCCAGAAAGCAGGTGCTTCACAGACCAGGGATGCCACTCGCATGCCCGCTGCACTCAGTCCATCGCATAGACGCGCCATGGCAGGCGTGTGCTGCAAGGCAGACGGCGTTTCGCCATGGGTCCGGAATTCTACGCAGGCGACGCGCTCACACGCCTGCTGCGCCCAGGACAGGGTTCGCGCCGCCAGTGCCGCCGCCATCGACGCGGACAGCTCGTAGCCGGCCACTTCGACAGATGCGCCCGCCGCGAGTTGTTCACGTAGCTTGCCGAGAATATCCATCGCCTTGGTAGCCTCGCCCAGTGCCCACTCGGAGGCCAGTTTCATGCGCAAGAAGCTATCCAGTACGGCCCGCCCGGAACTGACCGGTTGCCAGCAAACCATGCCTGCGGGCATGACATCCGACACCACGTCTGCCGCCAGCAAAACACCGGCACGCACGCCCGCCAGCCATAGCGGCCCGGGCTGCTTTGCGCGCAGCCAGCTTGCGGCTTCCACGATATTGCTGCGCCAGATATCCCAGCTCGCATCGACGAGCTCACCGTCGCTCTCGCCGGTACCAAACGGGTCGATGAGCAGGCTTGCATAGCCTTGCGCCTGGCATTCACGCGCGGCGGCAACGATATGGCGACGCGCACAGTTCGCCTCTTCAGCGAAAGGCGGCAACCAGAGCAGGGTGCCGCGAACTTCGGTGGAGGTATGCGGGAGGTACAGGCCGTAGAGCGCGCCGTGAGACGAAGGAAGGAAAAACGGAAGGAAGTTTGACGCCACTGCTCGCTCCACGGCTACGCCAGGCGCTAGGCAAGTTTGTCTTGCACGAGATGCAGCAAGCTGCCGAAGGTAGCAAAGCTGCTGCCGTCGATTTCATCATCAGCCAGGTAAATACCGAAATGTTCTTCGATGCCGGCGATGATGCCGACCACTGCCATCGAGTCGAGCTCAGGCAAGGCACCCAGCAAGGCAGTCTCATCGCTAAAACTTTGCGCGCGCCCTCCGAGACCGAGCACGTCATCGAGCACTATCGTCAGTTCCTTACGAATATCCAACACGTGCTCCTGCTTCATGGCGTTTCATACGATTCACTTGCCGCGCTGAGCGGCGATCCCCAAACGATGGCACTCGCAATGATGCCACGAGGGCCAATACTGTCGACCCGATGCGGATCAACTACGCCGCCCGGCAATGAGCGCAAGCCAGCGAGTCCACCGAGCCCGCAGTACGAATGAGCGTGCTGGGGCGGCCGAGGCCGGTATTATAGGCAGTTGGGTCGGGTTTGGTTCCTCCGTCTCCTTTCACACAAGAACAGCATCACTTGTTTGCATTTACGGCGCATGACCGATCAGACCTGCCCAGTGCCAACCACGCCACCTTTACTCGCTCACGCAGAGAGTCCGGTGCCTGCGCGCTGCCCGTTGTTTCTGACACAAGACTGGTTCGACATACTTGAACAGCATGGGATGCCAAGCGGCACGACCCGAAACGATGCGCTTATTGAACATGCCCTGCGCCTGCCACTGACCCAGAGCCGAGGCAGCTTCCACGCACTGGCAAGCTATTACAGCGCGGACTATGGCATGCAGGATGGCGTCGTGGTTTCAATGACACAAGCGCTGCAGCTGGCAGACTGGTTTCGCTCCCAAGGCGCGCGGCATATCGAGCTGCGGCCCATGCGCGATGATGCGCCGCTGCTGCGCATGCTGATGGATGCCCTGCGCTCGCACGGCTATCTGTCCGACAGTTTTCACGTCAGTACCAACTGGTATCTCCCCTGCTCCGGGATGAGTTGGGCTGGCTATCTGGCGTCGCGCCCTTCGCGCCTCGCCAACACGTTGCGTCGATGCCGCAAGCGGCTTGAGGGAGAAGCAGGCTTCCGCCTCAGGATCGCGAGCCACAGCGATGAAACCGAGCAGATGTTGCGTGACTATGCGGTCGTCTACGCACAGAGCTGGAAAGAATCCGAGCCGTATCCCGACTTCATTCCGCAACTTTGCCGCATGTGTGCAAGGCATGGCTGGCTGCGCCTCGGCGTGCTGTATTTGCACGGCGAGCCTGCTGCGGCGCAGATCTGGTTTGTGAAGGATGGAACAGCTTCGATATACAAACTCGCGTACGATTCCCGCTTTGCCAAACTGGGTGTTGGCACCGTGCTGACAGCCGCCCTGACGGAGCATGTACTCGAAGTGGATCAAGTTAGTGAAATCGACTTCCTCACTGGAGATGATGCCTACAAGGCCGAATGGATGAGCCATTCGCGCACACTCGTCGGCTTGCTGGCATTCAATACGCGCTCGCCGTCAGGCTTGCTGCAGGCGGCCCTGCATTTTGGACGCCGCTGGCTGCGTAACTTCAAATCCGGAATGGCCAAGACGCGATGACGGCTTTCCTTGCTCACGACTTGCTCGTTGCGTCGGCCCAATGCTCGCCGCACTCCATCGCACTGGTCGATGGCGATAGTCGACTCGACTACGCGACGCTGTGGAGACAAGTCGAGGGGCTCGCAGCCGGCCTGCTTTCATTGGATCTGCAACGTGGCGAGCGCGTCGCGATATGGATGGAAAAGCGCGTCGAAATGGTGACGACGATTTTCGCCAGCAGCCAGGCAGGTGCGGCCTTCGTGCCGATTAACCCGCTGCTCAAGCCCGTACAGGTTGCGCATATCCTGCAGGATTGCAGTGTCAGCATCCTCGTGACCACCGCTACGCGCCGCCCGCTACTCGATGAAGCGCTTGGCCAATGCCCAGCGCTGCGGCATGTCGTTGTCATTGACGGCAGCGAAGCGGGGAACTGGAAGGCACTGTGTACGACACCGGCAGGCGCAGGCCATCGCGTCATCGACACCGATCTGGCCGGCATCTTCTACACTTCGGGCAGTACGGGCCGACCCAAGGGGGTGATGGTTTCGCATCGCAATGTCGTGGTCGGTGCGCGAAGTGTCACAAGCTACCTCGGCAATCATGCAGGCGACCGCCTGCTCGCTGCCTTGCCCCTGTCGTTCGATGCAGGCTTCTCGCAACTCACCACGGCTTTCAGCGTTGGCGCATCTGTTGTGCTACTCAATTACCTGCTGCCACGCGATGTGCTCAAGGCCATGGAGCGCGAACAGATCACCGGTCTGACAGCCGTGCCGCCGCTGTGGATACAGCTCGCGCAACTCGACTGGCCGGCAGCGGTAGCAAACCCGCTGCGTTACTTCGCCAACACCGGCGGCCGCATGCCGCGCGAGACGCTGACAGCACTGCGTCAGCGTGCGCCGCAGGCCAAGCCCTTTCTCATGTACGGCCTCACCGAAGCTTTCCGCGCAACCTACCTGCCACCCGAAGAAGTGGATCGCCGCCCGGACTCCATTGGCCGCGCCATCCCCAATGCCGAAGTCATGGTCTTGCGCGAAGATGGCAAGGAATGCGCCGACGACGAACCTGGCGAACTCGTACAACGCGGCGCACTGGTGGCGATGGGCTACTGGAACGATGCGGAGAAAACCGCGGAGCGCTTTCGCCCGCTGCCCTTGCATGACGGCGCGGTGCTGCCCGAGATTGGCGTATTTTCCGGCGATACGGTCAAGCGCGATGCCGATGGTTTTCTCTACTTCATCGGCCGGCGCGACGAGATGATCAAGACCTCCGGCTATCGTGTCAGCCCCACCGAAATCGAAGAAGCCTGCTACGCCACGCAATTGGTGGCCGAGGCTGCGGCTGTGGGCGTAGAGCACCCTACCCTCGGCCAAGCCATTGTCATTATCGCCATCGCCGTGCCGGGGACCAGCTTGACGCAGGAAGCGCTTATCGCCGCGCTGCGTCCGCAGCTGCCCGGCTGGATGTTGCCGGCACGATTGCTGGTGCAGGAGGCCCCTCTGCCGCGCAACCCCAACGGCAAGATCGATCGCAAGCAGCTTGGTAACGAACTCGCCACGCTTTTCACGAAAGATGCGCCATGAGCGCAACACGTCCGCCTCCCCCAACTCACGCGCCGCTGACTCAGTTCCCGTTCTCAGACGGCGAGTTGCTGGTCGGCGGCGTCCCGCTCAGCCAACTCGCCATGCAAGTCGGCAGCACGCCTTTCTACGCCTACGACCGCCAGGCGATTACGCAGAGAGTCGCGTTGCTCAGGGCGCAATTGCCCGCCAGCATTCACCTGCACTACGCCATCAAGGCCAACCCGTTGCCGGAACTGGTACGGCACCTGGGACAACTCGTCGATGGGCTGGACGTCGCTTCGGCTGGCGAACTGGGCAAGGCGATCGATGCGGGCGTGTCGGCACAGCACATCAGCTTCGCCGGCCCCGGCAAGCGCGATGAAGAACTCGAAGCAGCCGTCGCTGCTGGCGTGTTGCTCAACGTGGAATCTTTCCGCGAAGCGCGCGCCCTCGCCGATATCAGCGCTCGCAACGGCAAGCCCGCACGTATCGCAGTACGCGTCAATCCAGACTTCGAGCTCAAGTCATCCGGCATGAAGATGGGCGGCGGCCCGAAGCAGTTCGGCGTCGACGCCGAGCAGGTGCCGGCGCTGCTCGACGAGATCGGTCAGATTGGGCTGGCCTTCGAAGGCTTCCATATTTTCGCGGGCTCGCAGAACCTGCGCGCCGATGCCATCATCGAAGCGCAGCACCTGAGCTACCAGCTGGCCCTGCGCCTCGCCGCCCATGCGCCTGGTCCCGTGAAGTCGCTTAATCTCGGTGGCGGTTTCGGCATCCCCTATTTTCCCGGCGAGCAACGCCTGGAGCTGGCACCAATCGCTGAGGTGCTGCAAGGCATCGCTGACGATGCCGGCAGAAATCTGCCCGGCGCGCGCCTCGTGCTCGAACTGGGCCGCTACCTTGTCGGCGAAGCGGGCATCTATGTCACGCGGGTAGTGGACCGCAAACAGTCGCGCGGTCTTACCTACCTCGTCGTCGACGGTGGCCTGCATCATCACCTCGCAGCCAGCGGCAACTTCGGCCAGGTCATTCGCAAGAATTACCCCGTGGCGATCTATCCGCAGAACGGCCAGCGAAACGCGTCGGCTGCGCAAGCGGAGCGGGTTACCGTAGTGGGCCCGCTGTGCACGCCGCTCGATGTGCTGGGCGATCAGATCGAGTGCAATGGTCGTGCCGAGATCGGCGATTTCGTCGTGCTGTTCCAGTCAGGTGCCTACGGTGCGAGCGCAAGCCCTGCGGCCTTCCTCAGCCACCCTGCGGTGAAAGAAGTACTGGTGTAATGCGGGCCCGATACAACACCTTCGCTTACGCAACTCTAGAATCCGGCCAATCGGGCGCATGACAAATAATTTATGACAGAAAATTCTTCCGCACCGCCACTGTTCGTCGACCTCGACGGCACGCTCATCAAGACCGACCTGCTGATGGAAAGCGCACTGCTGCTGATCCGCCAGGCACCGTGGATGATCTTCGCCATGATTGGCTGGCTGTTGCATGGCAAGGCCCACCTCAAGGCGCGTATTGCCGAACGTGTGCGCCTGGAGAGCGACACGCTGCCCTTGCAAAACGATTTCGTCGATTACCTGCGAGAGCAGGCCGCGACAGGTCGCAAGCTGTACCTGGCAACGGCCTCCGATATCAGCCTGGCTCAACCCGTCGCCGACCGGCTCGGCATCTTCGAGGGCGTGTTAGCCAGCGACGGCGAGCGCAATCTGCGCAGCAAGACCAAGCTGGCTGCCATCGAGAAAATCACCGCAGAGGGACCGTTCGACTACGCGGGCAATGCGAGTGCCGACTACGCGATATGGGACAAGGCGCGCGAGGCGATTGTCGTGAACCCCTTGCCGGGTGTCGAACACGGCGCGCGCAAACGCACGACCGTATCGCGTGTTTTCGACGACCGTCCGCCGCTATGGCGCGCGTGGGTCAAGGAAACACGACTCTATCAATGGATGAAGAACCTGCTGATCGGTGTGCCGCTGCTGACCGCACATGCCTTCACGACATCGAGCGTGCTGGCCGTGGCGCAGGCCTTCGTTGCATTCGGCCTGGTCGCATCGGCGACCTACATGCTCAACGACCTGCTCGACCTCGCCAGCGATCGGCGTCACCCACGCAAATGTCGTCGCCCTTTTGCGGCGGGCAACCTGAGTATCGTCTCCGGCTGCATCGGCATGGTCATCATGCTCGCCAGCGGCCTGGCCCTTGCCGCCTGCCTGTCGACGATGTTTCTGCTTGCCCTGTTGAGCTACCTGGTTATTACGCTGTCGTATTCGCTGTACTTCAAGACCTATGTGCTGATCGATGTGCTGCTGCTGGCATCGCTCTACACGGTGCGCATCATCGCGGGCGGGCTTGCCATCGAGGTGGATATCTCATCCTGGCTGCTGGCGTTTTCAATGTTCACTTTCCTGAGCCTGGCGTTGGTCAAGCGCGGCTCTGAACTGGTCGCGATGGAAAAGCTCGAGCGGACTGGCGCCAAGGGTCGCGACTACCAGCTCGCCGATACACAAACGATCAGCAGCATGGGCATCGCGGCCGGCTACCTTGCCGTGCTGGTGCTGGCCTTCTATGTCGACAGCCCTGCGGTGAGCGACCACTACAGCCACTCTCGCCTGTTGTGGCTGCTATGCCCCTTGATGCTCTATTGGGTGTCGCGCTTGTGGATCAAGACCTCGCGCGGCGAGATGCATGACGACCCGCTGATATTCAGCCTGCGCGATCGCGGCAGCTGGGGCGTGTTTGCCTTGATGACACTCGTTACGCTCATCGCAATCTGAACAGCACACTCACGCAAGAGATATCGCCATGAAAATGAACCTCTCCGTACTGGGGCTGATCCTGCTTTCGGTCACCCTTTCCGCCGTCGCGCAGATCGTGCTCAAGCACGGCATGACAGCACCCGCCACGCGCGAAGCAATGGGTGCTGGTGGCCTGCATGCCATCACGGCAATTGCCACCAATGTCCATGTCATCGGTGGCCTGGCGCTATACGGGCTGGGAATGGTGTTCTGGCTCGGCGTGCTGTCGCGCGTCGACGTCAGCCAGGCTTATCCCTTCGTGGGTCTGGGTTTCCTGCTGACCATGGCGTTCGGTGTGCTGCTGCTGGGCGAGCCATTCAGCATCGGTCGCGCAGCGGGCACGCTGATGGTGCTGGCGGGCGTGCTGCTCGTTGCGCGATCAAACTGAATCCAATCGAGCCGATCAAACTGCACACACCATGAAAACAACCAGACTCGATCTTCTTTTCGCGCTTCTGCTGATTCTCGCAGTCGGCCTTTTGTTCATCGGCGCTCCTCACGGCGGCGCGTTCTTCTGGAGCGATTCGCCACGTCACGCGCTCAATGGCGTATTCGTCGCCGACATGATTCGGGCCATGCCGATCCACGACCCGAGCGGCTATGCCTACGCTTACTATGCGAAGTATCCGGCGCTGACCATCCTGTTTTATCCGCCACTGTTCTACTTCTTCAGCGCCCCCTTCTACTGGCTGTTTGGCGTCTCGCATGAAACCGCGCTGGCCGCCGTGTTCGTGCTGTATGTCGCCTTTGCACTCGGCAGCTATCGCCTGTTCCGCTTCTGGCTCTCGCCATTGTTCGCAGCCTGCGCAGCGGCAAGTCTGGCCTTGTCGCCGGAGATCGCTTTCTGGGGCCGCCAGGTCATGCTCGAAGTACCCGCGTTCGCGCCACTGGTGTGGAGCGCCGTCTTCTTCACCAGTTTCCGCAAGACGCTGAAATCGGCTCATCTGTACTGGGCCGCCTTGTTGCTGGTGCTGGCGATGTACACCAAGATCAGCGCCGTCTTCATGGCGCCCGCATATCTTGTGGTCTTGCTCGTCGAAAATCGCCAGTTGTTCCGCCAGCGTCACGTGTGGATTGTCGGCGCGCTGAGCGCCATCGCGCTGATCCCGCTAGTGGTACTGACGCTTAAGTTCGGCCAGGCAAACCTGCAATCGGCATCGGGCGTCGCCGACTCGGAAGTGTCACGCAGCTCACTCGCCGGCTGGCTGTGGTACATCAGGCAGATACCGGGGCAACTCGGCTGGCCGCTTGCGTTGTCGGCAGGCGCTGCTTTGGTTGTCGCCGTGCTGGCACGCGCACGCCTCGGCATGACGCGCGGCGACATCGTCTTCTGGGCAGCCTGGCTGTTCGTTGGCTATCTCTTCTTCTCCGCCATCGATCTGAAGGAAGCACGCCATAGCGTATTCATTCTGCCGCCACTGGTGTTCGCGGCTTTCGCGATGTTCGCTGCATACGGGCGACGAATCGGCATGGCCGCCGCAGCCTTGCTCACGCTGGCCGTCGTTATCCAGACAGCTGTCTGGCGCCCCGTCTACTTTGTCGATGGCTATGCAGAGGCTGTGCGTTACATCGCCAAGGTCGCGCCTGCTGGCAGCTCGGTCGTTTTCTCCGGCTATCGCGACGGCTCCTTCGTTTTCAACATGCGCGCGGAAAAGTCGCGGCCCGATCTGTCAGTCGTTCGTGCCGACAAGCTGCTGCTCAGGGTCGCCGTCAGACGTGAGCTTGGCGTCGAGCAGAAGCCCATGGACGAACAGGAGATCGTGGATACCCTGAACCGGCTTGGCGCGCGCTATGTCGTCATGCAGCCCGGCTTCTGGAACGATCTGGCCGTCATGCAACGCTTCGAGCACGTGCTTGCCTCCGCGCAATTCGAGCGCGTGGCCACCATACCGACGCCGGCGAACCATGATGCGCACGAGAAAGAGCTGGTGATCTATCGCAACCTTGGAAATGTGGCCAAGACCTCGGGCCGTATTGATATCGAACTGCCGATGATCAATCGCTCCATTCCTGCGGCGCCTTCCGGCAAGTAACGCGGGGCGCACGATTGCGAAACTTTTGTCACACAAATGATGCGCTGCCGTGGCGTATGGCCGCATTCGCCCCAGCAAGCCCGCTACACTAGCCCGGTCTTTTCAGGTCCGTGCTGGATCAAATCTGGAGAATTTTGAATGTCGCCCTCGGAATTGAGGAAAGCGTTGATGAGCCGCTACGCACGCTGGCGATTCAACCGTGTCGTGCGCAATGTGCGCCGCCTGCCGGCCCTGTCGCGCGGCAATATGCCGTTCACGCTGCTGTCGATGGTTCATACCCGCGATGTCGAGTCCTACATGCTGGCGGCGCGCTCTTTCGCGCGCTTTCTCAATCCGGGCAGGATCGTCGTCGTATGCGATCCAAGTATTACCGAGGAGGACCGCGCCAGCATGCGCGCCTGCATTCCGCATATCGAGCTGCGTTCAGCAACGGAATTCCGTCACCCTGAACTGCCAGTCGGCGGCTGCTGGGAGCGCCTCTTTGCCATCACCGAGTACGCCTGCGACAGTTACGTCATTCAGCTCGATGCGGACACGACGGCTCTTGGCGATATGCCCGAGATTCGCGACGCCATCGCCGGCGGCATCGCTTTCACGCATGGAGAGCGTGTCGACCAGCAAATCATATCCATTGCCGATGCCGTAGCTTTCATCGAGAAATTTGCCCTCCGCGAGCGGCCGCATGTGCAGGCGCTTGCCGAATACGCACTACGCAAACTGACGCCCGATATGCCGCAACGCTACGTGCGCGGTTGTGCCGGCTTTTCCGGCTTTCCACCTGATCCGCAGCTGCGTGATCGACTGCTGGCCTTTGCTGCGCAGATGAAGACGCTGCTGGCAGACCGCTGGGCAGACTGGGGAACCGAGCAGTTCGCCTCCAACTACCTGATCGCCAACTACCTGCGCGCTGAAGTGCTGCCTCTGCCGCGCTATTGCGCCGCCGTGCAGAGTGACGCCACGACGGTGTTCATTCACTTCATCGGCTACTGCCGCTTCACGAATCTCAAATACTCGCGTCATGCCAGGTCGATCATTTCGCGACTCGTCCGCGCATCCGCCTAGACGTCGTCTGAGCATCAAGGAATCCCCGAAACGTGTCTCGCACCCGACGCTCGCTGACCATAATCTTCTTCTCGTCCAATGCGGTAACAGTCGTCAATTTCGTGGTCTCGCTGATTCTTGCGCGACTGCTGGACCCGGCAGATATCGGCATCTTCTCGATGACCGCTGTGTTCGTGAATATCGCGCACACCTTTCGCGATTTCGGTGTCAGCACCTACCTGCAACGTGAGAAGGATCTGACGCCGGAAAAAATCCGCTCGGCCAGCGGGCTACTGTTCTGCTCCTCGTGGGCCATGGCACTGATACTATGGCTGTGCTCGGGGCCCGTCGCACACTTCTATAACCAGCCGGGCGTGGCCGAAGTCATCCGCGTGCTCGCCATCGGTTTCTGCCTCATCCCGTTTGCGTCGGTGACGCACTCGCTGCTGCGCCGCAATCTCGAAGCGGAGAAACAGGCCATCGTCATGGCGGTCGGCACCACTGCCTATGCGGCAGCGTGCATAGGCTTTGCACTGGCCGGCTTCGGTTATATGAGCCTGGCATGGGCCAACCTGGTCAACATCATCGCCACCATCATTGGCTACCTGCCGTTCCGGCCAAAGGGCCTGCCTTGGCTGCCGTCGATGCGCAACTGGAAAGGCATCGCGCGTTTCGGCGGAGGTGCAGTGCTGGGTAGCCTGGTGACCAATATCAATTCCTCTCTGCCAGATATCCTGCTCGGCAAGAAAATGAATGCTTATTCCGTCGGCATCTACAGTCGCTCCAACTCACTCGTCGAATTATTTTCGTACGTAGCAATGCCCGCGATCAACAATATGGCCGTTCCTTACATCGCGCAGAACTATCATGGCGAGCGTCCCTTGTCGCCCATGCTGTGCAAGGCCATGTCCTATCTGAGCGGCCTCGCCTGGCCGGTGCTCGCTGTCACGGCGTTCCACGCGGAAGACATGATCCGCCTGTTGTACGGACCGAAATGGCTTGAGTGCGTACCCCTGGTCGGCGTGATGTGTCTGGCAAGTGCTGCACGCATCCCGTTCTCGCTAACGCAGAACGGGCTCATTGCCGTAGGCCGGCCCTACCTTTCGGTATTGCCGGCAATGTCGACGCTGGCGATGCGTCTTGGGCTGGCACTTCTCCTGCAGGCGCACGATCTATTCTGGTTCGCCTGCATCTTCCTCATTGCAGATGTCGTCACCCTGCCCGTCGTCACAGCCATCTGGCAAAAAACGTTCAATGTGAAAATGTCCGAAATGGCGCGCGCGCTCGTGCCAAGCGCCGGCGTAACCCTGGCCTGTGTAGCCGTATCGCTGGCATTGCTGCGCCTGCCCGGCGACTGGCTACCGGTGGCTCGCCTGCTTGTCGTCGGCATGGCTTGCGGTATCACCTGGCTGCTGGCGATCAAGATGCTCAAGCACCCGCTCAATGCCGAAATAGACATGGTGCTGGCCAAGCTGTGGCGCAGGCAAGCGGCCTGATATGCAGAATGCATCGCCGGAATCGGCTCCGTTCAAGACACGCGTTGTGCGCCCAGACGAGCTCACGACGAACGAACGCGCGCGCTGGCAAGACCTGTTGTCGAGCTCGAACTGTGCGTCGGCCTTTCTGTCGCCAGCCTATGCACTTGCCGCGGAAAAGGCTTTCGGCAACGTGCGTGTCTGCATCTTCGAGCACGCTGGCGTCATTCAGGCATTTTTCGCATTCAGCCTCCCAATGTTGGGCAACCGCTTGCTCGGCGCCGGTGTGCCGCTCGCGGGTAGTTTCTCCGACTATGTAGGCATCATTGCCCAGCCGGATTTTCGCGTCACGCCCGATCAACTGCTGCGAGCCAGTGGCCTCTCGACTTTTCTATTTACCCATCTGGACGAAACGCAAAGTTCGCATGGCATGACAGGTAGCCAGCCACGCAAAGGTCTGCGTATACGCACTGGAGTGGAAGGCGATTTCCTGGCTGAACTTGCCCAGCGCGACAAGAAATTCTTCCAGGATACGGAGCGCCGCCACCGCAAGCTGGAACGTGACCATGGCACCCTGCGCTTCGCGCTTGAAGAGCCCGGCTCCGCAATGCTTGACTGGCTGATCGACACGAAGATCGCGCAGTACCGCCGCACCGGCCGCAACGCGCACCCTTTCAGCGCAAAGGCAGATCGCGATTTCCTGCACTTCCTGGCGGCGCAGGATGACCCGCTGTGCAAGCCACGCCTCACGACTTTGTATTGCAACGACAAGCCGATTGCAGCGCATTTCGGCTTGCAGTGTGTCGACACGCTGGCGTACTGGTTTCCCGTTTACGACACCGCATTTCACAGCTATTCGCCGGGCCGCCTGCTCATGTGGGAAACGCTCAAGCGCGGTCGCGAGCTGGGGATCCGCTGCGTAGATCGTGGTGAAGGCGACACGCAGGCGAAGCGCGACTTTGCCAACGAAGAGCACCTGTACTTCCGTGACTACTATGCGCGGAAGAATCTATCGGCATTCATCGACAGGGGGTTGAACTCCCTGCGCTGGCGACTCGAAGCGAAGCGGGCCAAGCCCGAAGCGGAATAACTACGATTGGGCCGTGGCCATGATTTGCCGACGCCACAGGAACAGCGCCAGTGTGCGTGCGCACAAGCCTTGCGACTCGTCACGCATCGCCGCCGACGGAATATGAATCCGGCCAAGCACGGACGCTGCTGTAACGGCCTCGGAGCGATTCAAACGCGCATCGCTGGAAAAGACCAGTTGATAAGTCGTCTCACGCGCCCGCTTCACTATGTCAGACGTATAACGGCCGTGCGGAAAAGCCAGGGCGGTAACGTGCCCGCCACACCATTGCCCGAGCTGTCGCGCCGACCCGTCAAGCTCGGCGTCGAGGTTCGGCGCGTAAGTCATCGGCACATGAGTCAGACCATGTGAGCCGATGTCCCACACCTTGCGATCCAATGCTGCCAGACCTGCTTCATCGAGCATTTGTCGCGTCTGCGGCTGATAACCCAACCATGGCGCCAATACGTCGCAACGCTCATCGAGCGGCTTCTCCAGCATGACCTGCGCCGCCGAGTAGAAGTCACCTGCCGGACTCAATGTGGCCAGTGCATCGGGGCGGGCGTGAGCGACTTCGACAAGTGCGTCCTGCCACCAGCGCAAGCCTTGCTGCCGCACGGCATCGACATTGACGAAGAGCGTGGCGCGCAAACCGTGTTTTGCCAGCAGAGGCTGGGCGTGGTCTACGTTGTCCTGCCAGCCATCGTCAAAACTGATCAGCAGTGCCTTGTCGGGAAGCGTGCCGTCGCCCTGCGCAGCGCGGCGTACCTGCTCCAGCGACACGACGTTGTAATGACACTTGAAGAAACGCAGACAGAATTCGAACTCATCCAGACCAACGGCATATTCCTGCTCGGCGTGCTGCCACGCTTCACTACCCTGCGGCAATACGCGGTGAAACATTGCCACGGTTAATGTGCGGCGGTTGCGTAGCCAGTGCTCGAGGTGAAACACACCACTGAGCCACAACAAACGCTTCAGCAGCAGCTTCATCGCGCGCCTCCGACAGTGCGCGCAACCGTCACGGCAGGTGCCAGTTTCGACAGCACGGCATAAACCCGCGCCCGCACATGCTCGGGCTGGAAGCCCAGCGCATTCTTGAAAGCCTGGTGTGCAACAGCGGCGGAACCGCGCCAGAAATGATCGTAGCCGTGCACGAAATAAACCTGCGCCATGCGTCGTCGATAGGCCGACTCAGTGAGTCCCGAACAGTTTGGCGCATCGAGGCCCCAACGCTCGCGCGCCGTTGCCAGAAGTTGCGCCAGTTCGTTGTCTTCGCGCAAACCATGCATGGCACTGCCAGCACGCATGCGATAGAGAGCAACGACATCACGTATGCATTGCATGCGCGTGATACGCGACAGGCGCAGCCACAATTCGTAGTCTTCCCCGATCTGACGACTCTCATCGAAGCCGCCAGCCTCGAGCAACAGGGAGCGACGCACCGCAGCGGTATTCATGCCAACCAGCAGGCCCATGGCGAGCTTGCCGTATAGCCAGCCCGAGCGCTCCGGATCCATGTCGGCGTCAGCCGGGACTGCACCGAACTCCTGCCACGGACGATAGGCACCCGCCGCATCCGCAAACCATTTCTCGAAGCGACCGAATACGACGCCCACGTCCGGATTTTCTTGAAACAAACGCAATTGTGCGGCGAGCTTGCCGGGCAGCCAGACATCGTCTGCATCCAGAAAGGCGATGATGTCACCGCGCGCCTCCCTGATACCAAGATTGCGCGACGCAGACACGCCTTCGTTCGGCTTGTCGATGACACGCACGCCGGGATATTTGCGGGCGAAATGCTGGTAGTCGCCGTCGCTCGAACCATCATTGATGACGATGACTTCAGCAACCGGCACGCTCTGCGCAAAGACACTGTCGATGGCTTCGCCGAGAAGCGGCCAGCAATTGAATACCGGAATCACCACTGACACACTCAGTGCGTCTGCTGGAGTACTCACAGCCGGATGAGACGGAGTGGCAGCGCCCGAAAGCTGCAGACCGCGTGAAACAGGCTCGCCAAATTCACCTTCCTGAGCCGCCCGCTCGAAGCGATTCATCACCATATGGCGCAGCAAGGGAAAGCGGCGACTGCTCCATGGTCCGAAGCGAGGTACCGCGAAACGCGAGGTCTGGGCCGTGGCGACGCCGCGAGCAGTGCTCACGGCATACTCGTAGCCCGCGCGCCTGACCATGTCGACGTGATTGGCGGTGAAATCCTGGTGCGGCTTGCCATTGGGATAAGCAAAGCCTGTGACGCGCCCGCCGACGACACCTTCGAGATATTCACGGCTATCAGCGATCTCATGCCAGGCTTCTTCATCGGGGCAACTTGCCAGGATCGGATGCGTGAAAGTGTGGGCGCCGATACCGAAACCCATCGAATGAAAGGTACGAATATCCGCGTCCGTCAAGGATTCATCAGGAACAACGCCCTTACCAGCGACCTGTTCGAGCTCTGCCAGCACAGCGTCGCGCCGCTCACGGCTGGCATATTTCAGCGCCCGTTCCAGCACAAATGGCCGGTCATGCTCAGGCAGGGACCAGACGTCTTCCGTGACCGTCTGGTCAAACACGCGTTGCAAGAGATCCGAGCTGACGCCAGCCCGCACCAGGGCACGAAAACGGTCATACCAGAGCAGTTGGCCCGATAGCTGGCCACATGCAATAAAAAATGTCGCGTGCATACCACGCTGATGCAACGCCGGCACGACACCACGCCGCCAATCGACGTACCCGTCGTCGAAAGTCAGTGCAACGGCACGATCCGGCAGGCGCCCCTTCGCCAGCCCCTGCAAAGCTTCGTCCAGCGGCAATACGCGAAAATGATGCTCGAGTACGTCGAGGATATTCTCGAATTCGGCCAGCTCGAATTCCATCGAAACGGGATTGACGTCGCGCTCGGGAATACGATGGAACGAAAACACCGATAGCGTGCTGGCGGCGCCGCCCGGGAAGAATTGGCGCAACAGCGGCGCTGCCTCAAGCATGCTTGACACCTCCGGAACTGCGATGTCCCACGCGCACACCGACATCCACGGGAATGCCAGCCCCGCTACCGAGCCGATCGGCATAATGGCGCAACGCGATGCCTATGCCAAACAAATACCAGAGATATGGAATGTAGGCCACCCCCACGAATGCGCCGCCGGCCATGTAGATAACGGCAGCAACGCGCAATGCACCGGCCAGATCGAATAACCATTCATGGCCGGGATGCTGACGTGCCAGTTTCTTGACACGTCCAAGGCTGACGAACGACCAGCCCAGCATGCCGAACAACAATACGATTCCCGGGATTCCCTGCTCGCCAAGCACTTCGAAATACATGCTGTGAAAAGCCTTGGCGCGATCCACGAAAATCGTGCCGTCAGCCATCTCGATGTTCACCGAGTTGATGCGGTAGACGTCGAAGCCGCCACCCAGAGGGTGCTCGCTGACGTACTGCAAGGTCCACATCCAGGCGGCAACGCGGCCCATGGCCGAGGTTTCCGAGCCAGCGTTTTTCATCGTGGACATACGCTCGGTCCATGCGTCCCCCATGAAGCCCTGCACGCAGCTCAAAGCGGCGACCATGACGACGACGAATACGATCTTTCGCTTGGCCCGGACAAACTGGAATACCGCGAATACAGCCATCGCGACCAGCCCCGTGCGGGCGAAAGTTCCCAGCGATGCAACTGCCGACAGGAATATCAGGCCGGCAACCGCCAGACGCCGCATCCAGATCGGCGTGACGAGCACGCTGTGCTGCCCCACCCACAACAGCAAGGGCAGGATGGACGCGGCCACCATCGCCAGAATGCTGCCCTCGGTCATGCCATAGCCGCCACTGACGAGCGCGAAGTCCACACCGTAACCACCGCCGCTGATCGTCGTCTTGGCGCCCACCGCGATGATATTGCCGAGCACGCCGCACAACAGGGTGAGCACGGCCGCTTCGATCTCTTCGCGCGTATTGAAGAAGTACGGCAGGAAGATGGCGAACACGGTTCCCTTGAATGCCCAGTCCCATTTGAACCAGGCTGCGTCCGGCACCACGGCGTTGAAAGTCGTGATCGTCATCCAGATGGACCAGAGGATGAGCATGGCGATGCCTGGCGTCAGGCGTGCCGGTTTGTTGGGAATGAAGAACCATGACAACAGCGCGGTAACACCGAACACCATCGACAAAGGCTTGCCCGCGAGGAAGCCATAGCCCAGACGCTGCGTCTGGAACAAGTCAGTCCACATGTAAATCAGCGCCCAGATCGGCAGCGCCCTGAAGCTACATACGCACAGCACGAGATACACGACGAGCAGCAACAGGTCACGCATGGTCCTGCCCCTTGCCGGCCTTCGCCGCATTGCGCGCCGCAACGCTGACGCGCACCAGCCGGAGGGCAACGAAGATCATCGCCGCGCAGCCAAAAAAGATCGCCGCATTGTCGATCATTGTGCCACCGCCTTCATGGACAACGACTGAAACAGGCTGTGCTGCGCATCGCTCGTTTGCGCCCACGAGAAGCCTTCGGCATAGCGCCTCACGACAGCCCGATCGGTACGTGCTGCGTAAAGCGTCCTGACGGCAGCAGCAAAAGCCTCGCCGCTGCGTTCCATGACCAGGCGGCCGGCAACATCGTTCTGCACCACTTCCGGCGTACCCCAGATACGACTGGCGACTACCGGCGTGCCGCAGGCCATGCTCTCGAGAAGCACATTGGCCCAGCCCTCACGGCTCGATGCAAGCACCAGCACATCGGCAGCGCTGTACCAGCGCGCCAGCTGCGTATTGGCAATTGCGCCAGTGAAGCGTACACGTTCGCTCAGGCCCAACCGTACGACCTGTTGCTCAAGACGCTCACGCTCTTCGCCCTCACCGATGATGACCAGCGTTGCATCGGGCAGCAGTGCGGCAGCGCTGATCGCCACGTCGTGCCCCTTGCGCTGAATGAGATGGCCGACAGACAACATGACAAGCCCTTGTGGCAAGCCAAGCTCCTGGCGCATCGACTCTTTGCTCAACGGCTGGAAGCGCTCCAGATCGACCCCATTGCGCATGACATGCAATTTTTCACGATCTGCGCCGAGCTTGTGCAGCTCATCCATCAAAGCGGCACATACGCCAATTGAGCCCGAGGCTGCCTGCGCTGTCTTTTCGATCAGCTTGCGCGGCCAGGGATGTTGCGGAATCAGGTTGAGATCGGTGCCACGTGCAGTCACCACAAAAGGCTTTTTGAACCAGCGCGACAGCATGGCTGCGGCTACGCCATCGGGATAATAGTAGTGGGCGTCGATGAGATCGAAATCGAAGCCTTCGCGAATCAGTTTTGCCACCGTGGCGCGCGCCCCCCATGCCAGCGTCCACGGCGCCACGTTCATGCCCACTTTGGGCGGCAACGCGTAACGCGGGTGCCAGACCTGGATGCCATTGCGTTCTTCGAAGGCCGGGGTCGCAGCCATCTGTGCCCATTCACCAAAGCGCGGGTTGCTTGATGGGAACCATGGCACGGGTGCCACCACGCGCGTTTCAACCTGCCCGCTCTTGAGCAATTCGCGCAGCCGCGTTTCCACGAAGATGCCGTGGTTGGGCCGCACGCTGCTCGGGTAGAGCGTGGAGAAAAGCAGCGTGCGGATGGGGCGGCTCTGGCTCATGCCAACCCCAGCGAACGATTCACGCGTTCGGCATTGCAGCGCCAGAAATGACCATTCTCCTCGATCGTACGCAACGCGCCCTGTCCCATGCGCGCGCGTAAAGCCGTGTCCTGCGCCAGACGCAGCACGCAAGCGGCGAAAGCTTCGTAATCGCCAACGGGGAAGCACAGACCATTCTCACCGTCATGCACGATCTCGCGCAGATTGGGTTGGTCCGGCACCACCACGGCCTTGCCCAGCGCCATGTATTCGAACAGCTTCATCGGCGACGCGTAAGGCGGAATACTCGGCAGCACCGTGATGTCCATGGCAGCAACATGATCGGGAATGTCGGCGTGGCGCACCGGCCCGGCAAAAACGATATTGCCACCCATGCCCAGGCGTTCTGCCTGCTCGCGCAATGCGGGCACAGCGGGGCCATCTCCGACGACCAGCATGGCGAAATTGTCGCGATCCGGCAGCGAGGACAGCGCGTCGATCATCAGATCGAGTCTATGCCATTGGCGTACCCAGCCGACAAATCCGACAACGCAGCGCCCTTGCAGATTGTGACGGTCGCGCACAGTCAGTGGCGAAACCTGTGCATTGAAGCGCGCCGGGTCGACGCCGTTGTGCATGACTTCGAAGTGGCTGACATCGACACCCTTCTTCGCGTAGTACTGACGCAGCACATCGGTGACGACCACCACGCGCGTCGCGTTGCGAATGACCCAGTGCTCGAGCGCCTCGGCAAATCCCTGCGCAACGAGTCCACTCTGCTTGGACATCTCCTCGGCGAGCGGCGCATTGACTTCCAGCACCAGCGGCACGCCGGTAAATTTTGATACGACGGCGCCAGCGACCAGGTGGATGGAATGACGCTCGTAGATGAATGCAGGCTTGACCTTGCGCACCGCTTGCCACAGGCGAAATGCGCCGACGATGTTGTAACCGAAAGACAGGAATTCGTAGATGAGGCTGCCGAGCTTGCCGCGCCCTTCGGAATGACCTTTCCGCGCGTCGCCGGGCTTCGGCGCGGGAGCGTCCTGCTTGCGACTGCCGAGACTGACCTCGACGAGCTCGTGCCCCATCGCTCGCCACGCCGTCTGCAACTCGCTGATGTGCACACCCTGGGCATCTTCGCCACGGGTGCGATGGTGATAAATGATCTTCATTGCAGTCTTTGTCATGAAGCCCGCTCCGGCTCATCTTCAGTGCGCGGATCGAACAGGTTTTCGTATGCATTCACCATGGCGGCCAGCGAATGATGCGCAAGTGCTTCGGCACGCGCAATCTCCGGTAAGGCTGCGACGCCCGCATCGCCATGCAGGCAGCGCGACAAGGCCTGCGTCAATCGCTCCTGGTCGCCCGAAGGTACCAGTACGCCGCAAGTTCTACGGCCATTTTCATCTCCATTTCCCAGTACATCGGGATTGCCCCCGACCTCCGTGGCAATGATGGTCAAACCGCTCGCCATGGCCTCCTGCAAAGTGCACGAAGTGCCTTCTGCAATCGATGGCAATACAAAACAATTCATCGCACGCAACAGCTCGGCCACATCGCTGCGGCTACCCGGCAACCAGAACCGGTCAGCCATGCCTGTTTCATCAAGCTGGCGGCTCAATGCAGCGCGCTCTTCGCCTTCGCCAACGATCAGCAGACGCAGGCGTCGCTTGGCCTCGTCGTCCTGCGCGACCAGCCGGGCGCAAGCCTCGACAAGCAGGGCCTGGTTCTTCACCGGATCAAGCCGCCCGACGGTGCCCACTACCCATGCATCCTCATCGAATGGCCAGCCAGCCGGCTTGCCTTCTCCCGCGACGACAGGATGGAAGCTGTCTGTATCCACGCCATTCGACACCAGTGCTATGCGGGACGGCGAAATGCCTATCGGGCCGCACAGATAGTCACGTAATTGCCGCGACACTGCCACGAATTGCGTCACGAACGGCCGATAGAAACGCCGCATCAGCCGGTAGCGTTTGTTCGATCCATGCGGGTCGGCGACGACCCAGCCATGTTCGACATGCACGCGCCGCTTCACACCGGCCGCCCAGGCCACGGGCGTGACTTCCAGCGCAGCAAGATTGCAGGTGTGCAGGACGTCCGGGCGCAACTGACGAAACAGCCGCCACAGCCGTGGGTACATGCCGAAAATCTGGCCCGGCGGTTTGCGCAGCGAGATGAATTGCACATCCTTGTGCGCGACACGTTGGGCGAATTCTTCGCTGCATTCTGTCAGCGCGATTACCACGTGTCTGAAACGATCCGCGGGCAGCTTGTTGATGAGCTGCACGATGACATTTTCGAGGCCGCCTGCCTTGAAGCTATACACCACGTGCGCAACGAGCTTGCGCTGCAACGCCCCTCGTCCCTCGCGGGAGAGGGTGGCCCGCAGGGCCGGGTGAGGGGGAGCGTCACGACCGTCCCCCCTCTCCCCCAGCCCCTCTCCCGCAAGGGGCGAGGGGAGATCGGAATTGCTTGCCAGCGGGTCGCTCACTGCAATCCAAGAAACGCGTCGAACATCAGCAAAGACCAGATCGGCGCGCTGTAGTCGCGCAGGCCGGACTCGTGCGAATCGACCATATTGCGGAGGTAGCTGTGATCGAAGAAGCCCGTGTCGAGCAGACGCTCGCCGGTCAGTGCACTGCGTACGCGCTCGCGCAAGGGGCCGCGGAACCAGCGCGACAGCGGCACCGAGAAGCCCATTTTCGGGCGGTAGAGAATATCGTTCGGCAGCAGCGATTCCGACGCCTTCTTGAGCAGGTATTTGCCCTCCTGCCCTTTGACGCGCATCGCCGACGGCAAGGTTGCAGCCCATTCGATCAGCTTGTGATCGAGCAAGGGTTCGCGCACTTCGAGCGCATGCGCCATGGAGGCACGATCGACCTTGGTATTGATGTCGCCGACCAGCCACGTGTTCATGTCGATGTACTGGATCAGCGATAGCGGGTCGTCGGTCTGTGCGTTGGCCGCATGCTCGCGGAATACATCCTGCGCGTGATAACCACCCAGCTGCGCACGCAGGCTCTCGCTGTACAGCTGATTGCGTTCGTCATCTCGCAATACCGACATGCTATGAAAATACGCCGCTACCGAATCACGCGCGATGCCCTGGAAGGTCGTCTTCGCGCGGAACATGCGCGGCGCCCAGTCGGCTTTCGGATACAGGCGCGCCATAGCGCCGAACAGCGGCCCGCGCAGCCATAGCGGCAGTGCCGAGCGTGCGCGCTCTTCCATCATGTGCAGGCGATAGCGTCGGTAGCCGCCGAACACTTCATCGCCGCCATCACCGGAAAGCGCAACCGTCACATGGCGACGTGCCAGCTGACAAACACGGTAGGTCGGGATCGCCGAGCTATCGGCATAAGGCTCGTCGTAGAGTTGCGCGAGCGTGTCGATGAGGCCGTAGTCATCGCTCGTAACGGTGTCGACGAAGTGCCTGGTCTTGTAACGATCAGCCACCTGCTGGGCAAATGCCGATTCGTTGAAAGCCGGATCGTCAAAGGCAATCGAGCAGGTATTCACCGGCGCGTCGGACAAGCCCGCCATGTGGGCCACCACTGCGCTCGAATCCACGCCACCGGAAAGGAATGCCCCGAGCGGAACATCTGCAATCATGCGCAGCCTGACCGACTCGCGCAGACGCGCATTGAGCTCCTCGCTCGCCTCGCGCACGCCGACCGTTTCATTGGCCTCAAAGCGCACGTCCCAGTAACGGCGCGGCTGCGGCAATGGTTGGCCACGGCGGATCGTCATCAGGTGTGCAGCGGGCAGCTTGCGCGCACCGCGATAAATGCAGCGTGGGTCGGGCACGTAGCCAAGCGCGAAATACTCTTCGACCGCATGCGGATCGATGCGTCGATCCAGACCGGCGCATTGCGTCAGCGTCTTGAGTTCCGAGCCGAAAGCCAGCCAGCCATCGGCCAGCTCGGCATAGAACATCGGCTTGACGCCGAGACGGTCGCGCGCGAGGAAAAAGGTTTCGCGATTGCGATCCCACAAGGCGAAGGCGAACATGCCGCGGAAGCGATCGACGCAGGCCTCGCCCCACTGCTCCCAGGCATGCACGATGACTTCGGTATCGCTACGCGTATGGAATACATGCCCTGCGGCCTGCAGCTCGGGAATCAGTTCCTGATAGTTGTAGATCTCGCCATTGAAGACGACAACGACCGATTTATCTTCGTTGAACAAGGGCTGCTGGCCGGTTGCCAGATCGATGATCGACAGGCGACGGTGAGCCAGCGCGACACCGGGCTCGACATGCAGGCCCGCTT
Organism: Rhodocyclales bacterium; assembly: GCA_028292485.1. Taxonomy (GTDB): domain Bacteria; phylum Pseudomonadota; class Gammaproteobacteria; order Burkholderiales; family Rhodocyclaceae; genus Viridibacterium. Next base: position 46,078 of record JAQGMG010000004.1, on the reverse strand, counting down.
CATCGGGCCCGCGATGGAACTGGATCGCGTTCATGCGCTCGACCAGCGCCCGATCCGGCTCGCGCCGCCCCTTCAGATCAAAAATCCCCGCAATGCCGCACATGTTATTTTTTCACTTCCGGTTCGTCTCACGCTGGGCAGTGTGCTGCAAAGCGCCCTGGATGGCCGCCCAATTATCGTGCACGAAAGACGCCAGCGTCTGCTCCGCGCCAGCACGCGATGAATTGAGTGGAGTCCAGATCACTACACCTGCCGAATCGTCCGACTGACGCAGCAGGCGTGATTTGAGCAAATCAAGCTTGGCCGATCGATCGGAACTTGTCGCTGAAGATTCACCCAGCCAATTGGTGCGCAATGCCAGCAAGCGACCGCCTTCACCACCGATTTCAGCCTGCTGGAATTGCGTCGAGCTTGCTTGTGCTGTCGGCAATGCAACATTGCTCTCAGTGATCACGCCCCACAGCGAATCCTGACTGTCGACCAGCCGATTGGCAAACTGGATCAACTCATGACCAGGCGACTGGTTGGCGAAATATGCAATCTGCACAACCACGGTTTCCGTACCACGTTTGAATACCTGCACGGAGGAGGCCCGTTGGCCTTCGAACAAGGCACGCCAGCCCGCCTCGTTCATCACGGCTGTCGACCAGCCCGCGGCAGGCTGTATCGCCGGGACTCTGTAATCAGGTGCAGCTGGCAGATTCGTCAGCCAGCTCAGGACTGGCCGCGGCAGCGCAATGGTTAGCAGCGCCAAAGCAAGCAGGACGGCCGTACGCAAATTGATGCCCGAGCCTTGGGGCGCTGGCATCTCGCTGACCGCTGGCAGCGGAGCATCGTCCTCGCGCCATCTCGACCCGACCCAGAACAGCACGCCGATGACAAGACCAAAAAACACCCAGCCATAAACCAGGTGGTCGGCGCCGACGGCGAGCTGATTACCGCTCAGGTGACCGAGCATGACAATCATGTAGGCGCGCAGCCAGTTGGCAATCAGCGGCACGATCAACGCGGCCAGCACGAAATAGGCGCGACGTTTGGCCGAACGGTAGTTGAGATAGGCGAACAGCACGCCGACCATCAGTGAGGCAATCAGGTAACGAATGCCGCTACAAGCTTCCACCACCGACCAGCGCCCGCTCGGGATCACGAAACTCATGCCCTCCTGGTACACCGGCACACCCGAAGCTCGCACGAGAATCACCGTAAACTTGGCCGTGTACTGCATCAGGGTCGGCGTGAGGAATTCACCGAATGGCACGGCGAACAACACGAAGGCCAGCGGGAACATCGCCAGCTTTGCAGCGCGGTTGCCCCATACCAGCCACACAACCGCGATCAGCATGAAGGCCAGGGCAAAGTGCGACACCACCGCAGCACTGACCGCTTCGCCCATCACCCACAAGACGCCTGCCGCTGCCAGAAACAGCAGTGGCAACGCTGCGGGCGCAAAGCCCACGCGCTGCAGGGATGCGCGGCGCTCCCACAGCAGCCAGATCGAAATCGGCAGCACCAGCAGACAGTGCGTAAACGTACCCGAGCGCATCCAGATGCCGTACATGTCCAGTGTCGTCTGGCGAAAAACCGTCAGCACGACCAGCACCATCAGGGCCGCAATGCCAGCGGCCCAAAGCGGCTGAAGTCTGCTGCTGCCGGTGTCCCTCAACATTGCCTCATTCATGTCATTGTCCTGTGCACGCCATCACCGCGTTTCGTTTCTGGCAAAATTTTTCCCGTCATTCCCGCGAAAGCGGGAATCCACTTCAAACTGACAAATCGACCTCGTGCAGTGAGGCGGATTCCCGCTTCCGCGGGAATGACGTGTTCGCCTGTATTGCCTCAAACTGCTCTCGCACAGCCTGCTTCGATCAAAACCTTGAACTGCTGCAAATGCGCCTCCCAGCTGTAATCGGCAAGGATGCGTTCGCGCGCACGCTGCCCCACCTGCTCCGCCCGCATTCCATCTGCCAGCAATGATGTCACCGCAGCAGACCACTCTTCTGCGCTATCCGCCACCACGAGTTCCTCATCATGGCGTGCCTTGATGCCAACGGCGCACGTCGCCGAAGCGACTACCGGCCGCCCCATTGCCATGGCTTCGAGAATCTTGTTCTGCACGCCGCGCGCCACACGCAAAGGCGCTACCACGACACGCGCGTGACGCAACCACGGGCGTACATCCGGCACCGTACCGGTCACGCTGATGCCTGCGCGCTGCGCCAGTGCCAGCACCGCTTCCGAGGGATTCATGCCGACGATGTAGAAGCGCGCCGCGGGCCACCGCGCAAGGATACCGGGCCACACTTCATCGGCAAAGGCGCACACGGCATCGATGTTCGGCCAGTAGTCCATCGCCCCCGTAAACACCACCGGTAGCTCGTCTTTAGCGTAAGGCGACTCCAAGACATGCTGCGGTGAAAACAGCTCGGCATTGACGCCGTTGCCGATCGCATGAATGTCCGATATCGATTCCGGCGCGACCTTGTGAAACAGCGCCGCCTCCGCTTCCGACACCAGTACGCTGGCTGCTGCGCGCCGCGCAACGCTACGCTCGAAAGCAGCCAGTCGCTCGCCCTCGCGGCGATACAGCCAGGCCATGGCACCGCTGCGGTCTTCGGCATAACGCGTCCATTTCGCGGAATCCACATCCACGAAATCAACGACGCTGCGCGCAGCGATCTCGCCCTCCAGGTACTGCGCCATTGGCGAGCTGAACACGACCGCGCGCACGATGCGCTGCTTGTTGAGCGTCTCACGAATCCAACGCGCCATGCGACGATTGCGATAGAACGGCAAGCTCAGCGCTTCACCACTGACCAGCCCACGCAGCGACAGTGCACGCGCCATCAGCGGCTGAATGCGTTCGGCACACACCGATTCGCAGAATTCATTCAATGCGGGCACGTACTGCCAGTCGTCCGCGTAGTCGACAAAGGTGCCAAGGTGCACGCGGTAATGCTGCGCCAGGAATTTGAGCAGATGGTACGAGCGCACCTTGTCGCCCTTGTTGGGCGGAAAAGGAATGCGATGCACGAGGTAGAGCAGATGCGGCCGGTTGTCGCTACCCTTGGCGCTGATCCCGTTGGTCTCTTGCACGCTGCTCATCCAAGATTACGCACAATATGTGGGCCCAGCGTATTCGCCACCACCAGCGGCAGGCGCTGCCACATGGCGATGAAGGCGCGATACTTGGGATTCATCGGGTTGTTCTGCGGCACGCTGTCGCATTTGTAGAGCACGTATTCATACGCCAAAGGTGTCGGCTCGAAGCCCCAGTTCTTCTTGAAACTGTATGGGCCGGTGCCGACCTTGCTGCGCCCATAGTCGAAAATCCTGCAACCACGCACGACCGCGCGGCGCATCAATTCCCAATACTTGAAATCATTGGCCGCCAGATCGCGCGCTGCCGTCATGTCACCGGCATAGTAGGGCAGGATCTCGTCGCGGAAGTAGAAGCTCATCACGCTTGATAGCGGCTTGCCCTGCGTGTCGGTGACTGTCAGCACTTCGCAGTCGTCGCCGAAGGTATCGAACAGCGCCTTGAACCAGCGCTTTGACATGGCTGGCGTACCATGCCGTTTGACGTTGTCGGCATACACGGCAAAGAAGCGATTCACGTCCGGATCGATGTGGGCTTGCAATTCATTCTTGATGCCCTTGCGCACCATCGCGCGCTGCTTGCGCGGGATGGCCTGCATGTTCGCTTCGTCATCGGGTTCGAGCGTCTTGCGGAACGCAACGTACAGGTCCTGATTCGGCCACTCGGGATGCGCCGGCAATACATTGCGATATTCAAGATGTGTGACGCCCAATTCGCGCGCCAGCTCATCGGCATACTTCTCCAGCGCAGCGCGCGCCTCTGCGTCGTCACCCGCAATGCCGCCATAAACGGCAAAAGGCAGGGAACTCAGTGAGTGGCCAAACAGCCGGCTCTTGATCTCGGCCAGCGGCAATACGGCTACGATTTCTTCGCCACGTTGCGCATAGACGAAGTAGCACTTGTGACGCCAGACCTGGCTGATCAGATCGCGCCAGGCCGACAGATGAAAAAAGCTGGCTTGCGGACACGCCCGCACGAATGCGTCCCATCGCGGGCGATCACTGTCTTGCAGGGCACAGACTTGCAGCCCGCCAGGCAACATATTGGACATGAGGAATTTCGCGAAAAGGGCTTGAATGCGGTACTTGGGCGCAATGCTGGATTATGAGGCCGGCAGCTTGAACGCCTTGTCGAGGAAGACTTCATCGACGCGGCCCCACTGAAAATCTCTCAGCAAGAACTCCAGGCGCGATTGCGTCTTGTCGAGATTCACATAATGGCGAAACCGCGTCTTTGCCGATGCGGCCTCGACACGCGGCTGCTCCGGGTCAATCTCCCAGGGATGAAAATAGAAGATGGCCGGCTTGCCGTCAGCCTTGTTCACCCGCTTGATCATCCAGCGCGATGCACCATAAGGCAGAAAGCGAAAATACCCGCCGCCGCCCGCAGGCCAGTTACGCCCCATTACCCGTGCCGTCGTAACGGGAATTTCGACGACACCGCTATCGTGCAGATAGGGGAAGCGCGGCGAATCCGGCATGCCGTAGTGATCATGTACCACCGGGTAGACGCTGGAGCTGTAGGCATAACCGATTTCGTGCAGGCATTCGTGTGCCCAGGGATTTTCGTCGCTGAACGAAAAACTCGGCGCGCGATAACCCCGCACCTCGACACCGCCAATATCTTCGAGCACCGCCTTGGCAAGCTGGATATCCGCGAGAAACGCACCGCGCGACTGATCGGTCGCGCGTTCATGACCATAGCCATGGCTGGCTAACTCATGCCCTTCCATGACAATCAGCCGCACCAGCTTCGGATAACGTTCCGCAAGCCAGCCAAGCGTGAAAAAAGTGGCCTTGGCGCCGTACTCATGCAGCGTCGCCAATATGCGATCAACATTCTTCTCCACGCGGCACGGCACATTGTCCCAGCCGGAACGCGGAAAATGCGGAGCCAGCGCGGAAACCTGAAAATAGTCCTCCACGTCGACAGTCAGTGCGTTGATCATTGCTTCCTCTTGCTGCGTTTGTCAGGAGCGCGGATTCGGCTAGGAACCTTTGGCGGCGCGCTTGTCCGGATTCAAAGGTGAAACCTTCGCCGAAGAAGGTGGCACGGGAGTCGCCACACCACCTTGCTGCATCAGAGTCAGCATGGCAGCAAAGGTATTTTCCAGGCGAGAAATGCGCTCTTCCAGACGCGACGCCTGGAAGCCCGCAGCTGCATCGGCCAATTGACGCAGCAAATCGGGATTGCCCATCAGACCTGCCGCATCACCCGCTGAAAAACCACCAACTGCCGACATGAAATCTTCTCGCGTCGTCCCGCGGACGCCGTCCGTGGTTTTAGCCGCCGCTTGCGGCGTCTCTTCACGAATCTCGCGAATCACTTCTTCCACGTTCACTTCGGTAATGACGTGGCTTTCCGTGAGAAAACCTGCCAGCAGCAAGCGATCGCACAAGGTGTTGATCTTGCGTGGCACACCGCCGGTAAAGGCATGCACGGCCGCGAAAGCCGAAGGTTCGATACGTGGATTGCCCTTCCAGCCGACACGCTTGAGACGGTGCTCCATATAGGCACGCGTCTCGTCGGCATCCATCGGGCCGAGGTGATAGGTCGCGATGACACGTTGACGCAGCTGCGACATGTGCTGGCTCTGCATCGTGTCACGGAATTCCGGCTGGCCCACGAGGAAACTTTGCAGCAGAGCGTGATCCTCAAGCTGGAAATTCGACAACATGCGCAATTCTTCAACAGCGCGCGGCGTGAGGTTCTGCGCCTCGTCGACGATCAGCAAGGCGCGCTTGCCCGAAGCCGTTACCGAAACCAGAAAGGCCTCAAGCGCCAATAGCAGATCGGACTTGTCGACACCCTTGGCCGGTATGCCGAAAGAGGCGGCAACCAGACGCAGAATGTCATCGGCATCGATCTGCGTGCTCACCAGATGCGCGGCAACCACCTTGGTCTGCTCCAGCTTTTGCAGCAGGCTGCGCACCATCGTGGTCTTGCCCGCCCCTACTTCACCCGTGATGACAATGAAGCCCTCGTTCTGGTGCAGACCATATTCGAGATAGGCCATGGCACGGCGATGACCGCGGCTGCCGTAATAGAAGCTCGGATCAGGATTAAGCTGGAACGGCCTGCCGGTCAAGCCGTAAAAAGACTCATACATAGCGGCCCCTAGAATTGATGATTGAGCTGCACCGTCACCGCATTTTCGCGATATTCGGCACTGCCCTTGGAACGGGTGTGGTTGTAAGCCACGCCACCTGTGGTGAATGGTGCAAGCTTCGTGTTGAGGTTCAACCCGACGGTGCTGGTGTGTGAAGAGGTCAATTGACCCGTGGTCGTTTCGCCGCTGATGTCGCCGTAACCATAGTGCAAACCCGCGGTCGTCAGCGCAGACAGGTTGTGTGTCCAGCTCACGTCCCAGCCACGATTTTTGACGTGATCATGAGTAGAGAGATCATCGCTCAATTGGACGATGCGAGTCTGCGAAATAGCTTGCCGTTCAGACCGGAATATTGAAAGCGTAAGCGAGTTTCGCACGCCATACATGACCCATGCCAATCGCATGTTCTTGTCGATGGACGACTGACCCGACAGATAGTCGAGTTGCATCAGGTCATAAGCCGAAATGCCTTGAGCCTGCAAATGCTCGAGAGCAACGATCAACCGTGCGCTAGGATCAGGAATAGAACTAGCCAAAGCGGCCATCTCGGCTATTAATGCTTGTTTCGCGCGAGACTGGGTTGCCGGTGAATTGAGATCGCCAGCAGAGGACACTACGTTCAAGTCGCGGGAGTAACTCCACTCAATCGCTGAGCGCTGGAAACGATGGGAAAACTGATAATTGAATCCACGACCAAAAAAGCGCTTGCTTGTCTGAGCACTGATAGTGGTGCGCTCGTCGGGCTGCCATTGCAGGCCACCACCCCAATTCCAGTAATGCTGGCGATCGCCGCCTTCAAAATCCGTGAATTCTTGCCCCCCCGTCAAAGAGGTTACCAAGGTTGGCGTCACCGCATACGTCAGGGTGCCGTTATAACTATTGGTGCTCGCAGCCTCGGCGGATTGGCGTTCCGTATCGTTGTGTGTGGCGTTGAAAGCCCACCCCAGGCGACCAAATGCCGAGCCATTACGTAAATCCAGCGAAAGCGACTCCGTCTGTCCTGTTGCAAAACTGGCTTCAGACTGAACCTTTTCGTACCGATAGCGCAAACCTGCGTCCGTCGCACTACCAAGACGCCATCTAAGATATGGCGACAGCGAAAAGCGCGTCACCTCGGTGCTGTTACTCGTTCCGCCATAGTTAGCATCGGCCGCGCGGAATTGGGATATCTGTTGGCGGTCGTTGCTCAGAGAGCTGTCAATGAACAGGTGGTCCTCATAAGCCTCCACTGAACCAATGGCGCTCAATTGCAAGCCTGTTCGATTGCTGGTCTGGCTATCGCTGTGTAACCAGTTCTGCAAGCGCGCATCCAGACTGCCGCTGGTCCGCGCGCCTCGCCCCGCATAACTAAGGTAAGGCGACACCTCGGTGGCGAAATCGCCGCGTTTCTGTCCCGCTGATTGGCGACCGATATTGTCGGTATAGGTTTCGCTCAGCTGCAAGCCGGTTGTGCCACGCCAGTCGCCCGCATACGCCGACGGCGCGATCAAGGCGCCGCATATTGCGAGTGCATGAAAATGCAGGGAAAGCGGCATGGCGCGGTTAATCACGAATCAGTGCTCGCGCTCTTGCTGGCCATAGCCGTAGGGAGAGTAGTAGCCGTAATACCCGCCGGGGCCGATATCGCGCGTCTTGTTCAACAACATCATCTTGACCGGGCAGGCCTCGATCGTGCTGAGCGCCTGACGCACCATCGCTTGCGAAGTACGGCCGGCTTCGACGACCACCACAACCTGACCCATATGCGTCGCCAGGACACGAGCTTCCGTCGTCATCAGCAATGGCGGCGAATCGAAAACGATAATCCGGTCGGCATAACGCGTTGCCAGTTCATCGAGCAGACGAACCATTGCATCGCTGGCGAGGAACTCTGTCGCGCGCTGATGCGGCATGCCCGCCGGCAGGATGGTCAGCTTTTCAATATTCGTCCGCAACAATACGTCAGGCAGCTGAATACTCTCGTTCAACAACACATCCATCAAACCACGCGCCGGCGGCAGGCCAAGATGATTGAGCACGGAAGGGCGCGACACGTCTGCATCCACGAGCAGAACCGTGCGGTCCAGCTCCATGGCCATGCTGATGGCAAGATTGATGGAACTGAAGCTCTTGCCCTCACCGGGCACCGAGCTGGTCACCATGATGAGGTTACGGTGATAGGCATCCGTTTCGGAGCCCTGCGATACATTGCGCAACAAGGGGCGTTTGATGACCCGGTATTCTTCCGCAATCATCGACCGCGTATTGAGCGGCGTTACCATGCCGATTGCGCCGAGACGCGTCAGATCGATGTCAATCTGGCGGCTTTGCGCGGCAGGTTCGTCATCAACGGAGATTTTCGGTGCGGCAACAGCCGGTGCAGGCTTTTCAGCTACAGGTGCGGCAGTTGGCGCAACAGATTGCGCGGCAACGGCTTGCTCAATAATGGACGGCGCTTCGACACCATGGGGCGTTACACCAGCCCGCTTTAACTGATCCAGCCGTTCAACCGCTTTTTCGATAAGGCTCACGACATTTCCCCCGACTCAGCGGCTTAACAGGACTAGCAATACAGTCAGCGCGCCAAACACGCCAACCAGGGAACCAACGCCGCTTACAAACAGCCAACGGCTATGACGGCTACGGCGTGCCCGTTCCGGATTCGGCGTTACCGATACCGATCCCAGAATCGGCAAACCGGTCGATTCGCGCAGTACCCGGCTATCAAAGAAAGCCGGACGGATCTGATCCAGCAGGATCGTCAGCGCTCCCCCCGCAACAAGCGCCAGCAAGCCCACCAGCGGCATCAGCATGCTGCGGTTCGGCGCAGAAGGCTTGGTCGGCACGCTCGGCGGGTCGATCAACCTGAAGTCAGCCACACCCGCCACCGATTCCATCTGCGCCGACATATTGGCGGACTCCCTGCGGGTCACCAGCTGGTCGTATTCTTTCTTGTGTATTTCGTAATCGCGATTGAGCTGTGACAGTTCCTGCTCGGTCTGCGGCGCCAGACGCATGAGTTCCTTGGATTGCGCAGCACGCGCCTCGTATTCGGCAACTCGGGTCTTGAGCTGCGCGACCTTGGCTTCTGAATCCGTCATCGATATCTTGAGCTGCTGATACACCGGATTGGTCGACGCGACAGGCGCAGCGGCCGAAGAGTTGCTCTTGCGCGCCTTGAGTTCTTCGGCGCGCTGCTTTTCCAGATCGGCCAACACGCGTCGTGTACCGATGACGTCGGGATGATTGTCGGTATAGCTGCGGCGCAAATCATCAAGCTGCTTTTTCATCGTATCGATGCGGCTGTCAAGCTCCGGGAAGCCCGCATCCACTGCAGCCACGCCACCAGGAGCCTCCCCCGTGAGCTGCCGCTTGATCGCATCGCGTGAATTTTCGGCTTCGCGCAATTCAAGTTGCGCCTGACGCAAACGCTCTGAAATTTCGCGCAACTGCCCGACGGTATCCTTGGCAGTATCGCCTACAAGCGCCATGTTCTTCAGCTTGAATTCCTTCAAGCGGGTCTCCGCTTCATCCAGCTTCTGCGCGTAGCTCTTGATCTGGTCTTCAATAAAACGTCTCGCAGAATCCGAATCCTTGCGCTTGTCCCCCAGGCCCGATTCGATAAAGATCGACACCAGCGACTGCACGACCCGCTTGGCTCGCTCAGGCTTGGTGTCGAGAAAAGCGAGGGTATAGAGATTGTCCTTGCCAACGCTCTGTATCCGCAGACGCTTGGTCACATCGTCAAGCAACTCTTCGCGCTGATTTTTGGTTTTCGCCGCCAGATCGAGGTCGGCCATGCGAATCAGCTTTTCCACGTTCGGGCGGCTGATCAGAGTCTTGGACAGCATCGTCACTTGCTGGTTGATATCGCTTGGCACTGTAAGTCCCGACATCAACGGCGCCAGCACCGACTGCGTGTCCACATAGATACGGGCCGTTGCTTCGTACTTGTCTGGCAAGACATAGACGGCGATGGCTCCGGCGACCCCTACCAGCCACGCGGCAAGCAAGCCCCACCAACGGAAACGCCATGCGCCACGGGCGTAAGCCACGAGCCGTCTGATCAAATCATCCATTCAAGATATCCGCAAAGAAAAACATTACAGAGCGCCGCTATCGCACAGCACGGCGCCCATGATTTCAAAAACATGTCGAAAGCTTACTCAGAACCAGCTTTGCGGAATGACCAGCACATCGCCCGGCTTGACCTCGACGTTTGCCGACACATCGCCGCGCTTGAGAAGATCCCTCAGCCGGACGCTGTACTGCTTGTTGCCTTCGGATGTGCGCAGGATGGTGGCGTGATTGCCGTCGGCGAAGTCCGTCATTCCACCCACCGCGATCATGACGTCCAACAAGGTCATCTGTTGTCTATATGACAGAACCTGTGGCTTCGCCGCCTCGCCCACAACACGGATCTGCTCGCTGTAAGGCCCGACGAAACTCGTAACCACCACGGTTACCACCGGATCACGAATGTAGTTCGAAAGGGCTTTTTCGATGTCGCGCGCCAGCGTCTTGGCGCTCTTGCCGATCGCGGGCAAGTCCTCGACGAGCGGCGTCGTGATGCGTCCGTCTGGTCGAACGGGCACATTCATCGACAGCTCGGGATTGCGCCAGACGACGATATTGACCGTATCGCCCGGCCCGATGACATAGTTGTAATCTGCGGACGACACGGTAGCCGGAGCAGCCGGATACGTGGTCGAACACCCCGTCACCAGCATTGCAACGGACATGAGAACCGCATGCAAAACGCCACTGGACGTGTTCGAAAACAGGGCTCGTAACATCTAAAAACCTCCGGCTTGCAAAGATGAATCCCGCAAAAGGCAGAACTCTGTCGTCAGTCAAAATCGCGCCGCAGCAAGAATCTTACAAACTGGCTGGGCCTGAATGGCGGAACAATGCCACAGATAGCATGACATTTCCGCACGCCATCCAGCGGCATTGTAGCTCGCGCAAACGGCGCCATGCTTGCCCTTAGGGGCGCCACATGGCACCATTGATTTGAAATGCGTCACTCAAAAAGCCTCGAGTCTGCCGACACGAGGAGCAAGCCAGATGTTGCACGTTGCCCGCGTCGAGCCCCTGCAACGCACCAGACATCGGCCAAAGCGTGGAATATTTGTTTTTTTGAACAAGTATTAGGTTGAATCAGCTTACCGAACACATAGGCTGATATTCACTCGGGGAAGAAGTCCATGGACTTGAATCTTTCGCAGCCCATTAATGGGCCTTTCTTCCTTGGCCACAAAATCAGCACCAAATCGGATGCCGACATGCTGCAAGAAATCTATTCACTGCGATATCAAGTCTATTGCCTGGAATGTGGCTTTCTGCCGCCCGGCAGCTACCCGTCCCGCCTGGAGTCGGACGAATACGATGCCGATGCCGCCCATTTCTATACCTCCAACCAGCGCGATGAGGTTGTAGGGTACGTTCGTCTTGTAGGTGCAGACAACACCGGCGTGTTTCCGCTCGATAGCTTTTGCCCTGACCTGTTCGAGAATCGCACTCGTCCCGCGCCGAAGTATTGCGCCGAGATTTCCCGACTGATGGTTCACCAGAATTATCGGCGTCGGCAGGGAGATATATTGCAGGGCTTGAACCTGGCGCCCGAAACGACAGACGACACGGGTCGGCGACACAGCAACAAGCCGCAAATCCTTCTCTCGCTCTACAGGCAGATGTATCAACACAGCCTGAACAATGGCATCCGTTACTGGTATGCCGCCATGGAGCGATCTCTGGCACGCGCGCTCTCGCGCATGGATTTCGTTTTTGAGCCGATCGGCCCGCAAATAGATTATTTCGGCCCCGTGACACCGTACATTGCGGATCTACGCGTGCTCGAAGAGCGGCTCGCCCAATCGAGCCCGGAACTGCTCGCCTGGTTCGAAGACTTCCAGCGCCAGTAAGCTGCCACGGCCACCTTGTCGAAGAATTTTCGGACAAAGCCGTCTTCACCCAAATTTCAAACAGCTTTGGCTGAGCACACGCGACACGCGTAAGGCCATCGCTTGTGATTACTCTCGAAAAATCCCGTCGACTTTCTTTACAGCACTGCAGAAGAGTGCTTTTCCGGTCAGTTGCAGCAGCTCAAAAATCGTCCATAACATATTGTTTTTACTTGTTTTTTTAGGAAATTAAATCAATTTTAAAAAACTGGCCCACCCTTTGCTTATAGAGACCGAGGCAATCTTTTGCTCTTCCCTGAATCCAAGGAGATGGTTATGAAAATCAAACAAATCGCGATGGCAGTTGCTGCAACCGCAATGATGTCCAGCGCCTTTGCTGTGCCGCTGAGCAGTGTTTCTGGCGCGTCCGAGTGGAAGTTGCTCGGTTACACGACTGAAAAGAACACCACGGCAGGCACCAATGAAAGCACTTGGGGTATCGGCCGTATCACCACTATGGATGATGCAGGCGATCCTCTCTGGACCGCTGGCGAAAATGGCGAATACCTGTACTACGTCATTTACGGTATTGCCGATGCTTCGGTTACTCCGGGCGGCAGCTTCGGCTTCCTGATCAACAATGTGGGCGCAACCGGCGGCGTAGCCGACGGCAAGATCCACATCGACCTGTACAAGTCGAGCATCAATCTGAGCAGCTTCGGTAGCAACAGCGTGACGGATCGCACCGGCTACGGCACCTTTGCCGCTTTTGCTGGTATGGAACTGTATCTTTCCACCGTCCTGGTTCCCGGCGTTATCACCGGCGACAGCAGCACCGTTCTGACCCAAGACGTGAATGCAGCCACGACGCCGGCAACCGGCGTGGGCAGCTTCTACGCAGAAGTAACCGGCGGCGCTTCCGCAACGCAGTGGGATACAAACACGCTGCTGGCTGGCGATGCTGACTTCTTCGGCAAGTTCAGCGCTAAGCCAAGCACCGATTGCAAGACTACTTCGGCCGCTGCTATCGCTGGTACGTGCTTCGAACAACGTATCGACGACCCTATCACTGCAGCTTCGATTCCTGAGCCGACTTCTATCAGTCTGCTGGGTATGGCTCTCGCAGGTATGGGTTTGGCTCTGCGTCGTCGCAAGCAAGCCTAAGCAATATCCGAGCAAGGCACCTTCGGGTGCCTCTCAAAACAAAGCCCCGCTTTTGCGGGGCTTTGTTTTTTGGGCACTACATACTTGCTGAACAGCAAGACACCTTCGGGAATCCGATTTCTGCCAAAGACGCGTTATTCCCGCTAAAGCGGGAATCCACTTCTACGTAAGGCCCAGGCCAGCGACGGACTCCCGCTTTCGCGGGAATGACGAAAATTGGAGCTCCGTAAGTCAAGTCAGTAATTCCCTTTGTTCTTGTGTCTGCCCGGCACAAAGGCTGCCGGACGGGACCATCGATCATCTTATAAATATGCGAACTTGCGCTCCCAATCGACGCTCATGTTGTATGGGAAGGTTTCGTAAGGATGGAACACAATCCGGTCTGGCAAGGTCCCGCTGTATTCCTTGAGCGCGCTCATCAGACGATCCTCGGCCGCAGGCGCCGATTTGTATTGCTGCCGTAGCTGGATGTCGAGTCGCGCAACGCCACTGTCATGCCACAACCTGAAATTGCCCGTGATGCTCTCCGCGATATCGTGGTTGAAATACAAAGCCTCCTTGACCGCCTCCGGGAATATTTGCCCACCGTTGTGTGCCAGCGCCTTGCCGCGGCCATAGGCGGCAAGGAACGGTAGCTTCAGGTCGGGAGTGATATCGATATCGTGCGCGGCAAGCGTGTTCACTACTTGCTCGTAACTGAACAGGCGCCCGAAGTCACCGGCCTTGTAGCGCAGCAACGGTAGCTTCATTTCGGGGCTGAGCATCGAGATGACGAGTTCTTCATGACCGCCCCCTGCGTCGATGGTTTCGACGTAGCAGCGGTTGGGATAACGCGCGAAGAACATCGGGCAGAAATTGACTTGCTCTCCAAACAGCGCTTTGCGTAGCGTCGGGTTCTTGTGCGCAAGACGGCGAATGCGAATGGCCTCGCGGGTTTCATGGAAGATATTCAGATCAAGCTCGGCCACGCCCATCGAGGAACCAATCAGCTTGTCCGCCGGATTGTCGATGTCATCGATTCCCAGCAGCTCGGCAAGGTAGGTTCGGTAGTTTTCGGCGATGCCTTCCTCGCCGGTGACCATATGTACTTTGAGTTTCGGCCAGTCGATGCCGTGCAGACGTGCCCCATCCTCGACGATCTTCTTGATGAACGAGCCCTCGCCCAGCATGATGATCTGCTCGAATTCCGCGGCAAATTTCTTGACGACGGCATACACCATGTCGTCGCGCACGCTGGTCTCGGCGAGGACGGCCGCGTTGGTATGGACCTTGACACCCATCGGCAGGCAGTTGATGAGCAGGGTGCTGCGTTCGTCGACATTGAAGAGGTATTGCAGGCCCGTATCGATGGAGCGCGCCGAGCGCAGCAGATTGTCACGCGTATTGACGCCGAACGAAAATACACCGGAGTGGCCCGAGCTCGTCAGCAGAGAACGAACACCTTCGAGATTGCCATCAACGCACAACGCAGAAATCGGATGTGCGCCAAAGGTATTGTGCTTGTCGAGAAGTGGCGCTTTGGCAACGAAGGCTTCGATGGAATCGACGCTCCGCGGATCCACATTCGCATCGCGCAAGGCCTGCGCATAAGCCGGGACGGTTTGCGCGATGCGATGGAATGCCTCCAGGGTCAGCATTTGCCCGTGCGCCTCGATCATCTCCGGCGGCGTTTCGCGCATCATGCGAATCATCTCTTGGCGTTCAAGCCGTTCTTCGAGCGAGGAAAAGGGTTGCATGAAACCTCCTGGTTGGGGTGTGGCGGGCAAGCGGTCTATGTGCTGCGTTGATGTCTTATCGGATGAATTCGCCGGTACGTTATTTCGGCTCAGGAAAGCCTTGCTGTCAATGACTAGATGACTTCGATGAGCGCCACGCCGCCGAACCGAATGTCGCATAATGCCGCATCGTGCCGGTCGATTGCGTGCTTGCATTCGTAGCGATTCCGCTGGCATGTAATTAGACAAAACAGGAAACTAAAGTCTGATGCCAAAGCTGCCGGACTCACTGCTGATTGTATTGTCGATCCTGCGTACCGAGCTCGAATTGGCGCTGCGCAATCTGATCCGGGAACCTGGCCGCGCGGGCTCGGCGCTGGCGGCGACCATCTTCGGTGTTGCCGCGCTCGTACTGGCACGTGGCTTCGTGGGCGGCATGATTGACGAATACCGCGAGTCGACCATTCGCGGTGAATACGGCCACGTTCAGGTGACACGCCCTGACTTTCACACACGCGGCAGCGCTGACCCATTCAGCTTTTTGCTGCCCGATGAGCAAAGCAGTCCAAACGTCGAACCCTTGCTGGCGAACGGGTTGGAAATTTCCCCGCAATTGCAACTCGCCGGGCTCATGAGCTTTGGCGAAACCACGCTGTCCTTTATCGGCGAAGGCGTTACGATCAAAGCACTTGCGGCGCAACTCGGCCACGGCATGAAGCTGGTGAAGGGTCGCCTGCCCAAGAGCGATGATGAAAAGGCCATCATGATTGGCGTCGGCCTCGCAAGAATGCTGTCCATCGAGCCAGGTGCCAAGGTGGTGATGCTGGCCAATAGCCCGAAAGGGGGCATGAACGCTGTCGAAGTGGAAGTGGTCGGCACGTTCACGGCTGTCAGTCGGGCTTACGACGAGGTCGCCGCACGCCTGCCTCTGCCGCTGGCCCGTCAACTATTACGCGTGCAAGGTTCGCATCAATGGATTTTTCAGCTCGAGAATACCGACAGGACAGACGCGGCCGTGAGCAAGCTGCGAAAGCTGCTCGACAAGGACAAGTTCGAAGTGACGCCCTGGTACGAGCTCGCAGAGTTCTTCAATCGCGCTTCCGAGCTACTGCGCTCGCAGCTCATCGTCATTGAAGCCGTCGTCGT
The DNA here is from genome assembly GCA_028292485.1 of Rhodocyclales bacterium. Classification (GTDB taxonomy): domain Bacteria; phylum Pseudomonadota; class Gammaproteobacteria; order Burkholderiales; family Rhodocyclaceae; genus Viridibacterium. Next base: position 29,965 of record JAQGMG010000004.1, on the reverse strand, counting down.
CGGCATCATCCTGCTGGGCATCAGCAATACGCTCACCATGGCGGTACTGGAGCGCACACGCGAAATCGGCACCTGCCTCGCGCTGGGGGATCCGCAGCGCCTGGTCATGCGGCGCTTCCTCATCGAAGGCGTTGTGGTAGGCGTTGCGGGCGGTATGGCAGGTTTGTTTCTGGCAATGCTCGTGGCATGGCCGATCAACTCGCTTGCCATTGCCATGCCGCCGCCGCCCGGCATGGCACAAGGCTATGTCGTGCACATCACAATTACCTTCGTGGACTCGCTGAGCGCCCTGCTGCTGGTTGCCTTTTCGGCCATGGCCGCCAGCGTATTGCCCGCCTGGCGCGCCTCGCGCATCGTGATCGTAGACGCACTGAGGACGGGACGATGAGCCCGGCCTTCATCCTCGTTGTAAAACTGGCACTGCGCAACGTGCTACGGCATCGCAGCCGCACGATGATGACGCTGACCGCGATCATCCTCGGCGTCACGGCACTGATTCTTGCCGGTGGCTTCATCGAAGACACGGTCGTCGAGGTCGGCGAGTCGCTGATCCATTCGCAATCTGGCCATCTGCAGATCGCGCGCAAGGGTGCTTTCGACTTCGGCGCACGGCAACCCGAAGCGTATCTCTTCGATGCGCAGGACCTGGTGCGCAAGATGGTCGCCATGCCGCAGGTTGCCGACGTCATGCGCCGCACCACCCTGTCGGCCCTGCTCAACAATGGCAAGACCGATCTGGCTGTCATCGTCGAAGGAATCGAGCCGGAGCGCGAAGCACGCATGGGCTCCTACATGACCCTGGCATCTGGCCGCCAGCTCAATGACAACGACCGGGACGGCGCGCTGCTTGGCTATGGTGTGGCGCGGGCATTGAATGTAAATCCCGGCGATGTCCTGACGTTGGTGGGCAATAGCGCCGGCGGCGCGATCAACACCATCGAATTGCGCGTCATCGGCGTATTCCATACCTTTTCGAACGAATACGATGCCCGTGCAGTACGCATCCCGATTTCCGCTGCGCAAGACATGCTGGGCACAACCGATTACCACACGATCGTCGTCTCACTACGGCGCACCGCGGATACGAATCGTGTTGCCCGCGCCCTGTCCAAGCAGGTAGTTGCAGAGAATCTTGAATTACGCACCTGGGTTCAACTGAACGACTTTTACGAAAGCACGGTTGCGCTTTACCGCCAGCAATTCGGTACCTTGATCCTGATCGTTACCGGCATGGTGGTGCTGTCCGTGATCAACACGGTCAACATGAGCACGATGGAGCGCATCGGTGAGTTCGGCACCATGCGGGCCACCGGCGATCACGGTTATCACGTGATTCAACTGATCGTACTGGAGTGCACGATGCTTGCCCTGATTGGCGCCTCGATTGGCGCCCTGACGGGGATTGGCGCGGCCAACCTGATCAATCTCACCGGCATTCCCATGCCGCCACCGCCCAATGCGGATATTGGCTATACCTCATTCATCCGCGTCACCAGCACTGTGGTGGCAAAGGGCTGGCTTGTCGGCTTTGTAGCCACCTTGCTGGCAGCAATCATCCCGTGCTGGCGGGCGAGCCGGATACCTATCGTCGACGCGTTGAGGCGCGTAGCCTGAGGCTGTTCAACTTTGCATGGCAACGCTGAACAAGCCCGCCATTTCCGCGTAATCCTAAAAGCCGTAACGCACTTCAACGTAGGCCCGGTCCTGGTTGTCATACTGACCATAGCTGCCGGTGCTCGGGCCATAGAAGAAATCGGCACCCATACGCAGGCGCCAGCCTGGTGACATCTTCCAGGTCAGACCGGGGTTGATCCAGCCCTCCGAGCGGTTGAAACTCGTGGCCCACAATAGCTGTGCCTCCCAGGCACTGCTGAAATTCCAGGTGGTCAGGACACTACCCCCCTGCTCGTGTTTGTCGACGAGCATCGAGGCATCGTGGTTCGTCAGCGAGCGATCGAGTACCTGGAAGTTCAAGCGCCAGTCGGCAGACGGCGTGTAGTCCAGCCCCAGGATCAGGTCGACAGATCGGCTGGGCTGCAAGCCATCGTCATCATCCAGGCGTGTCATCACGAAGCGGCGCCCCGACGTCACGACCGCTTCACCCTTGAACACCAGACCACCGACATCCTTCGCCACCGTGCCGCCGAACTGCCGGATGCGGTCATGCACCGGTGTATAGATCGTCGCAGCAACCGGCGTAGTGACGATGCGCCGCTCGAAGGTTTGCGCCACATCGCGGCTGGCGTAATAGAAGGCCGAAACGTCCCAGCCGTCCTTCAGGAAACCAGTGCGCGCGCCAAAACCGCCATTCGAGAAATCGTTCTTGGGCTTCTGCTCCGGGTCGATGAGATAGGCATAACCCGGTGTAACCGGCGCGGGATAGGGATAGAAATCCGTGCCAGGCTTGCCGATATTGTCGTAGGTCTGTACCGGCACCCACAGCAACTCGCTGTGCCAGTCGCCACTGAATTTCTCGAAGCGCGCAGCCCAGGTGGTACGACGGACATTCTCCAGATCGGTCGACAGGAAATCGCGCAGGTCGCGTGGTGACACGACGTCGGCCACGAAAACGCCGACCATCTCGCCCCACACCACGTTCTGCTTGCCGAGGCGCATTTCCCAACTACCGACCGACTTGTCGATGTAGTTCTCGCGCAGCTCGAAACCGAGGCGCTGGTTGTCGCGCACGTCGGCGTTGTAGTAACGATTCCCGCGGCCAACGAAGGCGCCATCTGCATCGAGGCGCCCGCCCACCTTCCACTTCAATCCACCATTACTGCCCTGCGCATTGAGCGAAGTGCGTATGCGTTCGTGCGACCAGTGATCAGGCTCACCGACGGTGCGATACATGCCCAGTTCGACGTTGCCGGAGAAGCGCACGCCGGCTTCCCCCGTCTTGCCGGGACGCAGGCCGGGCAGTCCCAGATCATCATCTGGCGCGCTTTTCGCGTCGGTTTTGGCCGGCTCCGTTTTTGCAGGCGGCTTGATGTCATCGTCATCGAACAACGAGCCGCGCGTCTGCGCTGCCGTGCTGCTCGCAGCCAGCACGCCCAGCGTTGAAATGACAACTGCAATCAGTGTTTTATTGTGCTTGCACTGCATCAGATTTTCTCCGACGTACGCCACTATCGACAACATCCGTCTGTATTTGACGGCGCTCATTCACATAGGACCAGCGATCTGCATTGCGCACGCCGAGCAAGACCACTTCGCCATCTTCCATACGCACCAGGCGGTCGGCCATTGCCATGACGCGTTTGTCATGGGTCGAAAAAATGAAGGTAGTGCCCAGTTTTTTGTTCAGCGAGCGCATCAACTGCAAGATCTCATCGCCCGTCTTGCGATCCAGATTGGCCGTTGGCTCATCTGCCAGCACGATGCGCGGCCCGACCGCGAGGGCACGCGCGATGGCCACCCGCTGGCGCTGCCCGCCGGAAAGCTGGTTCGGGCGACGCGTCATGTAATCTCCCAGGCCGACCAGCTCCAGGTAGCGCTTCACGCGTAGGGCCCGTTCCCTGACGCTGATATCGTCGCGACGCAGCAGCGGATACTCCACGTTTTCGGCGGCCGTCAGAACAGGCAGGAGATTGAAGGTCTGAAATATGAAACCGATGGTGCGATTGCGCAGGTCGGCCAGCTCATCAGGTTTGTGGCCGGCGACGTCTTCACCGTCAATGAGGATGCGGCCCTCGGAGGGGCGGTCAATGCAGCCGATGAGATTGAGCAAGGTAGTCTTGCCGCTGCCAGAAGGGCCGGCGATCGCCAGAAATACGCCCTGTTCGATGGACAGCGAAACGCGTTTGAGCGCCGTGACGCGCTGCTCACCGAGCTGGTATTCCTTGACGACGTTTTCAACCCGAACAACGTTCATCGCGTTCTTTCTTGTCAACTGCATGGCCTCGGGCCATGCTTACGACCGGCGCCTGTTCCAGTATCGTGCAACGCTCACTTATTTATTGCGGAGAACCATCCATGCTGAAACGCTTGATCGCGACCTGCCTGCAAGGCCTCGTCGTTATTTCGGTGGCAAGTTTAACACCCACTTTTGCTGCCGCCGACGACGATGTTGCCAAAAAACTCGTGGAGACCGCCGACCGCGTGCGTTTTCCGGCAGAGGGTTTTCAGGTCGATATCAACATCACTTCACGCGCGCCAGACCAGCCCGGCGAAGCGCGCAAATACCGCGTGCTGTCCAAGGGCAACGATAACACCATTGTCATGACCGTGGAGCCTGCTGCAGACCGCGGGCAGATGTTGCTCATGAAGGCGCGCGATCTGTGGCTGTTCATGCCCGCCGTTTCGCAACCGATTCGTCTGTCGGTCGCCCAGCGCATGACCGGCGAAGTTTCCTACGGCGATCTGGCGCGCGCCAATTTCAGCGGCGACTACACACCCAAGCTGCTGCGCACCGACAAGATCGATGGCGAGGATTACCAGGTGGTCGAGCTGACAGCCGTGGATCGCGGCGTGGCGTATTCACGCGTGCTTTACTGGATTCGCAGCAGCACCGGCTACCCGCACCGTGCCGAGTTCTACTCGCTGTCCAATCGCCTGCTCAAGACCTGTCGCTACGAGAACTTCAAACAGCTTGCGGGGCATGTGCGGCCGACACGGCTGGTGATGGAAGACGCGCTCAAGCAGGGTGAGGTGTCGGTGCTGGAATACGAAGCGATGAAGCTCCGCGACCTGCCCGACTATGTATTCACCAAGGAATATCTGAAGAAGCTGGAGTAGCTTTGGTGGGTAAGCAATCTTGCAGGGCGCAAAATTAGCCGGTTCGCAGGGCGGCCACGAATTCATCCGAATCGAAGCCGTCCTTCATATGGTGACCACGCACCACCATATATGGCGTTCCTATGCCCCCGTAGCTTTTGAACTCATCTTCGCAGCGACGCGACGTAGTCATATTGCATTCAGTGAAAGCAAAACCGTTCTGATTGAGCCAGCTCTTGGCCTGCGCACAGTATTCGCACTCAGTCGTGGAATACATGACGACTTCACCGGGCTTGACCGTTGTCGCCAGGGCACTCAGCTCCGTTGCAGAAACCTCTGCAAACCCCGTGTGCCCCGCTCCGTCGAAATGCTTCCAGCCTTGATAACCGGCAGCCAGTAGCAGGACCAGGACAATTATTTTGCGCATCAGATTTATTCAGCGGAATTGTTGCGATTGAATTGCTACGGCTGATCAGGCGCCCGTACGCCACACCGTGCGTGAACCCACGGTGGTCGAGGCCGCCGCAGTGTGCATATCGATGTTGGTGATCTGCGCTTTTTCGATGAGCTCGGCCATCGGCATGCCGACGTGATACTCCGCCTCGATCATTTCCAGCAACGGCAGGAGCGTGTGCGTGAGCTCGCGCAAGCGCTTCTTCGCCTCATCGCCACTACCCGTGCGGATTTGCGTCAAGGCGTGGTCGACGCTCACTGCCAGGCGGCTGAAACGACCCACCGTATCGGCCGTGACTTCGCCCGACTCTGAAACCACGCGATTGCCGCCAAGTTTGCGGCCATCGGCCACGCGCTGTGCGGCGGTTTGCAGCAGGTGTTCAAGCGAGACGGAAGCATCGCCATGCGCGCTGGCCAGACCAACCGTCAGGCTCACGCGAATACGGTGCTCCTTGTAGGTCATCACGATCGTTTCGATGGCACGGCGCAGGCGTAGTGCAAATGCGCCACAGGCATCCAGATCGGCCGACGGTGATATGACGGCGAACTGACCTTCGGCCAGGTGGGCGATCGTATCTTCCTTGCGCACCTTGGCAGACAGCAGCTTGGAGAGCTTGCGGTGCACCAGCTGGCCAACGCTGTGGCCGTACGATTCGCACAGACGATCATAGTGATCGACTTCGATGACCATGACACTGACATCGCCACGGTTGCGACGCACGAGTTGTTCGCGACTCTGTTCGAGCTCGCGGCGCGTCTGTGCCAGTTTGGCCAGCGCTTCGAGACGCGCCAGCAATTCGACGCGCGGCGTGCCCTTGGTGATGAAGTCGGTCGCGCCGAGTTCCTGCGCGCGCATGCGGGCTTCGTTCTCGTCCTCGCCGGAAATGATCAGCACCGGCAGACAATTGACGCGCGCCAGGCGCGAGCCGCGAATGCGTTGCAGCAAACCGAAACCGTCGAGGCGCGGCATGCCGATATCGGAAATGACGACTTCGATGGTCGGGTCCAGCAACAGCGATTGCCAGCCGGCCTCGCCATCGACTTCTTCGCGCACATCGAATTTGTCGCGGATCTGCTTGATCAGCGACGCGCGGACCATGCGCGAGTCGTCGACAATCAGGATACGCGGCAACTGCGCGGCAACTTCAGTCATGTTCCATCCTCATTCGCTCACTTGCTTATTCATGCCAACGCTTCCTGATATTCATGGCCCATCAGTCCTGCTGGCCAACACGTAGCACGGTGCGCCCGTGGGCACGCCCTGCCAGCAATTCTTCAAATACCTGCGGCAGCGCTTCGAAAGGCTGCTCGCTTGCAATTTCTGCCAGATGACGCGGTCGCAGGTCTGCCGCCAGGCGCGACCATGCACGCTCACGTACGGCAAACCCGGCGTAGGCCGAATCTATACCCAGCAAACTGACGCCGCGCAACACGAAGGGCATTACCGTCGTATTCAGTTCCGTGCCGGCAGCAAGGCCGATACTGGCAATCACCCCGGTCGGTCTGGCGGTACTCAACAGCCAGGCCAATAGTTCGCCCCCTACATTGTCAACGGCGCCAGCCCACAAACCTTTGTCGAGTGGCTTTATATCTTTCGGCAATTCATCGCGCAACATTACCCGCGTGGCGCCCAGCGTTCGCAGCCAGTCCGTTTGCGCAGTTTTGCCGGTCAAAGCCACCACTTCATAACCGCGTCCAGCCAGCATGTCGATAGCCAGGCTACCAACGCCGCCTGTCGCGCCTGTTACCAATACAGCGCCGGACTCCGGCTTGAGCCCATTGTCTTCCATGCGGCTTATCGCCATGGCGGCCGTCAAGCCCGCCGTGCCGAGCGCCATTGCCTCGAACATGCTCAGGCCTTCAGGCAAGGGCAAGACCCAACCGCCCGGCACCAAAGCATATTCTGCATAGCCACCGTGATGCGCGACACCAAGGTCATAGCTGGTGGCGATCACCTTGTCGCCCGGCTTGAAGCGCGGCGCGGCACTGCGCACCACGATCCCGGCCAGATCTATGCCTCCGATACAGGGAAAGCGCTTGACGATTCGGCCCTGCCCGCTGGCTGCCAGCGCATCCTTGTAGTTAACGCTCGAATACATCACCTGAACCAGTACATCGCCGGCATCGAACAGCGATTCGTCGAACTGCACGAAGCTGCCCGAGACGGTGCCCTTGGGGGTTGTATCCGCCTTGGAGGTTGTATCTTTTCCCTGCGCAATCATGAAAGCGCGGAATGGCTTCACGCAAACTCCATCGATTCGGGTGACACGTTCATGTTCAGCAGCAAATGCGACGGATTATAGACATACCCTTTCGGGCAAGTTTGAAGAATTCTGACTTGCGGTCGTATGTAGCGACACTCACGACAAATTCCAGCAGCGCGCTATGCTGGCAGTGGAAGGCCGGTATTTGCTCAAGATTTTGGCGGCAGATGCCGTTAGCCTGTCAGGAAATGTGGAGTTGTGACCATGATTGACGCGCCACTGACAAGTATCGACAGTTATATCGCGTACTTTAGCCAGACCGAGTTGCCGGTGCTGCGGCGAACCGTGCGCGCGCTGACGGAACTGCGAACCGACGAAGACAACGTCAGCGGGCGTCGCATCGCCACGGTCGTGCTGCAAGACCCGCTCATGACGCTGCGTGTCCTCGTCTATATCGAGGCCAACCGTCGCAGCGCGCAAAACCACGACATCACTACGATCGAGCGGGCGATCATGATGCTGGGCATCACGCCATTTTTCGAGAAATTTTCCGATCTGCCAACGGTCGAGGAACAACTGAGCAATCACCCGCGTTCCTTGCTCGGGGTTCTCCACGTCATTTCGCGAGCCCGTCAGGCTGCCACCTATGCTTACGACTGGGCCTACCTGCGTCATGATATGGATGTGGATGAAGTTACCGTCGCTGCCTTGCTGCACGACGCGGCAGAGATTCTATGCTGGTGTTTTGCGCCTGAACTGATGCTGCAGGTAGCGCAACGCATGCAAGCCACGCCGGGCTTGCGCAGCGCCAAGGCACAACAGTTGATTTTCGGTTTCAATATGCATGACATCCAGCTCGCCCTGGCGCAGGCCTGGCGTCTGCCCGAGTTGCTGGTTACCTTGATGAGCAATAGCAATGCGCACAATCCGCGTGTGCAGAACGTCGTGCTGGCCAACAATCTCGCACGCCATGCTGCCAATGGCTGGAATGATGCAGCCTTGCCCGATGACTATCAGGCCATCGCGCGGCTCCTGCACCTGAGCTTCGAACAGGTCCTGCAGCGACTCGACGTTCCGGAAGAATTCTGGCCGCCGGCCACCGACACGGTGAGCGACAAGCCGGACGAAAGCTAGGGCGACCGACCCGCGGCGAGTTTGTTCGCCGAGGGCCCGATTACAATCGCACGACCGTGTCGCCTGACCCCTTGTCGTCCGATACTCTCCCGCTTGCCAACCAACATCGGAGTCTGAAGTCATGAGTGTTCGCAGTGCTGTCATTCTTGGTGTGCTGGTTCTTGTTCTTTTTTATGGCGTCTTCATCTACAACACGCTGGTGCAACTCAAGCATGCCGTAGCGAAGGCCTGGGCCAACATCGATGTGCTGCTCAAGCAACGTCATGACGAATTGCCGAAACTGGTCGAGGTGTGCCGTCAGTATCGCGATTTCGAACAGGCCACACTGGAACGCGTAATTGCAGCGCGCAGCCAGGTACAGACCGCCAGCCAGCAACGCGACATGGGCGCGTTAGGTGAAGCGGAAGCTGCGTTGCGCGCCAGCACAGGACGACTGTTTGCCGTGGCTGAGGCTTATCCGGAACTGCGCGCCAATGAACACTTCATGCAATTGCAGGCACGCATCACGACGCTGGAAAACGGCATTGCCGATCGTCGCGAGCTCTACAACGATTCGGTCAACCTTCTGAACGTCGGCCGCGAACAATTTCCCGATCTGCTGATTGCACGCCTGTTCGGTTTTCAGGAAGCAGCATTGCTGGAATTCGCTGCGAGCGAGAAAACAGACGTCGATATGGCAGCACTGTTTCGCCCCGCTGCATAAAAGCCTCGACTCTCTCCCGGCCGTCCTTCAGCCGGAGGACAGCTGAACGCCATTGTCATTTCGTCGAGACGCGATGAACGTCACCCTCGCCCCAACCTGGTCCTTTCATCGGTACTCCGTGCGAGCACTGCCTTTGGGGATACAGGCCTGCCTCATCGGCTTTGCCGTGCATACGCATGATGGCGTTGGCGCATGGCTGTCCGTCCTGTCGCTCGGCACAGTCAGCCTCTTCGCCTGGCTAGGCGCATTGCGTGTCTTGCAGACCATCAGCGCCACACCCGTTTCACGCATCAATTCGGCAGCGCAGGGCTACGTCGCCCTGCAAGGGCGTGGCCGCGCGCTGGCCGGCGTTCCCCTGCTTTCCCCGTTCAACGGCATGCCCGTGCTGTGGTACCGCCTGCACATCGAGCGACGCGACAATGACGATCAATGGCGGTCGGAGAGCCAGGATGAAAGCGATGCCTGTCTGCTGCTCGAAGACAAGAGCGGCCAGTGCGTCATCGACCCCCAGGGTGCCGAGGTGCACACGACGCAGCGTGAAACCGAAACGCGCGGCGATATGCGCTACACACACTGGTGCCTGACAGAACACATGCCACTGCTCGTGCTCGGCAACTTCCGCACGCAACAGGGTGAAACACTCACGCAAACCGAACGCGAAACCGTCAAGCAGGTTCTGGCGGACTGGAAAGAGGACAAGCCGGAACTGCTGCGCCGTTTCGATCTGAACGGTGATCGCGAAATCGATGAGACAGAATGGTCGCTGGCGCGCGCCGAGGCCGTGCGCGAAGCACGACGCCAGCGCGTCGAAGCGGATCAGGCTGCGGCCTTGCACCTTGTGCACAAGCCGCGCGACCGTCGGCCTTTCATCCTCTCTGCTGTCAAGCCATGGCGTCTCAAGCTGCCACATCGTGCATGGTGTGTCTGGCATGCCGCAGTGTTTCTCGTCAGCTGTGTCGCCATTGCAGTCCTGCAACAAACCGGCGCGCTTGAGCTACCCTGAAGCGCTATTTACCAGGAGCCTCAGCATGTCAGTCCAGGATTTTGTCGTCACGCCACCCGCCGCAACGAGCCTGCCCGTCAGCGGCACGGATGCCCGCTTCCCCGTGCGACGCATCTACTGCGTCGGCCGCAACTATCTCGACCACATCCGCGAACTCGGCAACGATGAAAAGCAACCGCCAATCTTCTTTGCCAAACCGACCGATGCCATCGTGCAGGATGGCGCCACCATTGCCTATGCTGCCGTCACAGAGAACTTTCACTACGAAGTGGAACTGGCCGTCGCTATCGGCACAACCGGCCACAACATCGCTGAAAGCGATGCACTGAGTCATGTATATGGCTACGCGGTGGCACTCGACATGACACGCCGCGATCTACAGAAGGCGCTGTCCGGCAAGGGTTCGCCGTGGGACGTCGCCAAGGGCTTCGACGAGTCATGCCCCTGCGGCACAATCTTCCCCGCATCGAGCGTCGGCCACATCCATGACGGCAGCATCAAGCTGACAGTCAACAGCGAAGTAAAGCAGCAGGCAACGCTCGACCTGATGATCTGGAACGTACCGCAGATCATCGCCGAACTCTCGCGCTTGTTCGTGCTGCAGCCGGGCGACCTCGTCCTGACCGGCACGCCAGCTGGCGTCGGCCCGGTCGTGCCCGGCGATGTGATGGTCGGCAGCATCGACAAGCTCGGCACGATCACCATTCGGGTCGGTGAGCGTGTCTGAAGCCGCCAATGAGCGCAGCATTCCGTCGCTGCTGCAATGGACGCTGATCCCCGGGCTAACCGGCTTGATTGCAGGAATTTTCGGGCCAATCGCTCTCGACCCGGGTTTCACTGAAGGCTTCCGGATCGGCATATTCGTTACGGGTCCGGGTGCGCTTGTACTAGGCTTGGCCCTCGGTGCAACCCTTCGAGGGTCAAGACTGACGCCGCGACTGCAATGGCAAATACTTGTCGGCTACGTGATCTCTTTAGCCTTGGCAACGCTGTACTTGTGCACCCCTGCACCGACGACAGTCGGTCATGCGATCAATGCGCAAATCACGCGCTGCACGCCAGCCGCACAGCTGGTTGAAACCGCCATTGCAAACCAGGAGAGATCGTTTGTATTCGCCCGGAGCGCCCCCCAATCTGGGTGGCAAGATGAAGCCCGGCGCATGACTCTAGAGAATCCCGGCGTGGTAATCAATCTCAAGATCACTCAGCGCAATACCGTGCTGGAACATCGCAAGCCATGGAACAAGGGTGACCGTTCAGCAAGCGGCTGGCATGACGAACGCGTGATGATCAAAGGGTCAAAAGTATATTTTTCACGCGTCGCGGGCGGCTCCTGCGCCAACTATCCGCTCGGTACAAACACCGTCTATTTCGTGCAGGGATGGCCCTCGCCAAGTAGACGAGCTGACGATCTGCCACGTTTTCTCAGCCTGCCGGTGTTGGAGAAGGTACCAGCGAAGTACGCAGCGCTTTTACGCTAGTGCTCTGAGCTGACGGGCATCGCACGATTCAACAAGAGTGAGATTCGTATTTTGATAGTTAGGCGCCGGTACAAAATCCGTTCGTGCTAAGCGCAGCGAAGTCGAAGCATGGGGGCGCGTGCCGCCACTTCGACTTCGCTGCGCTACGCTCAGTGCGAACGGGATAAATAAGACGCGTAGACGAACGCAAAACCGTAGCCGCCTCGTGCCCGCCACTCAGGGCAGTGTTGCATCGAACAAATTTTTACGGCTAGTAGTGAGCTTTTGCCGGAATGACGGCGTTAATGCAGATACCGAAATCCACTCAACTCGATTTGCCTTCCAGCGTTTCCCAACGCTCCAGCAACCCCAGCAACTCCTCATCAATCACGCTCAAACGCGCATTGAGCTTCGGCACCTCTGCCGGGCTGTCGCGGTAGAAAACTGGATCGGCCACCTGTGCCTGCAGCTTGGCCTGCTCTTCTTCCAGTGCCTTGATCTTCGCCGGCAAACCATCCAGCTCACGCTTTTCGTTGAAGCTGAGCTTGGCAACCTTGACGGCCGGCTTGGCCGATTCAGCAGGCTTTGCATTCGGCTTCGCCACGGCCTTGTCGGCAGCAGCCTCGGCGCTCGTCACACGCAGCCAGTCCTGGTAGCCGCCCGCATATTCGCGCCAGATGCCTTGCTTGCCATCGCCTTCGGCAGCGATGGTTTGCGTCACGACATTGTCGAGGAAGGTCCGGTCATGGCTGACGAGAAACACGGTGCCGGGATATTCCAATAGCAATTGTTCGAGCAGCTCGAGCGTCTCGACGTCGAGGTCATTGGTCGGCTCGTCGAGCACCAGGATATTGGTGGCTTTTGCAAACAGGCGCGCCAGCAACAAGCGGTTGCGCTCGCCCCCCGACAGCGACTTCACTGGCGAACGGGCACGCTGCGGCGAGAACAGGAAGTCGCCGAGGTAGCCGATCACATGCTTGCGGCTTTCGCCGATCTCGACGTAGTCCGAACCGGGGCTGATGACTTCGGCGAGAGTCGCTTCGGGATCGAGCGCGGTGCGGAACTGGTCGAAGTAAGCGATCTCCTGTTTCGTGCCGTGCTTGATGCTGCCGGCATCCGGCTGCAACTGACCGAGAATGATCTTGAGCAAGGTCGTCTTGCCTGCTCCATTCGGACCAATAAAGCCGATGCGATCGCCCCGCATGAGACGCGCCGAGAAATCCTTGATGACCCAGCGCTCGCCATATTGCTTGCCGACGCCTTCGAGTTCGGCAACCAGCTTGCCGCTCTTGTCGCCACTGTCGACCTGGAAATTGACCTGGCCCATGCGGTCGCGACGCGCGCTGCGTTGCAGACGCAGCGCTTCGAGACGGCGCACACGCCCTTCGTTACGCGTTCGCCGCGCTTCGACGCCCTTGCGAATCCACACTTCCTCCTGCGCGAGGATCTTGTCGAACTCCGAATTCATCTTGGCTTCGATTTCCAGCATCTCGGCCTTGCGCAGCTGGTAGGCCGAGAAGCTGCCCGGAAAGCTCATGAGTGTGCCGCGATCGAGCTCGACGATGCGCGTGGAGATGGCGTCCATGAACGAGCGGTCATGGGTGATGACGACCACGCCGCCACGAAAACTCTTGATGAGTTCTTCGAGCCAGCTGATCGCAGCGATGTCGAGGTGATTGGTCGGCTCATCGAGCAATAGCAGATCCGGCTCGGCGGCCAAAGCACGCGCCAGGGCGACACGTTTGACGCCGCCGCCGGAGAGGCTCGACACCATCGCATCGCCATCCAGCTTGAGGCGATCGAGCACTTGCTCGACCTTGTGATGCACGGCCCAGCCATTGGTGGCGTCAAGCTCGTGCTGCAGGTCTGACATGCGGTCCATGGCGCTTTCATCGCCATGCGCCAGGGCGTGGGCCGCGGCGTGGTAATCCGCCACCAGGCGCGCCGCTTCGCCGATCCCGTCAGCCACCGTGGCAAAGATGTCCTTGTCCATCGGGAAATCCGGCTCTTGTGCCACGTAGGAGACGCGCAGATTGGGCTGGCGCCACACTGTGCCATCATCGAGCTTGGCCAATCCAGCCAAGGTCCGCATCAGGCTGGATTTGCCCGATCCGTTGCGACCGATCAGCGCCACTTTCTCACCAGGTTCGAGCACGAGTTCGGTATGGTCAAGCAGGGCGACATCGCCAAAAGCGAGGCAGGCGTTATCGAGGGTCAGCAGCGGCATGGGATAAAGTCGTCAATGAGAGTCGTGCAATGAGAGTCTTGCAATGAGGAATGACAAGAACAGGCTTCAGCCATGAACGGGTACTGGCCGAGGCATGAAACAAGCGTGAGGGCGCGATTCTACGCCGCCCTCCCCGTCATGGTAAGTAAAGCTTGTTTCCACGGGTGCCGATATCCATTCAAGGTTTCCTTTATGCATAGGCATCACTTTTCCCATACATGAGCGACGCTCCAAGCCAATCCGCCAGCCAGGTGAACGCAAACAGCGGTATTCGCACGCTCGCCCTGCAAGCGATGGCGACGCTGGCGATGTTCGCTGCGCTCGCAATCGGCGCCATCGCGGCCGGCTGGGTCGGCGTCTCGGCGGTTTTGCTGGCAGTCATCAGCAGCTATGCCTGGTGCCGCCTCGCCCGCGACATGGGGCAGCCCGCATCCCGTCAGAGCGAGGTTCACCGCCGCGCTCGCGCCTTCATGCAACGCGCCGTCGACGTCATCCCCGAACCCATCTTCGTGAAGGGTGCGGACGGCCGCCTGGTGATGGTCAACGAAGCCTACTGCGCACAGCGCAACCTCACACGCGAGCAGATCCTCGGCAAGACGGCCAGCGCCCTGACGCGCTCCGACGCCCTGGCCAGCCTGATCCAGCAAGAGGACGTGGAGGTTCTGGCCGGCAAACAGATTTTCAAGGAAGAATGCATTGCGCATCCGGTGACCGGCGCGGATCTTTACCAGATCGTCGCCAAGGCGCGCAGCGAAGACGAGGAAGGCAATCCCCTCATCGTGGGTACCTTCGTCGACATCACCAGCGTGCGCATCGCCGAACAGGAGGCGCGCGACGCGCTGGCCGCGCAAAGCCGCTTGCGGGCCTTCCTGCAATTCGTGTTTGACGCGCTGCCAACGCCCCTGTTCGTCAAGGACACGCAGCATCGCTACATCATGACCAATCGCGCCCATACCTTGAGCACGGGCATGCCGATGCATGAGCTGCTCGGCAAGCGCGCCAGCGATCTGCTCAGGCAAGACATTGCCGAACTCATCGATGCCAGCGAAGACGAGATGCTGCTGGCCGACGAGGGGCTGGTGCATGAATCCGAACACGCCATTTTCAACCAGCAAGGCGTCGTGCGGCAGGAGATCCTGCGCAAGGTTGTCGGTCGCGACGTTGAAGGTCAGCGCGTCATCATCGGCACAGCCACCGATATCACCTCGCTACGCCACGCCGAAGCACGCTGGCAGTTTGCCCTCGAAGGTGCGGGCGATGGCCTCTGGGACTGGGACCTCAGCTCTGCCAAGGTCTTCTACTCCCGGCACTGGAAGGTGATGCAGGGCTTTGACGAGGCCGAGATCGGCAACAGCGAGGCCGAGCGCACACGCCGCATCCATCCCGATGACGCGGAAGCCGCGCAGGCCGCGCTTGACGTGCATCTCTCCGGCCGCGTTCCCATCTACATCTGCGAACTGCGGCAGATGCGCAAGGACGGCACGTACATGTGGCTGCTCGATCGCGGCCGGGTCGTGGAACACTCGGCCGATGGCAAACCCTTGCGCATGATCGGCATCTACACCGACATCACTCATCACAAGGATGCCGAAGAAGAACTACGCCGCCACCGCGATAGCCTCGAGGACATGGTGGAAGAGCAAACGACCCACCTCATACAAGCCAAGAAAGAGGCCGAAAGAGCCAACGCGGCGAAGAGCCAGTTCCTGGCGAATATGTCACACGAATTACGCACACCGATGCACGCAGTCCTCAGCTTCGCCCGGCTCGGTGAGGAAAAAGCCGCCAAGCCACAACCGTCATCGACAGAAGCACCCGACAAACTGCGCACCTACTTCCAGCGCATCCGTGAAAGCGGTGACCGGCTGCTGGGCCTGCTCAATGACCTGCTCGACCTCTCCAAACTCGAATCGGGCCGCATGGTGCTGCGTATCCAGCGTGTGCTGTTCGAAAGCGTCGTGGAGGAAGCCCTGCGCGAGTTCGAAGCCAGCCTGCTTGCCAAGCGCCTCAACGCCACCCTGCACAACGAGGCCTGCGATACCCTGGTCATGGCCGACGACACGCGCCTCGCGCAAGTCGTACGCAACCTGCTCTCCAACGCCATCAAGTTCTCACCGGAAGGCAGCAACATCACCCTCACCTTCCGGCCCTTCACGCAAACCGAAGCCGGTGCCGAACGTGGCGTGGAACTGATCGTTGCTGACGAAGGCATCGGCATACCCGCCGGGGAACTCGAAAGCGTTTTCGACAAATTCGTCCAGAGCAGCAAGACGCGCAACAACGCCGGAGGCACCGGGCTGGGGCTGCCCATTTGCCGCGAAATCGTCACCGCCCATCACGGCCAGATATTTGCCCGCAATCGTGCGCAACAAGGCACCGAGTTCGTCGTCCGCATTCCACGCTACCCACGGCCCGAGCCCACGCCAGCGGCCGAAGCGAGCGACCAAAGCAAGGCAGGTTGAGCAGGGCCATCTGGTGAAACTGCGAATCCAGCAGCTACAATACGCGCCGCTGCAACGCCCGCCCGCGCACTCATCGTAGTTCAATGGATAGAACGGCCGCCTCCTAAGCGGCAGATACAGGTTCGATTCCTGTCGATGGGACCAGGAAACAATTCGCCTCGTTCGCGCTCATTGGCATCCGGGGAATATTGAGGCACGCATTGAGGCACGCGCACATACATGCCAATCGAGTTGCCCTCGTGCCACCAGCTAGCATTGAATTGATCCGGGCTCCAGATGCCGTCTGTGACCTGCAAATAATCGCCGGATCTGCCTTGAGATAATGCCGCCAGGTCGTGATTCATACCGGTAATCGATTGGTATCCGAATCTCAAGTTGTTATGATGCCGGCCTACCCGGCGTGCCCTGCGTACCTTTCTTTCAAACGATTCCGAAGAGCCCCTCCAATGACTTTCGATCATGCGTCCGACCTCGCCCCGCTACTCAACCCCATTGCGGATGCTCAACCGTCGGGAAGCGACATGTCATTCTCTGCGGAATTCGATGCCATCCAGGAAGCGCGCCGCGCCGATGACGCGTCTCTGGACCAAGGCGAATGGATAACCGCGCTCAAGGAAGCAGACTGGGCAAAGTGCCTGCAGCTGACGACTTCATTGCTTTCCAGTCAGACAAAAGACTTGCGGCTGGCCTCCTGGTACACCGAAGCAAGCGCAAAAACTCGGGGTGTTGCGGGCATGGAGCACGGGCTGAGGCTAATGACCGGCCTGATGAATCAATTCTGGGACAGTCTGCACCCCCTCCCGGACGGCGGCGATATGGAGCAGCGCATCGGCAATCTGAGCTGGCTGATAACACGTTGCGTTCAGCTCGCCCGCGAGCTGCCTTTGGTCAAAGGCGCAGCACAACAATATGGACTGCAGGAACTTGAGTCCGCACGCGCGTATCAGCTTTTGCTCGAACGCTCACCCGATGCAGCCGAGAGCGCCGAATCGGCGCGGCGCGTCACCCTGCAACTGTTCAAGAACGCCCAACGCGCTACCCCCCGAACCTTCTACGAACAACAGATTGAAAGCTGCGTGTCCTGCGCGCAGGCCATCAACGAGCTCGCCGAGGTAGCGGATTCACGTCTCGCCCTCGAAGGCCCGTCATTTACCCCTTTGAAGACCGCACTGGAAACCTATTCGGACGCACTGCAGCGCATTGCGCGTGAGAATGGCGTAATAAGCTCAGCGCCCATGGACGAAGCGCCGGCAGGTGCCGACGAACAAGGCGAACCCCACGGCCAGCCGGCACAGGACGAGAGAGAAGGGTCGCGCGTCGCTGGCCCCATTCGCAGCCGGGCCCAGGCATTGCAACAACTTCGCCAGGTGGCTGATTTCTTCCGCAGGACCGAGCCCCACAGTCCGGTGGCCTATCTCGCTGACAAGGCCGCAAGCTGGGGTGAAATGCCACTCCACGTCTGGCTCAAGACGGTACTCAAGGATGAAGGCGCAATCAGCCGCTTTGAAGACCTGCTCGGATTTGACGACTCAGGCACGCACTCCTGACCCAATGGACCGGACTTTCCTCGTGAGAGTCGCTTCGCGATAATCGTGTCGCGCACCTCGACTGAATATGCAAAGGCCAAACCTGGCTTGATTTGCAATTAAAAATAAAACAAACGTTTAATTCCCTAAAAAGAATTTCCGCATGCGGTGCAATGCCCATGCGTCTTATTGATTCAAAATGAATTCCCCGCCAATATCCGCGACAATTGATCGCCTGATCAATTTTTTATTTCACGCTCCCATTAAATTTCCGTCAAAATCCCGCAAATACCGATATGTCAATAGCAACACCGCCGGTAACAGACAAACGGCACGGCCGGGATATTCGATGCCCTCTATAATTCTTGCCGCCTATGGCGTTGTGATATTGGCCGTCTGTTTTCTATTGATATTCCCGGATCTCCGGGAGAAATTGACGCGAAAATTTTTAAATATATTAAATAAATCGTTTTTGGCGTTTAAATCCGTTTTTAGCGTAATTCGTGGAAATACCCTTGCCGTTTCGACGGGCCTGGCGTCACGAAGTGCTTTCAGCGTAAACACAATATTGATTTATCGACGCTGGTTGATCGCCGCATTGCTGATTATCGCAATGCCGATTTTGGTGATTTTGTTATTTCAGCATCGCGTGGATGTGGGCAGTTATTCAAATAACGAAAGCAGGCAGGACGCTGTAATTACCGCGCTGCTGGATGGAGAACGTCTCGTTCCGCCACCGGCGCTGCCTCCCGAGATTTTTGCGACGCGCGAGGTATTGGCTGAAAGGCCTGCGCTGGTGGATGCCAGTCGGGATTGGGGACTACTGGACGTGGCGTTTCAGCAAGCGCTGCTGAAAGTGTTCCTGCGCATGCGCGAACAAGGGTACGAAATGGCGCTGATCGAGGGTTACCGAAGCCCGGATCGGCAAAACAGGCTGGCGGCGATGGGCGGCAATGTGACGAACGCCAAAGCCTTTCAGAGTTACCACCAATACGGCCTGGCTGCGGATTGCGCCTTTTTGCGTAACGGCAGGCTGGTGATCTCGGAAAGGGATACCTGGGCCATGCGTGGTTACGAGCTGTACGGACGTGAGGCCGAAGCGGCGGGCCTCACCTGGGGGGGCCGCTGGAAATTCATGGATTTCGGGCATGTGGAATTACGTCGTGCCGGAGCACGACAAGGCAACTGATCGGTACGAATCGACCAGCGTCTGCAGCGCAAGAATGATATTTGGATATTAGGGGAAGTTGAAGATGGGCAAGCCAGTCATTCTGATGGGCGACAAGACAGACCACGGCGGCGTTGTAATAGAAGGAGCGCCGAGCAGCGATGTCGGGGGGAAACGCATTGCACGCGTCGGCGACAAGGTCACCTGTCCGAAAAAGGGTTGCCACAGCCCGACCGTCATCGTCACCGGAGACTCCGCCTGTCTGATCGACGGCAAAGCCGTTGCACGTCATGGTGACAAGACGGCTTGCGGCGCTACATTGCTCGCCAGCCAAATCTTGACGACCGATGGTGGTCCCGGCGGTGACTCCAGTTCGGCGGCCCCTGCCGCGGCTACGGCTGCAGCTGCGGACACACACGCCAATCCAGAAACGCCCCACAAATTCGATGAAAAAATCCGCTTTGTGACCAAAGACGGCGCGGCTCTGACCGGGGTCAACTACGTTCTCACCCTTGGCAACGGCAAGACAGTTTCGGGCACCACGGATGCGACCGGCCACACAGAGCGAGTGGCAACGGATTCGCCGCAAACAGTCACGAAAGCCGAGCTGACCCCCAGCAAGGTGTTTTGCTGCGCGGCGCATGCCGAGATTGCGGCTAGTACCGATTCGTCCTCTAGCATCGATATGCCATTGGCGAATGTTCAAACCAATCCGACGGACATTGGCTCATCGGTGGTCACGCAAACAGTCGAGATGGATGTGCGGGGCCTGACACCTGGCGAGATTGAAATGGCTCGCAAGGTATTCAAGGACAGCCTTGACTATGGCAAGGTAAAAATTCACAAAGGCGGCCTATTGGGAGTGCCAGCGAGCTCGAAAAATGCAATGACCCCAATGGGTGAAATTCACTTTCCGCCAAAAGCATTCCAACCTGACTACTCAACAGCATCAACTCAAGACGCCATGAAGGTTTTGTTTATTCATGAGATGACCCATGTTTGGCAGTACCAAATGGGCTATTCGGTTTGGTTCAATGGCGTCGTGATTAGCGCAAAGGGCGGTTACGCTGGGGGTGCTCCTGCTTACAACTATGATGCTGTGGCCGATGCGGGAAAATCAATGCCTGACTTCAACATGGAGCAGCAGGGAAATTTGGTTGCACATTATTTTGACGCTTCTTATCTCGCTGGCAATGACGCTCAACATCGGCGTCACGTCGCTGACTTAGCATTTTTTCAGCAAGTTCTTGCCAATTTCCTGAGGAATCCATCGGATGTCTCGCTGCTGCCTAATACGACTCATATTGAGCGCTAGTTTTGTCGTCGTTGGTTTCAATTTTCCAACCCAATCTTTTGCTATGTCGAAGGGCTACGACGGCGATGCGCAAGTTGTCTTGAAGGATGGGGTGCCGTGCTTCTTTGCCATTCTTGATGCCGATGACAAACCGTCTCGTTTTGGGCAGACATTGGTTGTTAGCATTAATCGAGGGGCTGTGGTGTGGCACATCGACGAAGACCGTGGGCTAGCAGCAATGCCTGGTGATGAAAGTTTGTGTGTTAAGTATGGGTTGGGCTGGTCGTCTGGAAAAGTGCTAGTTGAGCCAGTGCCTTTGAAATATGGCGTGCCCTATCTTGCTGACATCGTGACAAAACGCCGCTATCGCGCCGAGTTCTGTTTGGCGAAAAATGTACGGAATGAGCCGTTTCTGACTAAGTGGGCTAGCGATGGCGATCATTGCTTGGACGAACCGTTGAACGAAGCGGACAAGCCTTCGTTGTGGCAACGATTGTTTGGCAAATGAGACGTCAGCGTTTGGAGCCTTCATCACGAACCAAAATGACATCGTCTTGGTGCCAAATACGACTCGCATTGAGCGCTAGCGTATTGACTGGTCTATTGGGGATGCCGCACACCGCCTCCGCCATGTCCAAACTTTTCGAGAATGATGGACGTGTAGTGTTGCGGAATGGCGTGCCGTGCTTCTTCTCCGACAACTTCTTCAATAAAGAACAATGGGCTGGCTTCAATGTCTATGTTGCAGCCAAAACACCTTCCTCCTCAAAGTTCATGTGGCTACTCAGTACCGACCGCAGCAAAAAAGTCCTCATTCCTGATTCTGCCGAACGCTGTGTCTTATACGGAAATCCGTGGCCAATGAGCACAGTTATCAATGCACCAGCACCGCTACAAGAGGGCGTTCCTTATTTATTTGTCATCAGTGCAGGGGATCACAATGAGCATGGTGAAGAATTTTGCCTCGGGAGAAGCCCTACGGGCGCACCGTTGCTGACCAAATGGAACTACGACGGCAGCCACTGTTTAGGTGAGCCGCTGAACGATGCCGACAAGCCTTCGATATGGCAACGACTGTTTGGCAAATGAAAAAGCCAACACGCTGTCCTGCCGATTTTGAGCTAACCACTACACAACAAAGCATCACGAATTCAGGCTTTTGTCATAATGATCGGTAAAATCCTCGGCGTACTGGGTGTGCCCTTGCTTCTGGCAGGACTCATCTGGCTGGGCGCCGTCATCTACTTTCAGCAAGCCAGCACCGAGGTTTCCAGCACGGATCTCGTCGTCTGGTTCGGGCTGGTGCCGCTTGCGGCAGTCACCGTCTGGTTCGTTGGCAAGGCCCTGCATACGCGTAGCCAACGCGCAAAAGAGTCGGCCGATGCACCCGCGCAAGCAGCCGGCGTCGTTCCCGCTGAACGCGATACGGCGCTA
The DNA here is from genome assembly GCA_028292485.1 of Rhodocyclales bacterium. Taxonomy (GTDB): domain Bacteria; phylum Pseudomonadota; class Gammaproteobacteria; order Burkholderiales; family Rhodocyclaceae; genus Viridibacterium. The sequence continues at coordinate 8,184 of JAQGMG010000004.1, read as the reverse complement.
TCGCTGCAACTCACCATACTGAGTGCGGAAATCAATACGGCTGCCGGCGAATCTGCTCCCGATCTCATCAAGGGGCTGCGCAAGACTGAGATCAAACCGATTTTCACCGACCGCCTGACCGATGACAGCGGCATTGCCGTGAAGGCGGCCGTCTGCGAGGGTATTGAAAGCGACGAACACCTGAGCTGGGTTGAGCAGTGGCTCCAGACCACGAACAACGCTGCGGCTCTCGACGCAGGCCAGGGCGCGCGTCTCCTGGCGCTGCTGCACGGCCCGCTGACCCGCACCATCGACACATTGAAGGGCTTGCCCCTGCCCCCTACCGATGCGAGGACCACGGACGCCGCAGCCATGGCCACCATGGCTGTCAGACAGACAAACCCGGAAAACGCTGCGCGTCCGCTGGTGACGAAAGTCTTTGCGCCGCCTGCCTGGCAGGAAATGATTACGGCCTATGTCAAAAAGCAGGTAGTTGAGGCAGGTGGCTTCGCGTTTGGCGTCGTGCGTGCCGATGCCGGCCACCCGGAGCGACAAGCGGACAGCCTGCGTGTTGCAGACGCGTTCTGCCACAGCTCGCTCGAGGGCTATTCCAACAGCATTCTGATGCTGGTCGCCTGCGACAGTCTGACGACGCAGGCGCATGTCGATCTGCTGGCAAATCAGGGGCTGCTGTTTACGCCAGCACATCAAGGCGGTCAGATCCCGGGCGAAGCGGCTGCCATCGTCCTTGCCGCGCCTGCTGCGCTGCCCGTCGATGCGCCGCCTCTTGCCAGTCTGCGGCGCGCGGCTTACGGCGCGCGTCAGAAGCCGGTTGATGCGAGTGGCCGGGCCAGTGCAGAACTCCTGCAGCAGCTCACCAGCGCAGCGCTGCTCAATGCCGGGCAGGAAGCGCTCTCGGTTGCTGCTGTCGTTTCCGATTGCGATCACCGCAGCCCGTGGCTTACCGAAACATCCATGCTGGTCAGCAGCGCCTTTGCAGAGCTCGACGTCATTGCCGATCACCTTGCGATAGGCGGCGGGCTCGGCAACACCGGGCATGCAAGCTCCACATTGGCACTCGCTCTGGCGGCGCATGCCGTTGCCATGGATGACAAACACGTAGTGGTTGCCAATGTGGCCGATGTCAGTGCGCGCAGCGTCGCAGTGCTCGGCCCGTGGCTCGAACCTTCTGCAGTATCCGAAAATCCCGCACCACCCAACCTGTCCTGATTCAGATGAACCGGCTTATCACATTCCTTACCGACTCCCGCGTGCTCGCAGCGCTTGGCTTTGCTGCACTGGCCGTGTTTCTTGTGCTGGCTGCGGTGATTCTCCAGATCTCACTGGTCTGGGCCTTGGTGCTCATTGTCATCGCTGCCGTCCTGTGGGTGGCCGTCTGGTTCTGGCGCAAACAGCGCGCAGCCAAGGCCTCTGCCGCGATCTCCGGCATGATGGAGGCGGAAGCGGAACGTGCAGTACAGGCCGCGTCGCCCGACAAGCGCCCTGAAGTGGAAGCACTGCGCGGGCGCATGCTCGGCGCGGTCAAGACGATCAAGACATCCAAGCTCGGCGAGCTGAGCGGCAACGCAGCGCTGTACGAACTGCCGTGGTACCTGGTGATCGGCAACCCGGCGGCCGGCAAGAGCTCGGCCATCGTTCACTCCGGCTTGCGCTTCCCGTTCTCGGACAACACCGGCAACGTCATTCACGGTCTGGGTGGCACTCGCAACTGCGACTGGTTCTTCACCTCCGAAGGCATCCTGCTCGATACAGCGGGCCGCTACTCGGTCTATGAAGCGGATCGCAGCGAGTGGCTGTCGTTTGTCGACCTGCTGCGCAAGCATCGGCCCAAGGCGCCCATCAACGGCATCATCATTGCGGCCAGCGCGGCAGAGCTGACACAGAACAAGCCGGAATACGCCATCAACCTGGCCAAGCAACTGCGCTTGCGCGTTCAGGAATTGTCTTCACAGCTCGGTGTGTTTGCGCCGGTCTATGTCATGTTCACCAAGGTGGACCTGATCTCCGGTTTCTCGGAATTTTTCGAAGACGCCGACGTGCAGGAGCGCGCACGCGCCTGGGGCGCAACCCTGCCCTATGACGCCGAGGGCAAGACGGACGCCGTCACCGCGTTCGACGAGCACTTCGACAAGCTGCTGGACGGCCTGCACGAATTGTCGGTCGCGCGCATGTCGGTCAGCCGTGACGGCCAGATCGGTGCCGGCGTGCTGACCTTCCCGCTGGAATTCGCGGCAACACGTCCCGGTCTGCGGGCCTTCATCGCGACGCTGTTCGAAGAAAACCCCTTCCAGTACAAGCCGGTTTTCCGTGGCTTCTACTTTTCCAGCGCCGTGCGCGAAGGCACGCCCGTCAACACGGCAGACAAGCGCCTGACCGAAATGTTTGCTCTCAAAGCCAATGACATATCGCGGCCACCCGTCACGATTTACGAAGGCGCGGGCTTCTTCCTCTCCGACCTGTTCTCCAAGGTCATCTTTGCCGACAAGAATCTCGTTCGGCAATTCTCGACACGCATGCGTCAACGAGCCCGGCTGTTCGGCTTCATCGCTGCGGCAGTCGTCCTGTCGTTTGCGCTGTCGCTGTGGACCTGGTCCTACGTCGCCAACGAAAAGCTGCTATCCAATGTGCGCGCCGACATGGATCGGGCCGTAGCCCTGCAACGCGACAGGCAGGACATCGGCTCGCGCATGGAGGCGCTGGAAGTGCTACAGGATCGCCTGCAACAGCTGCAGTCCTTCAAGGACAGCAAACCCTTGTCCCTCGGCATGGGCCTGTATCAGGGCGACAAGATCGAACAGCACCTGCGCAGAGAATATTTCAATGGCATGCGCGCGCTGCTGATCGCGCCAGTCACCGAATCGGTCGAAGCCTATCTCACCGAGGTCAATGCCAACGCCGACAAACTGGCACAGCAAGGTGCGCTGAAGATTGGCGGGCCAGACGCGCAAAGCGCCCCCGCAACACAACCGGCAGCCGTGTCTTCGTTCACGCTGTACAAGGACGTGTCGCCCACCAATGTCGAGGACGCCTACAACGCGCTCAAGACTTACCTGATGCTGGCCAATCGCGATCGGCTGGAAACGGGCCATCTCAACGATCAGCTCACCCGCTTCTGGCGCGTCTGGCTCGATGCCAATCGGGGCAGCATGCCGCGTGAGCAGATGGTGCGCAGCGCCGAGCACCTGATGGGCTTCTTCCTCGGCCAGGCCTCGCAACCCGACTTCCCGACCATCGACAACAAACTGGCGCTGGTCGACCAGGTGCGCGACAACCTGCGCCGTGTGGTGCGCGGCATGCCCGCGCGCGAACGTGTCTATGCCGAGATCAAGGCGCGCGCTTCGACGCGCTTTGCGCCACTGACCGTCGCACGCCTGGTGGGCGATGAGGACAGCAAGCTCGTGGCAGGCAGCTACGCCATCTCGGGCGCTTTCACGCGCGACGCGTGGGAGAAATACATCGAGCCGGCAATCAAGGATGCGGCCAACAAGGAGCTTCAATCGAGCGACTGGGTGCTCAAGACCGCCACGCGCGATGACCTTACCCTGCAAGGCAGCCCGGAGCAGATACAGAAGGCGCTCGTAGACATGTACAAGATCGAATACGTCAGCGAATGGAAGAAATTCCTGCAAGGCGTATCGATTACCGGCTTCGCGAATTTCGACGCAGCCGTGCGCGGCCTCAACCGCCTGGGCGACCCGGTCTCTTCGCCGAGCAAGCGGCTCATGGAAGCCCTGTATCGCGAAACCTCGTGGGACAACCCTTCCCTCGTCGGTCAGCAACTGGGCAATGCCAAGCGCGGCATCGTCGCCTGGTTCCGCGAAAGCATTCTTCGCCAGGCGCCCTCCGGCGTGAATCTCAATGTCAATGTCGGCAATCTCGCAGCGGCTCCGCAGATGGGCCCCGTGGGTAAAGAGTTTTCAGCCATTGCGACACTGATGATTGCGCGCGGCGAGTCGCGCGACAAGACGCTTTTCGCCGGTTACCTGGAGCAACTCTCCAAGCTGCGCACGCGCTTCAATCAGATGAAAAACGCCGGCGATCCCGGCCCGGCCTCGCGCCAGCTCATTCAACAGACGCTCGACGCGAGCGGCTCCGAGCTGGCCGATGCGCTGCGCTATGTCGACGAGAACATGCTGGTCGGTGTACCCGACACGGCGCGCGCCACGATCCGCCCGCTGCTGGTACGGCCCCTCATGGAGGCCTTTGCCGTTATCGTCAAGCCGGCCGAAGCGGAGCTGAACAAGATATGGATAGCTCAGGTGTTCGAGCCCTTCAATCGCTCGCTCGCCACCAAGTATCCGTTCCAGGCGGACTCGCGCGTCGAAGCCACGCCGACTGAAATTGCGCAGTATTTCGGCCCCGATGGCGCTATCGCAAAATACGTCGCCGGCTCGCTCGGCTCCCTGGTCGTGCGCCGTGGTGAGACTTTCAGTGCGCGCACCTGGGCCGATATCGGCGTGACCCTGAACCCGGAATTCGCGACCAACTATCCGCGCTATGTCGCAGCCGCCGGCGGAGCAGGCGCAAGTGGCGGCGCGGGTGCCGGTGCAGCACCGGCGCAAGAGGCGCAAACCGTATTCCAGATCCTTCCACAGACCTCGCCCGGCTTGCTGGAATACACCGTCGAAATCGATGGGCAGACGATGCGCTATCGCAACGCCGCGCCCGAGTGGAGTCGCTTTCGCTGGCCGGGTAGCGGGCAGCCCGGCGCGCGCATCACGGCCATCAGTTATGACGGCCGCAGCAGCGAGGTGGTCAATTTCCCCGGGCGTTTCGGGCTTGAAAAACTCCTCGGTGCCGCGCAGCGCAAGCGCCGCGATAACGGCGACTTCGATCTGACATGGAGCAGCGGCTCGCAATCGGTCACGGTCACCCTGCGCATCATCAGCCAGCAAGCGCCTGCCGATAACGCCGGCGGGCCGGCGCCGGCACAGAGCCTCAAAGGCTTACGTCTCCCGCCAGCCGTGGTTGGCACTGGCGATACAGCGACGCCCGTTGCCACGACGGCAGCGCCCGTGGCGAACACCGTTACGGTGGGGCGCTGAGCGATGAACACGATGCAGATTTCCGACGCGCAAGACCCGTTGATCTACTTCGGCAAGCTGCCTTCGCGCGGCGACTTCGTACGCAGCACGCGTGACGGCAGCCTCACCCAGACGCTGGATCGCTGGATCAGCAACAGCCTTGAACAGCTCGCCACCGCGCCGGACTGGAAGCAGCATTTCGACGCATTGCCACCCGTGGAATTCATTGTTGCCGGCTCGCGCTCCAGCACCATTCTCACCGGCCGCATGGTTGCAAGTCGCGACAGCTCCGGGCGGCGTTATCCATTTCTCATCGCACGCAGCGTGCGCAGCGACACGCCACTCGATGTGCTATCCAGCCTGCCGCTATGCCTCTCGCCGACCTGGCTGGCAATGGAGCAACTCATCGAAGCGGCGCAGAATGCCAATGACATCGAAGATGCTCTTGCGCGCATCGACTTGGCCCGTTTGCACATCGAAACCGATCTCGCCGCCATCGGCGAGCAGCATGCGCAATTCCTGCAGGCAACGACTGTCGGCCATGTACAGCAGATGCTGATTGCATCGGGCAACAATGCAAACCTGCGCCAGAGCATCATTGCCCTCGGCTTGCTGTTGTTGCCACTGCTGACCAGTGGGCCCGGCGGTGCCACCAAGGGTCTTGCCCTGCCCTTGCCTGCCGATCCGGCAGCGGCCATGCAGATCGCCGCGTTCTGGCTCGAGCTGGTGACACCTTTCCTGACGCGTGCCGGTCACGAGATCAGCTTGCTGCGCACGCAGCTCGCCGGCCGGCCATCGCTCTTGCTCAATCTGAATGGCGTCAGCGCCAGCTCGCTGCAATCCGTATTCAACCCTTCGCTGGCTTTCGAATCGAACATCGATCTGTGCGAAGCAGACTGGACCGAGGACTACATCGCCGGGGAATACCCGCTCAACAAGCTCTCCAGCTATCTCGATCATCCCGACCTGTCGCTGGCACAGGCCTTGACCACTTTTGCGGAAGTCTTTCTCGGCACCTGATGCCGAGCACATCCTGAGCACACACATGTCCATCCAAGCCACACAATTTCGTCTCCTCGGCACCGCTCTCCTGAGCAGCCTTGTCCTGCTTCTCCTGCCGGTCACGAGCTTCGCCCAGAGCGCTATGCCGACAGCATCATCGGGCAGGCCGGTGATCGTAAGCGGCACCGTTCCCGACGAAACAACGCGCCAGGCGATCCTCGCGAGCACACGTGCCGTGTACGGAGCCGAGCGCGTTGTCGACCAGCTCGGTGTCGGCAGCGTCGTAGCGCCGCCGAACTGGAGCGCCTATGTGCAGAAGCTCATCACGCCCGATCTGAAGCAGATCAGCAGTGGCGCACTCAATATCGACGGCAATAACGTCAATGTGCGCGGAGAAGTCACCAACGAAGCGCAGCGTCAGCAACTCGTGGGCGACTTCGCGATGCGCCTGAACCCGACCTATGTCGTCAAGAACGGGCTACGGGTAGGCGCTGGCGAGCAACAATTGCTCGACAAGACACTTGCAAACCGCATCGTCGAATTCGAATCCGGCTCGAGCAAACTCGCACCGCAAGGCATACAGCTTCTCGACGAAATGGCCAATGCGATTCTCAGGGTCGGCAAACACCGCATCCAGATCGTCGGCCACACAGACAGCAACGGCCACCCTGATGCCAATCAGGTATTGTCACAATCGCGCGCCGAGTCTGTACGCCGCTACCTGGTCACCAAGGGCCTCGATGCCAACTCGCTCGAAGCACAAGGCATGGGCGCCAAGGAGCCCATTGCGGCCAACACCACTATCGAAGGCCGCGCGCGTAATCGCCGCATCGAATTCCGCATCGTAAATTGACCACACCACCAGACAGCCACGCAGCAGAAACGACGCGATGACCGACACCGAACGCCAGCCAATCAAGAAATCAGCGCGGCCCAACCTGTTCGCCCCACAGGAGCAAACCCGTATCGTCGATGAGCGCATCAGCGTACTGGCCTCGCTCGACGCCAACCCGCCCCCCAAGAAGAAGAAAAAGAAACGTGGCGGCCTCGCCCACAGCACGCTGGTCATGCTGTGCGTAGCAGTCTTCCTGCTCGGCGGCGCCACTTACCTCGTGCTGACGCAGGAGTCCGGTGGCAACACCACCGAGACGGCCCACAGCCCGGTGGCGGCACCGCAAGCAATCCCTGCACAGCCCGCATCGGAGCGTGTTGTCACCTCCATCAGCGACACGCCCAGCCTGTCGCTCAGCGAGCTGGCAGCCAGTGCGCCGACTGCCGAAACCAGTGCGCCCGGCAGCGCAGTGATCGAGAACGTTCCAACGGTAAACCCCGGCAATCCGGTTGCAGTGCTGCAAAGTGGCGGCAAGGCACCAGCGAGCGCCGCTGAGGGCGAACATGGCGCGCCCTCGAGTTTGCTCAAGGCACTCACCGCCCCCGCTACGTCCAGCAAACCGCAGAAGATCAAACCGGCAGTGCAGAGCGTGCCCCAGCCGGCACCCAAGTCGGCGACTCAGGTCGCTACCCTGCCAGCCAGCCAGGGCGCTCGCACGACACATTCGTCTGCAAACAAGTCCACAGCCGTTGATACCGACGTCGTATTGATCGAAGCCCTGGTGGCCTCATCCGATCGCCAGAAAGCGCGCGAAGCCGCCGAGGCAAAGAGCAAAGACCACGAGCAGGAACAAGCGAAGGCTGACAAACCCAAAGTGAATGAGTCCGCCGCAGTGGCTCAACCAACACCCGCCGAGAAGACCAAGCCATGAGCAGCCTGCCCGCCCTCCCCAGCGTTGCCGCCCTCGCGCAGCTGCTCAACCTCGACTCTGCCACGCGCCTGTATGACATCGAGATAGACGGCGTCAGTGCCGCCACCACGCCGTTGCAGCTCGAAGCCTTCACCGGCGAAGAATCCCTGTCGAGCCTCTACCACTTCGACCTGCTGCTGCTCTCGACCAACGCGCATATCGCACTCAAACCCCTGTCCGGGCGCCAGGTGCGCCTGACCACGCGCCTCGCCGACGGCAGCGACTTCGCGCGCAGCGGCTACATCAGCCAGATCGAACGCCTCGGCACCAATGGCGCCCTGTGCCGCTACCGCGCCAGACTGGTCCCATGGTCGTGGCAGATGACCAGGCGGTTCGATTGCAGGGTGTTTCAGGAG
>JAQGMG010000005.1 GCA_028292485.1 Rhodocyclales bacterium | reverse complement strand
AGACGCAGGCGACTTTCGATGAGCGCCAGCGCGAACACATCCTGCGCGAGCAGTTGCGGCAGATCCAGAAGGAGCTTGGCGAAGACGACAACACCGAGGCGGAAGTCGAGGAGTTGAAGAAGGCTATAGCGACCGCCGGCATGCCGGAAGATGTGCTCAAGCATGCCGAGAAAGAGCTGAAGCGTTTGCAGCGCATGAGCGATAGCGGCACGGAGTATTCGATGGTGCGCACCTATCTCGAATGGTTGACGGAACTGCCGTGGACGGCAGCGCCACAGCATGCCATCGACATGGCAGAAGCGCGGCGTATTCTCGACGAGGATCACTTCGGGCTGGACAAGATCAAGCGCCGCATTCTCGAGTACCTCGCCGTGCGCAAGCTCAACCCGCAAGGCAAGAGCCCGATCCTGTGCTTCGTCGGCCCGCCCGGCGTGGGCAAGACTTCGCTCGGCCAGTCGATTGCGAAAGCGACGGGGCGTGCTTTCCAGCGCGTGGCGCTGGGTGGCGTGCATGATGAGGCGGAGATCCGCGGACACCGCCGCACCTACGTCGGTGCCCTGCCCGGCAACATCATCCAGGCGATGAAGCGGGCCGAGTCGACGCATGCCTTGTTGATGCTCGACGAGATCGACAAGCTCGGTGGCGGCGGCTTTCATGGCGACCCGTCGAGTGGCTTGCTGGAGGTGCTCGATCCGGAGCAGAACAACAAGTTCCGCGATAACTACCTCGGCGTGGACTACGACTTGTCACGCGTGATGTTCGTGTGCACGGCGAATCAGCTGGACACGATTCCCGGCCCGCTGCGCGACCGCATGGAGATCATCCAGCTCGCCGGTTACACGCAGGAGGAAAAGGTGCAGATCGCGCGCCGTTACCTCGTGCAGCGTCAGCTCGAAGCGAATGGACTGAAAGCCACAGAAGCGAGCATCACGGATGCGGCTTTGGCCAGCATCGTTGCCGAGTACACGCGTGAGGCGGGCGTGCGCAATCTGGAGCGTGAGATTGGCGCGGTGTTCCGCCGCGTGGCAATGCGTTTTGCCGAGGAGCAGATCGAGTCGGTGACCGTGGATGTCGATGACATAGCGGAGATTCTCGGCGCAACACGCTTCGAAAGCGAAGTTGCTTTGCGCACCAGCATGCCGGGCGTGGCGACAGGTCTGGCGTGGACGCCGGTGGGTGGCGACATCCTGTTCATCGAGGCAAACAAGGTACCGGGCAGCGGCAAGCTGATCCTCACCGGACAGCTCGGTGATGTGATGAAGGAATCCGCACAGGCAGCGCTGACGCTGGCGAAGACCTGGACGGGCGATGCACTGGACACGGTGGACATCCACGTGCACATCCCCGCCGGTGCGACGCCGAAGGACGGGCCGAGTGCGGGCGTGGCGATGTATCTCGCGCTGGTGTCATTGTTGTCGGGCAAGCCGATCCGCCCGGACGTGGCTATGACAGGTGAGATAAGCCTGCGTGGGCTCGTGTTGCCGATTGGTGGTTTGAAGGAGAAGACGCTGGCTGCCCTGCGTGCCGGGATCACTACGGTGATGCTGCCACGACGCAATGCCCGCGACCTCGACGACGTGCCTGCCGAAGCGCGCGAGAAGCTCAACTTCGTGTTGCTGGATCGTGTGGAAGATGCGGTGAGTCATGCGATTGGCGAGCTGGAACCAGCGCATCGCGAGGCAGCGTAGCACCTGTGACGCGACGTAGCAGTGATGCGGAACGGGGGGCGGTGTGCAGACACCGGCCCCCGTCTTTTTTTGCACGTCGCCGTTCCTGCACTCAGTCGCGGCGTCGATTGTCGGGATAACGATCATTGCGGTTACGCACACCGTCGCCGTCGCGATCACGGTCTGCGCGGTTAGGAATGCCATCGCGATCCCGGTCTCCACCACGATGGACTTCGTCCCGGTGAGGCGGATCAGGTACTACCACGCAGGCGGACACCAGGCTCGTGGCCGCTGCCAGTACGATGATGAGTGATTTCATTTTTGTTCTCCTTTGAAGCACATTGAAGACAGCTGCAGCGAGTCCCTCTTGGCGAGTCGCCGCAACTGCCCGTCCGGTTAACGACGACGGGGATTGTTCGGATTGTTGTCGGCGCCATTGGGAATGCCATCGCCGTCGCGATCACCTCGCATCCAGCTGCCGCCTTCGCGATACCAGCGTCCGTCACGCTCTACCCAGTTGGGTGCCGTGTAATGGAAGCCGTGGCGCGCGCGCACCCAGTTACCTTTTACCCACCGGTACCTGTTGCCACGTGCGTCCCAGTGACCTGGCACCCAGACGTAGCCACGGCGCGCCGGCGGCATGACTTCCTGGCGTGGCGCAGGTGGTGCTTCGCGCAAATAGATTGCAGCATCGGCCGGCACCACCGTAGCGCCGAGAGAAGTGGCCAGCATCGCTGCCACGAGAATTCGTTTGATCATTTTCATCTCCTTGTTTTTTGTCGACTTTGCAAAACTCTCTTCCGGAGTTGTGCGCAGCCGTACCAGGTACGGCGCAACAAGCGTGCCGTGCCCAGCCTCGTATGGCCACGAGGAGATAGTCGTTTCATCTACTAGCGAAGTAGTCGCGCGTGCGAAAGCCCGAACTCGGTATTTCTGACCGGGCTGTCGCAAAGTTGCGGACGCGTCTGGCGTGCAATGGCACACGTGAGACACAAACTACATGACATCGCACAAGCGGGACATATGCCTGCCCATTTACGAGACGAGGTACTCAACAAACAATTGTCATTTCCGGTGACAAAAAAAACCGCCCAGAACGGGCGGTTTTTACTTCAGTTCGATTTCACTTGCGGCGCAACCGCGCCATCCCCAAAACACCGAGCCCGGCGAACAGCAACAGTACCGATGCAGGCTCCGGCGCGGCAAGCCCGCTCGCGATGAAACTGGCCTGGGTGAAGTTCTCGCCATGGAACAGATCGGAAGAACCAACCTTGGTCCAGTCCCCCATCGCAACGCCTGCGCCGTCGTAGTAACGGTAGAAGCCATCAACCGTGTTCGATCCGATGATCGAGTGCAGCATGAGGAAGGAAATTTCTGCGACGCCAGTGGGCGGCACGAAGGCCTTTGTTCCTACAACAGTCGATGTGCCAGCCGTGAAATCCTGGTCGATCATGGCAAATTGCGTAGTGCCATCTGCCAATGTACGTAAGCGCAAATCGAGAAAGTCGTCCTTGTTGCCCGTTCCGTTCTGATCCGAGAGACGGATGCCGTAGCTGACATCGTTGTCAGGCACTGCAAACTGATAACGCGCTTCTGTGGCAAACGTACTGCTCAATCGGAGCCCCAGTGTGCTACCCGGAGCAATATTGCTCGGCAACAAGCCGTACAAGGTCATGTATGAGATGCCGGCTGCATTATCGCTGGCTGCGCCCTCGGTATAAGGATTGAGCAGCGCGTAACCAGACTGTTCCGCACCCGGCAAGAACGCACCTTTTACGACATAACTGCCGGCTGCGCCGCTAACGAAGTTCGGTGCCGACGGCGGTGCATTGCCATCACTGAAATCATCGCGGAATACCTGATAGAGCGGCGTGGTGCTCCAGGTATCGTAGTTGGTTGTGCGGAACGAGGTGAAATCCGATTTGGCTTCCGCAAAGGAATTCAGGTAGAAGTTTTGCGTTGCGTGAGCGAAACCACACAGAAAAAATGCGGACATACCGCCGAGAAAAACCTTGATGCGAGCTTTCATTCCATTCCCCGAAATTACTTTTATGACGGCATGACATCATGCTGAGTCCGGCATGTTACAGGGGTTCTGTGGTCATCCAAGGCTGCCCTTCTGGGCAGGCCTGCCATCCTAGGGCTGCAAAGCCCGACTGCCTAAATCAGGTTTGCGCTTGCGAGTTTGATCGCGAAGGCGACGAATACCCCGCCGACAACGCCGGTCGACAAGGCAGATATACGCTGATGACGATGGAATTTCTGTGCGAGATAGGCGCCGCCGAAGATCAGCATGGACAGATAGAGTGCGCTGAGTACCTGCACGATCACGCCGAGAATGAGGAACGACAATGCCGGATGGGCGTAGCGCGGGTCGACGAACTGGATGAAGAAGGAGATGAAGAAGAGTATTGCCTTGGGGTTCATCAAACTGATCAACAAGGCCTTGCGGAACGGATGATTGATGTCGGCGCTGGGCGAAGCAGCGTCGGGGGTCTTGCCTCGCCAGCGCATGAAGGCGTCGCGCAAGAGCATGGCGCCGATCCATGCGAGATAGGCCGCGCCCGAGTACTTCAGCAGCATGAACAGCAGGGGGCTGGTATGCAGCAGGGAGGCGGCTCCACTGGCCGCGAGCAGCATGAGAATGGTGTCGCCGGCAAAGATGCCGCATGCGCCGCCATAGCCCGCAGCGACGCCGCGTCGTGAGGCGACCGACATCACGTAAAGCGAATTCGGCCCGGGCAGCAGGACAATGAATATGCTGCCCAGGATGTATGTAGTGATATCGGTGACGCCGTAGAACATGCGCGGTCCTGATTTTCGAGAACGTGATGGCGAGGGAAAACGGGTAGCGCCGGGTAACGAAAAGCAACGATGGCCCGACCCGGCACGGGAACGTAATGCATCGTCGCGGCAGGCGGAGGAACCGCCGCAATCGCGGCAAACGAATGCTATCCTTTTCTGCCAGTCCTTTCTTGTTGCCCTGCCTTGCGCTTGTGCTGTCGCAGTGAGGCTGCAGGGCAGCGAACTCCGCATGATCGCAGCACCGCGTCGCGAAGGAGATTTATATGCTTACCCAGCTCGGTACCTTTCACACCCTGATCAGCCTGATCGCCGTCTTCGCCGCTTTCATCTCGTACTTCCGTTACAAGGACATTTCGCTGACCAGCACCCTCGGCAAAGTGTATGTATTCACGACGGTGATTGTCTGTGTGACCGGCTTCGGCATCTTCCAGCATGGCGGCTTGGGCAAGCCACATGCGCTTGGCATTCTGACGCTGATCGTCCTTGCCGCTGCGGCAGTGGCGGAATACTCGACGCTGTTCGGACGCCTGTCACCCTACGTGCGTACACTCAGCTACTCGGCGAGCTTCCTCTTCCACTGGATTCCGGCGATCACGGAAACGACCACGCGCCTGCCCGCCGGCGCACCCCTGTTCGACAGCCCGGAAGCGCCGGAACTGCAGGCGATCGCCGGATTCCTGGTGTTGCTGTTCCTGATCGGCGCCACGCTGCAGGTGAGACGCTTGCGCGCTATGCGCTGAACGCGGACATCGAGGTGCAGGGCGGAGTGAAACTCCGCCGATTCCTGGCGAAAAAATGGCGCAGTTAGCACTGCGCCCTACGCAGGACGTGAGCGCATCTCGTTACTTCTTCCACCCGGCTCATTGCCCGCGCTCTGCCTGTTCGAGCAGCCCGCAAGCCCGCAAGACGAAACTTTCAACGTGGCTACCCGCGCGATGCATGGCCCGCGGGCCAAGTTGTGTGCCCAGCACGGCGGTGATCTGTGCCTCGAAATCGGCATATGTTTGCGTCATGGCCCATAGGCTGAAGAAGAGATGCAGCGGATCGACCGGCGCCATGCGCCCGGCGCGGATCCAGCCCTCGATGACCCGCGCCTTGCGGCGTACCAGACTGCGCATCTCGCCACGCAGGATGTCGCCGATCTGCGGCGCACCATGCAGCAACTCGTTGGCAAAGACGCGTGAAGCATCCGGCCGCTCGGCCGTCAGGCGCATCTTGTGATGGATGTAGCGCGTCAGTGCTTCGCGTGGTTCGGCGTCAGGCTGAATCGCTTCGATACCCTCCAGCCATAGCTCGAGGATATTGGCGAGCACGGCACGATGCAGCGCTTCCTTGGTGCCGAAGTAATAATGCAATGTGGATTTCGGCAGGCCGGCAGCCAGCGCCAGCTCGCTCATGCTGGCACCGGCAAAACCAGCGCGCGCAAAAACCTTCTCCGCCGCTTCGAGAATGGTGCTCTCCTGCGCCTGGCGGATGCGCCCGGGCTTTACATCTGGCGCAGCCGAGCGCACGACAGCGCGCCGCCTCGCCGCCATCACTTCGTCCCAAAGATACGATCGCCCGCATCGCCAAGGCCGGGCACGATGTAGCCATGCTCGTTGAGATGCGAGTCGACAGCACCGACCCAGAGCGGCACGTCGGGGTGTGCAGCATGCAACGCCGCTACGCCCTCCGGCGCGGCGATCAGGCAGGCCAGCTTGAGGCTGCTCACACCACTCTCCTTGAGGCGATCCAGTGCGGCAATTGCCGAGTGACCCGTCGCCAGCATCGGGTCGAGCACGATGACGAGCCGCTCCTGGATATCGTCGGGCAGCTTGAAGTAGTACTCGATAGCTTCCAGCGTTTCCGGATCGCGATACAGGCCTATGTGACCAACACGCGCCCCCGGCAGCAAATCGATCATGCCGTCGAGCATGCCGTTGCCGGCGCGCAGGATCGACACCAGGCACAGCTTCTTGCCGCTGATGACGGGCGAGTCGAACGTAGTGATCGGCGTCGTGATTGAAATATTCTCGGTTGGCAGATCGCGAGTGATCTCGTAAGCGATCATCTGTGCCACCTCGCGCACCAGGCGCCGGAAGTTGTCGGTGGTCGTCTCCTCGCTGCGGATGTAGGAGAGCTTGTGTTGCAGCAGCGGATGATCGATGACAGTGACATTCGGAAAATCAGTGGCAGGCATGATTCGCTCCTTATAAAAACCAAACTTGCAAACTTTCTTCGTCATTCCCGCCATCTTTACAACCGGCGAAGCCGCTCGACGCTCCCCTCGCCCGCTTGCGGGAGAGGGGCTGGGGGAGAGGGCACTGGCGGAAACCCACCTCACTGCACAAGCTCGCTTATCGCGTAGAAGTGGATTCCCGCTTTCGCGGGAATGACGAGCTAAAAAACTGTCCCATCACTGACCAACGTCAAAGGCGGCCCACCACCCGGTCGACGTTCCACCGCAATGCGCCGCCCCGCCGCCCAGGTGCCGCCTTCGAGCACGCGCGCCAGTGGAAACTCCGCTGCGGATAACCCCAGTTGCGCACGCACGGCATCGGCGATGCGGTCCAGTGCAATGACGGTGACGGCGCGCCATTCCACGATGGCTTCGTCGTCGACCTTCCATGTCTTCATAGAAAAATCCGCATCGCGCGGCACGAGCAATCCGAGGTCCAGGAGCAGACCGCCATTGCGGTATTCAGGCAGGCCAGTCAGTGCGTCGAGTCCTTCGATCTGCAGCCCGCTTTGTTCCAGTGGCTCCAGCAAGGAATAGGTGAGCCATTGCGTGAGCTTGTGGAAGGGCACCCAACCATCGGGCACCCAGCCCGGGGGCTCCCGACCATCCTTCAGCGCCGGATGCTGCCAGCAGTCGCCGAGCGACACGCCCTGCAGGCCGGCACGACCGGGCCACACAGGACCAAGCGCGCGCAACAGCGTATCGAGAACGAATGCCGCACTTATCCTTTTGTCATGCGCATTCGAGAGCAGATAGTCGTACAGATTGCCGAGTCTTCCACACTCGCCAAACACGGCAGGCGTGGCGGCGGCGACCTCACCCAGCTTGCGGAGCAAGGCGGCGCGCCCTTCGAGGCCAACCAGCGGGTTGTCGGCACCCACCTGGAATGCCGTCGCGATGAGCTCTGCGGTTATGATCTGCAAGGCAGCAGCATCGGAGCGCAATGGGTGGCTTGCAAAAGCCGACATTGCGCCGCTCTCGAACAGGCGCAAACTGGCCACGCCGAGGCCCTCGGAACGCGCCAGAGTCTGTTCCGTTGCTGCGTCAAAGTACTTCCACGCGGCCCCGGCGCCCGCATCGAGCAATACACTTGGAATCACCAGGTCGATGGCGACGCGCGCACGCTCATGCACGTCCGTATCCAGCTCGTAGCGGCGCACCAGCTTGCGCCAGCGGTCGACACCGCCCGCCTCGAAGTGGCGATTGCGGCTGTGATACGGCACTTTCAGATCGGGGTACTGCAAGCGAATCGTTTCAGTGACGTAACGCGCCGTTTCCGCCAGCCGCTCGGCGTGCCATGTGAAATGCGCCGACCGCCCCTGCTCCACCCAGCTCATCACCGCTGCGCAGCGCGTGCGAACAGCCTGTGCGCCGAGCAGCGCGGCTGCAGGGTGATCGGGCGGCACCGGCGTATGCCAGGCGCTTGGTGCGTCTGCTTTCATGGCCGCGCCTTCACTCATCGAGCCCCCGCCCCTTGGCAAGTAGCAGCTCGGCTGCTTCCGGCACGGATTCGGAGAAATAGCCCGCGGCCTTCTTCGCATCCATCTCGACGCGCGCATCGGCGGGAATCAGTTCATCGGGAATCGGCACGCGCTCGATGACCTCGATGCCTTGTGCCACCAGCGCGCCATGCTTCATGTCGCTCATCGACGCCCAGCGGTCGATGCGCGTGATGCCGAGCCAGTGGAACACGTCGGGCATCAGTTCCTGGAAGCGCATGTCCTGCACGCCGGCGACGCATTCCGTCCGCGCGAAATAGGTTTCGGCGCGATCACCGCCGACCTGGCGCTTGCGTGCGTTATAGACGAGAAATTTTGTGACTTCGCCGAGCGCACGCCCTTCCTTGCGGTTGTAGACGACGAGACCGACACCGCCCTGCTGCGCCATCTCGATACAGACTTCGATGCCATGCGCGAGGTATGGGCGGCAGGTACAGATGTCGGAACCGAACACGTCGGAGCCATTGCATTCGTCATGCAAACGACATGCGACTTTTGTCTCCGGCTTGCCGAGCTTCTCGACATCGCCGAAAAAGTACAACGTCATTCCACCGATTGGCGGCAGGAATACTTTCAGATCGGTGCGCGTGACCAGTTCGGGAAACATGCCGGCCGTCTGCTCGAACAGCGCGCGACGCAGCGCACTCTCCTTGATACCGAAGCGCTCTGCCAGACCTGGCAGATACCACACCGGTTCGATGGCTGCCTTGGTGACGCGCACATCGCCATTGGCAGCCAGTATTTCACCATCGGGCTTGAGCCGGCCGGCAAGAATCGCATCCTTGAGTTCCGGCATGTTGATATGCGCACGCGTGATCGCAATCGACGGACGCACGTCGATGCCGGCTGCAATCTGCTCGGCGAAGGCTTCACCAACGCGATGGCCCCACGGGTCGAGCGAGATGATCCTGGTCGGATCGGCCCACTGCGGATGCGGCCCGATGTTCACCACGGGCGAGGTGTTGGTGTAGTCGGGTTTGTGATCGCGGTCGAGATGCCCTGCGGCCACAGCCAGCGCGCGATACACGGAGTAGGCGCCCGAATGCGTGCCGATGGCATTGCGCAACGCGGGCTGCGTAAGACTCGCCACCAGTGGCCCGCGCTCTAGCGGCGTTGCCGCCCCCCAATGCACATGCGCCACTTGAGTCATCTTCCCGCCCCGTGGGTGAGAAGTCAGCATGATGTGATCCGACATTGCCTGCCTCCACAAAACCTGACCGAATGGTCAGCTTTTACATTAGGCTCAAAGCCAGATCCATGCCATGGGAAAACGCTGCCTTTCGTGCCTTATCTGTGCGTTGATGCACCCACAGCAAGCGCGTAGTGCAGCTGACGCGCCAAAATGACGCCACCTGCCAGGGTGTGAAACGCGTAGCGTTGCGCACCTTCGGGCGACCGGGCGGTGTCCAATCACGTTCGAGCGCTAGCCGCGTGCGCAAATCAGGGATTTGCACACCCTGCCTGGCTACTTGGCTGCCGGAAGCCGATCATTCCGCCGACCGCTCCGGACAGGCGGTGAATTGACAACATGTATCGGCAGCGCTAGCTTGGGCGCGCACTTCCTACTTCTTCTGGAAAGGATCCCATCATGAGTGGTCGCAAACCCGGGCCAACCTGCTCTGCCAGCCACGGCAAGCACTGGATCGACCGCGGCACGAGCACGCGCTGGCGCTCGCATGCACCCGGCCCGCTCGGCCTGCTCCTGCCATTGATCATGGGTGCTGCACCTGTTTCGGCTGAAGCGGATGCAGGCGCACAGATCGAAGAGGACAAAAGCGCAGCGCAGGGAATGATCGATTACGACATCGGCATCATTGCCGATTCACCTTTCGGCAAGACGGCCGAAGGCAAGGACATCGTGAAGCTGCTGCGTGCTCTCAACAGCAACGGCAAGATAGTGTATGCGGCAACCGTCGAGGACGGCCGTGGCGACTGGGATGGAGAGATCATCCGGGTCAGCGAGAACTATCGCGGCAAGATGTTCCCCACCGTCATCGAGCTTGTCCATGAAGGCACGCATGCCTTGTGGCGCAAAAAGCATCCTTTCAGGAAGGGCAGCAAACCCAATCGCGAGCAGAACATTGCTGACGAACTTCACGCTCAGGAAAACCAGCTTCTCATGTACAAATACCTGAAGGAGAAGAAGGGCTGCCCGGACGATTCCGAACTGGAGTTGCGATTGCAGCGCCAGGCCAACGGCGAGCTTCGCAAAACCATCGAAGAACGCTTCGTCGCCCCTTGAGATGCGGTTTGTCAGGCGCCAAGAGGGACCATTATTTTCCGTATGTCATATGCCATTCCGGAGAAAGCGCACTGCTGTCCGTAATAGATCCGTTTGGCGAAATGCTTTGCGCATGGCCTTGTGTGACGAACCGCGAGGGGGTCACAGCTAAACAGTTTGCGTGGCCTCGCGCCTCTCTCCTTACCCGTTCGCACTGAGCGTAGCGCAGCGAAGTCGAAGTGTGGCACGCGCTCGCATGCTTCGACTTCGCTGCGCTACGCTCAGCACGAACGGATCTTGTTCCGGCGCCTTGTCCATCGAAAGACGAGTCTCTTTTGCGCTGATCCGCGCGACACGCCATCAACGCAGGCGCTTTCGGCGCTTAGCGAAAAACACTACGGACAGCAATGCGCGAAAGCGGGAAGCCACGGCTACGCGATGCTCGCCCCTCACACATGTGTCTTTCAGACGAAGCTACGGCAACTTAGCACTGACACACTGAATGTTCGACAAACCGGCGGCGGTGGTCACAGTCTGGCACGCCAGCGCCTGACGCGAATAGGGCTCGTGAAACCAGACCGTGCTGGAATTGCCGGTCGAAGACACGCCAATCGGTATGTAGCTGGGCGATGCCTGCACTTGCGACTTTGCCAGTGGCGACAGGCATAAGGCTACGAGCACTACGGCAAGGATTGCGACGGCAGAGATGCGAATGGATCGGGTGTTCATGGTTCTCTCCAAGGATGCGCAGGTGGCGATGCAGGCACATGTTGCGAGAGATATGTTGCGAGAGACATGCATCGGTGTGCAAGACAAGAATTGCTGCCCGGACTCCGACATTCGTCGGGCCAGCAAGAATGTGAGAGGATTCCGCCTCGGCAAGCCCGGCACCATGAGCCGGCAGTTTGCAGCGCGCTTGTTGCGAACCCCGCGCTCTTCTTTCCCCGGTCACGCCCATGCAAGGCAAACAACGCAAAGTCGTGCACGCGATCCTGTTCGAAGTCTTCGCCGTTATCAGCGTTACGCTCGCCTTCATGGCAACGACGCAGCACGGCGTGGGCAGTTCTGGATCGCTGGCGGTAGTCACCTCGGCAGTGGCCATGTCGTGGAACATGGCCTACAACTTCATTTTTGAAAAATGGGAGGCGCGCCAAAGCACGCGTGGCCGCAGCCTTGTACGCCGCATCACGCACGCTATTGGTTTCGAAGCCGGCCTGGTGGTGTTGCTGCTGCCGCTGGTTGCGTGGTGGCTGGATATGGGCGTGTGGACTGCACTAGGCCTGGAGCTCGGCCTGGTGCTGTTCTTCGTGATCTATGGCCTGGTATTCAACTGGTACTTCGATCGGCTGTTCGGCCTGCCGACATCTGCCAAGGCGCATGAAACAACGGCCGAGTGATACCTGAGTGATGCAATGACATTGCCCTATTTCTTCGCACGCAGACTCTTGCGCGGCCAGTAGGCAAACTCTTCTTCATTGCACTCCAGATCGATTTCGCTGACGCGCGCCAGCATGCGCTTCTGTACGTCAGCAACGGCCTTGTTGTAGATGCTCGGCCCGATCTCTTCGAGAAAGAATCCAAGTAGATCTGCCGCCCGCATATTGCCGATCTTCTCGTCGAAGGCCGTTTCAAAATAGCGCTCCAGCGATTGAATTGCCGTTGCACGCGTTTCCTTCTCAAGCTCGACGGCCATGGTCAATCGCTTCCTTTCTGTGTGTGGCGTGCATGGCGGCGGCAGCTTTTACGAATGCTTATTTCAAGGTCGGCATCACGAACTCCGCCCCGGCACGAATACCCGTCGGCCAGCGGCTCGTCACCGTCTTGAGTCGCGTGTAGAAGCGCACCCCTTCCATGCCGTGCATGGCGTGGTCACCGAACATGGATTGCTTCCAGCCACCAAAACTGTGAAAAGCCATCGGCACCGGAATGGGGACATTGATACCGACCATGCCGATCTGCACGCGCTGCACGAATTCGCGTGCACAGTCACCGTCTCGCGTAAACAGCGCTACGCCATTGCCATATGCGTGTGCATCGATGAGCTTCACCGCGGCGTCGAAATCCGGCACACGCACAACGGCAAGCACCGGACCGAAGATCTCTTCGCGCCACAGACCCATGGCAGGCGTCACGAGATCGAACAGGCAGGCACCGAGGAAGAAGCCCGCTTCGTATCCGGCGACCTTGAGGGCACGCCCGTCGACGACGAGCTGCGCACCTTCTGCCACGCCGGCATCGACGTAACCGCGAACCTTGTCGAGGTGGCTACGCGTGACCAGCGGCCCCATCTCGGCTTGCGGGTCCGCACCGGGACCAACACGCAAGGCACTCGCCCGCGCAGCAAGCCGCTCGACGAGGGCGTCAGCCACATCGCCCACCGCAACGGCGACGGAGATGGCCATGCAGCGCTCGCCGGCCGAGCCGTAAGCTGCACCCATCAAGGCATCCACGGCCTGATCGAGATCCGCATCCGGCATGACGACAAGGTGATTCTTGGCGCCGCCGAGCGCCTGCACACGTTTGCCATGCGCCGTGCCAGTCGAATAGATATGGCGCGCCACTGGCGTCGAACCGACGAAACTTATGGCATTGACATCAGGATGGATCAGCAAAGCATTGACCGCCTCCTGATCACCCTGCAATACGTTGAAGACGCCATCGGGCAGACCCGCCTCTTTGAGCAGATCGGCCAGCATGAGGCTTGCCGAAGGGTCGCGCTCCGAGGGCTTGAGAATGAAGGCGTTGCCGCAGGCCAGCGCCACAGGCAGCATCCACAGCGGCACCATGGCGGGAAAGTTGAAAGGCGTAATGCCGGCGACAACACCGAGCGGCTGACGCAGGCTGTAGCTATCCACGCCACTGCCGACCTGAGCCGAAAATTCGCCCTTGAGCAGATGCGGAATGCCGCAGGCAAATTCGACCACCTCCAGCCCGCGTGTGACCTCGCCAAAGGCGTCGGCCTGCACCTTGCCATGCTCACTGCTGATGATGGCTGCGAGCTCATCCTGATGCTGTTCAAGCAATTCCTTGAACCTGAACATGACGCGTGCACGACGCAATGGCGAAGCCTCGCCCCAGGCCGTCTGCGCGGCCTTGGCAACCGCCACGACGCGTTCGACATCGACAGCACTGGCAAGTACCACCTCGGCGCTCTGCTCACCCGTCGCAGGGTTGAACACCGGCGTACAGCGCTCGCTTGCGCCGGCCTCGCGCTGCCCGGCAACGAAATGCGTGATTCTGTTCATGGGCTGACTCCATCGGATAGGTGCCTATTGTGGCAGGAGCGGCCCACCCGTTGGTGCTGCACATGAATATGGGTCATGCCGGGGGCGCGAGCCACCGTGCGTCAAGCAAGGCTGATGGAGACAGGACACTCGTGGCGCGACTAGGGCTCCAGGCTCTTCTGCGGGCTCAGTGTGTCGTGCAAGGCGTAAAGCCTGCGGGCAATGGGCAGGTATTGCTCGGCGGCAGCAAGGCGGCGTCGCTCTTCGGGGTGTGTCGCCGCGACTGAGGCGTGTCTCGGCCCCGTGGCGAGCTTTCGCAGGAAGCCAATCGTGCGGTCAGGATCGTTCCCGGATAGCGCCGCAAACATGAGGCCCATGCGATCGGCTTCCAGCTCCATGTCGGACATCATCGGCGCAATGCGCAACAGCAGCCCCATGTCGAAATCCAGGGTCGCGTAGACATCGCTCACGGAAGCCGTCACACCGAATGGCACAAGGCTGCGCACGATATCGACCATGTCCGCCTCGTGGGCCAGCACCACGTGCGATACCTCGTGCGCGAGTACGAATGCGATCTCATCTGTGTTGAGATTCTTGCGCTGGATGAATTCCTCGGAAATAAAGATGTGGCCATCGGGCAAGGCCCAGGCCTCGTCGCCGGGCATGCGCGTGACGATCAGCTGCCAGTCGTGCTTGGCGCTGCCCGGCACCTGGTACGTCGCGACACGCAGCACGCGCGCGAATATCTCATCGAGCATTGTGCAATAGCGCTCGCAGCCAAAAGCATTCGCCTTGCGCGCCTCGGCCTCACGCTGAGCAAGAAGCTCTTCAGACTTGGCGCGCAGCTCGGTTTGCCAATGCGTATTGGGCTGAAGATCGAAGACAGGAGCTGCCCGCGTTAAAACAGGCAAGTATGCAATAAGCATTGCCATAAAAAAGCGCCGCATTCACCACCTCCCCCTGGCCAACACCAGCACTCTTCACTGTAGATGGCGGGAGATCGGTTTGAAAGTTTGTTCAGCCCCCGACATAAGTGCTTGTTGCGGCAGCTTGCAAACCGGCTTGGAAGTTGCTTATGCAAACCATGACGCGCGCTTCATGCACGCCATGACAGGAACATCGCCTGAGCAGACGTATTGCTTGCGCACTCTTCTGACGCCACGAAGCAGCTCTGAGCGGAGGGAAGAACATGAACTACAGGCGAGAAATAGATGGGCTACGGGCGCTGGCGGTGGTTCCAGTGCTCCTTTTCCATGCAGGGTTTCAAACTTTCAGTGGCGGCTTCGTTGGCGTCGACATCTTTTTTGTAATCAGCGGCTACCTCATCACCTCGATCATTCTTCTCGAAAAAGAAGCGGGCACATTCACGCTGGCTAACTTCTACGAGCGCAGAGCAAGGCGGATACTGCCTGCGCTGTTTGTCGTCATGCTCACTTGTTTACCACTGGCCTGGCTATGGCTCCTGCCGCGCGATATGGCGGGCTTCGCACAAAGCCTCATCGCGGTGCCGATATTCGCTTCGAATATCTTGTTCTGGCGCACCAGCGGTTACTTCGATGTCGCAACCGACCTGAAACCTCTCCTTCACACCTGGAGCCTGGCAGTGGAGGAGCAATATTATCTGTTCTTCCCGATCTTCCTGATGTTGACCTGGCGGCTGGGCAGGCGCTGGATTCTTTGGGCGCTCGCCATTGCGGCTGTCATTAGCCTCGCTGCTGCACAGTGGGGCTCAAGCGCCAGGCCTGAAGCGGGGTTCTATCTCTTGCCGACACGTGGCTGGGAACTGCTGATTGGTGCCTTCGCCGCGTTCGCACTCTCCACATCGCACCGACTGCATGCAAATAAGGCCCTCAGTGAAACCGCCAGCTGGGTCGGGCTGGCCCTGATCCTTTTTGCAATCTTCGTATTCGACAAGAGAACACCATTTCCCAGCTTGTACACACTGGCGCCCACCATCGGGGCGGTGCTGATCGTGCTCTTCGCCACTGACAAGACCGCCGTCGGCAAGCTGCTCGGCAACAAATTATTTGTCGGGATCGGGCTGATAAGTTACAGCACGTACTTGTGGCACCAGCCCTTGTTCGCCTTGGCCCGCCATGCGCAGCTGCAAGCGCCCAGCAAGTCCTTGCTTGCCGGGCTGGCCATCATCGCCATGATCCTGGCGTACTTCACATGGAAATACGTCGAGACCCCATTCCGGAACAAGCAGCGGTTTGATCGCAAGCGGATATTTCTGTGGGGAGCGATCGGCAGCGCATGCTTTGTTGCCGTGGGTGCGGGAGGCGTATTGCTTAAGGGCATTCCCGAAAGATTCTCTGCCGATCAGCGGGCGCTACTGGACTTCGGCGACAAGGATTACAAGCAGACGCTGGCAGTATACGGGCTCGGCAAATGCCTCATCGATTACGACCAGACCCATGAAATCCTGCTGAAGAACAATTGCGTTTCAACAGACCCTCGCTCTGCCAGAGCAATCGTTTTCGGTGATTCGGAAGCAGCCCACTGGATGTCTGGCGTCAGGCAGGAGTTTGTAGCAAAAGGCTTCAGCATCGGGCAGTGGACGGGCACCAGCTGCCGACCGGTGCAATACGCAAAAAACAACAAGCGCTGCGCCGATTTTTATGACGGATTCCTGACCAATGTGCTGCCTCATCTATCCCACTCAGATGTCATCATCGTTTCAAGCCGCTGGATTGGCCTGCTACAGGATGCTGGCGCTGATGGTTTTTCGAGATCGATTGAGCGCCTGTTCGAGGCCACCAGGGCATCCAATGTGCGCGTAATCGTCATCGGCGCGACGCCGGAGTTTTACAGGGCACCTAATCTGCTGATGGTCGAAGAAGGCATTCAGAATATCGGGACTGTTTCGCTGAAATCCGTCGATTTCAGAGAGGCCAATAGCCTGCTGAAAGCCAAGGCCGCACAACACGGATACATCTTCCTCAACCCAGCCGATGTTCTCTGCATCTCAACAGATCCTTTGCGATGCACAGTTGCAGACACCGGCGTTTTTTACTTCTCCGACAACGATCATCTATCAACGCATGGCTCGACATTTCTCATGAGCCGCCTAGTGAAAAATAAGGTGTGAAAAAACGCCGAATTTTTCAATGTTCATGAGAGCCATACAGCTGAGATTTCACGCCAATGTTTGACTGAGGAGAAGAGTCCTTTCGTTTTTCATGTGCCAGTCAACGGCTTTTCTTGGCCTCCCATCGACGGGAAAAATACTTCCACGCTCGTCCCGGGAGACTGCAATGCAGAAGAGATTCTACGAGATCGATGCCTTGCGGTTTTTGGCGGCCTCAGCCGTTATGTTAATGCACTATATGCTGAGGGGATTTTCGAAAAATGACAATTTCTCGCCAGTTTTCTTTGGTGCGGCGGGAGTCTGGACGCGCTACAACTACTTGGCGGTAGATCTGTTTTTCATGATCTCCGGTTTCGTCATTCTCATGAGTTCAGAACATGGCAAAGCTGTTCGCTTTGTTGAATCGCGATTCCTGCGCCTCTATCCAGCCTATTGGCTCTGTTGCACCTTATCCTTCGCGCTCACATACGTCTTCATAAACCATATTTTCCATCAGAGCGTTTCGCGCTACCTGCTCAACCTGAGCATGCTGCAAGGTCTCTTTGGTATAGGGGACATCGACTTCGTGTACTGGACACTTCTGGTCGAAATGAAGTTCTACTTCCTGATTTTCATCGTTCTGCTGATGAAAAGAATCCACAACATTGAAAGCCTGCTCGCGCTTTGGCTCGCACTTGCCTACGCGCAAGTCGGGCTGCATAACGCGTTCATCGAGCGCTATCTGATTACGAACTACGCCAGCTTCTTCATCGCTGGGTGCGCCCTGTATCGGATCTCGAAACTCGGATTCGCACCACTACGCGGCCTCTTGGTGCTGAGTTCGCTTCCCCTGGGTATCTTTTACGAGATGCAGGGCCTCGCTCAAAAAGCCGAGCACTATGGCATTGCGTTCGAGGGCTTAACTGTGGCGCTGATCTGCACCTCTTTCTACGCGATCTTTCTGCTGCTCATTCTCAGACCCAGTGACAATGGAGGCCTAAAGAAAGTATCCGTCGCGCTTGGGCGGATTTCGTATCCGCTCTACCTCGTTCATCCCGGCGTCGGCTTTGTCGTTTTCAATCTCGTTGCCGACAGAATCAACAAATGGGCATTGCTGGGTCTTGTTTGCACGTCGATGGTGCTGCTGGCTTACCTGATCAACGTGCTGATCGAGAAGCCGCTCTCAGCCTGGTTGCGGCAGCGGCTTTTCAGCGAGCGATCGCGCGGTGTCGCAGCGCTTGCAGAAGGCGCACCCTGACGGCCGCCTTGCCCCGCACGCGACAGCAATTTACTCGTGGTAGGGAAGCGCTTCCTTCAGTGCTTTGCCCTGAGCGTCTTTGCCCGACACTTTCGGTTCGATACCGTCCAGTGGCCAGACGATGCCAATCTCGGGGTCATCCCACTTCACGCAGTGCTCATGTTCCGGCGCGTAATAGTCGGTGGTCTTGTAGAGAAAATCTGCCGAATCCGACAGCACGAGAAAGCCGTGTGCGAAGCCTGCGGGAATCCATAGCTGGCGATGATTTTCGCCAGACAACTCAACACCGTCCCACTTCCCGAAATTCGGCGAATCCTTGCGCATATCTACGGCCACATCAAACACCGCACCCTGTGTCACGCGCACGAGCTTGCCTTGCGGCTTCGGATTCTGGAAGTGCAGGCCGCGCAAGACACCGCGCCCGGAGCGCGAATGGTTGTCCTGCACGAACTCCACGTCGAGACCGGTAGCTTCGCGAAAATTTCGCGCGTTGAAACTTTCCAGAAAGAAGCCACGGGTGTCACCAAACACTTTCGGCTCAAGCAGCAGAACGTCGGGAAATATCGTCGGGGTGACTTTCATCAAAATACTTTCTCTTCCAGCACGCGGAGCAAGTACTGGCCATAGCCACTCTTGGCCAGGGGCTTCGCGATGTCTGTCAATTGCGCATCATCAATCCACTTCTGGCGCCAAACGATTTCCTCCGGACAGCAGATCTTCAAGCCCTGCCGCTTTTCAAGCGTCTGGATGAATTGTCCAGCCTCAAGAAGGCTATCGTGTGTTCCGGTATCCAGCCATGCGTTGCCACGACCCATTACCTGCACATCAAGCTGATTGCGTTCCAGGTAAACACGGTTCAGGTCTGTAATCTCCAGCTCGCCACGCGCCGAAGGCTTAAGATCGCGAGCAATGTCTACAACCTGATTGTCATAGAAATAAAGGCCCGTCACAGCATACCGGCTTTTCGGCACCCGGGGCTTTTCTTCAAGGCTGACAGCATGACCTGCCGCGTCGAACTCCACAACACCATAGCGCTCGGGGTCATTCACCGGGTAAGCAAAAACAGTGGCGCCAACAGCACTGTCTTCCACTGCCGTCAAACGACGCTGCAATTCATGTCCATAGAAAATATTGTCGCCCAGCACCAGCGCCGAGGGGTGGCCGCCGAGAAAATCTGAGCCAATGGTGAACGCTTGCGCTAGCCCATCGGGACTTGGCTGTATGGCATATTTGAAGTTGATGCCCCAGCTCTTGCCATCGCCCAGCAATTGCTCGAAGCGTGGGGTGTCCTGTGGGGTGGAGATAATCAGAATGTCGCGAATGCCCGCCAACAACAACACGCTCAGCGGATAATAAATCATGGGCTTGTCATATACCGGCATCAACTGCTTCGATACTGCAAGCGTCGCAGGATGCAAGCGAGTACCTGAGCCGCCGGCGAGGATGATGCCTTTACGTGCTTTCATTGCGAGCCTCTCATTTGAGTATTTCGGTCAACATGCGCTGGGCACCGACCTTCCAATGCGGCAGCTCAATGCCAAACGCATTTTCTATCTTGCTTGTATCAAGGCGTGAATTCAACGGTCGCGTTGCAGGCGTCGAATAGTCCCGCGTGGGAATGCGGCTCACTGCCGTAACCTTCAATGCCACGCCGGCAGCACGTGCCTGCTCGAATACAAATCTTGCATAGTCATACCAACTCGTTTCGCCGCTGGCGACCAGGTGGTACAGGCCTGCCAGCTCGGATCGTTGCAGCGTTTTGACGATGGCATGCGCCGTTACGTCGGCCAACAACTCGGCGCCAGTCGGCGCTCCAACTTGATCGTCAATGATCTTCAACGCCTCGCGCTCGCTGCCGAGCTTGAGCATGGTCTTGGCGAAGTTGCCGCCGCGCGCCGCATACACCCAGCTGGTACGAAAAATCAGATGTGCGCATTCACTTTGCTGAATGAGCTGCTCACCTTCCAGCTTCGTCTGACCATACACAGATAGAGGCGCCGTCGTCGCGGTTTCGTCGCGTGGCGTGTCGCCACTGCCGTCGAAAACATAGTCGGTCGAATAATGCACCAGCAAACCGCCCTGCGCTTTTACCACTTCGGCAATCGCACCCGGTGTCGTCGCATTGATGAGGCGCGCCAGATCCGGTTCGCTCTCGGCCTTGTCCACTGCGGTATGCGCGGCCGAATTGACCACCACGTCCGGCCGCAATTCACGTACTACGGCAGCGACTGCATCGGGTCGCGTGAAGTCGCCGCAATGATCGGTGCTGTCGAAATCGAGCGCGATAAGCTCGCCAAGCGGCGCCAATGAGCGCTGCAACTCCCAACCCACCTGCCCGCCCTTACCCAGTAGCAGGATCTTCATGGGGTCTCCGCGCGATCGCCGTAATTCTTTGTCACCCAGTCGCGATAGGCACCGCTCTGCACGTTGGCAACCCAGTCCTGGTTGGCGAGATACCACGCCACCGTTTTGCGGATGCCGGTCTCGAATGTCTCGGCGGGCCGCCAGCCCAACTCCCGCTCGATCTTGCGTGCGTCAATGGCATACCGCCGGTCATGGCCGGGCCGATCCGTTACGTACTTGATCAGGCGTGCATAGCTGCCAGCGGGGTCGGGCCTCAACTCATCAAGAAGCTTGACGATGGTATTGACGATGTCGATGTTGGGTTTCTCGTTCCAGCCGCCGACGTTGTAGACCTCACCAGGCCTACCTTGTGCCAGCACTGCGCGAATCGCGCTGCAGTGGTCGGTCACATACAGCCAGTCACGAATCTGCATGCCGTCGCCATATACAGGCAAGGGCTTGCCAGCAAGCGCATTGGCGATCATCAGCGGAATCAGCTTCTCGGGAAAGTGATAGGGCCCATAGTTATTCGAGCAGTTGCTGGTCGTTACGGGCAAACCGTAAGTGTGGAACCAGGCTCGAACGAGGTGATCGCTGGCGGCTTTGCTCGCCGAATACGGGCTATTCGGCTCATACGTGTGCGTTTCCGTGAAGGGCGGGTCGTTCGGCTGAAGAGAGCCATACACCTCGTCGGTCGACACGTGATGAAAGCGAAATGCGGCTTTCTCGGCGCCCTCCAGCGCATTCCAGTACGCGCGCGCCGCTTCGAGCAACGTGAATGTGCCTTCGACGTTGGTACGCACGAATTCGGCGGGACCGTGAATCGAGCGATCCACGTGCGACTCGGCCGCAAAGTGCACGATGACGCGCGGCTTGTGTGTAGCAAACAGGGAATCGACCAGGTTACGGTCGCAGATATCGCCCTGCACGAAGGTATGGCGTGGGTCTCCGTCGAGCGACTTCAGTGTCTCAAGATTGCCGGCGTAGGTGAGCTTGTCGAGATTGACCACGGGCTCTCCCGTCGTCGCAATCCAGTCAAGAACAAAGTTGCCGCCGATGAAGCCGGCTCCGCCTGTCACGATAATCGTCATGAGTTGCCCGCGAGCCTGTGTAGATAGATGCCGAAAGCCATGCGCTTTGACGCCGAAGGTCGCCAGTCTACCGCATGCCTGTGGCCAAACGATGTAGCACTCGGCAGCCCAGCGGGCTGTTTGCGCACCCGGTCGCCCCTAAGCTGGCTTGGGCTGAATCAGGGCCGTCTGACAGGAAGCAAGACTAAGTAGTGTCACACCACTAACGCATGGTATTTGCTTATGCCTGTCACTAACAGGCCGCACCGACAGAGCCTGCATCAGCGGGGTGAATGGTCATGAAACACATTGGCGAGATAGATGGCTTGCGCGCCATCGCTGTGTCATCGGTATTGCTGTTCCATGTGGACAAGACTTTCTTGTCGGGGGGATTCGTCGGGGTCGACGTATTCTTTGTCATTTCCGGCTTCCTCATCACAAGAATAGTGCTTCGGGAAATAGATGCGGGTACGTTTTCGCTGGCCCGTTTCTACCAGCGCCGGGTTCTGCGCATCGTTCCTGCACTGTTCGTCACGCTGGCAGTCACGGCCTGCCTCTTTCTGACCTTGACGCCACCGGCCTTCACGCCGGACATCAGCGCCTCGCTGCTTGCCGCAGTGTTTTCTTATTCGAACCTCTGGTTCTACAGCACCGTCGATTACTTTGGCGACCAGGTTTTCGCTCCCGCTTTGCACACCTGGTCGCTCGCGGTAGAAGAGCAGTTCTATCTGGTTTTCCCGCTACTCTTGATACTGATCGGCACAGACCCGGCCGCGCGTCATCGGCGGGTGATGACACTCGCTCTCGGCGCCGCCTCATTCGTGGCCGCGGCCATCACGGTCTTTCACAATCAGGCGATGGCCTTCTACCTGCCTTGGCTACGCGGCTGGGAATTGTTGGCTGGAGCGCTATTGGCCATGTATCCAATCGAGCGCATTCGCCAAGGCGTCAAGCAGGGTCTCAGTGCCGCAGGTCTTTGCATGATCGCTACAGCATGTCTCGTCTACCGGGACAGCATGCAGTTCCCCGGTGCGTCAGCCGCGCTGCCCGTCCTCGGTGCAGGCGCTGTCATTGCCGGCGCCGGTGCGGGCGGGGCCGCCAACGCGCTGTTGCGACTGCCATTCATGACATGGATGGGCAAGATATCCTATTCGGTGTACCTCGTGCATTGGCCACTGACCTGCCTGGCAGCCATGCTGGTCTCTTTGTATCCACTCAAGATCCGCATTCTGGTCGTCATTGCCAGCGTCATACTCGGCTGGTTGAGCTGGCGGTATGTCGAACAGCCATTTCGCACCCAAGGCACTCGCCTGGCACCGCGTAAAGTGTTGCTCGCTTTTGCCAGCAGCTGCCTTGTCTTGCTGGTGAGTATTCCTCTCCTTCAGATTGTCAGCGAGCAATTCTGGTCGCGCCATCCGGACGCCCTGGCACTGTCCGCAGCCCTGAAATCCGATACCTCCTGGTTCCGCGCCGGGTCGTGTTTCCTCACGCCAAAATTCGATGACGTGAAGTTCTTCAAGGGCGACGAATGCCTGAGAGCGGGGAATGGCAAGGACAGCGTCCTCGTCATAGGCGACAGCCACGCGGCCAATCTGGTCACAGGACTCGCGCTGCAGCATGAGTCGCTCAACGTGTTGCAAGCCACTTCGTCAGGATGTCGACCAACGCCTGAAGCGCAAGGCCCCGCACGCTGCGTCAAATTGATGCAGTACATTTTTCAGGACTGGCTGCCCAAGCACAGTAGTCAGGTCAGGTACATTGTCATTGCCGGCCGATGGGAGCCTTTGGATATTGCCCCGCTGAAACGGCTGGTGAGCGACCTGCGAAAAATGGGGATGCAGGTCGTCGTCGTGGGGCCGTCCGTGGAGTATTACGTGCCAGTGCCGCTGATCCTTGCCTACGAAAATATCTCGGGCTTCCGTCTGCAGGATCGGCTGGCAAAACGCGAACGTTTCGCTGCCGACAAGCAGTTCAGCGAGGCTCTGGCCGACGAGGACATCACCTATTTTTCACCCAACCTGCGGCTCTGTCCGAACGGGCGCTGCCAGCTCCTTCATCGCGGTGCTCCGACTTTCTTCGATCGCGATCACCTCACGCACGACGGCGTTGCGCTGGTGCTTCAGGACTTTCCATTGCCCTGACCCGGCGATGCGGGCGCAACGCCATCCAGCAAGTAACCGGCACCGTTTCGACACAATGCACGTCGCACCGACCTGGCTGCCCCGCTTACCTGAAACGCAAGTCCGTGGCGCTTCTGATGGCCATAGAGCAGTATCAACAACGCAATGGCTGCGTTGTCGAGCCACACGACGCCCTCCATATCCAGCCGCAGGTTGCCGTGCGGGGTGACAGCCAGCGCCAGAGCTCCGCGCAGCGGTGAGAGATTCTTGTCCGTCCAGGCCCCGGTCATGCCAATGCAATTTTCATTCGTGACGATGTCGGGCCTCAAGCTCACCCGCGCTTGTTGCACGGCGATGGTATTCGGCGCGGCAAGCAAGTTGGCAAGCGCACCAGGCAATATATTCTTGAACAGTAGCCCGAGCAGGCCGAAACCATCGTCTGCATAGCGGCGCCACAGCTCGGGCTCTTCCTTGATGCGCCACGCCCATTCCAGACCCAGCCGCTGGAACACCGGCGGCGCTCTCGATACGCTGCCGGCGACAAAGTTGACCACCGCCCCGAGGTGTGAAATGACAGGCGCATCGACGTTCGCGCGATTTCGCGTGATCCAGGCCTGCCCTTTCTTTGCGCCCAACGCCGCTACGACAAAGTCTGCGCCCGTCGCATTGATCGCATCGATCTGAGCGGGCGCGCTCATGGCATCGACGCTAACGAACCCGGGCGACGCGAAGCCGACACAGCGCATTGGCATGGCCTCTTCGTTGAGTCGTTCGCAAGCCCGCTCAGCCACGCCATCTGGCCCACCGAAGAAGAAGACCTTGATGCTGGCTGAACCACGGCGCAAGCGCTCGAAAAGGTCGGAGCCGGCTACCCGCTGCCTGATCGGCAAACCGAGCAGTTTCGATATCCATACCAGCGGCATACCGTCTGCCAGGGAAAGGTCGCTGTCTATCACCGAATCACGAAACGCCTCATCACGCGTGCTCGCCATCAGGAAATTAAGGTTCGGGGTCGAGATGAAACAAGGCGTGCGCGTAGCAACCGCCGCTTCGACCTTGCCAACCGCTTCGGTCAAGCCAAGCGCGTCGATGGGCAGACCAAGCAGACAATATACGCGGCGCTCGAAATCGGGCGGTGCCGCACTCTTCATGACACGCTTCGCGAAACCGTCCGCATGCATCACAGGCCCTTCGGCATCAATTCGCATCGCGCTTGGACCGCACCCATTCGACCTGGCGGCTGACGAGAAAGCGCAGATAGAGCGGTAGCTTGCCGCAGGCATAGCCCAGGGCTTGCGCAAGTTCTGCAGCGGAGACGGCCTGGCGACCGAAGCGATGCCAGGCCGCCAACACCGCAATGCCGAACAGCGCGCATAGGCTCGCGGCTGTAACCAGCGGCCAGGCGCCCAAGCCTGCAATCGTCGCCACCAGGCTCAGGGCAGAGAGCGCTGCCAGCAGCATGGCCAGCAGCGCAATGGGCGGCACGCTCAGATCGAGAGCCAGAGCGAGAAGCCCGATGCGCGGCTTCAGCAGGCCCTCCAGCAAAAGACTCGGTACCTGACCAACGATCACCCCCAGATGTCCATGCTCCCAGCGCGTACGTTGGCTGCGCGCGCCTTCGGTATTGCTCGGGAAGTAACTCAGAACCATCGCATCAGGACAGAACAGGGGCGGAGCGCCGACACGCGCGAGGTCGATGCCCATCTGCATGTCTTCCACGATGTGTCCGCTGGCCAGGGAGGCCGTGCGTATCAGCGGCCATGGAAATGCCATGCCGGTGCCCATCAACTGACAGGGCAGGCCGAGATGGTGGAAACCCAATGGCCGCACGAGGTTTTTTACGAGCCACGCAAACTCCGCAATTGATCCACGACGGCTGCCCTGCGGGCGGTTATGCATCAGATAGAGTGCTTGCACAGGCCGGCCGGTTGCCATGCTCCTCTTTGAAATTTTCTCCAGCGCGCCGAGGCCCACTTCGCAATCCGCATCGACGATGACGACGACATGCGGCGCGACGCCATCCATTTCTAGATGACGCATGCCGAAATCAAGCGCATAGCCCTTGCCTCGATGTGCGGGGTCATGGCGCACCACGACTTCGGCGCCCTCTTCCCGCGCGATCTGGGCCGTATCGTCGGTGCAGTTATCCGCTATGACCAGCAGACGATCGCCGGGCCGCAGCTGCGCAAGCACCAGAGCGATAGGGTAGCGCACGCCTTCCGACTCATTGTGTGCGGGCATCAGCACTGACATGCGCGGCCGGTCACAATCGACGGCGGTTTGCACGGCACGAGGGCGCATGGCGCTGAACACCTGCACCGCCAGAACAAGAACCGGGATTGCCAACACCAGCCACGCCACCCCGAGCAGTATGGAGACGATCATGATGATCGCAGCACTCATCGCATCGCCTCCAGGGCAGGACGCTTGTCCGCCGCAGCAACATGCAGTGTCGCGGCGGCGGCAGATGCGCCCTCCGCGACTGCCGCATCTCTGAAATGCTTTGCCAGTTTTGCGGTTTCGATGTCGATGTCATGCCTGGCGAGCACCCGTTCACGCGCGGCCTCGCCCATCTGCTCCAGCACTGCCGGCGCAGCCGCCACGCATTCGGCCATGGCGGTCGCGAGCGCATCGACGGCGCCGGCTGCAAACAACCAACCCGTTTGCCCCGGCAGGACGAGCTCTGGAATGCCAGCGATGTACGTCGTCAACACCGGCCGGCGCAACGCCATGGCCTCCATGATGACCACCGGCAGCCCCTCTGCGAAGCTCGGCAGAACCATCGCACGGGCCGCCAGCAGCTCATCGCGCACTTGCACGCTGCTGATCCAGCCGGTGATCCGGACACGCCGGCCCAGACCGTGGGCCGCAATGCGCGCTTCAATGGCCGCGCGCATCTCGCCGTCTCCTGCGAGCACGAGCTCGACGACGGTGCCCCCTCGCTCCAGTTGCGCCAAAGCCTCGATCAAGAGTAACTGGCCTTTCTGCTCGCACAGGCGGCCGATGCACACCAACCTTGGCGCGACAGGGATCGGCACCGGCGCCACGTCGTGGAAAGCCTGCTCCAGCCCGCAATGCACTTCCTTGATCTTCGGCCAGTGTTCGTACTCGACCCAGCGGAACAACTGGCTGCGACAAAACGAGGTGATCGCGACCACGAACGCAGCGCGGCGAATCTTCTCGCCCATGCCGATGAAACCGGGCTTGTCGAACTCTTCCGGCCCATGCACCGTGAAGCTGTACGGGATGCCGCTCAGCACCGACGTCAGCATCGCAACTTCCGCCGAATTGGTGCCGAAGTGTGCGTGCAAGTGCGTCGCACCCGTTTCGTTCAGCCAATCGACCAGGCAGCAGGCCTCTGCCAGATAGACCAGGTGCAAGGGCAATGGCCGATCAGCCCGCCGCCCCATGCGTACGGCCAGTCTCAGTGCATCGATGAAACGACGTGGTGCGCGTGTCGCAACCGCAAGCGTAGCTCGCACCAACGCCATGCCGCCGCCTTGCAGCACATATCGCGTCCTGTTGCGCTCGGCAATGTCTTCGTCGTCGACCAGATCGCCGTCCCAGCCACGCACAGCGAAGCGTGCGACCGCGATGCCGGAGCGTTCCAGCGCAAGGATCTCGCGCCGGATGAAGCTATGGCTGACCTTGGGATACTGATTGACGAGATACGCAACCCTCATATGCCCACCTCTTCTGCATTGCGTCGTGTCACTGCCGAAGTCTCAAGCGGCGCGCTTTCACCACCCGCCATCTCGACGATACGTGCCGGTATGCCAACAGCAGTGGCGCCAGCAGGCACGTCCGTCAGCACGACGGCCATCGCACCGATGCGGCAACCATCGCCCAGACGGATTCCGCCGAGAACCTGCGCGTAGGCGCCGATATCCACATCGTCTCCGATCACCGGCACCGGCCCATCCTCGACACGATTCCCCAGCGTGACGCCCTGACGCAAGGTGCAGCGCGCACCGATCACCACACCGGGATGTACAAAAATATTTCCGAAATGCCATATGCGTAATGCGGGCCCAATGTGCGCTGCCTTGGGCAGACCTATACCTGTCAGCGTCTCGACGAGCCGAAACAACAGCCAATAGACAGTCGTCAGCCTGCGCTTGATGAAGCCATCGGCACGACGGTCCACGCGCCTGCCGTAGCGATAGACCCAGATCGCCCACATGGATTGCTCCTTGAGCAGCGGGCGCTTCACACCGCAGCGCTCTACGTCCGCCAGCCAATCGGGGTCTTCAGCCATTTGTCATTCCATTGAAAAAATCACGCAAGCCGCTTTGATTGCTGTTTCGCAATAGCACTCTCACCGCGCCTACTCGCCAATTGCAACAAGCGTGCCACCGACACTGCCCGACACGCCGGCCACACTGCTGGCCGTGGTCACGACGGTATAGTCGTCGGTCGGCCAGCTGAAGGTCACGCTGCCCGCATTGCCCAGATCGCCGCTGTCGTAGACGAATTTGTTCGTTGCCTTCTCGATGATCTGCACACGCAGCATCGCCCCGCCCGTTGCCTCAGCAGTCAGTCTGTAGGAGCGCCCGCGCTGGGGCGTGGCCCATGAGACGAGATTCACCGCCCGTCCGCTCCAGTTCGTCTGCACGACTCTGGATGGATTCGCAGCGAAAACCACGGCCTGTTTGAGGGTATCGAATACACCGGGGTTGGTGCCCTCACGCAAGGTCCACGCACCGCGCATCGAGAGCAGGTTCAGATTGCGCGGCGGCGTGAATGCATGACCTGTTGCATCGACCCAGCCTGTCGCTGAGACAACCTGCCGCAAGGCCTTGCGGATCTCGTCCAGCTCTCCCGCTACAACAGTGCTCCAGCCGCCTTTATGCAGGCTGAAGCCCGATCCGTTCTCGACATAGATCACGAACGGCGTACCGTAGTTGCGATCGACGATGTACGCGCCATACACCTTCAACGTTTCGGCAACCTTGCGCAGATCGGCATTGGTAATGCGCGCCGTATCGAAGCTCGCAGGCAACATCAGCAGCGCGCCTTCGGGAATCCTTCCGCTGTTCGTCGTCGCGGCGTTTGTATCGGCCGATGTTGCCGGGAACACGTAGGTGGGATTGGTCGCCAAGGCGTTGAAGGTGAGCGACATCGCCAAGGCATGGCGGTACATGCTGTCCCCATCGTTGATTTCATGCTTGCGCATGATGCCTGCGGTAGAAGGCACGGCCGCGGCGCGCGCGCCCTGGAAATAATGGGCTGGCGTGCCCCAGCCAGAACCATTCAATGGCGCCCATGCATACTGGGCGGCGCGCCATTGACCATCGATATTCTTGAGCTTGAAAAGAGAATGCACGACACCAGCGACCGGATCGATGATATCGGCATGACCATCGCTGCCCGTTGCCGGAATCACGTCGGCGGGCCAGTGCGGAATCGTGACGGTGCGGCGCACCTCCGCATCCGGATCCCACACGCCCGTCGTCCCCGGCAAGCCCGACACGGTCATCGGCGCATCAGACGTCTTGGCCAGAAATGCTGCGGTGGAGTACGGGCCTTCGGCAACGGAAGGAGAATACTCGGAGGTCGGAATCTGAAAGTCACCGAGCACGGGCGCCACTGGCCTGCTGTTCCAGAGCGAATCTGCGGCAAATGGCTTGAGAAAGCTCCCCCACTGCGCTGAACACGCAAAGCTCGCCAGCAGTGCCAGCATGCCCAGGAAGAGCCGCATCGTGGCGGCCCCGCGGTGAAATAAATTATTGGAAGCAGTGATGATCATGGCATTTTCTCCTTGGCATGGTTGACCATGAGACAGTCAACTGCGCACGAGAAAGCCGCAAAATGGCACCCTTGCGGTGCATGCTCATGATTGCCTCCAGCGTTTGACAAGATGCTTGCTGAAGAAAATGCACGGACGCTCGAAATAAAAAGTCGACAAATGTGCGAGAGCGAACAGAACGATGAAAAGCAACGGTCGCTTCGCATACTTCTCGATGACATCGCCGCTGCCCAGCCAGGTATCTGCAAGCAGCGGATGGATCACATAGAGCGCATATGAAATTGCTGCCAGATAGAGGAGTGCTTTCGTGTGCAGCAGGCGCGGCAATACGCCGCTGCTGCGCACGATGGTCGCCCCCACCAGCATCGCGGCAAAGTACGGGCGCACATAATTCAAAGGGCCGCTTTGCACCATGCAGGCCAACACGAAAAGCGCCAGCAGCAAGAATGGGTTGAACCAGGCTACGAAGCGCTCAGCCTGCTTGCCAAATTCGCCATGTAAAGCCAGCGCCAAAACGCAACCGGCCAGGATCTCATCGACGCGGTAGTACGTGACGCTCGAAGCCTGCACACCATAGGCGATGCGCAGCGCTGTATGCCCGAGACATAACACGGGAATCAACAACAAGCCGGCGCGTCCGCGCAGGGCGACGAGCAACGCAATGAACACGTAGAACTGCACTTCGACACACAGGCTCCACATATGCGCGGTCACCGGGATCAACTGCTGCGGCGGCAGATTGGCATAAAAGAGAAAGTGCGACATCAGCATACCGATAGACGCCGGATGCATGGCAAAAGCGATGGCCATGCACAACCATGCCAAGGGCAAAATACGAAAGAAACGCTTGGTCAGGAAATCGACGACCTTCGGTTGCTCCAGCAAGGAGTAAGTGATCAAAAAGCCTGACAGCGTGAAGAAGATCGCCATGCCGAACATGCCCGCCGCAGCATTGAAATGCAAAGTCTTGGGGCCAAGCGGTGACAGATGCGCCCCGAGCACGGCCAGGATGCTCAAGCCACGCCACCCATCCAGAACAGGGAGCCTCATGCGATCGGCAATCTGTGGCTCGTCCATTGGGATCGTGGCGTTTCCATCGCCTTGAACACTGCTCGCGAAGATCTCTGCCGAGAACTCTGGCGACTCGCGCAGAGCCCCTTCGGTCACAACGCCATTCACGGTCGCGCCTCGCGTTGCGTGATGCCAGCTTCCGGCTTGTCGGACTTTGCGCCCCAAGCTGCACAGCCAGCGCCGACCATGAACCAGAAATACCAATTGAATACGAGGTAACCAAACATATTGTCCGAGAAGGCAGTCACCAGGTAGGCAAGCATGAGCAGAATCATGATCGCTGCGCCCAGACGATCAACACGCATACCGCCGCGCAAGATCTGTATTGCCTTGGCGAATATATTTAGAAAGAGCAGCAGCCCCACAACGCCGAGATCGAAGATCAATTGCACGAATATGTTGTGCGCGCCGAAATTATTCCCGCCCGATAGCGGGAAGAAAATCGGCGACCAGGTATAGAAGGCCTCAAGTCCATACCCTGCCAGGTAATTCATCGGTGACATCCATGACAGGCCGGATTCCCAGATGAGTTTGCGCCAGGCAAACGAGTTGAGCTTGGCGTACATGACGTACTCGTTCCCCGACTGCAGATCGAGCAGACGATCCCTTACTTCGGGAATCATCAGGGCAACCACTGGCGCGAGCGCGAGATAGACGAGATAGCGACGTTCGAAGAAGAGACCGTAGGCAGCAAACAGTGCCGTGCATGAAATCCAGGCGCTACGGGTCTGCGTAAGCGCCAGCAAGCCCAATAGCACGAGCATGTATAGCGACATCAATGAGCGATAGCGACATGTTGGCTGCCGGCTCGTATAGAGCGCCAGGGAAATTGCGAGTACCAGGTAGAACGCGAAAATATTCGGGTGGGAAAACATGCCCGCCAGGCGCCCCTCCACCACGCCATGCCCCGTCGCCAGTGAAATCAGTCCGCCAATTACGGGAATGATCGTGGACAGCATGACGATGCGAACGCAGCCGCCGAAGCTGCGTCCATTGGCGACGAGATACTGGGCGATTACGAATACTGCAGCCCACGACATCAGACCCAGCGCGGTCCGTATCGCCTCACCCATCGCGGGAGCCCGCACCACGCCGACCAGTACGACGAGCAGGAACATGCCCCAGGGCAGCAACATGCGACGCGACAAGGCTCGAGGCGTCTGAATCAGATAGAGCGCCGCAATCAGCATGACGAATGCGTTGACCACGCCACCAATTCCGAATGCATAGCCGCCGAGGTCAAATTTACCTTCGCTGAACGCAATGTCGGCGCCGGCGCGCAGCAGAAATATGCCGATGAACAGACGCTCCTTGTCGAAGATCAATACCATCAGCAATACGATGGCAGCAGGCAACGCTGCCAGCCGGACAAGATTGCCACCCGCGACGGATGCGTACCCGACAGATGCCACGCCCGCAATCATGGCAAGCAAGAGCAGGCCCGCCGACAGCATGATGGCGTTGCGCGTCGAACCGATAGGAAGCAGTTTTTCAATCATCAAATTTTCGCGTCAAAGTTCCGTGGACAGGCCCTGACCATGAACCAGGCTCACGCCACAACGCTTCATGAGCGAACGTGCTTCGCTGCAATCCTTGTTATCTGGCATGAGGCTGAACGACTCGACTCTCGGCACCCCTGCCAGATTGACCAGGATCGAGGACTCATAGCCGAAGATCTTTATCTTCAATGCCGGATCGGCGACCAATTTTCCTGAAATGTAGTCTTCCGCAATGAGCGGAGTTTCGAGATATGCGACGCCTTTCAGCTTCGGCTCCACTTCTCGCGGATGCGGCAGATACACATCAGGTGCGGCCTCTTCGACAAAACTCTGCAGCTCGCTCCACACGGCCGGAGAGGCCTCCGGTGCAGCGCCTACCAACAGACGGAAGTCCTTGCCGTCGGCGGCGCTGAAATCGGCCGAGTCATCAAACAGACCAATCTGCACCGTGCGTGCGAAGACGTTCTTCGCGGCGTAGATCGTAAAGTGCTGGGCAGAGCGCTCCATAAGTTTTTCCGCCCAGAAGCGCACACCAGCCATGCGCAGGAATATTTTGGCAGACAGGCTCGTGCGCGCGCTGAGCAGCTGCGAGTCAGACTGGATGTTGAGCATGCCATCGTC
Source organism: Rhodocyclales bacterium (assembly GCA_028292485.1). Classification (GTDB taxonomy): domain Bacteria; phylum Pseudomonadota; class Gammaproteobacteria; order Burkholderiales; family Rhodocyclaceae; genus Viridibacterium. The sequence continues at coordinate 214,816 of JAQGMG010000005.1, read as the reverse complement.
GTATGTACTGATTCGTGCGAGGCCAATGCTGGACAAGAGAATATAGGTGTAGTGGTTCAAGGACGATGGCACATAGACCGCCGAAAAAGTCCCGAGCTTTGCCCATCGCAGCCTGTAATTCAGCCGTCGCAACAGAATGCTCAGATGCCTCGGTTTGGCGTAGCTATCTTCCGAAGGGGTGACGATGTATTCGACGCAGGTGCAGTAGGCCCGCATCTTTTCCGCGTAATGACGGTGCTTGGCATTGTCGACATTGGTAACGTACATGCCGACATCAAAGCCCTTGCCAAGCTTGCGCGAGATCTGTCCGGCAATGAGTGCATGCAGCGGCGTGAGGCAGAGACAAAGATCACGCGTGCTCATGACAGCCTCGACATTTGCTGGCGCCTGAATTGCTGCGCACCCAGGAAAAGACCGTAAGCGAGCAACACACCGGCGATTGGAAGACGAACGAGGGGAAAGTCGGCACAGGCAATTGCCAGAATGGATAGTGTGATGACTGAACCGCTGATTGCCATGAGCTTTCTGCGTGCAATGACTTCCAGACCATCCGTACGCTGGACGACCCAGCCATGAAACACCAGCTGGAATGCCTGACAGAAAGCGATGACAAAGCTTGATCCCACGACACCGAAATGCGGCAGCAACAGGATATTCAGCGCGATGCTCAGCATCGCTGCCAGAACCGAGCATGCCGTAATCATCGAAGTTCTCTTCTTGTAGAACTGCACGATGAGATAGAGCGACTGGCAGAACTGGAAATAGCTGGCGAGCAGCAGGCCCGGTGTCACCAGAGCCGCCTCCTGAAAGCGCGGCGGGGCCAGTAGCCTGATGGCCTCCGGCGCCACAAGACCGCCAATCACACATAGCAGACCGATACCGGTAATCAGGATGCCGGTCTTCTGGAAGACCTCGTCATAGGCCGATGCTGCGAATTTCTTCAGCATCCAGGGCACCCAGCTTGAATTGATTGCCGTCCAGAACAAGGTCAGGCCGGATGCCACAGCCATCGCAAGTCCGTAGATCCCGACGCTCGATTTACCCAGGTAATGTTGTATTGCGAATCGATCGAACTGCTGGAGGAAGGCCTGCGCAAGATAGTGCGGGATGAGCGGGATACTCAACGCCAACGCATATGCCCAATACTTCCGGCAGAAGACGCGTGCGCCCTTCTTCAGCAGCACGGCATACAGCGCAAGGCCACACACGAGTATTGGCAACGTTGCCACAGCAACACGGAGCTCGACCTTGATATGCGCCGTCGCGGGCATCAACATCAAATAGATCGCCCCGCCCACGCCGATGACCGACGAGGGAATGCTGATTGCCGATACCGCCTTGTAGCGGAAGAAGAAACGCTCGCGGGACTGCCAGAAAAGAAAAGCCGCATTGAAGACGAAGTAGACGAACATATATGACAAAAGACTTTCTCTGACGCCGGTGTAATTGCCGAATACGGCCACCGACAATGCGAATACCAGACCGCATCCGCCGACCGCAAGCGTGGTCAAGCCAAGCATCGATGAAATGTACGCGTCGAGGTCATCGCCGAACTCGAGCATCGCGGTGTTGAAGATGCCGGTCGACAGCGACAGCGTGGCAAAAACCCCCAGAACGACCGACCATGATGTGTACAAGGTGACCTCGCCGTATTCGGCGGTGCTCATCAGGCGCGTGAATATGGGCGTTGCAAAAAACAGCAAGGCGCTGTTCAGATAGACGGAAGCACCAAACCATATCGCTGCAACCGCAGGGTTGTTCCGCTCCTTGCGCTGAGGCATCGAAGCGCCATCCTTGTTGCTGCTCGCCATCGGCGGCGCTCCACCGCCTATACCGATTGCCTGGTCTGCCGTCAGGGACTTGGCGCTCACCGTGCTTCCCTCAGCCGTTCAGGCGGTTCATGTGAAACAGCTTGATTGCGCCGGTCACCCGACCTGTCGTGTTGACGACAATCAGCGCGGTGATATTGCTTTCGATCATGCATTTTTCTGCGACCGCGAACATTTCCTGTTCGTCCACTGTCTTGGGCGATGCGGTCATGATGTCGGCGGCACAAAGCCGATAGATGTTTTCCTTGGCCAGCAAAGCACGCCTGAGATCACCATCCGTAATCACGCCAAGCAAGGCTCCGACATCGCTATTCACCGCCGTCAGACCCAAACCGCCAGAAGTAATCGATTGAATGACGTCAGCGATCGTGTCGGCTGGTTTCACGCAGGGCACTTCGCGCTGCATGATGTCTTTCACCCGCGTCAGCAGTCGCCTGCCAAGGCTGCCGCCGGGGTGGAAGACAGCAAAATCCTTTGGCCGGAACTCGCGCTTGACCATGAGTGCAACGGCGAGCGCGTCGCCCATGACAAGCGTGGCGGTGGTCGATGTCGTGGGCGCGAGGTTGTTGGGGCAAACTTCTTTTTCAACACCGACGTCGAGTACGACATCGGCATTGTTGGCGAGAGTAGAGCCGGCCTTGCCGACGAGCGCAATGATCGGTGTGCCGAAATGCTTGAGCGAAGGAATCAGCCGGATGACTTCTTCCGTCTCGCCGCTATAGGAAATGAGTACTGCGGTGTCTGTCCCCTGGAACATGCCGAGGTCACCGTGGTAGGCCTCGCCGGGATGCACGTAGAAAGCAGAAGTGCCGGTGGAAGAAAGCGTTGCAGCGATCTTGCGGCCAATAATGCCGGACTTGCCCATGCCGGAAATGATGACGCGGCCCTTGGTTTCGTGCATGAGCTTGACGGCGCAGGCGAACTCGTCCCCCAGGTTCGCGCCGATCTTTCTGAGCGCGGCGGCCTGATCTTCAAAGACACTTTTTCCAAGCTCCAGCATGTGCAACCTTTCCAGCAACTTCATTGCGGCGGGCTACCAACGGCCTCAATACGTAGCCGCCTTATGCACTATTTCACTGCGCCATTTCATTCATGATTTTCGAATATCCTTCGGCGCTATCGAAGACGCTCTTGAGCCCCTTTGCAGAGAGCACAGCGTCGGAGAACTCCCGGAATGCCCCGCAGCCGCCTTTTTGCCGCAGGGTCATGCGCGCTGCGGCGGCGACGTAACTCGGCGCGTCGGCGACTGCGACCGGCCAGCCACAGACCTTGAATGCGGGCAGATCGATGCTGTCGTCGCCAAGGCATGCGGTCTGAGCCGGCTTCACGTCGAGCTGCTGCATGATGGCAAGACAGGCCTTCGCCTTGTCCTTGACGCCGTACATGTAGTGCGCGATGCCGAGGTCGTGCACGCGCTTGCGTAAAGTGGCCGAATCGCGCCCGGATATGACAGCAACATCTATACCGCAAGCCATCAGCATCCGGATACCAAGCCCATCGCGCACATGAAATCGTTTGAGGCATTCGCCGCTGTCGTCGTACAGGATGCCGCCGTCGGTCAGCACGCCGTCCACGTCGGTGATAACCAGCTTTATGTCGGCAAGCGACCCGGTGGGCGCGGCAAATTCCGGTAGGCCGGACATGATCCGCCGCACACGATCAAGGCACGCCGGTGAGTCCACACCCGGCGCTGCGCTGTCGACATGCATGACCTTGATGCGCACACCCGCTTCGAGCAGGCGCAGCTGTTCGAGCATTTCGGCCGCTTCAAGGCCTGATGGAGGCAGCTCGCCATACACGTCGAGAATCGATGCGCGGTAAGCGTAGGCGCCGACATGCTTGAAATAGGAAGGCCGGGAATTCATCTCTCTGGCATAGGGAATGACAGAGCGGCTGAAATACAAGGCGTAGCCGTTGCGGTCCATCACGACTTTTACGGCGTTCGGATTCTGGGCGTCGACCGACGCGATGGGATGGCACAAGGTCGCCACCTCTGCGTTCGCGTCGTTCTTTAGCGCTTCGAGCAACTGCGTCAGATGCGCAGGATCGACGAGAGGCTCGTCGCCCTGCACGTTCAGGTAGATGTCTGCCTCGACGATGGACTTGATCTCGACCAGCCGGTCGGTGCCCGACGGGTGCGTCGGGTTCGTCATCAGCGCGCGGCCGCCAAAGGCCTCGACGACCTTGACGATGCGAGAGTCGTCGGTTGCCACGATGATGTCGCTTATCCCCGGGACTTCCCGCACACGTTCATAGACGTGCTGGATCATTGGCTTGCCAAGAATATCGGCCAGCGGTTTTCCGGGAAGGCGCGTGGAGCCGTAGCGCGCCGGGATGACTGCGACGACTCTCATGTCATGCGAGTACCACGCTGGATGCGTAGATGCTTTTCAGCTGCTCCAGCAAACCGGGCAGGTCTTCGAAGCGGATCATGTTCGGCCCATCGCACGGAGCATTGTCTGGTGACGGATGGCATTCCATGAACAAACCGGAAACGGAGCCGGTGGCCAGCGCTGCACGCGCCAGGGCCGGCACGAACTCGCGCTGACCGCCGCTGCTACCGCCGTTGGCGCCTGGCAATTGCACGGAGTGCGTCGCATCGAACACCACGGGCGTGCCGCAGGTCTCGGCCATGATCTGCAGACCGCGCATGTCCACCACGAGGTTGCCGTAGCCAAAAGAGGTGCCGCGCTCGCAGGCCGTGAAATGCGAATCGGGTACGCCGGCTTCGCGCGCGGCGGTTTTTGCCTTTTGCATGACGTTCTGCATTTCCCAAGGAGCGAGGAACTGGCCCTTCTTGATATTCACCGGCTTGCCGGCCGCTGCGACGGCGGCGATGAAATCGGTTTGCCGGCACAGGAAGGCTGGCGTCTGCAGTACATCGACAACCTCGGCCACCGGTTTTGCCTGCCAGTCTTCGTGCACGTCAGTCAGCACCGGAATGCCGAGCGTTTCGCGGACCTCGCTGAGAATCGACAGGCCTTCGTCGAGACCTACGCCACGAAAGCTCGATGCAGAACTGCGATTGGCTTTGTCGAACGACGATTTGTACGCGAACCGCAAACCGGCGTTGGCGAAAATCTCCTTGAGTTGCGCGGCGGTTTCGAGCGCGAAGCTTCTCGATTCAATCGCGCAGGGGCCAGCATAGAAAAATGGGCTGGTGCGGTCTTCGAGCCATGTTGAAACGTTTTTCATGATCTCTCCTGAGCAAGGTGCAATATGAAGCCATAACAAAATGGAGCGAGCAGCTGGTTGGCTAGGCGGCTCGCGCAGAGCAGTGCATGGGCACGGCGAGCGAGCCAACAACGCTAGCCGGGTGCGCAGCCCATTTTGTTATGGCTTCTAAGGTGACTGGTGGGTTCAGAGGACGGATCATGCTCAAAGACTGTTCAGGACCGAGCCGGGTATCTGGATCTTGTTGCGGGTGAGGCGTTCAACCAGGTCGCGCGCGCTCGCGGCCGAAGTGTGGTTCTTGCGCGCAACTATCATTGCTGCTCCGGCGCGCGCTGCGACCAGCTCGACATCGGCCGCCACGGTGCCCGCAGAGGTGTCGACAATGACGATGTCGTATGAATTGGAGACACTCTCAAGCAACTGACCGAACTGTGCCTTTGCAAGCAGTTCTTGCGGGTTGGGCGGCAAGGCGCCGGACGTCATCACGGAGAGATCTCGCAGGCCGGGAATCGGCCGGGCAATCTCCTCGCCCGTCCGGCCGGTCAGTGCATTGACGAGGCCGACGCGATTGTCGAGTTTGAAATAGCGATGCTGTGAAGCGTTGCGCAGGTCGGCGTCGATGAGCAATGTGCGCTCGCCGAGTTGAGAGAACACGACAGCAAGATTGGCCGCCACGTAACTGCGACCATCGCCGCGCTGTGGGCTGGCGACGACAATGGTCTTGCGTTGTGGCTCGCCGGTGAGCCAGCGCAACATCAGCTGACTGCGCAAGACGCGCAATTGCTCGACGAGCGGCGTAAAGGGCTGGAAAGCGGCAACGACCTCGCGGCTGACGCTGGTGTCGTCTGCAGCAAGATAAGCGTAGTCGAACTGCCGCGAGATCGCGAAATCAATATCCGCCTGCGTGAGCACGCCGAGTGCAAGCCCCGCTTCGCCAAAGCGCATACCCTTCTCGCGCTGCAGCCGCAGGATGCGCTCCGCGTCTGGCGGACGCAGGCGATCGCTATCGATAAGAATTGCACCGATCGCCCGTTCATTCAGCTGCCGGGATGTCACCTCGCGTGGCAATGATGATATATGCATGATATTTCCTGATGCGGACTTACGCGGGAGCCGTCGATGCAAACCAGCCATGACGGGGACCGTCGAGGCTGGCCAGCACAGGCAGACCGAGTGAAGCGGCGAGGTCTTCTTCGGAACGGATGCGGCGGTTTGAAAACTCGAGCAGCAAGGCGGCGGCGATTCCAAGCAATGCACCGAGAACGATGGAAAACAAAGTGTTGACGATGATCTTGGGGCCGGAGGCTCGCAGTGGCGGTACGGCATAAGTCAGGACGGCAATATTGGTCTGCCGGTTTTCGCTTTCGAGGTTGGTCTGCGCCTGACGCTGCGTGACCAGATCGTAGGCATGCTGAGCGCTTTCGACGTCACGTTGCAGCACGGCAATCTGATCACGCTGTGCCTTGAGTTCGAGGACGCGCTTTTTCTGCGTTTCCAGCGCAGCGCGGACATCGGCCTCGCGTGAGGTGCTGACGCGATTGGCGGTGCCCAGCGAATTGGCGATGCGCTGCGTTTCCAGCGACAGCCGCTCGCGTACGGCGGTCAGCTCGGCGGCGACCTTCTTGAAATCGGGATGGTTGGGGCCGAAGCGCGCGGAAACCTGATCGCGCTCGGCTTCCAGCCGCGACAGGTCGGCTCGCAGGTTCTGTATCAGGTTGTTTTGCACGACCTCGGGCAAGGTTTCGGGATGCACGGTCTGACGCTCTCGTGACTGCGAATCTGCACGCAACGATTGCGCGCTGCTCAGCTGGCTGGAAAGCTCGGCCAGACGCGCGCTCTCAAGGTCCAGGCGCTCGTCTGTCGCGACGATGCCCTGGGCCTGTTGAAAATCGGATAGCTTTTTCTGAGCCGCTTCGAGTTCGCCGCGCAAGGACTTGTTGCGTTCGTCAAACCATGCCGCGTACTGCCGCGCAGGGTCGACCTTGAGTTCGAGATTGACGTCGATGTAGGCCTGCGCGAAGGCGTTGGCGAGCCTTGCAGCCTGCGCGGCGTCCGGCCCGGAGTAGGCAATGCTGATGACGCTGCTTTCGCGCGCGGGACGCACTTCCAGGCGCTTCTGCAAATCATCGGCTACCCATGTCTCGACTTCGCCGCGCCCCTTGGTGGCGACCCGCCACTCCTCTCGAATGGCCGGGTCCTGATCGAGCTTCAAGGTCTTGACGACGTGGCGCGCCACACGCGGGCTGCTGATGATGTCGATCTGTGTGGCCATGTAGCCCGGCAACATCTGGTTCGGCATGAGCGAACCGACAACCGGATCGGAGGATTTGACGTCGACTACGACGGAGGACGAAGCCTGATATGTCTTGGGCAGCACCAGGCTGACAGCCACGGCGGTAGCTACGACGACCAGCATGACGCTGAAGACGACCCATCGCCACGCGCGCAACGCCAGCAGGAATTGTTGAAGGCTCATGTCTTTGTCATCCGCGAAAGTTGAGGGGCTGTGGCGCGCATCAAAACAGGCTCTCTTTGACGTAGATGACATCGTCCGGCTGGAGAATGTCGTCGAGGCCGGGCGTGACGACCAGGAGCTTGCCGTCGGCGCTGCGCCGATGCACAACGAGCCCGCGCACAGTGCCGCGCAACGTGACACCGCCGCCTGTGGCCAAGCCCTGCATCACGCTCATCTGGCGCTCGAGCTTGAATGCCCCCGGCTTCTGCACTTCGCCGTAGATGTAGAAGGTGGGCGCCGGGCCGACAAAGATGGTGTCGTTGTTCATCAACACTTCATCACCCTCGCCGTCCGGCCGGAACATGCGCGGAATGTCGACCTGGCGCGTTTGGCGTTTGCCGTCGACCGTTCTCTGCAGAGTGACGATATCTGCCCCGGTCGGCATGACACCCCCAGCCATGGCCAGCATGTCTGAAAGGCGCAAGCCAGCGCTATCGAGCGGATACCTGCCCGGATGATTGACGTTGCCCAGCACGGTGACAAGGTTGCTGCGCATCTGCAATGGCAGCAGCGTGACCTGCGGCTGCAATACGAAACGCCCATCGCGTAGCTGGCTGGCAATGCGTTGCTCGGCCGCCGTCACGCTGAGACCGCCCAGATTGACGCTGCCAATCAATGGAAAGCTTATGACGCCGTTTTCGGAGATGCGGGCCTCGGTGGTGAGGTCGGGATTCTGATGCACCGTGACCCGGACTACGTCGCCGGCGCCTAACAGGTATTCGGCGTTACCGGCAGCGCTGGCAACGGAGGCCATCATCAGCAACAGGCCATACAGCAAGGCCACGCCGTAATCCATCAGTCCCGTGAACAGCAAGATGGCGTGCAAGCGCGATTTTATTTTTCTCATGATGGCGTTGGCGAGTATGTATTTTTCATAGCCGATGTAGCCAAGGCTCAGGTGCCGGCAGGCGTGCCCGCCAGCCTGGTGTATTCACCGTGGTATTCGATGGCATTGGCTTCACGCAGACGCCTGAGCTCTTTGCCAAGCAGCGTTGCGCGACGCTGGCTAGCCAGGTACCGGACAATGACTGGCGTTGCATCGGCCTCTGCAATGGGTTCTTCAACCGACGATTGCAATTGAATAATGGTCAGGCCGCCCGGCATCGACATATACGCAATGTCGCCATCTTTCATCGCAGCAAAGCGTGGCAACAGATCCAGCGACAATTGCTCTGCGGGTTTGCGGCCGCGGCTTGTGGTCACTGCAATGTGCTTGCCGTGCATCCAGGCGATGGCATCAGTCAAACCGCCTGCACTGGCAAGTTGCTGCGTCACAGCCTTGGCCTCTTGTGGCAAGCAGCGAACATTGGCCTCGATCAAGGTGTAGATGCGACGCTTGGCGAACAGATGAGGATTCTTGTTGAAGAACTCTTTCACGTCGGCAGGCGCCACCGAAGACTCTTCTGCCGCCAGTGAATCTCCAAGAGCACGCGCGAGCACGGCGCGCCGTGCCGCTTCGAGTTGCTGCTGCACGTCTGGATTGCTGTCGAGTTTTTGCTCGATCGCCCGTTTGGCCAGCAGCTCTTCGTCGATAAGCCGCTCAAGCGCTTCGCTATCGGGCGCAGCCGCCACGTCATCGGCCGCGACCGGATGCTTGCTCTGCAATGCTTCGACCTGATCGGCAAAGATCTCTTTGCCCGCAACCGTCGCGACCAGCCCTGGCTGCTTGCCGACGGCGCTGGCTCGTCCGCAGGCTGAAAGAACCAGCGTCAGGCAAGTCATCAAAACCAGAAGGGCGATGCGGCTACTCATAATGCTTGAATGCTCCTGCTTGAAACTGATGAATTACTGCTCTGACGGCGCGCAAGGTGCTGCCATCAAACCCGACGGTCCGATTCCATATCCGCAGCGGATGAATATTCATTTCCGCGCACTGAGACCCATATTCCGACACGGGCTTGCGCGCTGCGCACAGCAGCTTGCACAGTGCTTTCCGCTGAAACCGTCTCAGCGATTGTCGAAGCGACGATAGGCAATCATGCCGATCATGCAGAGGCCGGCCAACAGGAGCGCGTAACTCTCGGACTCGGAGGCTTCCGGCAACGCCGGGACTGCCACGGCCTGACCCAGATCTTTGTAGCGATCCTCTTGCGGCACCAGGCTGGAGAAAGTCCGTTGATTGACGCCATATGCATAAGGAGCATTGTCAGCGACGGTATTGAGAACGCCTGAATTGTTGCTGGACGATTTGATGCCAATGCTCGAGATGAACGAAGAGAGGGAAGCTGTCGAGAGACCGATTCCGAAGAGCGAGAAACGATAATCCGCCTGCCGGGCCGTAGCTGATCTGCTTGTGCCGCGGGCAGTCGCTTCCTGACTGACACTGGTCTGATGCGTCGGGGAGGCAATCCGGTCTGATCGGGTCGCGGGTGCCTCGGGGTCCTGGCTTCCCCAGTTGGAAATTACAACGGCATTAACCGGCGCTGTTAAAAAAATACTCGACAACAAGATCAGACTGGCGAGAGTGCGTTTGAGCGTCATGGCGTTCCCCTGCAGTGTTAAGCGTCGCTGTGTATATACAAGCGCTCAACCGCTTAATGCAAGACATGTGCCATGTAAAAATACAATAGGTGTAAACGCCCACCGCCACGCTTTCGTGCGGATGCTGCACTGCCGCATACACACATCGATTCGCGACGTTTTTAACGCTCGTGTAAATTCATTCGACGAGCGCTACGCTTCAAAGAAGTGCATGCCTGCTTGATTACAGGGCATTTCGTTATTTTGAAACGTCGGTTTCGCCCGTCAGCAAAATACGTACCGCGCCGCAGCAAGCAGTAACTGTTTGCAAGCTGAGTGGGCGATACTTTCGACGCAGTCGCGAAAGCCAGCCGCCCCGACTCCCCACAGAAACCTCTCGAGCCTGGAGGACGCTGGGCCAGGAATCAGAAACGCGCCGTCGCCGCGAGCCCGACGATGGTGTCCTTGTAATCCGAGGCGCTGTTGTCTGCCGTGCGCGCTTCTCGCTGCACACCGAGCGTGACGCCCAGCCAACGCACGGGGGTGTATTTGAGGCTTACGCCAACGGTGTCAGTACGATCATTGCGCCCCACGGCTGGCGACAGCCCGAAGCCCGGATCGCCGCCGTAGTCGCGATAGCGAGACTCAAGCGAGCCGCCAATGGCAAACAGCGCGCTGAACTGCCATGTGGCATTCATCCCCGCTGCCGTCGTCACGACGTAGTTGTCGGTCAGATCCTCCTGTGCGCCGATTTCCCGGCGCACTGTAGTCACGATGTTCAGCTTGCCTGTTGCTTGCCAGTTATAGGACAGGCGCCCGGTTACGCCACTGAAATCGCGGCTGGCGGCGCCAGGATATTCACGCTGCGTCAGCCCGATATAGCCATTCAGACGGCTCAGGCCCGTCACGCCCCACTCGCCACGCAGCAGCACGTCGCGCTGGCGATACTCCTTGACGCCAGTGCCGCCGGATATCCTGTTGGGATACTCGCCATCGGCCTGCCGCAGCACCAGCGCGATGATGTTGCCAGAGCTGGGACGGAAGTTCAGCTTTGCCTCATATGCCCGCTCGTCATAGGCGGACAGGTCCGACTGTGCATCGCTATAACGACTAGCAACCTGGATAAAACCGAATCCGGTGGACCATTCCGGATGAAACCAGTAGTTGCCGTCCACAGCCAACCTGCGATAGGTGTTCACGCTCTTGGTGGCGAGGCTGAAGTCTGAGAAAGCACGCAGGCTCTCGTCTTGAGAAGCGCTCACGCGCCCGCTCAGACGCTTGCCCAAGGCCCAGTCCCAGAAGCCATGAATATTGGTCGCGGTGTAGTCGAGATAATCGAAGGTCTGGAATGCGTTGTGACGCAACTCCACATCGCCATGCACCTTCTGCAGGCTGTAGGTGTGCTCGAAAATCGCTTGTGCTGCAGTAGTCGATATCGTGTCGCTGCGTTGCTGGGGAAAGCCGGCAATGGTTGGCGACTGCCCATCGGGCAAGCGATAGAGGTTGGCATCGTGAGTGAAGATTTGCGATGCGACGACCGAGAACCCCTCGGGCACGTCGGCACCCCACGCACGCCCTGTCAGAAACACGCCAGCACACAGGGCCAGCCCTATAGTGCGCGTCATCTGCTTCATTGCGAGCTTTGGAAAAAGCGCTCCGTTGAAAGTTTGTGCTGCAGCTTCGTGCTTCCGGCATACGTTTTGCATTGATCGTTCACCCATAAGAAAACAACGTTTATCGGCGTGGTGTTTTCTGCGCCACAAGGGGCGCACCTCGGAGTCCCTTCCATGTCGGACTCGATGAGTGTGCGTATCTATTGTAAGTAGCTGCGGTGCATCATGAATACCTCTACGAATTCTTTTGCTGTGATGGATCGTCGAGGCAGCATCTCGCGTGCAGCTTTCTCGACCACGGGGATCGTCAATACGTTTCTTGACCCGGCCGTCGTCGTCATGACGCTGTTCCTGCTGGCCGTCGTGCGCGGCGACGACATCGAGGCGCCTTATGTCCTGCTTGGCGTTCTCGCCTTCGCGCTTTGCTTCCCCGGCAATGCGCGGCTGCGTGAGCCATGGCGTAGCACACTCAACAACATGGTCATCAACTGGCTGATGCTCGCTGGCGTGTTGCTCGTCTTCGGCTACGCGAGCGGCTATCTGGACGTCTTTGCAAACGGATTCATCGGGCAGTGGCTGGGAATCCTGCCGGTGGCGACAATTGCGACGCACGCGCTGGCACGCAAGCTCATGCCCAAAGTCATGGCAATGGAGGGCTATAGACGGTCTGCCGTCATCGTTGGCTGTAACGACATTGGCGCGCGGCTCGCCGCCAGTTTCCAAGACGATCCGTTGCTCGGCATCGCCTGCGAAGGCTTCTTCGATGATCGTATACATGATCGCCTGGACGCGTTTGGGGAGAAAACGCTGCTGGGAAAACTCGACGATCTCGCCGAATATATCAAGACCCGCCACACCGACCATATCTATCTGGCATTACCGATGGCCAGCCAGCCACGCATCCTGAGCCTGCTCGATTCGCTCAAGGACACGACCGTGTCGATTTTTTTCGTACCGGACATCTTTGTCACCGACATCATCCAGGGGCGCATGGACATGATCCACGGCGTGCCCGTGGTGTCCGTCTGCGAAACACCATTCACCGGCCTGAATGGCATCGCCAAGCGCTGCTCGGACATCGTCCTGGCAAGCCTCATCCTGATGATGATCGCGCCGATACTTCTCGCCGTGGCTATCGGCGTAAAGCTCACTTCGCCCGGACCCACGATCTTCCGTCAGCGGCGATACGGCCTCGATGGCAAGGAAATCCTCGTCTACAAGTTCCGCTCGATGAAAGTGACTGAAGACGGTGCGGTGGTGAAGCAGGCGTCACGCAATGACGACCGCATTACGCCCTTTGGCGCATTCATCCGCAAGACCTCGCTGGATGAACTGCCGCAATTCGTGAATGTGCTGCAAGGCAGGATGAGCATCGTCGGCCCGCGCCCGCATGCTGTCGCGCACAACGAGATGTACCGCAAGCTGGTCAAAGGCTACATGGTGCGGCACAAGGTCAAACCCGGCATTACGGGCTGGGCGCAGGTCAACGGCTACCGGGGCGAGACCGACACGGTGGACAAGATGGAGAAACGCATCGAGTACGACCTGCAATACCTGCGCAACTGGTCAGTGGCGCTGGACATAAAGATCATCCTGCGCACTGTCGGGCTGGTGGCGAACGACGCCTCGGCCTACTGAAAAAGCGTTATCCGGACACCGCAAAGCAAAAGGCCCCGGCGCTTGCGCCGGGGCCTTTTGCTGTATTGGTTGCGGGGACAGGATTTGAACCTGTGACCTTCGGGTTATGAGCCCGACGAGCTGCCAGACTGCTCCACCCCGCGTCAGAGAGGCGAAACTATAGGGCAGATGCCTCAGCTTGTCAAGGCAAGCTTCTGGTTTGTTCGTGGTGCCGCTTGTCGGATTCGAACTGACGACCTACCGCTTACAAGGCGGTTGCTCTACCAACTGAGCTAAAGCGGCAACTTGGCGGCGCATTATACGGTAAGCACGCGGTCGTGACGCAACGCTCATTTGATTGTTGAGCAGTCGTGCTATCTTCGTTCGCGCGACAAAGCGGAGGTTTCATGAATACCGGCCCCAGTTCGGCAGCACTCAATATCCTGTTCATCGAAAGCGGTGATGCGGAGGTTTTGCACCTGCGCCAACATCTCGAAGCCCTGAGCTACACCGTGCAAGCCCGCCGGGTATGCGATGAGACCGCACTGCGCGAGGCGCTGAAAAACGATATCTGGGACGTCGTGATCGCAGGCTTCGGCGTAACAGGCTGCTCTGTACTCACGGCCCTTGATTTGCTGCAGCAAAGCAACCGCGACATTCCGTTCATTGCAGTCTCCAGCCATATCGATGAAGTGGATGCCTGCAAAGCGATGCAGGCAGGTGCGCAGGATTGCCTCGACCTGAGTCGGCTGGGTCGGCTGGCTCCCGTGATCGAGCGCGAACGCCGCGAAGCGCGCATGCGCCACGAACGGCGTATCGCGCTGGATACGATGCGCGTCAACGATGAGCGCTTCCGCGCCCTGGCCGCCAATGTGCCGGGCATGTTGTTCCAGATGCAGGTCACACCCGAAGGCGTACCGCAGTTCATATATGTGAGCGAGGCAAGCCAGATGCTGCTTGGCATGAGTGCCGAGACCTTGCTGTCGCGCGACAATCCGCTCGCGGGGGTGATCGTTCCGGATGATCGCGAAGATTTCTTCAGCGCGCTGGCCATGTCTACCGAACGTCACGCAACGCTGAACTGGGAAGGGCGCGTGCTGCCGCCGGGTGCCGACATCAAGTGGATCAATCTGCGCTGCTCCCCGCGCGAGCTCGAGAATGGCTCTCATATATGGGAAGGCGTGATGTGGAATATCACGCAGAGCAAGCTGGCAGAGGCCGAATTGCGCGCCTCACGTGCACAGCTGGCCGAACTGTCCAATCACCTGCAACGCGCCAAGGAAGATGAGCGTGATCGCATCGCACGCGACATTCACGATGTGCTCGGTGGCACGCTGGTAGGCATCAAGATTTCAGCCTCCTTGCTGGCCGGCAAGATGGATGCGGGCTCACCGCAGCTCGATCGTTTGCGCCAGATCGAAGTGATGCTCGATGACGCCATCACCACCACAGGGCGCGTGGCACGCGAATTACGCCCGGGAATTCTCAAGGAATTCGGTCTGGCCGCGGCAATTGAAAGCCATGCCGAGGACTTCCAGCATCGCACCGGCATTCCGTGCGACGTGCTGTGTGCCGACCATGATATCGAGACGTCGGAAGACGCGGCAATCGCGCTCTTCCGTACTTACCAGGAAACGCTTACCAATATCAGCAAGCACGCGGGGGCCGAGCATGTGGAAGTGAGGCTGATGCAGGAAGGCGATGAAATCGTGCTCGAAGTCAGCGACAACGGCCGCGGCATGAAGAGCGCAGATCTGCGCAAACCGAAGTCGTTCGGCCTGCGCAGCATCCGTGAACGACTCGACAGCATGGGCGGCACCATGCTCATACAGCCGCGGAATCCACGCGGAACGATCGTGGTTCTGCGGGTACCGCTGCACCCTATGCGTAATGAATTGGGCCGGGAGAGCAGTGCTTTTTCGGCTGGACAGGTATGAGCACGGCAGATAGATTCGGTGCCATGAGCTCAAAAATCCGCGTTCTCATTGCCGACGACCACGCCATCATCCGTCAGGGCTTGAAACAGATCCTGTCCGACACGGAAGATCTTGAAGTCGTGGCCGAAGCCGACGGCGGCGTGAAAGCCTTGCAGGTACTGCGCAACACGCAGTGCGACGTCGTGCTGATGGATGTGTCGATGCCCGACCGCAATGGCATCGATACGCTCAAATTGGTGAAGAAGGAATTCCCGCGCCTGCCGGTGCTGATTCTTTCGATGCATCCGGAAGAACAATACGCGGTGCGTGCATTGCGCGCCGGCGCAGCGGGCTACCTGTCGAAACAGGGTGCACCCGAGCAATTGGTCACGGCAATTCGACAAGTTGCCGCCGGCAAGAAATACGTGAGCGCGGCCGTCGCCGAAGAACTGGCGAACGTGATCGGTGAAGACGTGGAACGTCCACCGCATGAGAAACTCTCCGATCGCGAATATCAGACCTTGTGCATGATCTCGTCGGGCAAGACGCTGACGCAGATTGCCGAACAATTGAACCTGAGCGTGAAGACGGTAAGTGTTTACCGGGCACGCCTGCTTGAAAAAATGAAGCTGCGCAATAACGCGGAGCTGACGCACTACGGCCTCAAGCACGGGCTCGTGGAATAGCGGCCCGGAAATACTATTTTTACTATTTGACACCAGCTTGTAGCAGTAAGTGGCATCGCATCTCACGCGATGCCATGACATAACGAAAGAAATCGGGGCGTTCATCAGCATGGCAGAATTCGGCACACCTTCTGAAATTGCACGAGAAGTGTTGCGTCGTCTCGCCGCGCAGCGCAAGCCTCCTACGCCCGATAGTTACCGCGAGCTCTATCACCAGATCGCTGGCACGCATGCGGAAGAAATTTTTCCCGAGCGTCAGTTCAAGATGATCGCTGCGGCCTTACCGCGCGCGACGGCGGAACAACTCAAAGCCACGCGTCGTTTCGAATCGGCCATTGCCGAGCGCAACTGGCAGCCATTCAAGACGCAATTGATTACCCTGCTCTCCGAGAAGGCGCCCGAGACGCCGACATGGGGTCCGCTGATTCGCGATCTTCTGACACAGTACGAACGCCCTGTCGTCGGCATGACGGGTCAGGCAAAAATGGATGCGCTGACGCACGTGCTGGAGAGCAGCAGCGGCGGCGATACGGCGGTGCTGTTCAGCCGCCTGCAGGGCATGTTGCGTGGCTGGTCGCAAGCCACAGCTGCCAACAAGCTGCCGGTGGATGCGGCCGAAGCAGATGGCGCCGATGTGTCGGTTGTTGTCCCGGTCGCAATCCCTGCACCGGCGGCCCCAGCCAGGCTCGAAGGCCTGACGCATGCGCCGGAAGCATGGCGAACCATTCTCGGTCAAACACTTGAAAACGCCATTGGCATACTTCTGATCGATACGCCAGAACTCGTCCAGCAGGCCTCGCTCTTGTCCAAGGCGCTGCAAAAACCGGAGGAGCTCGACCCCACACAGTTCGAGGCGCAACTGCAGGAATTCTCCTACAAGGTGCAGTGGGTCGTTCAGGACCAGAGCTACATCCGTCAGGCATTGTTGAATCTGCTGCAACTCATCATCGAGAACATCAGTGAGCTTGCCGTTGAAGACAAATGGCTGCAGGGGCAGATGTCGATGGTGCTGGATCTGTTCTCCAGGCCTCTCGACAAGAAGGTGCTCGACGAATTACGCGAACGTCTGCGCGATGTCATCTACAAGCAAGGCACGCTCAAACGCAGCCTCTCCGAAGCGCACGAAAAACTGCGCGACATGCTCGCGCATTTCATTGATCGTCTCAGCGAACTGGCCGATTCGACCGGACTCTACCATTCGAGAATCGAGACATTCGCCGCGCGCGTGGGCAGCGCCGGCAGCCTCTCCGAGCTCTCCGGCCTGGTGGACGAAGTGCTGACGGAAACGCGCTTGATCGAAACCCGCACGCGCCGCTCACAGGATGAATTGTCATCGCTGCGTTCCACGGTGGATCAGGCCTACAAGGAAATCGCGCGCCTCGAAGACGAGTTACAACTCGCCAGCGAGCTGGTGCGCCACGATCCCCTCACGGGAACATTGAACCGCAAAGGCCTGGAAGAAATCCTGGCGCGCGAAATGGCGCGCCAGCAACGGCGCAATTCACGTCTATGCATTGCCCTGCTCGATGTAGATAACTTCAAGCTACTCAATGACACGTATGGTCACGCCACGGGCGACGATGCGTTGCGCCACCTCGCCCAGGTCATCAGGGAAACGCTCCGACCGCAGGACTCCTGCGGTCGCTATGGCGGCGAAGAATTCCTCATCCTGCTGCCGGACACGATCGTCGATGACGCTGTCATCGCCCTGACACGCTTGCAACGCGAGTTGACCAAGCGCTTCTTCCTTCACGACAACAAGAAGCTGCTGATCACCTTCAGCGCCGGTGTCACCGAACTGATTGCCGGCGAAGAAGCGGACGCCGCCACAGACCGCGCCGACAAGGCCATGTACCGCGCCAAACGCGCAGGCAAGAATCGCGTCGAAGCGGGTTGATACGGTACGTTGTGCAGGTTGGGGTGAGCGCAAGCGATGCCCAACCTACGATTTCGCCTCGCCCTCGAGTTTTTCCAGCGCAGCTTCGCTCACGCCCTGTAACCACAATATCTTGTGGCGCGAACTCTCGCCGCTCAGGATGGTAATCGCCGCCCTTGGCACACCCAGATAGCCTGCGAGATATTTGGTCAGCGCCGCATTGGCCTTGCCATCAACGGGCGGCGCAGCCAGCCGAATCTTCAACGCTTCACCATGCAGCCCGACGAACTCGGTACGCTTGGCGCCGGGTTGCGCATGCAGCGTCAGCGTGACCGTACCATCGCTGGCACGTTGCAGCCAGTTCATGCAATGGCAATAAGCAGTATCTGCACGACAACCAGCAGTACCAGCGGCGACAGATCGACGTTTGCCACAGGCGGGACGATGCGACGAATCGGATCCAGGAATGGCCGCGTCAACATGTTCAGAACGGGTGCCATGGGCGCACGCGGATTCACCCAGGAGATGATCGCGCCGAGGATGACGACGAACATCAACAGATAGAGCGCAGAGCGCAACAGTTCCAGCGCGCCGATACCAAAGGCACGAACGAGTGCCGTGACTGGATCAGGAAAGTTGTAGCCCTGCACCACGGCAACCAGCAATACGAGGATGACTTGCAGCAACCAGGCGGGAACAAGAGACGACAAGTCGAGGCGACCTACGCTCGGTAATACACGCTGCAACGGCATCACGGCCCAATTCGTCGTAGCCAGCACGAACTGGCCGACCTGGTTGACGAACGAGATCCGCATCCAGCGCATCATGGTGCGTACCAGCAACATCATGGTGAAGAAACCGACGACGGTCTGCAGCAGATAAACAATCATTTGTGTGAACATAGGTCGCGGTCTTCTTGATGCGTTATGGATATTGTGTCTGGCATTGTGGTTCTGCCTATGGAACTTCCGGCAACATGGGCTTGCTCAATCCGTGTCATCGCGGCCAAGTTGTACACCAAGCTCGGCACCGCGTGCGGCAGCAGCAGCAGTTGCGCGTTCGATGATTGCAGGCAGGCCATCGCCGGCCATACTGCGCAGCGCCGCCTCGGTTGTCCCTCCTTTTGAGGTGACGCGCTCGCGCAATACGGCTGCCGAATCTTCACTGCGCACTGCGAGCGTAGCCGCGCCCACCATGGTTTCCAGCGCCAGGGCACGTGCCGTCTCCGCGCTCAAACCGAGATTCTCGCCCGCAGCCTGCAAGGCTTCAATAAAGTAGAACACGTATGCCGGGCCGCTTCCCGAAATGGCGGTGACGGCATCCATCTGTGCTTCGTCGTCGAGCCAGACACTGGAACCAACAGCCTGCATGATACGGCTCACGGCCGCACGCCCCGCGTCCGAAACACTTTGATCGGCGTACAAACCCGTGATGCCCATGCCGACCAAGGCCGGGGTGTTGGGCATGGCGCGTACCAGAGTGGTGTAACCCCCAAGCCAGCGCGACAGATCCTCAAGACGCAAGCCCGCTGCAATGCTGACGACAAGCTGCCGCACGAGCTGTCCCACCACCGGCGCCAATGCCATGCGCATCTGTTGCGGCTTGACCGCCAGCACGAGCACGTCGCAATCGAGCGCCTGTGCGTCGAGACCATCGACTACACGCACGCCAAATTCGGTTTGCAGGCGCTCACGCCCGGCCTGCAGCAGCTCGACAACCTGGATATCCGCCGCAGCAAAGCCTTGTCGCAGCATGCCACCGATCAGCGCGGAGGCCATGTTGCCGCCGCCAAGGAATGTGATTTTCATGTTCTGTTACACGGTGAATTGTTAGTTATAGCCCTACTTCTGCATCCTCATTTCGCGAACGCAATAATGGCTCATTCACGATCGCGATCCGAAAATCGCAGTGCCGATACGGACGATTGTGGCGCCTTCGGCAATCGCTGCTTCAAGGTCGTCCGACATGCCCATCGACAAGGTATCCATGTTCAGCCCCAACTCGGCATTGAGGGCCTCGAGTAGCTGGCGCAGTTGTGCAAAACGGTGACGTTGCAAGAGAGGATCATCGGTCGCCTCGGGGATGCACATCAGACCACGCAGTTTCAGACGCGGCAATGCCGAAACGCTGCGAGCCAAGTTAGCGGCCGCTGCGGGGCTTACACCACTCTTGCTGGCCTCGCCGCTGACATTGATCTGCAAGCAAACCTGCAAAGGCGGCAGGGACGGCTCGCGCTGCTCGGAGAGACGTTGGGCGATCTTTTCGCGCTCGATTGAATGTACCCAATCAAAATGCGCAGCCACCAGGCGTGTCTTGTTGCTCTGGACAGGACCGACGAAATGCCATTCCAGCGGAACGTCCTGCAAGGACGATTGCTTGTCGATGCCTTCCTGCACATAACTCTCGGCGAACGCGCGCTGGCCCGCCGCGCTGGCTTCGCGTATGGCGGCTTCCGGCCAGGTCTTGGAGACGGCCAGAAGCGTCACAGGCGGCGCACCATGCGAAGACCGGCTGCCCGATTCCCGCTCGGCGGCGGCAATACGGGTACGAACTGCTTGCAGGTTGGCGGCGATCGCCGTCATATAATCCACTCAACTTCCCAGGAGGGGCGCCGAAAGTATAACAGGGCCCCTTTGCAGGCATTCGGCCAGTACACCGGCCGATCTTGGTGCAGCGCCGGAGCGCCGCGGACA
Organism: Rhodocyclales bacterium; assembly: GCA_028292485.1. Classification (GTDB taxonomy): domain Bacteria; phylum Pseudomonadota; class Gammaproteobacteria; order Burkholderiales; family Rhodocyclaceae; genus Viridibacterium. The sequence continues at coordinate 194,437 of JAQGMG010000005.1, read as the reverse complement.
TACGCAGTTGCCATCAACCGTCAGGATCGACCCACACCATGGACATTACCGAACTGCTCGCTTTCTCAGTCAAGAACAAGGCGTCCGACCTGCACCTGTCTGCCGGTTTGCCGCCGATGATCCGCGTCAATGGCGATATACGCCGCATCAACCTGCCGCCGCTGGAGCACAAGGACGTCCATGCCATGGTGTATGACATCATGAATGACGGTCAGCGCAAGCAATATGAAGAATTTCTCGAGACCGACTTTTCGTTTGCGGTCCCGAATCTGGCGCGCTTCCGCGTCAATGCCTTCAACCAGAATCGCGGTGCGGGTGCGGTATTCCGGACGATTCCGTCGAAGGTGCTGTCACTTGACGACCTGAATTGCCCGCGCAGCTTCAAGGATATTTCCAACCAACCACGCGGCATCGTACTGGTTACCGGTCCGACGGGCTCGGGAAAATCGACCACCCTGGCGGCGATGGTGGATTACCTCAACGAGAACGAATACGGCCACATCCTCACCATCGAGGATCCGATCGAGTTCGTGCACGAATCCAAGCGCTGCCTGATGAACCAGCGCGAGGTATCACGCGACACCCTGTCGTTCTCCAACGCCTTGCGAAGCGCCTTGCGTGAAGACCCGGACATCATCCTGGTTGGCGAGCTGCGCGACCTGGAAACGATCCGCCTCGCCATGACGGCAGCGGAAACAGGCCACCTGGTATTCGGCACGCTGCACACCTCCTCTGCCGCGAAAACGGTCGACCGTATCGTTGACGTGTTCCCTGCCGAAGAAAAGGAAATGATGCGCGCCATGCTTTCGGAATCGCTGCGCGCCGTTATTTCGCAAACACTGCTCAAGACCAAGGATGGCCAGGGCCGGGTGGCAGCGCACGAAATCATGATCGGCACGCCGGCCATCCGCAACCTGATCCGCGAAAACAAGGTGGCGCAGATGTACTCGTCGATCCAGACCGGTAGTCAGTACGGCATGCAGACGCTGGATCAGTGCCTGCAGGACCTGGTGAAACGCAACGTCATCTCGCCTGCCGAAGCGCGCCCGCGTGCGATGAACAAGGATCTGTTCCCCGGCGCCTGACGGGATCAGACTGCCGCGCTGGTCGGCAATGTTCCACGGCGGCAGCTGCCGGCGCTATCATGACAAATCGAATTGGTCACCGGGGTTGATGCACTATGGAACGCGATCAGGCAATCAAGTTCATGCAGGACCTGCTCAAGCTCATGATGAGCAAGAGGGGTTCGGATCTTTTCGTCACCGCCGGTTTTCCGCCCGCCATCAAGGTCGACGGCAAGATCGTGCCGCAGTCCAATCAGATCCTCAGCCCGCAGCACACGGCTGAGCTGGCACGTGCGGTCATGAATGATCGCCAGGCTGCCGAGTTCGAATCAACCAAGGAATGCAATTTCGCGATTTCGCCCTCGGGCATCGGCCGTTTCCGCGTCAACGCCTTCGTGCAGCAAGGCAAAGTCGGGCTGGTGGCGCGGACGATTGCGCAGAAGATACCGACATTGCAGGAGCTCGGCGTACCACTTACGCTGCAGGACATCGGCATGTCCAAGCGGGGCCTCATCATCTTCGTCGGCGGCACAGGTACCGGCAAGACGACGACGCTCGCCGCGATGGTCGATTACCGCAACGAGAACAGCTACGGCCACATCATCACGCTGGAAGATCCAATCGAATATGTGCACGCCCACAAGAACTGCATCGTCACGCAGCGCGAAGTAGGACTCGACACGGAAAGCTGGGAGTCGGGGCTCAAGAACACGCTGCGGCAGGCGCCCGACGTCATCCTGATGGGGGAAATCCGCGACCGTGAATCGATGGATCACGCCATCGCCTTCGCCGAAACCGGTCACCTGTGTCTGGCCACGCTGCACGCCAACAGCGCCAATCAGGCGATCGACCGCATCATCAATTTCTTCCCTGAAGAGCGTCGCACACAGTTGCTCATGGATTTGTCCCTGAACCTGCGCGCGATGGTTTCACAACGCCTGTTGCCGATGAAGGATCGCAAGGGCCGCGTGCCGGCGGTCGAGATCATGCTCAATTCACCGTTGATCTCCGACCTCATCTTCAAAGGCGAAGTGCATGAACTCAAGGAAGTCATGAAGCGCTCGCGCGAGCTCGGCATGCAGACCTTTGACCAGGCGCTTTTCGACCTCTACGAGGCCGACCTCATCGGCATGGAAGATGCATTGCGCAATGCCGACTCGGTCAATGATCTGCGTCTGCAGATCAAGCTCAACAGCAAGCACTCCGACAAGGACTTCATCGGCAACGTGCAGAATCTGGATATTGTTTAAAAGCCTTCACCGCAGAGGCGCAAAGAACGCAGAGGAAAAGCAGATTCTTCTCTTCTAGCGTCATTCCCGCGAAAGCGGGAATCCACTTCTACGCGATGCGGGTCCGTGCCACCAAGTGGATTCCCGCTTTCGCGGGAATGACGGTGTCCTTGCAGCACTGGACCGAAACTTGTTTTTCTCTCTGCGGGCTTCTGCGTTCTTTGCGTCTCCGCGGTAAATATCTTCGCCTTTTACCTGAACACCTCTCGTGCGCTGCCCGCCAGCATCTTGTACTCATAGAGTCGGCAATCCAGATCGCCATTCATCAACGGCGTCTTCTTGCTGGCGCGCAGACCAATGAGCTTGGCGAGCTGGGTATCTGCTGACAGGAAATAGCAGTTCCAGCCGGCAAAGCGCTGCTTGAGTACATTGCCGAGCTTGGGGTACCACTCGGCAAGCTCGTCGCCGGTCGACAGGCGAACGCCATAAGGCGGATTGCTGACCCACACTCCTTCGGCTGTTGGTGGCTCCAGGTCGAGCACATCGTTGACGACCAGCTCGACCTGCTCGGCAAGACCTGCAGCCGCGAGATTTTCCTCGGTTGCCGCGATCTGGTAAGGATCGATATCGGCGCCGAACACCGGCAAGGAACGCACCGGCTCGCGCTGGTTTTCAAGTGCGCTGTGCAATCGGCGATATTCGGCCGCATCAAAATTACGAAAGCCTTCGAACGCAAAGTGTCGTCCAAGGCCCGGCGCAATGTTCAGTGTCATCTGGGCTGCTTCGACCAGAAAGGTGCCGCTGCCACACATCGGGTCGAGCAGGCTTTGTCCGGGCTGCCAGCCACTCAGTTTCAATATGCCAGCGGCAAGGTTCTCCTTGAGTGGCGCCTCGACCTTGGCCGGCTTGAAACCACGCTTGTAGAGCGGCTCGCCCGAAGTATCGAGATACAAAGTGCAGGTGTCTTCCGTGAGGAAAGCGTGGATGCGCATGTCCGGCGCTTCAGTATCGACACTCGGTCGCTTGCCGACTACGGTGCGAAAGTGATCGCAGAGTCCGTCCTTGACCTTGAGCGTGGTGAAGTTGAGGCTCTTCAGGGGCGACTTTATGGCAGTGACATAGACGCGGATGGTTTGATCTGCGCTGAACCACTTGGCCCAGGTCGTGGCATAGGCCAGCTTGTAGACCTCGTCTTCACTGCGATAGCGGGTGCGCCCGACACGCCACAACACGCGCGTCGCAATACGACTCTCCAGGTTGGTGCGCCACACCAGCAACCAGTCGCCGCTGTATTGCACGCCGCCAGGCACGGTCTCGATATCGCGTGCGCCAAAACGCGTCAGCTCTTCGACGAGCAGGGGCTCAAGGCTGCGCGGGCACGGGGAGAAAAAAGTTTCGCTCATATCAGAACGGTTTGACGATGACGAGAATCAGGATCAGCAGTAACAAGGCGGCCGGCACTTCGTTGAACCAGCGTAACCACTGATGGCTCTTCTTGTTGCGGTTGTTCTGGAAGTCGCGCAGCAGCTTCTTGCAATAGCCGTCATACCCGGTCAGCACCAGCACAAGCGCCAGTTTGGCGTGCAGCCAGTGCTGCTGGAACCAGAAATGCACGCTCTCGGCACCACCGCTGACAATCATGGCGATACCGAAAATCCAGGTGCCGAGCAGCAGCGGGATCATGAAGCGCTTGAGGCGCACCGCCATGCCGAGCAAGCGCGCACGCTCCGCGCCGCTGGCAGGAGAGATGCCTGCCAGATTCACGAAAATGCGCGGCAGGTAAAACAACCCCGCGAACCAGCTGACGACAAAGAATACGTGGACGGCCTTGAGCCAGAGAAAAATCATGATTGCCTCATCGGTACGAATTCAAATTGCGCCGTCACGGATGGCGCGCAGTCCCGGGATAACCTGTGGCCACCGCAAGCGCACGCGCAGTTCGTTCTTCAGCCGTGCGTTGTCGAGCCGTCGTGACTCGGACATGAAAGACATCGTCATTGGCGACAAGTGCTGCGCGCAGGCTTCACGTGACATGCGCGGCGGCCGCGGCAGAGCGAACACGTCCGCCATGCCATCGTAATAGTCGCCCATCTTGAGGGAGGCGTCGTCATTGACGTTGTAAGCACGTCCGCCACGTCCGCGAAAGATGGCCAGCATCATCGCACGGGCAAGATCATCGGCGTGAACATGATTGGTGAAAACATCTTCCTCAGCGATGAGCACGGGATCACCGCGTTTGAGTCGCTCAAGCGACAACCTGTCTGCCGCGTAAATGCCCGGGGCACGCAAAATGGCAAGGCGTGATCCCTGGCGACGGGCGAATGCGCGCAAGCGCTGCTCTGCGGCCACGCGCCTGCGCGCACGGCCAGTGATCGGCTTGAGCGGCTGCGACTCTGTTACCCGCTCGCCACGACAATCGCCATACACCCCGCTCGTACCGATGTAGACCAGGCTGCGTGCTAGACTTTCGCCGCGCCCCAAGGCAGCAAGCAGTCTGCGGGTGCGCGGGTCGTCGTCACCGTGATCGGGCGGTGGTGCGCTATGCAGCACAATGTCGGCGATGCCTGCGAGACGCCGCAGCGAACGCAATGAATCGAGGTTGCCGAGAATCGGCGTGACGCCTTGAGCGCGTAGCGCCGTAGCCGCTTCGGGGCGGCGCACGAGCGCCAGCACGCGAAACCGCCGCGTCAGCCAGGGCAAGGCGCGCTGCGCGACATCACCGCACCCCACGATCAGGATATTTTTCATTCGCTCTTGTTCATTTGCATCTCATTCTCTCACGTCAGGTTTTTTCATGTCTTTCAAGGTCACCCTCCAGCCCACCGGCCACCAGTTTCCTGCCGCTGCCGACACCACCATCCTGCAGGCAGCGCTCAATGCCGAACTGGTGATTCCCTATGGCTGCAAGGATGGCGCCTGCGGCTCATGCAAGGCCCGCGTCCTGGTGGGACAGATCGACCATGGCCGTTCGCCGCTGACGACGCTGACGGCGACCGAACGCGAGAACGGCATGGGTTTGATGTGCTGCGCCCATGCCCAGTCCGACGTGGAAGTGGAATGCCGCGAAGTGCGCCGCACGACCGACATCCCGATCCGCAAACTGCCGTGCCGCGTGCAGAGCCTCACCAGGGCGGCAGATGACGTGATGATCCTCGACGTGAAGCTGCCGGCCAATGATCCGTTCCGCTTCATGGCGGGCCAGTACGTAGACTTCCTGCTCGTCGGCGGCAAACGTCGCAGCTTCTCGATCGCCAATCCGCCTCAACGGAGCGAATCCCTGGAATTACACATTCGCCTGGTGGAAAACGGCTTCTTTACGCAGCAGGTGTTCTCGACGATGAAAGAGCGGGACATCCTGCGCATCGAAGGGCCACTTGGCGGCTTCTACCTGCATGACAGCGGCAAGCCCCTTATCTTTCTTGCCGGCGGCACGGGCTTCGCGCCGATCAAGAGCATCATCGAAGACATGGTGGCACGCGGCATCCGCCGGCCGATCCACTTTTATTGGGGTTCGCGGGATCTAGCGGGACTTTATCAGCATGAACTGGCGCAGGGCTGGGCACGCGAGCAGCCCGATTTCAGCTATATCCCGGTCATTTCGGACAGCACGCCGGAGGGGTGGCAAGGGCGTACAGGCTTCGTGCATGAGGCCGTCATGATTGATCACCCCGATCTATCGGGTTTTGATGTCTATGCCTGCGGAGCACCGGCAATGATTGATGCCGCGCGCCGTGATTTTTCGGCACGCTGCGAATTGCACGCAGACGCATTTTTTGCTGATGCTTTCACCTTTGCTGCCGATAACACCATGTAGAGCTTCGTGCCCCGCATGTCGGGCAAACCACCCTCGGGCCACGAACAAGTGCTATCAAGTCATCGTGTAACCGCAATGAAGGGTCTGTCATGTCCGATGGAGTGCTCATTACCCGCGAGCCAGTCGTTAACAAGCAACGCGCCATTACCGCCAACCGGCTGGTATTTCATGCGCCAAACGTGGCGGCCGCAGCCACCGCACTGAACAGCTTTAGCGAGGACTGGCCAACCGGCCACATGGTTTTTGTGAGTCTCGGCCGCCTGGTTCCAACGGCTGATCTACTCGCGTGGCAAGCGCCGCAGAACACCCTGGTCGAGATTCCGGCGCCGGCACTGCAGTACCCGCAGACCCAGGAACTGATCTCGCAGCTGAATTCATCGGGCATGCCCCTGGCGCTGACCTGGTATCAGCCAGGCGTGCAGTGGCCTGCCGAGGTGGATTGTCGTTTTGTCATGGCCGATGCCAACAAGCTGACCAATCCTGCCGGTGCGCCGGGTCTGGCAATGGCCTGGGGCCTCAAGGACGTGACCGGCTTCCAGCAGGCCATCGCGAACGGATATGACGGCGCTGCGGGATGGTTTTTCCTCAATGGCGCGCCGGTCGCCAAGCAGATGGCGCCTTCGCATGCGGGCATCGTGCGGCTTCTCAACATGGTGCGCAACGAGGCCGAGGTCGCCCAGATCGAAGGCGCGCTGAAGCAGGACGTCACGCTTTCATACAAATTGCTCAAGTACATCAATTCGGCCGGTTTCGGCCTGATGGTCGAGGTGCAGTCTTTCCGTCACGCGGTCACCATCCTTGGCATGGACAAGCTGCACAAGTGGCTATCGTTGCTGCTGGTTTCCGCCAGCAAAGACCCGATCGCGCCAGCCGTCATGCAGGCTTCGATCACCCGTGGTCATTTCATGGAAAAACTTGGCGCGCAATTTTTTGCGCGCGGCGAACTCGACAATCTGTTCATCACCGGCGCCTTCTCGTTGCTGAACGTGCTGCTAGGCACTTCGCTCGACACGGTGCTCGATCAGATGAGCCTGCCGGGCCCGGTTGGCGATGCGCTGCTACGCGGTGAAGGCGCCTACGCACCACTCTTGAAGCTTGCCATAGCAACCGAAAACTTTCTGCCCGATGCGCTGCGTGCGCAGACCGAGGCGCTCGGCCTTACCAATGAACAGGTCAGCAAGGCCTTGCTCGAATCGGTGTCGTTTGCAGACAGGCTGAATTTCGCCTGATTGTGCTGAAGCCGCTCTCGCGATCAGATCGCGCCAACGGCAAATTCGCGCAATAACTCCAGCGGAATCAGAGCCAGTGCGGATTCGTGCGTCGCCTCCAGCACCACCGGCGGCGCAGCACCCGCTTCGTGCGCTTCAAGCCAGCGCAATGCGCACAGACACCAGCGATCGCCCGGTTGCACACCACGAAAGCGCAATTCGGGGCGCGGCGTAGCCAGGTCGTTACCGGCCTTGGTACTGAACGCCAGGAATTCCGCCGTCGCCTTGATGCAAATGACATGCCGTCCCAGATCGGTGATGTCCGTGTCGCAACAACCCGTGCGGAAATAGCCCGTCAGTGGCGAATAGCTGCACGCCATCAACGGACTACCGAGGACGTTGCGCGCCTCATTCATGATTGCTCACCTGGTCCGGCCATAAGTGTCTTCAAAACGCACGATATCGTCTTCACCAAGATAGGAACCGGACTGCACCTCGATGATTTCGAGCGGCACCTTGCCGGGATTGGCAAGGCGGTGCGTAGTGCCCAGCGGAATATAGGTCGACTGGTTTTCGGAGAGCAGCAGCACATTGTCGCCATTGGTGACTTCAGCCGTGCCACTCACCACGATCCAGTGTTCAGCACGATGGTGATGCATCTGCAGGCTCAACTTGGCGCCGGGATTGACGACGATGCGCTTGACCTGGAAACGCTCGCCGGTGTCGATGCTGTCATACCAGCCCCATGGACGATAGACCTTGCGATGGCTCTGTGCCAGCGTTTTGCCCTCGGCCTTGATACGCGCCACGATGTGTTTGACGTCCTGCGCATGCGCCTTGTCGGCGACCATCACCGCGTCGGGCGTCTCGACGATGATGACGTCCCTGACGCCAACCGTTGCCACCAGACGGCTACCCGCGAACACCAGGCTGTCCTGTGTGTTCTGCAGCATTACGTCGCCACGCGTGACGTTGCCCGCCTCATCCTTGGCACAGACCTGCCACAAGGAATCCCATGCGCCCACGTCGCTCCAGCCTGCATCGAGTGGCACAACGATGGCCGCGCCAAGCTCGGGATGTGCGCCAAGTTTTTCCATGACGGCATAGTCGATCGAATCGGATGGGCAGGCAGTAAACAGGGCTTTGTCTATGCGTATGAAATCGGCATCGCGCTGTGCTGCCGCGACTGCCTGTTCGCAAGCTTTGGCAATGTCCGGCCGCAGCGCTTGCAGGGCATTCACCCACACCGATGCTTTCATCATGAAGATGCCGCTATTCCACAGATACTGACCGCTACCGACATATTCAGCCGCACGGATCGCATCCGGTTTTTCGACGAAGGCAGCCAGTTGTCTTGACGACGACGCGCCCGCGACAGCCGCGCCCATGCGAATGTAGCCATAACCCGTTTCGGCACGATCCGGCACGATGCCGAAGGTCACCAGGCCGCCTGCCAGGGCTTGCGTATAGCCTTCCTGCATGACTGTGCGGAATGCCGATCCATCGGCAACCACGTGGTCAGCAGGCATCACCAGCAACACCGGGTCGGCGCCACTTTGGGCCGCAATAAGTGCGGCAAGCTGCATGGCTGGCGCGGTATTACGCCCCACCGGCTCCAGCACGATATGGCGACTGGGCTTGCCGATCTGACGCAACTGCTCGGCGATGATGAAACGATGATCTTCGTTCGTTACGACAATTGGTTCGGCAACATCCATGCCGCCAATGCCATCGGCACGCGTCGCGGTGATCTGCAACAGCGTCTCCTCGGCAGTCAGCGGCAATAACTGCTTGGGATAGTGCTCGCGCGAGGCGGGCCACAAGCGGGTGCCGGAACCTCCCGAAAGGATGACGGGCTGAAGGGACATCGATGACTCCTGAGTTGATTGCTGAAATCTGTCGTTAAATACGCAAGGATTCGTTCATTCGTAGCCGTTCGGGTTGGCGCTTTGCCAGCGCCAGGCATCGGCGCACATTTGCTCGATGCCACGTTCCGCGCGCCAGCCCAGTTCCTGCGCTGCAAGCACTGTTTCGGCATAGCACTGTGCCACATCGCCGGCGCGTCGATCGACGATCTGGTACGGCACGGGGCGCCCGCTTGCAGCCTCGAACGCCTTGACCACTTCGAGCACCGAATAGCCGCGGCCCGTGCCGAGATTGACCGTCAACACACCCGCGCGCTCGGTCAGCCGCTTCACTGCCTGTACATGGCCGATCGCCAGATCGACAACATGAATATAGTCGCGCACGCCCGAACCATCGACCGTTGCATAGTCGCCGCCGAACACACTTAGCTTCTCGCGCTTGCCTACCGCGACCTGGCTGACGAAAGGCATGAGGTTGTTGGGTATGCCATTCGGATCTTCACCGATACGGCCCGAAGGATGGGCACCTACCGGATTGAAATAGCGCAACAAGGCAACACGCCAGGCGGGGTCGGAGACTGCAACGTCACCAAGAATGAACTCCAGCATCCATTTGGTGCGGCCATAGGGATTGGTTGGTCCCGTCGGAAAATCTTCACGGATCGGCACGCTTGCCGGATCGCCGTACACCGTTGCCGATGAGCTGAACACCAGCGACTTCACGCCGGCCTCGGTCATCACATCGATCAGTACCAGCGTGCCCACAATATTGTTGTCGTAATAGCGCAGAGGCTTCGCCACCGACTCGCCGACCGCCTTGAGCCCGGCAAAGTGAATCACCGCGTCGATCTGATGTGCCTTGAACACGTCAGCCAGCGCCTCGCGGTCACGTACGTCAATCTCGTGGAACGCCGTAAGCTTGCGACCGGCGAGCTCCTCCACGCGCCGCAACGACTCCGGCTTGCTGTTGCAGAGATTGTCCACCACCACAACGTCATATCCTGCGCCAAGCAGTTCAACGCAAGTGTGACTTCCGATATAGCCGGCGCCGCCGGTAACAAGAATGCAAGACATGAAAAACCCCGCGTTTCAAATTTGGCTGGCAGTTTAGCTTGGGAACGGCTGGGGGAGCCTTTCCTGGCTGTGACGCCAGCTGCGACATATGCCCGAAAGCATGACATTGCCGAGTGCGGTCATGATCAGGAATCACACGCGACCACCGCACTCATCGGCCGGCACAGCAGCACAACTTCCTGTCCCCTGAACAATGAGGCCCGTCGTTACACAGCAAACAACGAAAGCAAACAACGTTCCCCGTTTAATAGGCTGGAACGCCTAGACACATCAGTCCCGCAACAGGCCATGCCCTCAATCAGCCACGGAGCGGGCGTGTATGTAGTCGGCGATACGAACAAAGTCGGCAACCGAGAGTTGCTCGCCACGTGCGCCGGCATCCATCGCCAGACGCTGGTAATCCTCGAGCTCCAGCCACGGCCGCAAGGTATTGCGCAGGGTTTTGCGGCGTTGCCCGAACGCGGCGGTAACCACTTTGCCCAGCAAGGCGGAGTCGGCGCACCGCAGCGCTTCCGCGGGCAACGGACGCATGTACACGATGGCCGAAGTCACCTTGGGCGCGGGACTGAACGCGCTGCCCGGCACGTCGAACAGACTGGCCATCGCATAGCGGTATTGCAGCATTACCGACAGGCGCCCGTATGCTTCCTCGCCCGGCGCCGCCACCATGCGTTGCACGACTTCCCGCTGCAACATGAAGGTCATGTCGCGGACGTTATGTGCATAGTCGGCAAGGTGGAACAGCAATGGTGTCGAAATGTTGTAGGGCAGATTGCCCACCACCCGCAGCGGCGCAGGCAGGCTGGAGAAGTCGAATTTGAGCGCATCGCCTTCGTGCACCGTAACCTGTTCGGGCGAATAGGTCTGATGCAGGCGTGCAATCAGGTCGCGGTCGATTTCGACGACATGCAGCCTGCCACATGCAGCCAGCAAAGGTGCCGTCAAGGCGCCCAGGCCCGGCCCGATTTCGACGATGTTTTCGCCGGGCTTTGGCGCAATGGATGACACGATGTCGGCGATGACGTTGCGGTCGACCAGGAAATTCTGGCCAAATCGCTTGCGGGCAACGTGCCCCTGGTATCCGTTTGACATATCAGCGCAAGCTCGCCGCGGCGAGCTTCTCCCGCACGCGCGCAATGGCCGCGAAGCCGACCCGCTCGCCTTGCAGGATCGCCTCGTTGCGTTGCTGGAAATTCGTCGCTGGCAGGCCCAGCATGTCGGGGCGAATGACGACGTCGGCCTCTGCCAGTTCATGTGCGGCAATGGTATGCCCCATCACCGCAATGGTGTCGAGCAGCAGATCGATGCTGCCCTGATTTTTCCGGCCGGAAGGCTTGGCAGAAATATCCACGGCAATCACGATATCGGCACCAAGCTGACGCGCCGCTTTGACAGGAATAGGGCTGACCAGACCACCGTCGACATACTCGCGTCCGCGAATGACCACGGGCGAGAATACGCCCGGGATGGATGCGGAAGCACGCACGGCCGTACCGGTATTGCCTGTGGAAAAAACGACTGCCTCACCTGCAGCCAGGTCGGTCGCGACCGCGGCAAATTTACGCTTGAGCTGTTCAATCGGACGATTGCCGACCTGTTGATTGATGAAGCGCTCAAGCGCCTCTCCCTTGACGAAACCGCGCTCGAAGATAGACCAGTCGGTGAGCGAGTTTTCATCGAGCTGGATCGCAATTTTCTGCAGCTCGAAAACATCGAAACCGGCTGCATAGAGACTGCCGACGACGGCGCCTACACTCGTGCCCACCACGATGTCAGGCGCCAAGCCACTTGTCTCCAGCGCCTTGATGACGCCGATATGCGCAAAGCCACGCGCCGCGCCGCCGCCCAATGCCAGACCAAGTTTCGGCTTGGGTTTTGGCACCACGACCGTGGTGCCGACGGTTTCCACAACCACCGGCCTGGACTGCAAGGCCGAGCACGCCTGCAGCACTGCCGCCAGTGGCAGCACTCCAACAAAGTTTCTTCTGTTCATGAGTGTATTTGTTGCGCAGCCAGCATTGCCAGCGCGCAATCGATGGCCGCATACAGACTGCCAGGATCGGCGCGACCGGTGCCCGCTAGGTCAAGGGCAGTGCCGTGATCGACCGAAGTGCGGATGATGGGAAGACCCAGGGTAACGTTGATGCCGCCACCGAAGGTTGCGAACTTCAGGGTGGCCAATCCCTGATCGTGATACATCGCCAGCACGGCATCGCCACGTGCCAGCTGACGCGGCACGAAGAGCGTATCGGCAGGCAAGGGGCCGATGAGCTGCATGCCTTCACTGCGCAGCAGAGCCAGAACCGGTTCGATCACTTCGATCTCTTCGCGCCCCATGTGGCCACCTTCGCCGGCATGCGGATTGAGGCCTGCCACGAGGATACGCGGCTCGGCAAAACCGAACTTGTCGCGCAGGTCGGCATGCAGAATGCGCAAGGTCTGTTCCAGCAAAGCGGGCGTGATCGCCGCAGGCACAGCGGACACGGGCAAATGCGTGGTTGTCAGGGCAACGCGCATCCAGCTTGGCGGCACCTCATCAGTGCCGCCGTATTCGCCAGCCAGCATCATGACGACGCGCGGCGTGGCGGTGCGCTCGGCGAGGTATTCGGTGTGGCCCGAGAAGGGAATGCCAGCGTCATTGATGATGCTTTTCTGTACGGGCGCCGTGACCATCGCGTCGAACTCGCCCTTGAGGCAGCCGCCTATCGCAGCATCCAGCGTATTGAGCACATAGCGCGCGTTGCGCACGTCAAGCACGCCCGCCTGCACGGGCTCGGCGAGCGGCACGTGGAGCACTTCGAGCGTTCCTGGCATCGATGGATTGTCAGGCTTGTAGTGACGCAGCCCGACGTGCAGCCCAGCGTCCACCGCGCGCTGAGCCAATAGCTGTGCATCGCCGATCAGCACCAGGCGGGCGGCCGACTGCCTACCCCCGAGCATGGCGCACAGTTCAGGCCCGATGCCGGCAGGTTCTCCACTGGTGATTGCGATAAGTGGGTCGGTTTTCATACACGATTGCGCGTCCGGTTGCCGTTCGCCTTGATTTACCCTCGTTCGCCTGTGATCTGCCTATTCGATGCAGTCATTCGCTGTAGTCATTCGTTGTATCGCATCTCGACGAAAGCTTCATCACGCAACTCGCGCAGCCAGGCTTCGTAAGCTTCGTCCGACTTGCGTTCGCGCAATAACTGGCGGGCTTCAAGACGACGACGTTCGCCACTGACATCGACATTGCGGCGTTCGAGCACCTGGATGATGTGCCAGCCAAAAGGTGTCTGTACCGGCTCGCTGATCTGTCCGTCTTTCAGCACACCCATGGCGCGCTCGAAATCCGGCACGGTATCACCGGAAGACAGCCATCCAAGATCGCCGCCACGCGCTGCCGATGCATCGCTGGAATTCGTACGCGCAATGTCTTCAAACTTGGCGCCGGCCAGTATGCGTTGGCGCAGATCGCCGAGCCGTCGTTTGGCGTCTGCTTCATTGAGCACATCGGCGACACGCAGCAGAATGTGGCGGGCATGCGTCTGCTCGACCTTGAGCTCGCGAGACTGCTTGCCGTCGTGCATATCCATCAGCTTGAAAATATGCAGGCCGGCCGGACTGCGCAGCACGCTGCTCACCTGCCCTGTTTTCATCTTCACCACCTCGTCGGCAAATACCGTAGGCAGACCCTGCAAAGGACGCCATTCCAGTGCGCCACCCTGCATTGCATCCTTGCCGTCCGAAAATGCGGCAGCCAGTTTGGCAAAGTCATCGCCCTGCCCCACGAGGCGCATGATCTCATTGGCGCGGGCAGACAAGCGCCCCCAGGCCTCCGGCGTTGCGCCTTCTGGAGCCCGCAAGAAAATATGCGAAACGAGATACTCCCTGTTGCCCGCCTGCGCTTCAGGCGAGGCCAGCGCCGCGTCGACTTCAGCGTCGCTGACCTGGATACGGTTGTCGACATCACGCTCGCGCAGCCGGCTGATCAGGATTTCATTGCGGATGTCTTCGCGAAATTGCGCCCACTTCACCCCTTCTTGCTTCTCCAGCGCCTCGCGAAAGCGCGCTACTGTCAGATTGTTCTGCTCGGCAATGCGCTGCACCGCACGCTCCAGCGTAAGTTCATCGACACGAATGCCGGTTGCGCGCGCACGCCGCAGCTGTAAGCGCTCGAGAATCAGTCGATCCAGCATCTGGCGCTCTACCTGCTCGCGCGGCGGCAGGGCCGCACCCTGTTGACGCAACTGCAGCATGAACTTGTCCGTACGCTCTGACAGCTCCGACAAGGTTACGACATCGTCATTGGCGACCGCCACGATACGATCCAGCATTGCTGCGGCCACAGGCATCGGCGCGGAAAGCAATAACATGATGGCAACCAGGGCGCCTGGCAATGCCATGCGGTACATACTCAACAATACATTCACGTTAGTCTTGCTCCAAATATACAAATGGCATCATTGATCATTGCCTGTGCCAAAGACCGGATCACCGACGCCGTTGTCATTGATCTTGCTGTAACCGCCGATACTGCGCTTGAGCAGCTGTACCGGACTGGACCCGACAGAGGCCAGGCCGTTGAATTCGAGTTGCAGGAACACCGCATTGTTCCGCACTTGTTTCGTACCGGGCTGATTTGCGTCGATTGCCTTGGTCGTAAGCAAGGTCTGCCAGACCACACGCAAGACCCAGCAATCGGCCTTATATTCCAGACCAGCCAGGGCTTCGCTTAGTCGGTGATCTTTCATATTGCGGTTGTAACGCCCGACACCGTACCAACCACCACCTATCGGCCATTGTGCGGAGATATCAAAGTCGCGCAAAGTGCCTCGCTGATATCGATAGCTCGCCGATACCACCTGGGCCGCTTGCGGCTGATAGCGCAAAGACACGGCCCCACGCTCGCTGCGGTGCTGGCGGGGGTTGTATTGATAGGCCGTGTCAAGCCAGGTGTGCTCGGTGACACGGCCGGATACCAACCCGAGCCAATCGGCGATGCGCCCTTCACGCGGCGTCTCGCCTGGCAACGTCACTTTCTGGTCGCTGTAGTAAAACCGCTGGCCCAACGCCATGCGGATATATTCAGCACCCGTCTCATCGGCTATGAAGCGGGTAGTCACCGCAGATGTGAGCTGATTGGAATCGGAAATACGATCACTGCCCGAATAGATATTCTCCGAAAACAATTGCGCGAAATTGAAGTCAGCCCTGGCCGAGTCAAAGACGGGGAAAGTACTTTGGTCTCGATAGGCAGCCCGCACATAGTACAGACGCGGCTCCAGCGTCTGGGTGAAGGCCTCGTCACCGAAACTCACACTGCGCTCGAAATTCAGCCCCGTATCGACAGAGACGACCGGTATGGATCGATCCAGCTCCTCGGGCCCGGTTGTCGTGCGGCGTGACACATCATATTTGGACAGGTGGACCCCCACCTTCGGCGTCACGAACCCGTAGGCAAGCTGCAAAGGCAAGGCCACCTGCGGATAAGCCACCATACGCTGCCCCTCGTCCAGCGTCGGATGCTCAAAGTGAGCGTATTCCAGTGGCATCTTTACCGATACGCCCTTGACGTCCGGTACGGTCAAGGCTGCCGAGATCTGTGGTACGCGAGAGTAAGGGGCGTCACCGGTCAGAGTCTGATAACGCTGCACATTCATGCTCATTGGAAGCCATGCAAGGCCACCATAGTTGAGCACGAGCTGCTGATTGAGCGTTGCCTGCGAAGTACTGGTGATGCGCGAGCTCAGATCGGCAAAATAATCACGATCAGAAACCTGGGTGAAGTCGACGAAGCCGGTAAGCCCACCACCAAAATCCTTGAAATTGCGCGCGGCGAACAGCCCTCGTTGTGTGCCGGTCACCTCATCGCGCGACAAATATTCGCCACTGAATTTGCCGTTGCTCGTCGGCGTCAGGTAGCGGAACTCCGATCCAAGCTGCAAACCGCGCCGTCCCATCCAGCGAGGCGCGATGGTCGCATCATAATTTGGCGCGATATTGAGATAGTACGGCAGCGTAAGGTCGAGGCCTGTACTCGACGTGCTGCCAAAAGTCGGGGGCAAGAAGCCCGACTGGCGTGAACCATTGAGCGGAAAATCCATCCAGGGCGCATATGCAATCGGCACATTCTTGAAGTGCAACGAAGCGTTGATACCCTCTCCACGTTCGCGGTCATAATCAAGATTCAGCGTACCGACGCGCAGATACCAGTCCGGATCGTCCGCCTGGCATGTCGTATAGGTCGCCTTTCGCAGACGAAACTGATTATCGCCGAGCATCTCCAGAAGATCTGCCTTGCCGGACGCTACGATGGGCCTGACCGGACCTGCGGGCGTTGGCGTACCGAGCGGCACGACCCTCACTGGCGCGTCTCGCATGAAATGATAGGTCGGCGCTTCGAACTCACCGACACGCGTATCAAGATTCATCCTCGCACGCGGCCCCTCAACACGATCCTTGCCGCGCAACATCTGGACGTTGCCCTCGGCGGTCACTTCATTGAGGACCTGATCGAGCTTCAAATGATCGCTATGCAGCGTCAGCGTGCCGCGTCGCAGGCGCACCTTGCCATCGGCACTCAACTCAAGCGAGTTACGGCCATCCACCGCATCAGCATCGACATAGGTGTCGTCCGGGCCACCATTCGCACCAGCCGGCTTCGCGGCCCCCTGTGCCGCCGTGGCGGTACCCAGCTGTGCAAAAGGCAGGCGACCGGGCGCGGGAAGGGGTTCACCATCCTTGGCGCCCGCGAAACTTGAAAAACACGCCAGTACGGCGAGACCAAGACGGCTGACGCGCGGTCGCGCCTTGCTCGAAGGGGGGCGCAAAGCATGTATGACGGTTCGGGATCCGGGCATGGGATACAGCGCCATTGTGGCTCAGGTTGAAGGGGGCGAGTCTTGACTTCGGCACGCTACATCGATTGTGCAGATCGCAACGACTGGCCTCAGGAAAAACAATTGCGCCAGCCGCGGCACTGAACGGCACCCGCGTTGCCAAGGCATTTTGTTAAGATCCCGGATTCTACATGAAGGGCTTGATCTCTCTGCCCTCACCGTCCTCCTCTCCCGTCCTCCGGAGCGCCTCTTGCACGCCACCCCCCGCATCGACCAATTGCAACGCTGGCTCGCCGACCAGTTTCCACAACGCGCACTGGCGCTGAGCCCCGCCTCCGCCGACGCAAGTTTTCGGCGTTACTTTCGTGTTCGCCTGCTCGACGATGACAGCACCCTGATCGTCATGGATGCACCACCCGAGCATGAAAACTGCCGCCCTTTCCTGCACGTCGCCGAGGTTTTTTCCGCCGCCGGAGCACACGTTCCGACGGTATTTGCACAAGACCTGCAGCAAGGTTTCCTGCTGCTCTCCGATCTCGGCGATACGACCTATCTCACTGCCCTGACCACAGACAATGCCGATGAGCTGTATGCGAATGCACTTGGAGCATTGGCCTGCATCCAGCGCGCCAGCCGGCCTGGCGTATTCGCCGACTATGATCGCGAACGGCTGTTGCGCGAGATGGAGCTGTTTCCCGTGTGGTACATCGGCCGTCACAAAGACATGGCACTGAGCGAAGCCGATACAGCCGCGATGTATGAAGCATTCGAGAACATCCTCGCCGTGAACCTGGCCGAACCTCAGGTGTTCGTGCACCGCGACTTCCACTCTCGCAACCTCATGGTGTGCACGCCAAACCCCGGAATCATCGACTTCCAGGATGCCGTGTATGGCCCGATGACTTACGACCTCGCATCGCTGTTCAAGGATGCCTATGTCGAATGGGAAGAAGAACGCACGATCGACTGGCTGGTTCGTTACTGGGAAACCGCGCGCGACCTTGGAATCGCCGTCCGCCCGAACTTCGCAGACTTCTACCGTGACTATGAGTTCATGGGCGCCCAGCGGCACATCAAGGTTCTGGGAATCTTCGCCCGCCTCTATCACCGCGATGGCAAGGATGGCTATCTGAAGGACATGCCGCTGGTATTGAAACACCTCATCAAGACATGCCAGCGTTATCGCGAGTTACATCCGCTGGCCCGCCTGCTGGACAAGCTGGAGCCCGGTGGAATCCAGACCGGCTATACGTTCTGACGCACCAACAAAGTGCATTTCTCACTAAAGAAAGCTCCACAAAGGGGCGCCGCACACGCCAAATCTTTAGAAAATCAGCCAAGTTATTGTTTTAATTAAGCACGAATTTGGTGCGAAACGGGCGTGATTCGTGCTTCTTGCTCCGCCGTTGTGCATAACGGAGAGCGTAATGGAGCAAATCAAGACAACCACGGATGTACTGTTCATTTTGTTGGGAGGCGTAATGGTGCTTGCCATGCACGCAGGCTTCGCCTTCCTGGAACTCGGAACAGTTCGCAAAAAAAATCAGGTCAATGCGCTGGTAAAGATACTGGTCGACTTCAGCGTATCGGCGCTGGCCTACTTCTTCGTGGGCTATGGCCTTGCCTATGGTGTGCATTTCATGAACGATGCCACCACGCTGGCGCAGCACAACGGCTATGAACTCGTGAAGTTCTTCTTCCTGCTGACCTTCGCCGCGGCCATTCCTGCAATCGTCTCTGGCGGCATCGCTGAACGCGCCCGCTTCGTGCCACAGATGGCGGCAACGGCAATGCTGGTGGGCTTCGTCTATCCCTTTTTTGAAGGCATCGTCTGGAACAACAACTACGGCGTGCAGGCGTGGCTGGAATCAGTCTTCGGCGCCAGATTCCACGACTTCGCAGGCAGTGTGGTCGTGCATGCGGTGGGCGGCTGGGTCGGGCTTACGGCGGTATTGCTGCTCGGCGCCCGCCGCGGCCGCTACGGACGCGATGGCGGCATTGCAGCTCACCCCCCATCCAACATCCCGTTTCTCGCACTGGGCGCGTGGATTCTTGTCGTTGGCTGGTTTGGCTTCAACGTGATGAGTGCGCAGAAGCTTGAATCCATCACTGGCCTGGTGGCGCTGAATTCGCTGATGGCCATGGTCGGTGGCACGCTTGCCGCGCTAGTCGCGGGCCGCAACGATCCGGGCTTCGTGCATAACGGCCCGCTCGCTGGTCTCGTAGCGGTGTGCGCGGGCTCGGACATCATGCATCCGGTCGGCGCCCTCGTCGTCGGCGCCGTGGCGGGCGCGCTTTTCGTGCGGCTATTCACGCTTACCCAGAACCGCTGGAAGATCGACGATGTGCTCGGCGTCTGGCCACTTCACGGCCTCTGCGGCGCCTGGGGCGGAATTGCTGCTGGCATATTCGGCAGCAAGGCACTCGGCGGGCTGGGTGGCGTCAGCCTGGCGAGCCAGTGCATCGGCACATTGGGCGGCATTGCAGTCGCCTTGATAGGTGGCGGTCTGATCTATGGCGCGCTGCGCAGCACGGTTGGCATTCGCCTGACAGCTGAAGAAGAATTCGAAGGCGCCGACCTGACCATTCACAAGATCAGCGCCACGGCCGAGCCTGAATCACATTGGTGATTTCGAGCCATCAAAAAGGGGGCGCTCCAGCGCCCCTTTTTTTGCCAACTTTTTGCCAATAGATGCGATGCGACCTGCTATTTCTTCGCCGTGGCGGCAGCGCCTGCATCGTTAATGGCCTTGTCCAGTTCAGCCAGCGCCATATAACCACCAAGACGATTTCCATCGATCAGGAACATGGTCGGCGTGCCGCTGATCCGCAGCTTGTGCGCCAGATCTGCATTCTTCGCAATCGGATTATCGCAGGTAGCGGTTGTCGGCAATTTGCCATCTACCATCCAGTCGTTCCAGGCCTTGGCGCGATCTGATGCACACCAGATTGCTCTGGACTTGTCGGCCGAATCCGGCGCCAGAATAGGAATCATGAAGGTGTAGATCGTCGTGTCCTTCAGACTGATCATGTCCTTTGCGAGCTTTTTGCAATAGCTACAATTCGGGTCTTCGAATGTCACAAGCATGCGCTTGCCATTGCCTCGCACTTGCTTGATTGCATTGGCAAGCGGCAGATCTGAAAAATCGATGCGCTGTAACTCGTTGAGGCGCGCAGACGTAACGTTTTTCCTCGCCTTGATGTCGATGAGCGAACCGGAAATCAGGAAAGCCCCCGTAGGATCGATGTACACGATGTCACCGTTGGCAAGTACCCCTTCGTAAAAATTGCCATAGCTCGTCTTGTGTACGCTCTGAATGGCGCCAGGCGTATCGATGATTTGCTCTAACGCCTTGCGTATCTCCGTTTCGGCAACGCTTTCGCCTTTGGCTTCATTTTTTTCCGCCTTGGCGCCAGCCTTGTGCGACTTGGCTGCAGGCTCGTTCGCGGCGAACGCCGATACCGACAGCGTTGCCACGCATACACCAGACACCAATGTCTGCATGGTCCGCCACATTTGTTTTCTCAACTCAGTCTCCTAGTTTTCCGCGCATTGCTGTAATGGGTCGTGCGTCCCATTACATCTTCAAATCAGGCCGGCAGCGTAACGCGTCATTACACCACGCACAAACGGCAAATTACCCGTCACGCTCATTCCCGCATTACGCAGCCACGCCAGCGGCACAGACTTCGCACCGAACAACTGATGCAGGCCGTGCGTCACGCCCTGCAGCATTGCCACCTCTTCTGCCCTGGCGCGGCGATATCGCTCCAGGACTGCCAGTTCGCCACAATCGCGAAACGCGGGCAGATTCAGCAATGTATCGGCCAAAACGGCAGCGTCCTGAAATCCCAGATTGATGCCGTGACCCGACAAAGGGTGGATGCCGTGGGCCGCATCGCCAATCAGGGCCAGACGCGACGCCACTGTTTCCTTCACACGCATCAAGCGCAGCGGAAAAGCTGCCGCCGGGCTCAGCGCACGCAACGCGCCAAGTTCTCTGTTGCCAGCCTCTGCAACGCATGTCGCCAAGGCCTGTGCGTCGAGCTTGAGCAATGCATCGGCATGCTGCTGCGGGGTGGACCACACAATCGAGAAATTGTTTCCGGGCAATGGCAGCCACGCCAGCACGCCGTCTGCACGGAACCACTGAAAAGCAGTGCCGTCATGGGCTCGCTCACACGAAAAATTCGCCACCACGCCCACATCTTCATACGGTTCAGTGCGCGCCTGGATGCCGGCCTGCTCGCGTATCCACGAGTTGGCGCCATCCGCGCCCACGACCAGTGATGAATGCAGAACCCGGCCGTCCGACAAGGTCAGGCGCGCGGCGTTTTCCAGCATCTCCAGCGAAGCAGGCACCGCCGGACTCAGCACCGTTATGTTGGGCTGCCGGGTTGCGGTCTGCCAGAGCTCGGCTGCCAGACGGCCACCTTCAGCGATCCATGCCAAAGCATCGAGACCCGATTCATAGGCAGAAAAATCCAGCGAGCCGCCTGCGTCGCCAGCAATTGCCATGCGCTCGATGCGCTGCACGCGATCGTGTGGCAGATGCTCCCACGCACCGCAACGCCGCAAGAAATCGACACACGCCGGCGCAATCGCATAGACGCGAGCATCCCAGTTTTCCGCGACGCGCGGCGCAGCACGGTCGATCAACGCCACGCGATAGCGGCTACCGCGCAAGGCGCAGGCGAGGCTTGCGCCAGCCAGGCCACCGCCAACGATCAAGACGTCGAATTCATTTTTCATCATGGCCGCAATTCTGCAGCAAGCTCACCGCCAGGTCACGACGCGTATCCGGTCATGCTTGTTGCCGATCTGGCCACACGAAACGAAAACGGCCTCCTTTGCGGGGAGGCCGTTTGAATACTGGTGGTGATGGGCGGGATCGAACCGCCGACCTGTGGGTTATGAATCCACCGCTCTAACCATCTGAGCTACATCACCCTTTGAAAAGGCTCGGGCGAAAAAACCTGAGCCGGCGATTCTAATGGCCGCGACGCCTCAAGGTCAAGGTAAATGGCCTGGCCCCTGCCAGTTAAAATTCAAGCGATTCATGGGCTTGACGGGCGTCAGATTGACTTCGCCGGGGCGATGTCCGACCATTGCCGACCGCCTGTTCACGGGCGTTTTTGCGTGAGGGTGAACATGAACTGGAAAATTCCCGCAGTTTGCATCAGCCTGGCTCTGGCCGGGTTTTGCAATGTCGTCTCTGCGCAACAGGCCGTGCCGCCGGGTCAGCATATTCCGGCCGAAGCAAAGAAGGCCGTTCTGGAGTTCCCGGGTGATGGCCAGGTCACGCTCAACGGCAAACCCGTCCGCCTGTCAGCCGCCGTGCAGATTCGTGGCACTACCAACCTGATCGTGCTGTCGCAATCACTTCGCGGCAAGTACCTTGCCCGCGTGTTGCTGGACAATGCAGGCGCCATTCATCGTGCGTGGATCATGAATCCCGATCAGTAAGCAATCGTCGCAGGCCGATTGCCCGCTCTACTTGTACTACTCGTGCACTACTCCTTGGCGTATCAACAATGAAGAAGCTTTACATCCGCACCTTTGGCTGTCAGATGAATGAGTACGACTCGGACAAGATGGCCGACGTGCTGGGCGTCAGTGAAGGGCTGGTCAAGACCGACCGGCCTGAAGATGCCGACGTGATCCTGTTCAATACCTGCTCGGTGCGCGAAAAAGCGCAGGAGAAGGTGTTTCACGATCTGGGCCGCGTCAAGCATCTCAAAAAGGCAAATCCTGATCTCATCATTGGTGTCGGCGGTTGTGTCGCTTCACAGGAAGGCGCGGCGATCGTGGCACGCGCACCTTATGTCGATGTCGTATTCGGCCCGCAGACGCTGCACCGCTTGCCGGCCTTGATCGACAAGCGTCGCCGGAGCGGTCGTTCGCAGGTGGATATCAGCTTTCCGGAGATCGAAAAATTCGACAACATGCCTCCCGCACGCGTCGAGGGGGCAACGGCTTTCGTGTCCATCATGGAAGGCTGCTCGAAATATTGCAGCTTCTGTGTGGTGCCTTACACGCGCGGCGAGGAAGTATCGCGACCACTGGACGATATCCTTACCGAAGTCGCCGGGCTGGCCGAACAAGGCGTCAAGGAAGTGACCTTGCTCGGCCAGAACGTGAATGCCTGGCGTGCGGCTACGTCGCGCGGTTCGGAAGAACAGGCTGCTGACTTGTGTGATTTCGCGTTCCTGCTCGAATGCGTGCACGAGGTGCCCGGCATCGAACGCATTCGCTACACGACCTCGCATCCGCGCGAGATGTCACAACGCATTATCGATGCCTACGCGACGCTGCCCAAGCTGGTCTCCCACCTGCATCTTCCCGTACAGGCCGGAGCAGACCGCGTTTTGGCTGTGATGAAACGTGGCTACACGACGCTTGAGTACAAGGCGCTGATCCGCAAATTGCGTGTAGCGCGGCCCGACCTGACGCTGTCTTCCGATTTTATCGTCGGCTTCCCTGGCGAGACCGAGGCGGATTTCGAGGCGACGATGAAACTGATCGACGATGTCGGTTTCGATAACTCTTACAGCTTCGTCTATAGCGCACGTCCCGGCACACCCGCCGCCGATCTGGTCGACGACACGCCAGCATCGCTGAAACTCGAACGCCTCGCGCGTCTGCAAAAGCGCATCGACGAACAGGCAACGGCGATCAGCGCGGCCATGGTGGGCTCGCAGCAGCGCATTCTGGTGGAAGGACCGTCGAAGAAAGACCCTAACGAACTGGCCGGCCGTACCGATAATAATCGTGTAGTGAACTTTGCCAGCCATGCACCACAAGGTGCGCGCCTGATAGGTCAATTCGTCAACGTCACCATTACCGCAGTGATGTCACATACGCTGCGTGGAGAACTTGTTCTTGCAGACTGATCACATCCTTACGCCTTTATCCGTACCCGTGTCACGACCCGGTACGTTCATGTCGAGTATTGCCGCAGGCCTGATCAGCGCACTGCTGGTTGCCTGCTCCGCAACAAGCATGGTCGCGCCGACACCGCAGCCATCTTCCCCGCTGAATGTGCCTGCCCCGAAAGTCGCGGCCCTGGCGAGCGCGCCGATAGCAACACCCCTGACGGCGGCCTCAGCGCCGGTGGCTGTGCCGACCAGTGCATCGCAACCCCTTGCAAGTGCAAGCGCGGCTTCGTCGTCCAGCGCACCGACACCCAATCCGGCATTGCGTCCGTTCAATGACCTGATCAAGGACTTCAGGAAGACCGAGGGATTCTTCACCATCTGGCAAAAGGACGATCGTTATTTTGTCGAGTTGCGCGAGTCCGACTTCAACCGGCCTTTCTACTTCGCCATTCATCGCACGCAGGGCCTGGGCGAGCGCCGCCTGTTCTCGGGCGAGATGCTCGATGCCGACATCGGCGTATTTCGCCGTGCTCCGGGTGACCGCGTGCAGTGGTTCGAGCGCAATACGACCTTCTTTGCCGATGGCAACAAGCCGATGGAGCGCAATATTGCGCAAGCCTTTCCGGACAGCCTGCTCGGCGTTGCCGCAATCGTCAGCCAGCCACAGCCCGTCACCAAAGCGGTCCTGATCGACATCTCGGCCTTCATCCTGAGCGATATTCCCGCCGGTGGTAGTTCGCTGGAAGCGGCTTATCGCCTGGGTTACGGCTTTGATCGAGCCAATAGCCAGATCGTCAAGGCGAATACGAATGCCGACGAAACGGCCTTCGAGGTCATGCTGCACTACGCTGTCGCACGCATTCCGCAAGCGCAACCCAATCAGCCGGCCTTTGCCCTGCCGCGCAACGTGCCCGATGCGCGCAGCGTGACCATGCGTTTTCACTACAGCTTCTCCGCTCTGCCGGAGCCGATGACGCCGCGCCTCGCCGACCCACGCGTCGGTTATTTCTTCCAGACGCGCTGGGACTTCCGCAGCGACACCGCGCCAACACCGCGCACCCACTACATCAAGCGCTGGCGGTTAGAGAAGAAGGATGAAGCGGCGGCGCTCTCCGAGCCAAAGCAGCCGATCACATACTGGATCGACAACAATGTGCCAGAACGCTATCGCGACGCGGTGCGCGAGGGCATCCTGATGTGGAACAGCGCCTTCGAACAAATTGGCTACAAGAATGCCATCGTCGTCAAGCAGCAAACGGATACCGATACCTTTGACACCGCTGACCGGCATCACGCATCGGTGCGCTGGTTCATCGGCACCGACACCGTGCTGGCCGTCGGCCCCTCGAACGCCGATCCGCGTACCGGTGAAATCCTCGATGCCGACATCATCGTTGCCGACAACTGGACGCGTACCTCACGCCGCGAAGTTTCGCGCGACATGCCCACACGCAATGCCCTGCTGATGCCGCATGCAGATGCGCACGGCGGCGATGACGAACGCTGCGACTTCGGCGAAGAGGCTGCAAACTACATGCAGGATGCGCTCGATACGCTCATCGCACGCGGCGACATCGCACCGGACAGCCCCGAAGCTGAAGCCTATGTGCAGGACACCATCCGCGTCACAGTCGCACACGAAGTCGGCCACACCCTTGGCCTGTCGCACAACTTTCTCGGCACGCGCGCCTACACGCCGGCACAGCTACGTGATGTCGACTTTGTTACCAGGAACGGCACATCGGCTTCGGTCATGGATTACGTGCCGCCCAATATCAATCTTGTCGGCGAAAAATCTTCGGGCTATCTGCAAAAAGTGCTTGGCCCGTATGACGCATGGGCAATCGAATATGGTTACAAGGCGCTGCCTGCCGGCGACGAGAAAGATGCGCTCAAGCAGATTGCCGAGCGCGGCCAGAACAACCCTTTGCTGGCTTATGGCAATGACATAGATGCGGGCGGTGAAGGTCAGAGCGCCGGCATCGACCCGGACACCAACCGTTTCGATCTGGGCTCGGACACACGCGCGTGGTTTGCACGGCGGCTGCAGTTCGCGCAGGAACAATGGGATGCGCTGTCGCACCGCCCGCCTGGCGACGACCCCTACTACGGGCAGGCACGGCTATCGGTGGATCGCAGCATAGCCTTGCTGGCCAATAGCGCCCAGACACTGGCAAAGAAGATCGGCGGCATCCGCATCATCAGGCAGACCTCGCCGGCAGCCCGGTCGAGCTTCCTGCCCATCACGGAACTGGAGCAGCGCGATGCGCTGAACACGCTGACACGCAGCCTGTTTGCAACGGAAAGCTTCCGCATCGATCCGGCCCTGCTGCAACGCCTGCCGCTCGACCATTTCGACCGCTTCGATGGCACCTACTCTGGTGCAACCGCGCTGGAACCCAATCTGCAGCTGGTCAGCCGTGTATTGTCGGCACAGGTCAGCGTGCTTGATCAGCTACTGTCGGACCGCACGACCATCCGCCTGCTCGAGTCCGAGATGCTGCGCACACGCAGCTCCGGTTCGCTGCCACTGTCCGAACTCCTGAGCACCTTGCAGAATGCGATCTGGCAGGAGCTCGATGGCAGCAAGGACATCAACTTGCTCCGGCGCAACCTGCAACGCGCCTGGCTATCGCGTGTATCAGCCATCCTCACCGCTGCCCGGCCAACCGCGCCAGACGTACGCAGCCTTGCCCGCAGCGACGCCCGGGCATTGCGCGCGCGGCTGCAGCAGGCCCTGCAACGCGGCGGCAAGAGCTATTCAGCCGAAACGCGCGCTCACCTTGAAGACAGCCTCTCTACACTTGACGAGGCGCTTAGTGCCAAAATGACCCGCTCGCCAGCCTGAGCGGGATGATTCAGCCTATGTTCAGTCAATGAAGCCACACGCTCTCGACCTTACCCTCACGCCGCTCGACAACCAGCGTCTGGCCAATCTGTGCGGCGCGCTTGACGAAAACATCCGGCAAATCGAGGCTGCGTACGATGTAGCCATCGCCCGGCGTGGCGAACACTTCAAGCTGCGCGGCGAGACGCCACAGACCCAGCGCGCGGCCCAAGCGCTACGGCGTTTCTATGAGCAGGCCAACGAGCCGCTTGAAGTGGCCAAGATCCAGCTCGGCGTCATCGAGCAGAACAATCTCGACCAGACTGCCCAGCCGGTGACCGGGCTGCTGACGCGCAAGGGCGATCTGCATGGCCGCACGCCGCGTCAGGTCGATTACATCCGTAATATCCAGGGACACGACATTACCTTTGGCATCGGGCCTGCCGGCACCGGCAAGACCTATCTCGCCGTGGCCTGCGCAGTCGATGCCTTCGAGCGTCAGCAGGTCGAGCGCATCATCCTCACCCGCCCGGCTGTCGAAGCGGGCGAACGTCTCGGTTTTCTGCCTGGCGACCTGTCGCAGAAGGTCGACCCCTATCTGCGCCCGCTTTACGATGCGCTATATGAGCTGATGGGCTTTGATCGCGTGGCGAAGATGTTCGAGCGTCAGTGCATCGAGGTTGCGCCGCTGGCGTTCATGCGCGGGCGCACGCTCAGCAATGCATTTATCATTCTCGATGAAGCGCAGAACACCACGCCCGAGCAGATGAAGATGTTCCTGACGCGCGTCGGTATCGGCTCACGCTCGGTCGTCACCGGCGACCTGACCCAGATCGATCTGCCGCGCGGCCACAAGAGCGGCCTTCTTGAAGCAGCGCGCATCCTGAGCGAGGTACGCGGCATCGCTTTCACGCGTTTTCTCAAGGAAGATGTCGTGCGCCATCCGCTGGTCGCGCGTATTGTCGAGGCTTACGAGAAAGCGTCTGCGCACGAAGGCCATGAATAGACCCATAGAAGAGGGCGGAGCAATGAAAGCGCTGGACTCATGAAAGCAATGATCCTCGCCGCGGGCCGTGGCGAACGTATGCGCCCGCTCACCGACCACGCGCCCAAGCCACTGCTGCCCGTCGGTGGCAAACCCCTCATCGTGTGGCATATCGAACGCCTCGCCGCGGCGGGCTTCAACGAGATCGTCATCAACCACGCCCATCTCGGCTACATGATCGAAGAGACGCTGGGCGACGGCCACGTATGGAATGTGAATATCCACTACTCCGCCGAGCCGGAAGCGCTGGAGACGGCAGGTGGCATTGCCAAGGCGCTGCCCTTGCTGGGCTATGCGCCATTTCTCGTGGTCAATGGCGACATCTGGTGCAACATCGATTTCGAGCGTTTCGTGGCGCGCGGTATCGTCGGCATTACCCAAGGCGCCCATGCGCATCTAGCGCTGGTGGATAACCCGCCACATCATCCTGCGGGCGATTTCAATCTATTGAAAAACGAACGCTCCAGCGTGTGCCAGCTCACCACCCTGCCCGCCACACGACTCACGTTTTCCGGCATCGGCGTATATCGCTCAGAGCTATTTACAGGCATCACGGCAGGCGAGAAAGCCCAGCTCGCGCCCTTCCTGCAGATCGCCATTGCCAATAACCGTGCAACGGGCGAACACTTCACCGGTCGCTGGATCGATGTCGGCACACCGGAACGTCTCGCCGAAGTGGACGCACAGCTCAAAGCCCTGTCCCCCGCCGCGCAGGCTCTCAACTCACGCTGATCCGACAGCATTTACCGCCATCCAAGAGGCCTACATGCCCGCCCCGACCACCCCGCAACTTGCCGCCACCGCCGCTCGCCGCGATCGCCTTGCGCAACGCATCGCCGCAGTGGGCGGCGGTGTCGCCATCATCCCGACAGCGCCCGAGCGGCGTCGCAACCGCGATACCGAATATGCCTATCGCTTCGACAGCTATTTTCACTACCTGACCGGCTTCACGGAGCCTGAGGCCATGCTGGTGATGGTAGTCGGCAGCGACCCCGCAGCCGCGCACAGCGTATTGTTCTGCCGCGAAAAAAATGCCGAGCGCGAAATATGGGATGGCTTCCGCTACGGCCCCACCGCAGCACGCGAGACCTTCGGTTTCGACGAGGCCTGTCCGGTCGAGATGCTCACCAGCCGCCTGCCCGAGTTGATCGGGAACCAGCCAGCACTGTGGTACGCACTCGGTTATGACGTTGCACAGGACGCACGGGTTCTCGACGCGCTCAACACCGTGCGCGCCCAGGGGCGCAACGGCGTGCAGGCGCCCGCCGATGTACGCGATGTGCGTACCTTGCTCGACGAGATGCGCCTGTTCAAGGATGCGGTCGAAGTCGACACCATGCGCACCGCTGCCATCATCAGCGGCCGTGCACACAAACGTGCGATGCGCGCGACGCGACCGGAATGTTTCGAATATGAAATCGAGGCCGAGCTGCTGCACGAGTTCCGCCGCGCGGGCAGCCAATCGGTCGCCTACAACTCCATTGTCGCGGGCGGCGCGAATGCCTGCGTGCTGCACTACGTCAGCAACGATGCGCAACTGAGAGACGGCGACCTGCTACTCATCGACGCCGGTTGCGAACTCGATGGCTATGCCTCCGACATCACCCGGACATTCCCAGTCAATGGCCGCTTTAGCGGCCCACAAAAAGACGTCTATGAACTCGTGCTGGCATCGCAATATGCCGCGCTGGAACATGCCCGCCCGGGCCAGACCTACGACACGACACACGATGCAGCCGTAAAGGTGCTGGCACAAGGCATGATCGACCTCGGCTTGCTGAGCGGCAGCCTCGACGGCGTGCTCGAATCGGGCAGCTATCGCCGCTTCTACATGCACCGCACCGGCCACTGGCTGGGGCTCGACGTGCACGATGCCGGCGAATACAAGGTCAAAGGACAATGGCGTGCGCTTGAGCCCGGCATGGTCATCACGGTCGAGCCGGGGTGCTATATCCGGCCTGGCGAAGACGTACCCGCAGCGTTCTGGAATATCGGCGTGCGTATCGAGGACGATGTACTCATCACAGCAAGCGGTCACGACATCCTCACCATCGGCACGCCAAAAACGGTAAGTGACATCGAGATCGTCATGTCCGACGTCGATGACCGCCGCTAGCACCCAGCCTGTTCTCATCATCGGCGCCGGCCCGATCGGCCTCGCCGCCGCGCTGCGCCTCTCAGCGCAGGGTCATGCAGTACGCATACTCGACGCCCGACGCGCCGACGCAGCTCAGCACGATGCGCGCGTGCTCGCGCTATCGCACGGCAGCCGCCAGTTGCTCGAAGCGCTCGGTGCCTGGCCAGCGGCCGCCGCCACGCCTATCGAAACGATTCACATATCGCAACGCGGCGCGTTTGGCCGCACCGAGCTGCGCCAAGCCGAATACGGCCTGCCTGCGCTTGGTTATGTAATACCCGCCACGGCGCTGGTCTCTAAAATGTCGCAGCGCATCGCTGCCCAAGGCCTGCAGATCGAGTTCGACGCGCGTGTCGAAAGCCTCGCCGCAGCGCCTGAACAGATCTCGCTCAGCCTGCGTAACAATGCAGGCGAAATGCGCAACGTGTGCGGCAGTCTGGCCGTGTGCTGTGAAGGCCAGATCACGCCTGCCGCCAGCGAAGGCAGGACGAACGATTCGATCGTTTCGCGTGACTACGACCAGCACGCGTTGCTGCTGCGTGTCACCCCTGTTCATCCACATCGCAATCTGGCGCGTGAGCGCTTCACGCCTGACGGACCGATCGCCTTGCTGCCCCTCGGCAACGACTATGCAGTCGTGTGGACCGTAAGTCCGGACCAGTTGGCGGCACTCAATGCCTTGTCGGATGAAACCCTGCTTGTCCGTTTGCATGCAGCCTTCGGTGGCAACGTGAAATTTGCCAATCTGCGTGACCGCAACAGCTACCCACTTGTCATGCGCCTTCGTCGCGCAACCGTGAGTGCCCGTACCGTGTGGCTTGGCAACGCCGCACAGACCTTGCACCCTGTCGCCGGCCAGGGTTTCAATCTTGGCTTGCGCGACGTATGGGATCTGGCCGAGACATTGCGTGCCTGTGCCGATCCCGGCGCAGCCGATGTGCTCGCGCGCCATGCCCGCAGCCGTCGCGCCGACCGTTGGGGTACAGCCGGTTTTACCGATGGCCTGGTGCGCCTGTTCTCCAATGACAACCCGCTGCTCAGCCACGCTCGCGGCGCCGGATTACTGGCGCTGGACATGTTGCCTCCCCTGCGACATTTCGTTGCCAAGCGCATGATGTTTGGCGCGAGAGCATGGCCATAGTCGGAGTGCAATGAAACGCAAGCGGGCCACGGCATCATGCGGACTCTTCTTTATTCGACGACTGTTCCACGATTCCGCTACGCTACGCTCGTGCCACTACCGCCACCTCGAACATGAATCTTCATTTACTGCGCATTTTCGCCACCGTCGTCGAAAACAAGAGCTTCTCGCGCGCTGCAGATGCGCTCGAGGTCAGCCAACCTGCAGTCTCCAAGGCAGTACGTGAGCTCGAATCGCAGCTCGACGTTGTCTTGCTTGATCGTGGTGGCCGGCAATTCCAGGTATCCGAACCCGGCAAGGTGCTTTACGCCTATGCCAAAGACATTTTCGCGCTCGAGCATGCCGCAGTGGATGCCGTCCAGGCTTTCTACGCGATGGATCGCGGCACGCTGGTCATTGGCGCCAGTACGACGATTGCAACTTACTGGCTGCCACCACTGGTGGCAGCGTTCGTCCGCGATCACTCCGGCGTCACGGTACGTGTGCAGGCCGGCAACACACAGGCCGTCGCGCAGTGGCTGCTCGACACGGAGGTAGACGTGGCGCTCGTCGAGGGGCCGGTCGATGACGAACGCCTCGAACTGCGCGCATGGCGACAGGAACGCATGGTCATCGTCGCGCCGCGTGAAAGTCAGCAAGGCAACAAGCCACTGGAAGCCAGCAAACTCAATCATCGCACCTGGATTCTGCGCGAGCCAGGCTCAGGCAGCCGTGAGGTCGTAGAACGTGAGCTTGCGCGACTCGGCATTGCCATGGGGCGGGTGCAGGAAGTCGGCAGCAACGAGGCCATCGTGCAAAGCGTCGCCGCCGGTCTCGGCCTGGGCATGGTGCCGCGCGTATGCGCGGAAGATCAGCTGGCGCTCGGCAAGGTCGTGGAGCTGAAGCTTGCTGGTAACGACCTGTCGCGCGAGCTCTATCGTCTGCGCCTGCCGCGGCGCCCGATCAGCCAGGCCGCCCTGGCCTTCGAAGCGCTGATTGCATGAACGTTCAGCATCACGAAGCCAGCGCACCGGCATTTTATTCTCATCGCATGCGTACTCTACCGCCGAAGCCGGCGCTTCTGCATATGTCATTTGCGTGGCAAATGAGGCCTGCGGATGCGACAACGTTAGTACAAGGTCGGCATCTCATCGCTTGGCCGAACAAGAAAAAAACCAGAAAGATCGCGCGCAGGCTAGCTGCGCTGGCGCTCTTTTGCGAATGCCTTGCTGCCCACGCAGCGCTGCCCGATCCGATCGCCGCAGCACTGAAATCCGCCGGCATTCCTGCCAGTCACGTAGCGCTTTGGGTCGCACCCGCCAACGGCGGCGCCCCGACGCTTCAACACAACATCACCGAGGCATTCAACCCTGCATCGGTCATGAAGCTCCTCACTAGCAGCGCAGCACTCGAATTGCTGGGGCCGGGCTACACATGGACTACCGAGGCCTACGCGCAAGGTGATCTACGCGATGGTGTGCTGACGGGCAATCTCGTGCTGCGCGGCGGTGGCGACCCCGCCCTCACCTGGGACCGCTTCGGCAGCTTCCTGCGGGACTTGCGCAGTCGCGGCCTGCGCGATATCCGCGGCGATCTGGTCATTGACCGCAGCCTGTTCACGCCGTCATCAGCCACCGACTTCGATGATCAGCCGCAGCGGGCTTACAACTCGACCCCGGATGCCTTGCTGATCAACTTCAAGGCGATCAGTGTGCGTCTCACGCCGCTCGCAATCGGACAAGCAATCCAGGTGACGAATCTCGTGCCGCTTGCGCCATTCGTCATCGACAACAAGCTCGTCGCCACAGCGGGCCCCTGCGGTGATTGGCGCACTGGCATTGCCAGTGAAATCGTCGTGCAAGGCGAAACCCAACACCTCAGGCTCATCGGCAGCATGCCTGCCGGTTGTGGTGAAAAGCAGCTCAATCTGGCCATGCAGGATGGACTGCGTCTGGCCGGCAATGTGTTCCGCGCGCTATGGACGGAGCTGGGCGGCACGCTGCGTGGCAGACTCCGGGAGGGCGTAGCACCCTCCGACATTGCGCCGCTGGCAATATGGCGCTCGCCCACGCTGGCAGAAGTGCTGCGCGACATGAACAAGTTTTCGAACAACGTGATGGCGCGTCACGTTTTTCTCACCCTTGGCTTCACGGAAGCACGCACGCCTGTCAGCCTGGCACAAAGCGAACAACGCATCCGCGAGTGGCTGGCTTTTCGCCAGATCGACCTGCCCGGTCTGGTGCTGGAAAACGGCTCTGGTCTATCACGCCGCGAGCGCATCAGCGCCGCAGGGCTGGGCAGCCTGCTACAAACGATGTGGCATAGCCCGCGCATGCCCGATCTGGTCGCCACGTTGCCGATTGCTGGAGAAGACGGCACGGCCAGGCGCCGTTTTGGCGCGCAATCCGTGTCGGGTCGCGCCTACCTGAAAACAGGCTCACTCAATGACGTGATGAGCACCGCCGGCTTCGTACAAGACGCGGCCGGACAATGGCAGGTATTTGTCATGATGGTCAATGACCCACGCGCGGATCAGGCTGAGGCTGCCACGATCGCCGCAGTGAATCGCGTGTTCGAAGGCGCGACGCAGTTAGCCCGGGCCCCCAGGTAGGAGTCACGGGATCCGTCCTGCAACTCGCGCGTACTGGACTGGATCGGCGTCTGCCATGGCGCGGCCCTTTGTCGATAGTCCCCGCGCTGCTTTCTCGACGCACAAAGAAAAACCGCCTGCCGGTTGCCCGGCAGGCGGTTTTTTCTTGCGACCGAAACCCGGAGGTTCAGGCTGCCAGCTTGCGACGACGCGAAGCTGCAAGGCCCAGACCAGCCAGAGCCACGAGAGCCAGCGAACCAGGCTCAGGTGTTTCGAATACTGGTGGCAGACCCAGACCAGCGAAGCCCCAAGCGTAAGTCACGCCTGCGTCATTGTCGAAGGTGTAGCTGTAAGCCTCTACGCCCACGGAAGCCAGATCGCCGATCAAGGCAGCGGTCGTGAAGTCAGCACCGATGAAGGTGTTGAACGTCACTTCTTCGCCAGCAGCCAGATCGCCGAATTTCAGGATGAAGTAACCACCCAGGTCGCCAGGAGCGTCCGTAGCATTCACGTCATGGAACGAAGCACGGGAAACCATTGGATCGGGAACAGCAAACGGGTCAAGCGAGGTGGAGAACACCTTGCCTGCAGGACCAGTTGGCGAACCGCCATAGATGGTCGAGAAGTCATCCGAGAAGTGGCCTGGAGGAACATCCCAGTCCAGCGTGCGGGCATAACGCACGTCAGTAGCCAGAGCGGCGCCGATGTTCTTGATGGTCACGGCCACAGAGAACAGTTTGCCGCCAGCAGCAGGCGAGTACTCATGTGTGATTTGCAGACCTGTCGAAGTCGTAACGACAGACTTGGCGTGCGATGCGTCGATCGGCGTGTAAACAGCTGAACTGAACGTGTTGGAACCGCCGTAGGTGTAGGAGCCCGTGCCATTGGCAGCTGCGCCCCAACCTTCGCACAGGCATCCCGGGGTGATTGCATCACCAGGACCGCCGACGAGGTTGATACCTACACCGCCAGAACCCAGTCCGCCGTCGGCGAACAGGCCCATTTCAATACTGCCGGTCGTCAGCGTCGCTGCAGATGCTGCGATCGAACCGATCGCCATCAGCGCGCCTACGAGTGCTTTTGCTGCGTTCATGTTTGCTCTCCTGATTAGGTTAGTTTCGGTAGCGCAAACAACACGCCTCCTTGGCGACCCATCAAGCAAACCCTGTGCCACGGCAAAAATAAAGCGCAAGCAATTGATTTTTATTGCTATTTTTGCAGGTATAAAAATTTGCAAAAGGCCTCTGTAAAACTTGCCGACGCGCCGGCCGGACAGTCGAGACCCCGGCAATCAGTGGTCCAGACCCAGATCGCTCCATATGTCGTCAACGCGCTTCTTTACCGATGCATCCATTTCGATGCCCCGACCCCACTCGCGTTGTGTCTCGCCGGCCCATTTGTTGGTCGCGTCGATCCCCATCTTGCTGCCCAGCCCGGCGACAGGAGAAGCAAAGTCCAGATAGTCGATCGGTGTGTTGTCCACCAGCGTGGTGTCTCGCGTCGCGTCGACACGGGTGGTAAGCGCCCATATGACCTCGGGCCAGGAACGAACGTCGATATCGTCATCCACCACGATAATGAATTTCGTGTACATGAACTGCCGCAGGAAACTCCAGATGCCGAACATCACGCGCTTGGCGTGTCCAGGGTAAGCCTTCTTCATGCTCACCACGGCGATGCGATACGAGCAGCCTTCAGGCGGCAGATAGAAGTCGCTGATCTCGGGAAACTGCTTTTGCAGCAGCGGAACGAAGACTTCGTTGAGCGCGAGACCCAGCATGGCCGGCTCGTCTGGCGGCTTGCCGGTATAGGTGCTGTGGTAGATGGGGTTGTGGCGCATGGTGATGCGCTCGATCGTGAACACCGGGAACTCGGCCATCTCGTTGTAGTAGCCCGTGTGGTCACCATAGGGGCCTTCCATTGCCACATCGTCTGGATGGATCACGCCTTCCAGCACGATTTCCGCCGATGCGGGTACTTGCAGGTCGGGGCCGACGCAACGCACCAGTTCGGTCCTGGCGCCGCGCAACAGGCCAGCGAACTGGTATTCGGAGAGATTGTCAGGCACCGGTGTCACGGCGCCGAGAATCGTCGCCGGATCGCAACCCAATACCACGGCTACCGGAAACGGCGTGCCAGGATGTGCCAACTGATGATCGCGAAAATCAAGCGCGCCGCCGCGATGGGCGAGCCAGCGCATGATGACGCGGTTCTTGCCCAAGACCTGCTGGCGGTAGATACCGAGATTCTGACGCGGCTTGTTCGGCCCTTGGGTAACGACAAGCCCCCAGGTAATCAGTGGCGCCACATCGCCAGGCCAGCAATGCTGAATCGGCAGGCGCGCAAGATCGACCTCGTCACCTTGCCAGACCACATCCTGACAAGGTGCCTTGCTGACCTCCTTGGGTGACATGTTCATCACCTGCTTGAGGATCGGCCATTTTTCCCAGGCGTCTTTCAGGCCTTTTGGCGGCTCGGGCTCCTTGAGGAAAGCGAGCAACTTGCCCACCTCGCGCAAGACCGTTTTCCACTCCTTTCCGCCAGATAAGTCCTCGCCCATGCCGTAAGCAACGCGCTGTGGCGTACCGAAGAGGTTCACAAGCACCGGCATGTCGTTCGGCACACCGCGCGTATGCGGCTTCTCGAACAAGAGCGCGGGACCCCCAGCGCGCAGCACCCGGTCGGCGATCTCGGTCATCTCCAGGTGCGTATCAACCGGCACGGTGATCCGTTTGAGCTCGCCGCGAGCTTCCAGATGCGCAATAAACTCTCGCAGATCCCGACTTTTCATGACCACATTCACCAGGAAGAAAACGAAGGCAATTCTACCGAGGTTCGGCGCCCATTCCGCCGCGGCCTCCAATGAAGTCCCTTTCGGGCGCGGCAAACACCACTGCCGTCGCAGCCAGAATCTGTAATATGGCGGCTCGACCTTCTGATCCGGACATGACCATGCCGCTGACTCACGCCCTTTCCCGTCATTCAACTGCGCTATTTATTGTCGGCTTGCTGACTCTTGGCCAGAATGCGCATGGCATTCCGATGCAACTGCTCGACAAAGAGACAGTGGCGCCAGCCGATCGCAACGCCGGCATGTTCAGCCTGCTGGACAAAGGCGACAAGGCTGCAGCAGCGAGAGATTACAAACGGGCCCACGACCTGTTCGATCAGGCGCAGAAGCAATACCCGAAATCGCCGATCCCTGCGCTGGCACACGCCGATCTTTATCGTGTCGAGAACAAACCAGCCGAAATCGAACAAGCGCTGAAGAAGGCCAGCGCCATCGCGCCGAATGACAACGATGTGCTGGTTGCCTGGGCGCATTTTTCATATGCCAGGAACGACTTCAAGACGGCCGAGGAATACCTGCAGAAGGCCATCAAACTGTCACCAAAATCTGCCGTGCTGTACATCAAGCTTGCTGATGTTTATCTGAATGGCATGAAGCAGGCCGATCAGGCAGCTGAGACCTATCGCACGGCGATCAGCCTCTCGCCAGGGCAAGCCGGGGCGCATGCGGGTTTGGGCGGCGCACTGCTGGCCTTGAATGATCGCAAGGCAGCACAGGCGTCATTCGAGCGTGCCGAGCAACTCGCCCCGGAAAATCCACTCGCGCCGCTGGCCATCGCCCGTTTGCTTGCTGCCGAGCGCCGCTGCCCGGCCGCCATTCCCAAGTACGAGCGCGTCCTGACGTTGAGCCCCGATGCTACCGCTGTGCGCGTGGAACTCGCGGACTGCCAGACGATGGAGAAGAAATATGCCGATGCCATCGGCAACTACAACAAGGCGGCCACGGCACTGCCGAACAATCCTGCCATTCCCGGCAAGCTGGGCATCGCCTACCAGGAATCAGGTAACGCCCCCTCGGCTTTCAGCGCCTACGAACGCTCCATCAAGCTCAATCCGAAAGCGGCACTGGTACTCAACAATCTGGCCATGCTGGCGGCGGAGCGCAAGGAGCGTCTTGGGGAAGCCGACGGCTGGATCAAACGCGCACGCGAAATAGCACCGGATGCGCCCGAGTTGCTCGACACGCAGATTGCTGTGCTGCTCGCTGCAGGCAAGAACAGCGAGGCGCTGACGCAGCTGTCGGCCAGCATCGACAAGATGCCGCCATCAGCGCTGCTACGTTATCGCCACGGCCTGTTGCTGGAAGCTGCGGGGCGCGACAAGGACGCGCTCGAGGCCTATCGCAAAGCACTGCAGATCGAGCCCAACTTTGCGTCTGCGCAGGATGCCGCAGGCCGCATCGCCAAGCTGTCACGCAAATAAGAAAATTCATACTTGCGGAGCCCCAATTCGTCATTCCCGCGAAAACGGGAATCCACTCAATGGCAC
Source organism: Rhodocyclales bacterium (assembly GCA_028292485.1). Classification (GTDB taxonomy): domain Bacteria; phylum Pseudomonadota; class Gammaproteobacteria; order Burkholderiales; family Rhodocyclaceae; genus Viridibacterium. The sequence continues at coordinate 156,426 of JAQGMG010000005.1, read as the reverse complement.
AGTCCTCACGTAGAAGTGGATTCCCGCTTTCGCGGGAATGACTCTTCTTTGGCAGAAATCGGGTCCAAATGTGTCTTGCTGTTCAGCAAGTCAAGCAAGTAATTCCCATAAAGTGACTGCGGCAGCCGTCGGCTGCCGCACATTCAGACATGTTCGCGCCTGAATTCCTCAATGCTGATGCTCGCCACCCTTGGTCAGCGATTCAACTTTTACATCCACGCTCACCTCGCCGGCTTTTTCGAAGCGCAGCCTGAGCGGGATCATGCTTCCCTCTTTGAGCGGCGCCTTGAGGCTGACCAACATGATGTGCAGGCCGCCGGATTTGAACTCCACCGTTTGACCCGCAGGCAGTTCAACGCCCTTGTCGAGTTTGCGCATCTGCATCACATTTCCATCCATGCTCATGACATGAATCTCGGCCGCCTCGGCCACCTCGGCTTTGGCGGAAACAAGGCGATCAGCCGCACCATCGTTCCGCAGTTGCAGATAGACCCCGCCGGTCTGCGCGCCAGGAAGCGTGGCGCGCGCCCACGGGTGAACGATGCGGATATTTCCAAGCTTGTATTCGTGAGCGCTGCAAACCAGCGTAAACAGCGATAACGCCGTTGCAATTGCTAACTTGATCATGTCATTTCCTTTATCTAAATATGTCTGAATGTTTCGTGGAATGCTTAGTGAATATGTACATGCTCGGCGACAACGGCCGGGGTGATGTCCAGCAACGGGGCAAGCAGTGCCGGCTTGGCTTGACCCTCCACTGGCACGGCGGCCCAGTCGTTCTGCCCCTTATCGCATTGCTGCAGCACGCGAATCCAGCGCTTTCCCGCTGTGTCGGGCAGCGACATGCGAATCACGAATTCGTCGTACTCGGAATCGAGCAGACGTCCGCCGCTCCATGTAATCTGTGCCACACGTTCGCTGATGGGCGTGCCATGAGCATCGATGGGTTTTTCGAGTTTTTCGGTTCTGGTTTCAAGCTTCCAGCCTGCTTTGGGCATGGGCTTGGCGCCGACAAAATCGGCGGCCAGGAATACGGTAATGGCAGTTGTCGGCGAGCCGCTGCAACCATGACCAACACGAAACACGGCCTTGTAGTTTGACCCAGCAACAGCGCTTGGCTGCTCAAGGGTGATGTGCGCTTCGGCGAACGACATGGCCGTGACGCTCAGCGCGCCTGCGATGAATCTTTTCAACATGAATATTCTCCAGCTGCAGTCGCATTCGATAGCGCCGCAGCCTTGCATGATCGATAAATGCGCAATGACGCGCAGAGGCAGTACGGATCGATCAGCCCTGCGGCGGTGCGCGCGCGGAGAAGTTCAGCCAGGCAAGAACGTGCGTGACAGCGCGGGGAGAGGTCGGGGCTTGAACGTGCGCAAGAGAAGCATTCGGCACGAAGGCATGCGTCGAGTCACCCGCAAGCGCGAAATGTGCCCCCGTCGCACATAGCGGACACTGCTGCAGCAAATCGGCTGCGGGCATGTTCTGCTTGCCTGCTGGCAGCTGGATGAGCTCCTGCTGCGGCGCACCGGTCGAGCAGATGCTCGACAGCAGCCCTTGCGGCATGCCGCTTGCATGCGCGAGCGGCATGAACGCGTGCCACATGATCGCGAGAATCGCGATCCAGGCAATGCGGGAGGCAGGCTGCTTTTTCATGGGTGGCGAAGTATACCGCAGCGCTGCATCACGCCTTGCGTGCCAGCGCTTCGAGCAATCTGTCGTGAATGCCACCAAAACCGCCATTGCTCATGACGAGAATCTGGTCGCCATAACGGGCTTCGGCCACGACTGCTTCGACCAGTGTCGGTAAATCGTCGATCACGCGTGCCTTGCTGCCCATTGCCACGAATATTTCGTTGGCATCCCAGCCAAGATTGCCGGCATAGCAGAACACAGCGTCGGCTTGCACGAGACTGTCCGGCAACTGGCTCTTCATCGTGCCGAGCTTCATCGTATTGGAACGAGGCTCCAGCACGGCGAGAATGCGACGCTCGCCGACACGCTGGCGTAAACCGGCGACGGTGGTGGCGATCGCGGTCGGGTGATGCGCGAAGTCGTCATAGACGGTGACGCCACGCACGGTACCGCGTGGCTCGAGTCGCCGCTTGACGCCCTCGAAACGCTCCAGGGCTTCGGCCGCATGCATCGGCGTAACGCCAACATGACGCGCCGCAGCCATTGCCGCCAGCGCGTTGGCACGATTGTGCGCGCCCGCCAATGGCAAACGGCTCACCGCCTGCTCCTTGCCGTTCAGCATAAAGGCGATGGAATCGCCACGCGTATCCATCTCTTCGTATTGCCAGCCGGCCGCATCGCCAAACCATTCGAGCTCGCTCCAGCAGCCGCGCTCGATGACGCGCCGCAGACTTTCCTCGCCGCCATTCACAACGATGCGGCCGATCTTGGGAACCGTGCGCACAAGGTGGTGGAATTGCGTTTCGATTGCGGCGAGATCGGGAAAGATGTCTGCGTGGTCGTATTCAAGATTATTGAGGACCAGTGTACGCGGACGGTAGTGCACGAACTTGGAACGCTTGTCGCAGAAGGCAGTGTCGTACTCATCGGCTTCGATGACAAAGAAAGGCGTCTCGGTGAGCCGTGCGGAAATGCCGAAGTTCCCGGGCACACCACCGATCAGGAAACCGGGATTCAGACCAGCGTCTTCGAGAATCCAGGCCAGCAGTGATGACGTGGTGGTCTTGCCATGCGTACCCGCGACAGCCAGTACCCACTTGCCTTGCAGGATGTTATCCGCCAGCCATTGCGGGCCGGATACGTAGGGCAGACCGCGATCGAGAATGGCTTCGAGCAGCGGATTGCCGCGCGACACGGCGTTGCCTATGACAAACAGATCCGGCGACATCGCCAGTTGATCGGGCGAATAGCCTTCGATCAACGCGATACCTTGTTCTTCGAGCTGCGTGCTCATCGGTGGATACACACCCGTATCGCAGCCTGTCACGGTGAATCCGGCCGATCTGGCAAGCAAGGCCACGCCACCCATGAAGGTGCCGCAGATGCCGAGAATGTGAATATGCATGAAACGCTTGCTCCCAATGGCAGTCGACATCGGTGTCGCCCGTCCGGTATGTAACAATAGGCCGAGATTCTATCCCGGAACACTATAGGGTCTGCTCCCAGAAGGCTTCTCAGGATTCTCTCGTATGACGACCCGAGCGCACGCCCAGCCGCGTCAGAACAATCTGCGCCGCACCATTGCCGTCGCCGCCGCGCGACTGATCGCCGAAGAGGGCGTCGAGGATTACGCCTTCGCCAAGCGCAAGGCCGCGCGCCAGATGGGGCTGACCGATGCCGAATCGCTGCCCACCAATGCCGAGGTCGAAGAGGCCCTGCAGGAACACCTCGCCATCTACCAGGACGATGACCACGACGAGCGCCTGTTCGCCTTGCGCAGTGCTGCGGTCGAGGCCATGCATATCCTCGAACCATTTCGCCCGTACCTGACAGGCACGGTGCTGAGCGGCACGGCCGGCGCCTATTCCAGCGTTGAACTGGAGATCTATACCGATAGCGCCAAAGACGTGGAGATCTACCTCATCGGCACCACGCTGCGCTATGAGCACCAGGAAGTGCGGCGTAGCGGGCATGACGCGCCGGAGGCAATCCTCGAATTCGAATGCCAGGGCGCGCCGATGCGCCTGTCGATCTACGACCGCATCGCCGAGCGCAATCCACGCAAGACAGGTCCTGGCGGCACTTCGGATCGTGCGCGGGTGGCGGCTGTCGAAGCCTTGCTTGAGCAGGCAAGCTGATTTGACCGCACTTTTGCGGCGCCGCCTGGTCGCCATTGCAGTCCTATTGGGCGCAGCGCTGGCTGGCGCAGGCGCGTGGCTGGTCGTCGGCCATCTGGTCACGCCCGATGGCAACGCGGCTGCAGAAAAGCTGTTTGCCCTGCACTTGCCAGACAGCGACGGGAAAACGCTGGCTTTTGCCCAGTGGCGCGGCAAACCCATGGTGGTCAATTTCTGGGCGACCTGGTGCCCGCCTTGCAGAGAAGAAATGCCGCTGCTCGACCGGGTGGCGCGTGCAAATCCCGGCATCCAGTTCGTCGGCATCAGCGTTGACGACAAGGAGCACGTGGCGGCGTTTCGCAGCGCCAATCCCACAAGCTATCCGCTGCCGATCACAGGCATGGACATCTCACCGCTCGCCGCCGAGCTTGGCAACAAGGCCATGGCATTGCCTTTCACGGTTTTTGTCAGCGCCGACGGAACGCTGAAAAAAGTGAAGCTGGGTGCGCTCAAAGAAGTCGAATTACTACAACTTGTCGCGGCGATCAAGCCTGCCGATCAAGAGCTAAAATCGGCGAAATAATAGACAGATCGCTGCCATTTGCGGCAAACTCCGCCCCATGACGAGTGCCAGCAGCAAGTCCAAAGCCAAAAAAAGCACAAACGGAAGCGCGTCTGCCAAGCAGGATGGTGGCAGCACACGGCCGCGCATTCTCGTACTCCACGGACCGAACTTGAACCTCCTCGGTACGCGCGAGCCCGAGATCTATGGCCGTACCACGCTCGCCGATATCCATGCGGACATGGAATCGCAGGCCCGTGCAGCCAACGTGCAACTCGAATCCTTCCAGAGCAATCACGAAGGGGGTCTGATCGACCGCGTACAGGCTGCGCGGGACGAAGGCGTCAATTTCATCATCATCAATCCCGGTGGCTACACGCACACCAGCGTGGCTTTGCGCGATGCCTTCGCGGCCGTACAGATTCCCTTCATCGAAGTGCATCTATCCAACGTGCATGCGCGTGAAGCGTTTCGCCGCCACTCATATTTTTCAGACATTGCCGTCGGCGTCATCTGCGGTCTCGGTGCCAGCGGCTATCGCCTGGCGCTGGACTACGCGTTGAACCGCCTGTTGGCACGCTAAGCACTTAGCCTCCCCTGATTTTCTGCGGTGCCTTTGTGCCGCCAGCAATTGGAGCAAGACATGGATCTGCGAAAACTCAAGAAGCTCATCGACCTCGTTCAGGAATCGGGCATCTCCGAACTGGAAGTGACCGAAGGCGAAGAAAAAGTACGTATTGCCAAGCATCTGGCCGCCCCCGCACCGCAAGTCAGTTACATGACGGCGCCGCCGGCACCGGCTGCGGCTCAGCCTGCAGCGATCGTGCCGGCGGTGGATGCGGTAGCTGCCCTGCCTGCCGGCCACATCGTCAAGTCGCCGATGGTGGGCACCTTCTACCGCTCGGCGTCGCCGGGCTCGGAAGCGTTCGTCAAGGAAGGTCAGAACGTCTCGGCGGGCGACGCGCTGTGCCTGATCGAAGCGATGAAACTGATGAACGAAATCGAAGCCGACGTTGCCGGCACGATCAAGGCGATCCTGGTCGAAAACGGCCAACCGGTCGAATACGGGCAACCGTTGTTTGTCATTGGCTGAGGAGCAGGTGTCGGCCAGACAGTGATCAGAAGTTAGCGCAGTAGCGGGTTGCATGGCTCGCCGAAAGTGCTTGCCGATTGATTCACTGTCTTGTCGTTACCGGAAAAAAACATGTTCGAAAAAGTTCTCATTGCCAATCGTGGGGAAATCGCGCTGCGCATCCTGCGCGCCTGCCGCGAGCTCGGTATCCGCACAGTCGCGGTGCATTCCGAAGCTGACACGGAAGCCAAATATGTGAAGCTCGCCGACGAGTCGGTGTGCATCGGTCCTGCAGCTTCCGCACAGTCCTATCTCAACGTGCCGCGCATCATCGCTGCGGCCGAAGTGACCGACGCCGAGGCCATTCACCCCGGCTACGGATTCCTCTCGGAGAATGCTGACTTCGCCGAAAGAGTGGAATCGTCGGGCTTCGTATTCATCGGCCCACGCCCTGAAACCATTCGCCTGATGGGAGACAAGGTCAGCGCCAAGCAGGCCATGACTGAAGCAGGCGTGCCTTGCGTGCCCGGTTTCGTCGGCGCCTTGCCGGATGACCCAAAGGAGATCGTGAAGATCGCCCGCTCCATCGGTTATCCCATCATCATCAAGGCGTCTGGCGGTGGCGGCGGTCGCGGCATGCGCGTAGTGCATACCGAAGGCGCACTCATCTCGTCGGTCACGACGACACGTACGGAAGCCGGCGCTGCATTCGGCAACCCGACGGTGTACATGGAAAAATTCCTGGAAAACCCGCGTCACGTGGAAATCCAGGTTCTCGCCGATCAGCATGGCAATGCCATCTACCTGGGCGAGCGCGACTGCTCGATGCAGCGGCGTCACCAGAAGGTCATCGAGGAGGCGCCTGCGCCGGGCATTGATCGCAAAGTCATCGCCAAAGTCGGCGAATCCTGTGTCGCCGCATGCAAGCGCATCAACTATCGCGGTGCAGGTACTTTCGAGTTCCTCTACGAAAACGGCCAGTTCTTCTTCATCGAGATGAACACACGCGTGCAGGTCGAACACCCCGTCACCGAACTGGTGACAGGCGTCGACATCGTGCAGGAACAGATCCGCGTCGCCGCCAATGAGAAGTTGCGCTACCGTCAGAAAGATGTAGCCCTCAAGGGCCACGCCATCGAGTGCCGCATCAACGCCGAAGACCCGTTCAAGTTCACGCCGTCGCCCGGCAAAATTCTCAGCTGGCATACACCGGGCGGCCCCGGCATCCGCGTCGACTCGCACGTCTATGCGGGCTACACCGTGCCACCGCACTACGACTCGATGATCGGCAAAGTGATTGCCTATGGCGACACGCGCGAGCAAGCCATTCGCCGTCTGCGCATCGCCTTGTCGGAGATGGTGGTCGATGGCATCAAGACCAACATCCCGCTGCATCAGGAACTGCTGCACGACACGAACTTCATGCACGGCGGCACGAGCATCCATTACCTCGAGCACAAGCTCGCCGGCAAGGACTGATATTTCGCCAGAGGCCGCACCAGCGAGCTCCGGCAAGCTCGCCCGATTTGACCTGAGTTGACCTTTGATCTGGTGTCGGCCTTATGTGGCTTTCCGTTACCCTGACTGCCGAAGCAAATCGTGCCGAAGCGCTTTCCGAAGCGCTGATGGAAGCCGGCGCGCTGTCCGTCAGCATCGAAGACGCCGATGCAGGCACCGAGCGCGAGAAGCCGCAATTCGGTGAGCCTGGACATGTCAATGACCGCTTGTGGGATCAGAGCAAGGTCATCGCCCTGTTCGACAAGCAGATCGATCTTACCCTGGCGCTGGCTCAAGCCGCTGGTGCGGTCGGCCTGGACGCGGTGCCTGACTTCGACATTGAAGAAATCGCCGAACAGAACTGGGTGCAACTCACCCAGTCTCAATTCGAACCCATACACATCGACGATCGCTTGTGGATCGTGCCTTCCTGGCATGCCGCGCCAGACAGCGGCGCCATCAATATCGAAATGAATCCGGGTATGGCCTTCGGCACCGGCTCGCACCCCACCACGCGGCTATGCCTGCAGTGGTTGCTGGATTCGGTACGGCCCGGTGACACGGTGCTCGACTATGGTTGCGGGTCAGGCATCCTCGGTATTGCGGCGGCCAAACTCGGTGCCGACAAGGTACTTGGTGTCGACATCGATGAACATGCAGTAACGGCGAGCCGCGCCAATGCGGAGCGCAATGAGGTAACCGCCGAGCGCGCCGAGTGGCGGTCGAGTGCGCAACAGCTTGCAGGGCAGTATGATCTCGTCGTTGCCAACATACTCACCAATCCGCTGTGCATGCTGGCCCCCGGCATTGCAGCGCGGGTTGCTCCCGGCGGCCGGCTGGCATTGTCCGGCGTCTTGGCGCCACAAGCCGGGCAGGTGATCGCCGCTTACGCGCCGTGGATCGAGCTACGCGTGGGAGCCGAACATGAAGGCTGGATACGCCTGGAGGGTCAGAATTGCTGATTACACGATGTCCGAATTGCGAGACCACTTTTCGTGTCCGCATGGAGCAGCTCAATTTGCGCGGTGGTCGCGTACGCTGCGGGCATTGTCACGTTCCGTTCTCGGCGCTGGCTTCGCTCGAAGAACTGCCTGAAGAAACGGCCACGACGCTTCTTGGCACGCCACCCTCCTCTCCGGCGACCCCCGCGGCACAAACCCACATTCCAATGTCTCCGCCAGCCGTCAGCGTGGCGGCTGTCGATACCTTGCCACCTTCCGACTTCGTCTCTACACAGAACGAGGTCGATCCGATCGCCCCGATTGATTTGCCGCCGACGCCACCCGTTCTGCCCAGGCAAGACCATCATGCGTTCGCCAGTGCCGTGCAAACCGTGGCGCCTGACGAAGCAAACCATGACGGCGATCTCGACTTCGATATCGAAGGCACCGAACAGACAGGTGCGCAAGCTGCAGAGGCGGTTCATGCTGACGAAGCGGCAACGCAAACAGAATCTGCCACGGATGAAGCACCCGTGCAGGAGCCTGACGGCAACAAGGCGCAAGAATTCATCGAGCTGGGTAGCGCTGAAGATGACGCCGAGGAATTCGATCGCGAGTTCGAGAAGAATCTCGACGAAAAAAATACTGACTCCGACGAGTTCGATAACGACGGCGATGACAACGAAGACGGCGACAGCATGCCGCAGTTGCACACCATTTTCCTGGATGAAGACATTCCGCCGGGTGCCGGCGTCGATCCCGCCGAAGTGGCCGCGCGCTCCAGGACACGCCGTCATCTCATCCTGGGCAATGTGCTGCTCTTGTTGACGGGCTTGCTGCTCTCGGCTTTCGTATTTCGTGTCGAGCTGACGCGTCTCTATCCTGGCCTGCGGGCGCCGCTCGAACAGGCATGCCAGTACTTCGCGTGCGACGTTCCGTATCCACGCGATGCCGACGAAGTGCTACTGGTTGGCTCCGATCTCACCCAGGCTGACAAGGCGGCCAATGAGGCTACCTATCACCTGGCGGTGACCGTACGCAATCACGCACGCTATCCGGTTGCCTGGCCGCAGCTGGAGATCACGCTGACTGATCGCTTCGAACGTGCATTGACACGCCGGGTACTCGATCCGAAAGACTGGTTGCCCGCCAATATGGCGCAGCGCTCGGCCTTCGAAGCACAAGGCGAGCTGACCTCGCAGATCACGCTATCGAGCGACTCGCAGGTCGTAGGCTATCGACTGGGCGTGTTCTACCGCTGAAACTCTTACTCCCGAATCTCTCACTTTCGAATCTCACAATCTTTCCAGCTTGCTGAATTTCTTCAGCGGGTTCAATTCAATCCAAGGAGCATTCCATGAGCACAGTCACACTAGGCGGCAATCCCATTGAAGTCGGCGGTCATTTTCCACAAGTCGGCGAAACCGCGCCGGAATTCAAGCTGGTCGCTACCGACCTGTCCGACACCGCGCTGTCGAGCTTTGCAGGCAAGCGCAAGGTTCTCAATATCGTGCCGAGTCTGGACACGGCTGTCTGCGCAACTTCGACGCGCAAGTTCAACGAAAAAGCGGCAGGCCTGGACAACACCGTGGTACTGGTAATCTCGGCAGATCTGCCATTCGCAGCGAAGCGTTTCTGCGAGATCGAGGGCATCGCGAATGCACAGGCGCTATCCACGCTGCGCGGTCGCGACTTCATCAACGCTTATGGCGTAGATATCAAGACAGGCCCTCTGGCCGGCCTGACGGCACGTGCCGTGGTCGTACTCGATGCGACCAACAAGGTGTTGCATGCCGAGCTCGTCTCTGAAATCAAGAACGAGCCGAATTATGACGCTGCCATTGCAGCCCTGAAGTAAGCTTTCAGATTGCCAACGGCCGTACGATGTTTTTCAAACAAGCATCGCATGGCCGTTTGCACGTGATCTGCAGCGCCTCAGCTTCTCACTGAATCCTCACTCTTTCCGCCGGACTTTCCCGCCATGACCATTCTCGTTTGCGGTTCTATGGCCTTCGACACCATCATGGTGTTTCAGGACCATTTCAAACGCCATATCCTGCCCGATCAGATCCACATCCTGAACGTCTCGTTCCTCGTGCCGGAGATGCGTCGCGAATTCGGTGGCTGTGCTGGCAACATCGGCTACAACATCCATTTGCTGGGCGGTGATGCACGCATCATGGCCACCGTTGGCGACGATGCAGGGCCGTACCGGGAGCGATTGACAGCATTGAAGATCGATCAGCGTTTCGTGCGCACGATCGCTGGTTCCTACACAGCGCAGGCGTTTGTGACGACCGATCTGGATCACAACCAGATCACCGCTTTTCACCCCGGCGCGATGATGCAATCGCATCAGAACAAGGTGCAGGATGCGGCCGAAGGCGTGAAGCTCGGCATCGTTTCACCAGACGGCCTGGAAGGCATGCTCACGCATTGCCGCAATTTTGCAGCAGCGCATATCCCGTTCATCTTTGATCCGGGTCAGGGCCTGCCTTTACTCTCCGGTGAGGACTTGCTGGCCTGCATTGAACAGGCAACTTACTGCACGGTGAATGACTACGAAGCCAAGCTCATCTGCGACAAGACGGGACTCAGCATCGAGGCGCTTGCGGAACGCGTACGCGGCCTGATTGTCACACTCGGTGCCCACGGTTCGCGCATCTACGAAAACGGCAGGATCATTGAGGTCGCCAGCGCGCGTGAGACGGCGCTTGCAGACCCGACGGGTTGCGGCGATGCATACCGGGGTGGCCTGCTCTATGGCCTGTCGGAAGACTGGTCGCTGGAGAAATCGGCAAAACTCGCCTCCCTGATGGGTGCGATCAAGATTGCGCATCGCGGCGGGCAGAATCACCAGCCCTCACGCGAGGAAATCGCCGAGCGCTTTGCCGACAACTACAGCGAAACCTTGTAAAAGCCGTTGTAGTAAACGGTTGTAATCGAACTGATTGAATGGAGACCGGCATGACTTCCAGATTCATGATTGCCCTTTGCGTATTACCACTGGTCCTGGGCACGGCCGCTTGCGTTTCCAGCAAGGCGGGCGACGTCTATTCGCGCGATGAAGCACGCCGCGTGATGACCTTTCGCGAAGGCACGCTTGTAGGTATCAAAGAGGTGAAACTCGAAGGCACCAAATCGCCCGTTGGCGTGGGCACCGGCGCGGTCGTAGGCGGCGTGGCGGGCAGCACGGTCGGGCAAGGCAAGGGCGCCATTGTCGGTGCCGTACTCGGCGCGGTGGTCGGCGGCCTCGCCGGCTCGGCAGCGGAAGAAGGCATTACGCGCGAGAAGGCGCTGGAGCTCACCGTCAAGCTCGACAATGGTGAAAACCTGATCATCGTGCAAGGCATTGGCGAGGACAAGTTCGCCGCCGGTGAGCGTGTTCGTGTCGTCAATAGCGGCGGCACGATGCGCGTGACGCATTAGTATGTTTTTCGATGCAAAACGATCCGGGCCTGCGCCGGATCGTTTTGCACCGAAAATCCGCATGTCATGATCAGAACAATCGGATAACGCAATGTACATTCGGCAACACTCGTAACCATTTCGCAATCTTCACGTAACGCAAGCGCAACCGGCCGGACATAAAGTGGGCTCTCCAAAAAGGAGAATCTGCATGCTACGTGCTGAATCACAAGTTCTACTCCGCAAGCAACATCGTCTTCACGTCGGGCTTGCAACTTCCGAGTCCGAAGTACTCGAAGCACAGAAACTGCGCTACCGTGTATTCGCCGAAGAGATGGGCGCACGACTGCCGAGCCGCACCCCGGGCGTTGATCGTGATCATTTCGATCCCTACTGCCAACATCTCATCGTACGCGACGAGGCAGCCGGCAAGATCGTCGGGACCTACCGCATTCTCACGCCGGACGCCGCCAATCGTGTCGGCTCGTACTACTCCGAAACCGAATTCGACATTACGCGCTTTCACCATCTGCGCAGCAACCTGGTAGAGATCGGTCGTTCCTGCATCGACCCTGACTACCGCACGGGCTCGGTCATCACCTTGCTGTGGGCCGGCCTGGCGCGCTTCATGGGCGAGCACGACTTCGAGTACCTGATGGGTTGTGCCAGCATTGGCATGGCCGACGGTGGTCATAATGCCGCCAACATCTACAATCAGCTGCGCCAGCATCACATGGCCGAGCTGGAATATCATGTTTTCCCACGTAATCCGCTGCCCGTCGAACGCCTGGCCACTGATGCCCCGGCAGAGCTACCTCCGCTGCTCAAAGGCTATATCCGGGCAGGTACCCGTGTGTGTGGCGCCCCGGCCTGGGACCCGGACTTCAATACCGCCGATCTGCTGTTACTGATGCCCATGTCGCGACTCGACCCGCGTTACGCACGTCACTTCCTGGATCGCTAGGATGCATCTGCCAGACGTGGCGCAATCTCTTTTCTGGAGACTGCGCTACGTCTGCACCGGCCATGCTGGCTTCAAGGCTGTCACAGAGCCGCTATACTCGCCAGCACTCCGCTATCGGCCCTCAGCGCTCTTCCTCTCTGTGTCCTCTGTATCCTTTCGCGCCTTGATCGAAATCCGTGCCGCCTGGCGCATGTTCCGCGTCTTCCTGCATCTGTGCCGGGGCATACTCGTCATGCGTTTCACCGTGCCGAGAATAAGCGGCGTGCGACTTGAACGATTCAAGCGACGCTGGTCGGTGCAATTGCTCGATATCCTTGGCGTTGAACTGCGTGTTGCGGGGGACGAGTTGCCGCAACGCGCCCTGATGGTCTGCAACCACATCTCCTGGCTTGATGTCTTTGTCATCAATGCCGTGGCGCAGCCCCACTTTGTCTGCAAGGACGAAATACGCAAATGGCCTCTTGTAGGCTGGTTGATCGCCGCAACGGAGACCATTTTCATTGCACGCAGCAACCGGACCGCCGCTGCGCGAACGGCGAAGGCATTGACAACGCGCCTTCAGCAAGACGAGAGAGTGGCTTTTTTCCCGGAAGGAACGACCACCAACGGCACGCTATTGCTGCCGTTCAGTGCCGCGCTGTTTGACGCTGCCCCACCCGCGCAGGCGCAGGTAGTTCCAATGGTATTGCGCTATTCAGAAAAGCAGGGCAGACAAAGCCTGGCTCCCGCCTATGACGGCGACGTGACATTCATGGAGAGCCTGCGAGCCATTGCGAAAGCGCCAGCTCTCGTCGCCGATCTGCGGATATTGCCTGCCATCCCGGCAGGATTCACGCGCCGCGAATACGCCACCATGACGCGCGAGACAATCGCCAGGGAGTTGGGGTTTTCGTAGTTGCTCTCGAGGATGCAGCGACATGCATCCATCATGGAGCGGCAAGTCCGGGGGCTGAGCAATTTTCTGAGCAATTCCTGCCTGAACCGCCCAACGCTACTAATCGCCGACGCCGGTCACCGAGCAAGCCTGACAAGGCACCTGGAATGTCTGGCGGTCTTCCAGCCTCACAGCTGTGAGCTTGCCACCCCAGACACAGCCAGAATCCAGCGCAATGACATGCCCCATATCGCGCAGGCCGAGCGCCGACCAGTGTCCGCAGAGAATAGTGTGTGTGCGCCAAGCCGCATTTTCAGCCGCATACCAGGGAATCAGGCCTTCCGGCCCATTTTCTGGCGGCCCCTTCGGTTTGAGCTCAAGCGCCCCGTCTGGCGTCATGAAGCGCATGCGTGTCATGACGTTGATGACAATGCGATAACGATCCCAGCCGCTGAGCGACTCGCCCCACTGGGCCGGTTTATTGCCAAACAACTCCAGCAGGAAAGCACGCCAGTCTGGCCCGCGTAACTGCGCTTCGATCTCGCCCGCCAGGGCAAGCGCTTGTGGCACGCTCCACTGCGGCAGCAAACCTGCATGCACCATCGCCCAGGCATTCTCGACGTGCATCAACGGCAGACCACGCAACCAGTCAATCAACTCACCAGAATCGGCCGCGTCCAGCACCGGCTGGATCGTATCGCCAACTTTGTCTTTCGCCGGCAGCCCGGCTGCAACGGCCAGCAAATACAAATCATGGTTGCCCAGAACCGAGGTGACTGCGCCTCCCATGGCGCGCAGGAAACGCAGCACCTCAACTGATTGCGGCCCGCGATTGACCAGGTCGCCAACCAGCCACAGGTGATCCTGTGACGTCGCGAACCCTACCTGGGACAACAAGGCTTGCAGTGGATCGAGGCAGCCCTGGAGATCGCCGACAACGTATGTCGCCATGCCGTCAGCTCGCCGCGCGTGGCGTCTTGCTGGTTGCCGTGACGACCTGCAAGGCGGGTCGTTGATAGGGTGCGTATTCCGGCACCCAGCGACGCAGCTCTCGCTTGATTTCAGTGGGTGATGGCACGCGCGCCGCGCGCACCCACGCAAGGACTTCCTCGACCACCGCTGCATCCGCCACACGCGCCTGAGCAATACGCAGCTTTGCATGGTGCGTAGGCAGGCTCTGCTCGGCGTCTGCAAGCAATTCTTCGTAGAGTTTCTCGCCGGGGCGCAGTCCGGTGAATTCCACGCGGATATCCTCTTCGCTCGCGCCGGAAAGGCGGATCATGTCACGCGCAAGATTGGCGATTTTCACCGGCTCGCCCATATCCAGAACGAATATCTCCCCCCCCTTGCCCATGCTGGCTGCCTGCAAGACCAGCTGCGAGGCTTCGGGGATGGACATGAAGTAGCGCGTGATTTCTGGATGCGTCACCGTTACCGGCCCTCCCGCGGCAATCTGTTCCTGGAACTTCGGTACGACGCTGCCAGTGCTGCCCAACACATTGCCGAAACGCACGCTGCAAAAAGCGGTTGCGGTGGTTTCGGTCTGCACCGTCTGACAAACCATCTCGGCAAGGCGCTTGCTCGCCCCCATCACATTGGTCGGATTGACCGCCTTGTCCGTGGAGATCATCACGAACTTGGGAACCTTATGTGCGGCTGCAGCCTTTGCCACGCGCCAGGTTCCCAATACATTGTTGGTCATGGCCTGCCAGGCGTTATCGTCCTCCATCAGCGGCACATGCTTGTAAGCTGCCGCATGAAACACCAACGCTGGCGTGTAACGCGCAAAGGTTTCATCCAGCCACAGAGCATCACGCACGTCTCCGGCCACCGGCACCAGGGCAACCTCCGGAAAACGCCGGGCGAATTCTTCAACCAGGCGATACAAGGCATATTCATTCGCCTCGTAGGCAATGATCTGAGCAGGACGAAAAAGCGCGATCTGCCTGCACAGCTCCGAGCCGATCGAGCCGCCAGCCCCGGTGACCAGCACACTACGGCCGCCCAGCATGCCGTCAATATTCGGGCAATCGATTGCGACCGAATCGCGCCCGAGCAAGTCTTCCATACAGACTTCGCGAAATGCCCATCTATCGCTGGCCCGACGGCGATCCGCATGCATCATCTCGCCAAGTGTCGGTACCATCAGGGCGTGTACGCCAGCCTTCAGGCATTGAGCAAGAATCCGCTTGCGCGCCTCCGCAGATGCCGATGGCATCGCAACGATGGCATGCTGCGCTTTCAATTCACGGGCCCAATGCTCCAGCTCATCAATGCGGCCGTGCACGCGTAAACCCATCATCTCGCGACCGTGCTTGGTCGGATTGTCATCAAGAATCCCCACCAGACGCCATTCCCCCGTGCGACGTAACTGCCGCATCACCGTCACGCCAGCTTCGCCCGCACCGATGAGCAACGCCGGGCGCCCTGCCGCAGCCAAAGCCCCATAGAGGTGATGCTCACGCCAAGCGCGATACATCGCCCGCGCACCACCCATCATGACCAGCAAAAATACCGGGAAGGCCACCAGCACCGACCGTGGTATCGGGGTAGAGGCATGCACGAACATCGCAATCGCAATCACAAGTGCTGTAGACGCTCCCACCGCTCGCACGATGCGTGAAAGATCTGGCAAGCTCGCAAATACCCACATGCCCTTGTACAGTCCGAACGCCCTGAACATCGCCCCATGCAAAGGCAACACCCACAACAGGCTCCATAGGCCAGAACGGATGAAATCCTCCGGCACTGCAAAATTAAAACGCAGTGCATACGCCGAGCACCAGCAGACCGCTACGGCAGCCAGGTCGAAGCCCGAGACCAGCAAGCTGCGCGAGGTGCGGACCGGTGCGAATCGATTTAGATAGCTACGCATTTACACGTCACCTGAAAACTCCATGCACACTTCACAAACAAGAGCTTGATGAAAGAAGCCGTCCGTCCGGAACCGCCTCGAAAAGTGAATTTTACGCTGCAATGTCTATCATTTACGGTGCCTCAGGGCGATGGCAAATCGCCTTCCGTCAATATGAAAGGGCGTGGCTGAACCCCCAACGCAAGATTTGCGTTGGAACTATCAAAGACCAGATCTTGCGCCGTTCGATCAACCAGTGCCGGTGACAACCCCTTAAAGCGGGGCAAAGCAGTTAATAGCCGGATGCCAAAGCGCAATGCGGTCCGCGGGGCGCTTACAAACCTTACGCGCTGCCCCATCGCAGCGCCGATACGCGTCACCATGTCACGATAGCTCAAGGTTTCCCCCCCGCATATATCGAAAGCCAGGTTGGTCACCTCTGTACGCAGCAAGGCACGCACGCAAAACTCTGCAACATCAGCCGCGTGTATCGGTTGCCTCAGACCACCGGCGCTACCGGCCACCGGGAAAAATCGCCAGCGCCGCAGGAAGCGGGCTATGTCACTTACATTTCTGTCCAGGCCATCCCCGTAAATCATGGTCGGACGCAGGATCACCCACTGTACACCATGCTGCTCTGCCCAGATTTTTAGCTGGTCTTCTGCATCAGCCAGTCTTGCTGCAAGCGCACGCTCATCATCAGATGAAGAATCGAGTTTTGAAAAACGGCTGGTCGAGGATACGGTAACAATCTTGTGCACACCTGCCCGCAACAACCAGTCAAAGTAGTCCGGCACTATCCAGATCGGGGCAAGGCAAATCCATTCTCTGATGCGGACTGGATAATTCGTCGCAGGGTCAAGGTGGCGCCAGTGCACACCATCAAGCTCAGTAGAGCTGCGATTTTTTCGCGAAAATACGAAAATTGCATCGACATGTGATCGTAGCGAGCGAACCAGATGAGGGCCCACGAGGCTGGCTACCCCTAAGACCCCTACCGGCCCGATGCTCATCTACTGATGCTCCGCAGCTTGTTCATTATCCGTTGCCCCATCAAGGCACTGGTGATAGCCAGAAAACGCAGCCAGACCGCAAGGATGACCAACCACATGAGACCACCGGGATATTGGTGCCTGAAAAATTTGCGATAAAACCGCACCATCCCCCTGTGCTTGTGCCACTCAACGAAGACCGGCCGAGCCTTGCTACAAGTACCCTTGTGATGTATTACCAGCGCGTCAGGAACAAAGAATATCTTCCATCCTTTTTGGCGAAAACGCATGCACCAGTCGAGATCTTCACAGTGCATGAAATATGCTTCATCCAACATGCCCACGTCATCAAGAGCCTGCTTGCTGACCAGCATGCACGCGCCGGATATCGCCTCCACTTCTTCAGGCGCGTGGGGTAACGGTTTCAAATGAAGATCATAGCCCTCGAACAGACGCGGATATCGACTCTTCAGCGCTTGCAAACCAAAGACCCTGACAAAGGAGCGCCACGGTGTAGGCACGAGCCTGCGCCCACCTGCTTGCTCCGTGCCATTCGGATTGAGTAGAAGTCCACCGACCATACCCGCCTTTGCATAGGTGCTGAGGGCACGGCGCATCGCCGCAACTGCTCCAGGATGCAATATGCAATCCGGGTTAAGGAAAAGAATTAGCTCGCCTGATGCAATACCCGCCGAGATATTGCAGGCGCGCGCAAAACCCACGTTTTGCGAATTCAGGACAACGCGAATTTTGGGTTGACCGGATGCGGTTTGCTCGACTTCAATCATGCTTCCATCATGCGAGGCATTGTCGACAACAATGAGTTCATCACATTGATCGAGCACTGACCGCACGCAATCCATCAAGCGCGCACCTGCATTGAAATTGACGACCGCGATCGACAGTCTTGATTCGCTCATGACGAAAATGTAGCCTTGGCAAACAGACAAGTCAGGGAGTTGATTCTTGGCACCCTCACCATGGGCGCTTGTCGAGGGCCCGCCAGATGGCTCCGGCCGAAACCGCTCTCGCACGCTGAACAACTTGCCTCTGGCGCCACACCCGTGGCAGCCCCCGAATAGCATCCACCTTCGCTCTCAATATCACCCCACCCATTCCCCGCAAGGAGAACAAGAGCAGCGTCAGCGCAGTGGCCGTCAGATGCAGCGGCAAACATGCCCATAAGAGAATCGACGGCATGTTTTTAGCATAACACCACACCAGGTTGCGATGCCCGTGATATACCGCGAAGCGGCTGCGTTTTCCTCCGGATGAGGCGGAGCCCACATGTCGGGCGCACGCGGCAGGAACGTACCAGCAAGAATACCCTGCCAGCCTCAGGCGAAATCCGAGGTCTACGTCTTCCACATAACAGAAGAATGTCTCGTCAAAACCCTCGAGCTGCAAGAAGGCGTCAGCTCGATACAATGCAGCGGCAGCGCAGCAACTGAATACTTCGCGCTCTCCTGAAGGCTCTGTAGCCAAGGGCTGACCATGCGCCCTGCGCCACACCAAACCGCTCGCATGGACTATGTCGCCAGCTCCGTCGAGCAGGTCCGGTGTGCCATCCATGATCAGACACGAAGCAAGACAACCTGCCCCGGGATATCGCTCGACCGCATTGAGCATCTGCTCGAGCCAGTCAGGCGCCAGGAATGCGTCCGGATTCACAAGCGCGAACCACGCGCACTCGTCGGCCATGCGGGCGGCCAAGTTGTTCGCCGCGGCGAACCCCGAGTTGTACTGAAGGGAAATAAACTGGAATTCGGGATAGCCTGCTGCAGCGACAGCGGCCGAATCATCGCTGCTCCCGTTATCCACGACGATGACGCGATGAGCACGCACTGTCTGCGCCCGAATGCTTTCCAGGCAGCGGCCCAGCGTAGAAGCGCAATTGAAGTTCACGACAATCATCGCAACCTTCGCCGCTTGCTGCTCGTCCTTCTCGGAGCTGTTTCGAACGTTACTCAAAGGGCCGGAATTCCAGCTCCGCCAAACGTAAACTTTCTGGCGTACCAATATCGCGGTGGTAGTCAGCGTTGTGGAAGCAATTTATGCGTCCCAGATAATACGGGATGACTTCCAGGCTGAGATCAATCACTTCCTTCTGCAAGGAGACCAGAAAATCCATGACTGTCGGTGCAAAAATATAGACGGCCGCATTGGCGCGGCACCCTGGTGGCGTGAGGGATTTTTCATGAAATGCCACAACAATTCCGCTTTCATCCTGCTCAAGGATGCCGCAAGTCTCAGGCGCATCCGTGTCAAAGCTCATCATCGTGATCTCAACGCCCGGAGGACGATTTCTGTGGACCTCAACGAAAGCACGAACATCAAAGCGCGTCAGATTGTCCGCATGGACGACCATGAACGAATCGTCCGAGAAAAAACCCCGGTTGCGCAATACTGTCCCGCCCGTACCCAACAATGTTTCTTCGTGAATCAGATCGATCCTGTCACGCCACGGCGACGCGTCTACAAATTCACGAACAGGCACAGGCATGTAGTGTGTATTGACGAATATCCGCTCAATACCGCCATTGAACAAACTGTCCAGCCAATAGCCGAGTAATGGTTTCCCGTGTATCGGAACCAGGCACTTCGGAATTCGATCCGTCAAGGGGCGCAAGCGCGTGCCGAACCCTGCAGCCAACAGTAGCGCCTTCACGATGCCAACTCTTCGATGAGCTCGGCCGCTGACAACGGGGTGTTACCGACTCGCCCAACCTGGCAAGCCGCGGCGATAGAACCGAGGTAAGCGCTTTCCCATATATTTGCACCGACAGCGAGTGCCATCGCAGCGCAGGTCAACAGCGAGTCGCCCGCACCAGAAACATCTTTCGGAGAGGTATTGAAAGCAGGCAATTGATCAGTTGTCAGTCCATTGCTGGGGTTACCCGGAGCATGAACCAGCAAGCCTTCAGAGCCCATCGTGATGAACACGTTGCCTGCCCGAGCTTTGCTCTGCAGAGCATCCGCCAACACGACCAGACCGGCACCAGGATCGCGGACTGCAAGTCGCGCCTCATGTTCGGTAGGTGTAATCAGATTCATGCCCTGAAAGCGTGATATATCGCCCATCTGCGATGACGATTGGCTATCAGCCACGACCATCACCCCAGAACGAACACAATAGCCTATCAACTCATCGACCAGCGGCTGTGGCAGACAACCGTAATTGAAGTCCGAAAATACAAGCAGATCTGCCTCATCAATGACCGGTTGCAGACGCTCGAGCAGATCCTTGATCAATTCCTGGCTGATGTCGTGCTGGCGCAGCCGGCTGACCCGCAACAACGTCTTGCCACGAGCGCGAAAACGTTGTTTCAGCGTGGTAGGGCGGCTTTCGTCAATCACCAGGTGCCCCTCAACCCCATACGATTCAAGCATTTCCTGTGCGAATACCGCGGCTTCGTCGATGCCGGCAATACCGAAGAACTCCACTGTCGCGCCCATACCTCGCGCATGAGCAGCCACGATGCCGGCCCCGCCAACGAATAGATCGCTCTTTATCGGCGTGACCACAATTGTTGGATCCTCCTGGGACATGCCAAGTGGGTCACAAGTAATGTACTCATCGACGATCAGGTCGCCCACAACCACGACCTTGAGCGTGGCGAACTTGCGCACATAGTCAATCAGCTTGGTAAAACCAAACCCATGTCTCAACGGAAAATCCGTCGGTTTTCTGATCGCCGACAGGTTCGATTCGCGCAGCTCACGCTGCAGCAGATCCATCGAGGAAAAACGTACCTCTCCCGAGCTGAAAAGCAATTTGCCGCCATAGCCCTCAACAACGGCCTGCTCCGGGTTGAAGTGTTGTTCGTGCTCTTTGCCTTTAACAACGATCTCGGGCATCAACTGCGCGATGAACTCTTCGGCAGGAACGCGCAGTAGAAATGAATAGCTGACCGAACTGATTGCTCTTACGCCTTCAAGACGAAGCTGTTCCGGTACCAAGGTGGCTGGTCGAGAGTCGTCAGTAACACCTACTACAAGAAAATCACCGCATTCGGCAGCAAAATTCAGCAGCCGCAGGTGTCCAGGGTGCACAACATTGAAATTTCCCCAAACAAAAACAATGCGCAGCTCATCGCCTGCGCGAGCCCGGATATCGGCCACGATTTCTGGAACTTCCAGACGAGCAAGAGACGTTGATGAGTTCATGACAAGTTCCAACTGGAAAGGAGGGATATTCGATGGCTCGATACTTTACTGTAATCTTCAAACCCGCTCTTACTCTCTGGCACACACAATCGCCCTGATCGGGACGAAGAAGAATTCAATGCATCGCATGCAGAACAAATCATGGTGAAAGAAAACACAGGGGCTATCGTAATCGGCGCTGGGGTCATCGGTCTGGCGTGTGCTCGCGCGCTGGCTTTGCGCGGCGTTGAGACCATTATCGTCGAAAACCACAATGGCATCGGCCAGGAGACCAGTTCCCGTAACAGCGAGGTCATCCACGCAGGCCTATATTACCCTCCCGGTTCACTCAAGGCGGCACTGTGCACGGAGGGTCGGCGGCAGCTCTATGATTATTGTCAATCTCGAGGCGTACCCCATCGCCGCTGCGGCAAATTAATTGTCGCTACAAGCGCAGCCGATGAGGAGAAGCTCGGCAAGCTTCTCATGCAGGGACGAGAAAACGGCGTCGACGACCTTGTACTGATCTCTGCCACACAGGCACTGAGCTATGAACCACAACTCAGTTGCACGGCCGCTTTGCATTCGCCCGCGACAGGCATTGTTGATTCCCACGCCCTGATGCTGGCGTTACTCGGTGACGCCGAAACCAGGGGCGCCGTGCTTGCACTCAATTCACATGTGGTATGCGGTGAAGTCGGACAAGACAACATCGAATTACTCATCCGTAGTGGCGAAGAAGAACTGCTGCTGACCGGTACGTATGTCATCAATGCCAGTGGTCTGTCTGCAGCAACCCTGGCCAAAAAACTGGCGGGCTTTCCTAATGAGCACATCCCGCAGACCTACCTTGCGAAAGGCAACTACTACGCGCTGTCCGGACGCGCACCGTTTTCACGATTGATATACCCGATTCCCGAAGAAGGCGGGCTTGGGGTCCACTTGACACTGGACCTCGGTCATCAAGCGCGCTTCGGCCCTGACGTTGAATGGGTAGACAGCATCGAATATTCCGTTGATCCAGGCCGCTGCGAACGCTTCTATGCCGAGGTACGTAAATACTGGCCAGGGCTTCCTGACAACGCTCTGTCACCAGCATACTGCGGCATTCGCCCTAAACTCAGCGGTCCGAATGCAGCGAACGCAGACTTCCTGATACAAGGGCCCGCAGCCCACGGGGTCTCGGGGCTTATTCATCTTTTCGGTATCGAATCGCCAGGCCTGACATCCGCATTAGCCATCGCCGAGGAAGTATGCAAAGAACTCGACTTAGCCCCTGATCGCACAATCACGTCCTGATGGCACTCAATCCAATCAACGCCAGGTGCCCTCTTTGCCTGCGACAAGCAAGCACGCTCTATCAAGCGCTATCCGACCGACTCCATGACACCCCCGGAGCGTGGAATATGCTCCATTGCACACACGGTTGCCAACTCGCTTGGCTTCACCCGCAACCGAGCCCAGTCACACTTGTCGCCGCGTATTCACAGTACTACACGCACCACGCACCGGCACCCGCATCCTCGCTACGTCGCCTCTATAACCGCATGCGGCATGCCTATTTATGTGACCGATTTGCTTACCCGAGACTCACGACCAAGCTAAGCACACGCATAGGCGGCCGCCTACTTGCCCTACTCCCACATCGCCGCGCAGCCTTTGACTCAAGCATTCTTTGGCAAACAGCAATTCCTGGGGGAAAACTACTCGAAATTGGCTGTGGAAATGGTGGCACGCTTGCTTGCCTCTCCGATTTTGGCTGGCAGACACAAGGCATCGAAGCCGATCCCATAGCAGCAAAGTTCGCCCGGCAGCGTGGCCTGAATGTCATCAACGGCGACGCAGCCGCTCAGACCTTTAACGCAAATACATTCGATGCGATCATCATGTCGCACGTCATTGAACACGTCAGCGACCCCGCGGCCCTGATCAAACGCTGCCATGTCTGGCTCAAGCCCGGCGGACACCTCACTCTCCTCACACCCAATTTCAATGCGCTCGGACATCGACTCTTCAAACGGCACTGGCTCCACTTAGACGCCCCACGCCACTTACACATTTTCTCGCGCAACGCACTGACCTTAATGTGCCGCCAAACAGGTTTTACCCACACGGAGTCAACTAGCACACTACGCGACGCCAACTGGACGCTAGCCGCCAGCACTGCACTCCGCATGGGCCGGCCATACCGCATTGGCCAACTTACCCGACTCCTGAGATGGGTCGGCATGATCCTGCTCTATTGTGAGTACATCGCCATGCTCTTTGCGCCAGACCTAGGCGAAGACCTTCTCATTACGTCACACAAAGATAAGTCCACAACATGCTGAAGTGGCCTCACCTATTACACGGCTTGGCATTCGAAACACGACGCCTACGCCAACTAGAGGCGCATGTATTTGCCTACAAACTACTCAGCCACACAGTCTGCAATCTCATCTGGTTTGCACTCTTACCACTTGCCAGCATAGGTCACGCAGCCGGGTATCGTCGCGCCACGATTTTCACTGACCGGATCGGCCATTTTGCACTCGAAATAGACTGCCTTCTGAAAGCACAAAAACTCGGCGACATCCCCAAAAGACGCTACTTCATACTCGCCCCAGACAAACGCACCGCCAATCAACACTTACGGCAATGCTGGCAAGCATTGATTCCCATTTATACGAACCAAGTTGGTTGCTTCCTGCTCGGCTGCCTAAGCTTGCGTTGGTTGATGCGCTACGACGTATCACACTATTTACTCGCACCTCATCACGCACAAGAGGCCTATCGAATTCATGCCCGATGGCAGGGTCGCTCGGCATTGCTCCAGCTAGATTCCGACGATGAAATCTGGGGACAGGCAAAGCTACAGGAGCTGGGCATTCCAGAGACGGCATGGTTTGTCTGTGTACATGCCAGAGAAGCGGGGTTCTCCCCCGTTGACGAAGCACTGCACTCCCATCGCAATAGCAACATTGAAATAACAATCCCCGCCATGCAAGAGATCGTTCAGCGAGGAGGCTGGATTATTCGTATCGGAGACCCCACCATGCGACCCCTACCCAGCACGCCGCATATTATTGACTATGCACATCACTCATTAAAATCAGACCGACTCGATGTAATTCTCTGCGCAAAAGCCAGGTTTATTCTTGGCAATAGCTCGGGTATAGCGCTCGTCGGTACAGTCTTTAATGTTCCCTGCGCGATTGCAAACATGATCCCGACTCCTGATCTATGGTTCAGCGCAAAAGACATCAGCATTCCCAAACGCTTGTGGTCGACAAAGGTAGAATGTTATCTACACTTGGAAGAAGCGATGGCACACCCAATCGGAGCCCTTCGCTACGCTTCGCTATTTCATAGCCACGGCATTCGCGTAGACGAAAACTCAGAAGAAGAAATCCGTGACCTGGCAATTGAAATGCTGGATAGACTTGAAGGGAAATTCATCGACACAGAAGAGGACAAAAACCGTTGGAACCTGCTGTACGGCATCCTCAATGAACAGTACTACTCGCACAAATCGGCAGCACGATTTTCCACACTATTTATACGACGTCACTTTAACAACTCACCCAACTAAAATAGCATCAGAATCACATGGGCTCTGCTGTTCAATCGGGCGGCATTACCCACGTAATTCGCAAATCTGACAAGCGCTGCACAATCCGCTGTGCAACGTATGGCGCTAGGGCCAAGTAAACCGTGGCATCAGTGGCGAGTTGTGACGGATGCAAAATGGGACGCCCCATATGCTCCTTACCCACTCGACTACTGTCTTCGTCCACAAAAAAAGTCAGCTTTTCATCCATTTGCTGCGCAAGCCAAGTGGCCGCGATAGAAGTCCCAAAAATACCGAAACCCTTGCCACTCGCCGCGCAAGCCTGTGCATTCGCCACGAGTTGATTGAGCCAAGAGACATAGCGAATAATACGTTCATACATTGCATCAACGTCCACTTGCGGCAACAACTCATCCTCCAGCACAGCACATTTGGCTAACGCGGAAATTTCCTTCGTTACCCAGTCAGTTGCAACAGAACTCACGCTGTAACCGGCGCGCTGCAATAAGCGGCGCAAACTATTAGGACTGAAATGCATTAGATGGTCGGCAACCAAGATATCAAAAGGGTTGTCTTCAACATTACAGACCTCAATAAAGAGCTGCCCCTTTCCTACACAGCCAGACAAACTGGTCAGCGCCTCATGGGGAGAGGGAAAATGCTCAAGCGAATGAATCATCGTTACCAAAGAAAATTCGCGCTGAATATTTTCGATCGCCCCCGTATAGAGTTGTTGAAACTGTGAGATTTCCTGCAGATGCGTCAGCGCACCACTCCCCAGCTCAAAGCCATACAAGCGCCAAGCTGCTTGCACATTGCTCATTGCGCGGAGCGTTGCGCCATTGCCACAACCGACGTCAAGCGCATCCATTTCCCTGGGCCAATCGCGATGACGTGAAAGCTTCTCCAGCAAAACATCGCTTCGGCGACGCGGCAGTCCCGTCTCCCTGTCCATCACAATCTGCTCATCACCACCAGACTGATAATAAGCTTCATATTGCGCATAAATACCACCGATTTCGCCTAACCAATTGGCATCCACACGCTTTTGCACCGCACCGCATTGCCCACAAACCCCCAAATAGCCCCCAGCCTTAAACGGACGGCAGTCGGAAGTGATTCGCAGCAAGTTTTTGAATCCAGGAACCTCCTTCAAAGGCTCGCCAGTACCACATACAACACACATGGCTTCAGCCCGACTACTTTCCTGACTCATACTTCAGCTCCAATTTCAGCTCATTCAACAGATGCTCTGTCGATTCAGGTAGCAAACCCAATTTATCTTGCGTATGCCGCATACTCAGTCCTGGATAAAAAGGACGGAAGGGAGTCTTCACACCCACCTCATCCGAACATACTGATTCAATTTGTACATCACGAAAATCTAGATGCTGCGACAAACGCTGAGCAAACTGTGTGTAAGACAGCTCCTCCTCCCCACTCAGATGCAACATACCCGAGCTACGCAGCATCGCCACTCGATGAAGCGCATCGACCACATAATTAATTGAGATAGGCGACATACGCAAATCTGAAAATGCACGGCAAATATTGCCTGCGTTCAGTTTTTGCAAAAAGTCTCTGGTCATTCCATGATGCGCTGCCATCACTTTGGACAAGCGCACCACGGCTAAGCGCTCGTCCGCCCCAGGCAAAGCTAACAAAGCCTGCTCTGCCGCCGCCTTGTGTTGCCCATAAAGAGTCACAGGATACCGGCGACTTGTCTCATCGGGCCAAGGTGTTCGTCCATCAAACACAGTATTACTCGACAAAAATACTACGTGTGCCCCCTGCTGCAAAAGCCCATCGGCTAATTGCACTGTCCGCCGAACATTGATTTCTTCACTCAAAGCAGGTTGTGCGTCACATGCAGCCATATTGGTCATGGCCGCACATAAAAACACCATCGCTGGCATCTTTACTTTCAAGTCCTGGAAAGAATTTCTTTCCAGATCAAAAACAATATACCCAGAATGACTCGATCGACGTGACGTCCCAACCACTGACACACCAGCGCTCTTAAAATGCGCCACTAAAGCGGAGCCAATCAATCCATCCGCGCCGATAACTAGACAAGAAGTGCCAGATGCAATTTGCGCTGGATTAGCCAACACGTCGTAACCACGCGCTCGGCCAATGTGTAATGTTTTCGCGCAGACCACTTTCATTAAACGGCCACGCAGGCTGCTCGAGAACAAAATCCTGACGTCGCGCAACAAACTCCCGCGCTGCAGCAGCAGGATTGTCATCTATCCAACCAGGCTGGCCCCGAGGTACATCATGGAGAAATTCCATGCTGCCATCGGTAGCCACAATATAGGAATCAGCTGAAACAAAAGAAGCATAAGCATCAAGCTCAGCCGCCACATGCGCCTTGGTGTGATTGGAATCCAAAATCACCAAAACTTTTTCACCCGCTTTGACATGTTGTGCCACCTGCCCAACCGTATCCGCATCAGTCGAACCACCTTCAATCAAGGTGATGTAACTAGCCAATTCATGAGCCTCGATAGCGGCACGATTGTGTGGCCGAATTTCAATATCAACCCCCACGACACGACCTTTACCCATAGCCTTGCAGAGAGATGCGTACAAAATTAGCGAGCCCCCGTGCGCAACGCCAGTTTCAATAATGAGATCAGGCTGCAAACGATAGATCACTTCCTGCATCCGCAAAATGTCTTCCGGCTCTTGAATGATAGGGCGCCCTAGCCATGAAAATGTATAAGGGTGCTTTTCATTCCAACCAACCTTGAGCCAGATCCGTGACAAGGCCTCGAAAGCTGCCCGCGAGTAGAGAGGAATCTGTTGCACTCCCCCCTCATCCGTAATAGACAAAATAGCCGCTTGAGTGTCTATTTCCATTTTCATTACATTTTCTCCAGACGCGCTTCGCGCCACCAGTCAATCGTATTGTGTAGGCCTTCTTTAAACTGCCAACGCGGCGTCCAGCCACATTGGATAAGTCGGTTTGTACAAGCAGTAACTTGTGGCGCCGAAGGTTGGGATTCATTTATCGCGCCTAACCGAATCAGATCAGGACGCTCCATAGCAATTCCAATTTCCTGAAGTACTGAGGCAATACTGATCGACTCACCAGATGCAATATTAACCGGCCCTGTTACCTCAGCCTCCATCACTGACACGAGCGCGCGAGCCACGTCCTCAACATGAATAAAATCACGTAACGCTAAGCCGTTTGTGCACAGCGCAGGCTCGCCTTGAAGCAACTGAGTGATGGCGTAAGGAATAAGGCGTTTGGGAGCCTCCCTCGGACCATAAGGAAAAAACAGCCTCGCCCACGCCAGACTCGCGCCATATCTCTGAGCAATTGCCTGCGCACAATGCCCCGCAGCTAACTTAGACAGCCCATACAAATTGCCAGGCGTTTCACGAGTTTCATATTCAGTACAGTGCCCTTGCGACCAATCGTACTCAGCACAAGTACCTACACCTAATACACGCCGCCCACTTGCGAGAAAAAATGCCTCAATCAAGGACAAACTCGCCCTCAGCCAATCAGCATTTTCTGGAGCCTGCCAAAACTTCCCGTGCTCCGCATACCAAGCGACATGCACCAAAAAATCTGCGCGGATATCTCGAAATAGCGCGGCCGCCGATCCCTCGGCCAAAAGATCGACATGGTGCTCAACCGCACCCTGCACTTTTAGGGGACCGCGAGACGCCGCATGAACTTCATATCCAGCCTGTTGCAAAACGGGAATGAGCCAACTCCCAATAAAGCCACTCGCGCCAGTAACTACGACTCGCTGCATCAGCTAAAACACAGTCAGCGTAGGTACAGCCGTCACAAACTTCGCACCCCATTCACGGGTATATGCAAGTTGCACCTCAAGCTCTTTACGCAAATTCCACGGCAACAAAAGAATCCATTGCGGGCGGTCTTGTCTTAAGCGAGCCTCGTCGACAATAGGAATACGACTTCCCGGCATAAACCGCCCCTGCTTGGCAGGATTGAGATCTACAACATATGAAACCAAGTCAGGGCGCACTCCAGCAAAATTGAGCATGGTGTTGCCCTTAGCGGCCGCTCCATATGCCACAACACTTTCGCCACGGCGTTGTGCTTCTAGCAAGAAACTTATTAAGCCACGCTTAACTTCCAAAATACGCGTGAGAAAATCACTATAAAACTGTGGGCTCGCCACCTTTGCGCTTGCCTCTCGCTCCAGAACACTTGCCACGCCCACACAAACAGGATGCTGCCCAGTGTCAGAGCGCTGAGTGTACACGCGCAAACTACCCCCATGCGTAGGCATGGTCTCAACATCAAATACGGCCAATCCATTGGCGGTGAAAATATTTATTATCGCCGTGAGCGAAAGATACGAGAAGTGCTCATGGTAAATAGTGTCGAACTGAACTTCATTTACCAAATTCAAAAGATGCGGAAACTCAAACGTAGCGACACCCTGTGGCTTCAGTAACTCACGAAACCCAGATACAAAATCATTAATGTCAGGCACATGCCCCAATACATTATTAGCCGCAATCAAGTCCGCTGCCAGCCCCTTCCCGACAAGCTCTTTTGCGAAACGCTCACCAAAAAAGATCTCGAAAATGTCTAGACCTTTCTCACGCGCCACCCGCGCTGTGCTTGCCGTCGGCTCCACTCCGTAGCAAGGCACTCCGGACTGTTGAAAATACTGCAAAAGGTATCCGTCATTTGCCGCCACCTCGGCAACTTGGCTTTCTGTTGAAAGGCCGAATCGCGCCTGCATAGCCTGCACATAGCGTTGACTATGCTCAAGCCAGCTGGAGGAGAACGAACTGAAATACGCATAGTCTTTGGTAAACAAAGCGTCGCGGCCAGCATAGTCCTCAGCCTGTACAAGCCAACACTCGGTGCATACCAATACTCGCAAAGGAAACCAAAGCTCCGGCCGTTGCATTGCGTCGGGGGTTAAATATGCATTCGTTGGTGGTGCGCTACCTAGGTCTGCAAACACTTGCTCGAGAGGGGAATGACAATGCCGACATTTCACAATACAACTCCTTGGAAATCTGTGGTCAGTGCGCAAAAGGCCGAATCACGCTCTGAAATTTCGGTGATAGCAAGTGGCCAAGCAATAGCCAATTTCGGATCCTGCGGATTTACCCCGCCCTCATGCGGTGGAGAATACGCTGACGTATGAAAATACAAAAGCTGGCAATCCTCTGTCAGTGTCTGAAACCCATGAGCAAACCCCGCAGGAATCAGCAGTGTATTTGCAGCCTCAAAAGACAATACTTCAGCATGCCATTTCAAAAAAGTAGGAGATCCTGCCCGCAAGTCCACAGCCACATCGAACACCTTGCCTTGCAAGCAACTCACCAATTTTGTTTCCGCCATCGGCGAATATTGAAAATGCATTCCCCGCACAGCTCCTTTTTGGCGCGTGAACGTCAAACTGCTTTGTGCTACCGATTTACTCACGCCCAATTCACTCAGCTCGTTTGCACAATACATACGCTGTAGCCAACCGCGCTCATCACCACGCAGCATCCGCTCCAAGATATAAACGCCCGAGAGGGGCGTTGTACGAGAAATAAAAGACGGCATCACTGACACCCACTAGGTAAAATGTAGCCTGTTCGACACACGACACTCACACCAAATAACCAATACATATTTGTGGTAACTCAACTGAGCCCCACAGAATCACAACATGGATGGGCGATCATCAAGCGCACCCCATCAAAAAATAAAGACTGTACTAAGCAATGCTACTGGATACGTCCAGTTTTCCCCAATAAACGCATCTCGGTGTAACGCACCACGCTATTACCATCACCTACTACATACAACGTCCCTGTAGCCGCGGTGCTTGGCGCAGAAAACTCCGCTTCAAATTTCTTTTCTTCTGTTAGCAGATCAAATGTCTGGCTCCAAACCTCTAGAAAATTTCCTTTTTCATCTGCCCAGTTAATCTGAAAGCGCCCTACAGCCGCAGACTGATCTACCGCAGCTGCACGTGCAATCAATTTAAACGGCTCTCCAAACTTTGTGCCAAACGTTTGCGCAAAAACATTCGGATTTCCGCCACCCGGCCCAACAACCACTCCTACTCCATGACCAATCGCAACCTTGTATCCATCACTCCAGTGGCCTTGCGTATCAAATGTTGGTGCGTCATTAACCGGTACAGTAAATGCAATCTGAGCAGCAGGTACTGGTGCTAGCTTAGGAAGCTCCGCTTGCGAAGCTGATTTATTATCACAAGCACTTACAAAAACCCCCCCTCCTCCAACCAACACCAGCAAAAGGGCCAAACGCATCTTACGAATATCAAACATGAATATATCTCCTTGAAAATTACCAAACTATGGAACTAAAGCATCCAGACCAGAAATTTCAGCGCTTTCGCCACTCTTGCAATGCCGTCAACATGAGCAAGCAACGCACCACAATAGCTGACACTACTTTTGCCCTTAACCACTCCCACGACATGCGGGATCCAGTACGGAAATAAATCGGTCGCTGGACGTAAATGCGATGATCCGTTGCAGCATAACGTATCACCCAATCCACCAAAACACGCCAATTACGTTCCCCAAGATGCCCATTTACGCCTCGATCAGCCAAACTCAGCTCAAGAGCAAACATATCATCAGAGTCCTGCACGATGCAGACCTCCTCCTCGATCAAACCGATCTTATCCATCCAATCAAAGTCATGCGCCACATCCGGACGGGCTTCTTGGCGAGGATGTACGAAAAACGTATGCAAATGGAAACATCGCCCCAAATAACCCGCGCTGCCTAAGGGCCAGTACAAATGCGACGCCCAGCCAATATCCATTTGCTCCGCATTCCAGCACAGCGTTCGCGTAATTTTATGCGGAAACTGCACCAACAAATCTACCAACTCTCGAGATGACAACCCTCTCTCAAGTATCCGAGGGGCCAAAGAGCGAATGGAGTGCAGGACGGCCTCTTTCTCAGCACGCACTCCAGCCATCAAAACGGCACGCTTGCCACGTTCAACTTGATCCAGTGTGTAGCGCATGCTCTCTGCCGACCAAAAAGCATCTGGGCTATAAAAAATCATTGCAGCCTTTGCAGTCGCAGCCCTCGCCATGAAATTCGAATGGCAAGCGTTCATGGTTTCGTAAGGCGTCTGGTGGCCAGAGATATCCTGTAATTCGTCAATACAAATCAACTCCGTGCGAACAAAACCTGCCAACCGCTTGTACTGGGGATGTTCCTCGATACGGCTCCTCTCAAATGTTCTGGTGTACAGCCAAAAAGTTGCCGAATAACCACGTAGCGTTAACTCTGGAATACCCCCCGGAGACAAATAACTCGGTAGTACGTAGTCTAAGAAAAGCTCGATAAACGAATCTCCCCAAACTGCTACGGTCAAATATATGGGCGTAATTTTCATTTCGGGTGTTGCCACATAAACTCTTTCACTGCGACTTCGCTAAGGATGCCGTTGAGACATCCATTGAGCGTGCCAGCAAACGCATTTCAAAATATCGAACAGGCTCACCGCCACCAGGAACCACGTACAAAGTACCGCTAATAGCCTTCGGGGGCGCGGTTACCAAAAACTCAAACCGTTCCGGCTCCACCATAACGCTATTATTTTGACTCGACACGGCCAAAAAATGCCCATCCGCCGCCTCCCAATTGACCTGTATTCGAGCAAGTGCCGCCCCAGTCATGCTTGCCGCGCGTGCCACTATCTTGTATTGCATATTAGGCTGAGTAGTAAAGCGCTGAGCAAACACGTTTGGATTGTTGCTTCCGGGCCCCACTCTTACTCCGCCAGATGACAAGCGCGCCAACCCATAACCACGCCCCCAATGCCCTTGAGAATCAAATTCTGGCGCATCGTTAACCAGTAGGGAAAAATCAATCGGCTCAGGAAGACGATCGGCTAAAGTTCCTCCCCTTGCTCTGAACCAAGCAGAGAAATCATTTAGCACTATTTCACTACCAGAAAGACTGAGGTGATTAGTATCGAAATAAAGAATTTTTTTGCCTTTTACAGCGGCACAGCCTTTGTCATCACAAAACGATTTGGTTGCATCAAAAACCTCCATCTTCGGGAAGTTTACCGCCAAGGAGTTAACCATCTGCCGATATTCAATGTATTGGCTATTGAGTGTCGCGAGCGGCAACACGCAATCCTCAGGCTTTCGATCGCTCGCAAAAAAAGAACGTGCCGCAAAACACCTACGTGGCTCTATCACCATCCCCGGTACAGCCAACACAAATATTACACGTTTGTTCAATGCCATCAATCGGCCTATCAAATCCGAATACGCATCTGTCATGGCAAGACGCGAAACAATGCGCACGCCATCTTCTCGAATGAACGTACGGTCGGTATAACTATTCCCCCCAATATTGACCAGAAGCACAGTATGAATTGATGGCGTGTTCGCCACTAAACTCAATGCAGCACGGGAAATTTTTTGGCATTCATCGGGAACATACTTAAGAAATGGAAGACAGCTATATCCTGCAAGTACGGCAGAATTCAGCGAGGCTCGGCCAAACTGCGCTGCGGAATTCAGCGCCATGGCATGACTATCGCCCATAATTAAAATTTCAGGCTGAGCGCTTCTCGCCAAACAAGTCTCGTTTGTTTCTTGGTGTAGACCAAATAGCATCCCGCACGAACCATCCGAGCGCATAACGCGTAGTGGATCACGCAGCTCCTCAAGTGCCTCAGCCGAGGAATTCGCAGAGCGCTCGCGAACGCCATGCAAAATGAATATGGACGCGCCAGTTCCCCCTAGCACTAACATCCACACACAAAGGCCCAGCGTATTCCGTCTATGTGAGGATCCAAACCGCAATGGCTGCTCCACAAAGCGGTAAGTTAAAAATGCCAGGAGAAGCGATACGACAACAGCTAATAACTTTACCTTAGCACTTGGCTCGTTTCCCGATAAAACCCGCAGAAACGACAGAATGGGCCAGTGCCACAAATACAACGGAAAGCTAAGCAATCCTATCCAGACCAATACTCTATTAGATAAGACGTACTTGTTAATCAACGCACTTGGCCCAGCCCCGATTAGCAGAACCGCGCCGACGACAGGCAAGGACGCTCGCCATCCAGGAAAAACACCTGCGCTAGAAAAAATAATCATCGCGGCAATAATTACCCCCAACCCCGCCACCGACATTATTTCCAACCCGATCCCGGAAATAGCAATCAATGCTGAAGAATATTCGCCATCCACTTTGCGTACAAAGACTTGAGACAAGGCAGCTCCAACGGCGAGCTCCCACATACGCGAAATGGGTGAGAAGAAATCGGCCGTAGGACTTGCATGGGCCATTGCTATATTTGCCAAAAATGAACAAATAAACACAGAAAAAATAACGACAAAGAGCCTTTGCTTGTAATGGTGCGCGGCCCATACCGTTAGGGGGAAAATGATATAAAACTGTTCCTCAACCCCAAGGGACCACAAATGCAATAAAGGTTTCAGATCCGCAGAAACATCGAAATAACCGGCCTCCTTCCAAAACAGCAGGTTTGACACGAACCCAGCGCCGCCCAAAACATGCTTACCAATCTGGCGATATTCGTCAGCAAAAGACACAAACCACGCAAACACAATCACTACAGTCAAAACCACTGCTAGGGCGGGAAAAATACGCCGAATACGCCTTGCATAAAAATCTGAAATATGAAATGAATCATCTCTCAATTGCGAAATAATCAATGAAGAAATCAAAAACCCTGATATAACAAAAAATATGTCAACTCCAACAAACCCACCCGGCAGTAAGGCTGGAAACGCGTGAAACATAACAACGGCAACCACAGCAATTGCGCGCAGCCCGTCAATGTCAGGCCTGTATCTGCCTGAAGATAGAAAAGTATTTTTCAAAGCTTTGTAAATTAAATATGTTATATATAGTGATTATTTAATGTTAATACACTCAGTAATAAATTGGGACAATCTCTAAAACTAAGACAATTTAAAAAATTTTTTTAACAAGCCCAATGGCTGTCTATCACTACCTTCTAAATAACTACACAGGTCATCGTATGCTCCTTTAAACTGATCGGACTCTGCCAACCATTCTAGATGATCATGAAAAATGCACAGCCACGGATTGGAATGATTAGCTTGAATAGTTTTGTTTAACTTCTCAATATCGTCAGTTGAAAAACAGCGTCGCACGCTGTCTCCGATGTTTGATATTAATCGCGCAGCTTTTCTCTCACGATCAAGACGCCCAGCACTTTTCAGCTGATCCAACGCCTCAGTTCCGCTCACAACATTCTGAAATGCGTCATTGCTCCATAAATGTTTAAGCTCTGAAAAGAAATACCACTGAGGACAACCGGTCGCAAAAAAAATAGAATGAGCGAGATCCATGGCTTTAAAAAACCCGGCTTCATCAATTCTCGAAGACTCTGAAATATTTGATTTATAAAAAGACAAAAGGCTCGTGCGATATAAAGCATAATGCGCCAGAAATTCAGCGCGATCATCAGCAAACCACTGAAACGTTTGCCACTTGTCTCTCTCGGGCTGAGCTGGATCACAACTTTGACGAGCTGCATAAAATAAAGGCAGCCTATGACTTTTACCAATCATCAAGGCTGACACCGCTTGAAATAGTTCTTGAAAATGCAAACTCTGTATCTTGCTAACTCCGTCAAAAATTTGGGTTATATGCTTTGTGCGAAAAACACCATAAAACAATGATTCATATTTTTGAAACAACCGGAAAACGCGGGCATAAGCATGCTCCCCATTTATACCCCCGCTTCCATACTCAATTTTTACATTTACATCAAACTCTTTTTGCCAATAATTCAAATATATTCCATCTACACAAACATACTCTGGATGGTCTTGCAAAAATGCCTTAGCGCCAATCAACCCATCAAGAAATACAAGATCGTCGTCGGCGCATAAAGCGGCATATTCAGTACCAACCGCGTGCAAGCCCTGGCTAAGTTTCGATGCTACAGGGACGTCTGACGAATACGATATATGTCTAAAACCGCTGCCCAACGACAAAACATGCTTACGGTTTTTGTGCTGTAAAGACTCACAACTTGAGTCGAGCACCAATATTTGCATCGCCAAACCAAGACTTGCATAATAATCGAGCAGCTTACAAAAAAGCTCGTGCCTATTATAGGTCGGCACAACCAGCGTTATATTCGCCAAATGCTCAGCTTTCCATGCACCACGTCGGCTCTTATGATCCATCAATCCCATCCCTATATTTTTGACTATATCTACAAAACCACCATCACCAATAAAAAATTCTCAGAATTCAAAAAATCCAAGGGAGCTTAATACTCAAAATTTCCAACTTTACTCAACAACATTCAATCTCAATATTTTAAATATATAAAAAATACATCTATTGCTAGTAATGAGTGCAATAGTTATTCAAGGCTTTGTGACAAACCCACAGGATATTCACGCCTTACCTCTAGACCAAACAATGGGACACCGACCAAACCATGCCGTGCCCCAGATGTCACGCTTTTAAACACCAGAGCTTCATGTATTACATCAATGAGCGCATTATTGTCTTCCACTCCGTCAGCCAAGCCAACTCTAATAACATAGTCGCCAATTGGGAATAAAGGCATCTCAAATCTGAATACTGCGCTCAGCACCTCTTTAGGCTCAAGCAAGACCGGCGAATTCCGCGTAGCATAAAATGTATTTTCCGCAACCAATGACAAACCCATAGAATTTTTTATCTGAAATCCGAGTATTGGATTCAATATTCGCCTTTCGGCTACAGCACGCACGGAAAGCACTACTACCTCCCCCCCAACCACCGTTTCGAGCGGCCTTGCTTCCTCATCAACAATGCTTACGCTAAATATCCTTCCACCACCTACTGCGCCCTCTCCATACATGCCACTTTCCGAAAGCACGAAATTATTTTGTATTGATATCTGAGCGGCAGACATCCTAGCAACATCCTTACCCTCCCTCGCGGGCGCATAATAATCTTTCAGCGATGCCAGTTCTAAGGCACTAAACATTATTATTTTTCGTCTACCCTCTGGCGCACAATTCTCGCAATAAGCTACCCGGCTAACGGCGTCATTATTCGCAGGTGAGCAAAATTCATGTTTGGCTGCTTCGCTAACATTTAGAAAACTTTCAGATTTCTTTTTTTCCACAGAAGCCAAATACGCTTGGCATACATCCTTTGCAGATCCAACTTTTAAAACGCGCCCCTGATCTAGCCATACTGCATGATCACACAACGCCATAACGTCATTAATTGAATGAGAAACAAATAAAAATGTTCCTTTTTTCAAAAACTCCTTAATATGACGCATGCAT
Organism: Rhodocyclales bacterium; assembly: GCA_028292485.1. Classification (GTDB taxonomy): domain Bacteria; phylum Pseudomonadota; class Gammaproteobacteria; order Burkholderiales; family Rhodocyclaceae; genus Viridibacterium. The sequence goes on along the minus strand of JAQGMG010000005.1, from coordinate 119,509 downwards.
TTTTGAATAAAAAATGCGTCGCCAACTGCCAACGCTTCGTCAGTAATCAGGGTATCGGCGTCTACATGCGTCATGATCGCAAAACCAAGGCGAGCCACCATGCCGCTTGAGTAGGTTTTCACCGGCTGATCGATAAAACTGCCAATATCTGCAAACGCTTCAATTTCACTGAATCTCTTATCAATATCTTTCCGCCCAATGCCAAGCAAAGCGCCTTTTAAATAAACATTCTCTCTTCCAGTAAAGTCTTGATTAAAACCGCTACTGTAATCAAGAATTGCAACCTTTCCACAGACCTCAACAAATCCCGTAGTTGGCTTTAAATTTCCAGATAAAATCTTAAGAAGCGTTGATTTTCCACTTCCATTAAAACCAACAAACCCCCAGCTTTCTCCTTTTTTAATCTGAAAAGATACGTCTTGTAACGCAAAAAACTGCCGAACCTCTTCTGCGGGAGGTAACTTCTTGCCTCTTAACGCAGACAATAGCTTCCTAAACGGGTAGCTAAGGCGCTCGTTCGGTGATCCAAACAGCCGATAGGCTTTGGATACCTTACTCACATTTATCGCAACTTCTTCAGAAATCATAATTGCTATATCACATCGGAAAAGTATGGTTTTGTCTGCATAAAAAATACATAACCGATTGAAAATAGCGTTCCGGATATAAATAAAATCGAAGCGTCGGCATGCAGACTTGGCCATACACCATACAACAGCGCTCCTCGAGCGTTTTCCATAATCACCGCCAATGGATTTAATTCAATAACCCATCGTAATTTTGCTGGGACCATACTTGCCGGATAAAAAATTGGGCACAACAACATTAAAATCAGCATTAATGGTTGAGTAACCACCGTTAAGTCCCGCACATATGCACCCACAACGGAAAGAATCCAAGAAATTCCAATCGCCATCACTCCTGCGCAAACCACATAGTAAATAACGCAGATAGAACTTAAATGTATACCTCCAGGCCGGATGCAAACTACAAACATGCTGATGGCTAAAACAATAATTAGGTTTAAGAGCAAATTCAAAACGGCAGTAACCGGCAATATCTCGATCGGAAAAGCCATCGTTTTTACATATGAAATATTTGAGCTAATTAGCGACGCCGACTGACTTATGCATTGAGACATGAAGTTAAAAAAGCCTAATCCGACAAATAAAGCCAATGCATAGTCCAATGGTGTTTCAGTGATTCCCGTGGAAAATCGCCCTCCCATGACACGACCGAATATGAAATAAAATATTCCTAACATAATCAATGGAAGCAACATTTGCCAGGCCAAGCCAAAATAACTTCCTTGATAAACAGCTCGAAAATCTCGCATTGTCACGGTAACAATCAAGTCACGATAGGCAATTAAATTTCGAAAAATCTTCCAAGGGAGAAACAAGCTCCAATCAATAGATTCTGTTTCACTTGTGTAGGTTATTCTATTGGCTTTTCGCACCCCGCCCTCCAAGAATCTATTCAACAAGATCAACATCCTTGCTAAGTGTTTTTGCAATAAAACAGTCTCGTATCGAGAAAACTCCGACTCCTTCGGGGTAGTCCACTTGAAGTTGAAAAACCCCACCCTCCTTAAGTTCAATCGGCAGCAAGTAGCTATGCCATTGAGCGGAAAATGCAAATGCGGCAATCTGCCTATACTGCTCGCCCTCCCAAAGGTAAATTGGCGTCAACATAAGTGAAGGATGATCCACTTTTACCTCAAAGCAAATAAGGCCACGTTTATCATTTCGCCAGTCAATAGGAGGCGTTCTTACGTAACCCCTTCTTGCTTGCACCAGCCATTCGCGCTCGTCATGCTCACTTTCCTGCTGCAAAATACCAGGCTCGCCCTCCCACAAAGACAAGTCCACCCTTTGAGTATCTACAGTCGCCAACGAAATGTCCTTTGCGCCGAAAATGCATAGTCGGCGCACCTCCAGCCACTGAGAGTCGTCTCGTTGATCGATTTGAATTTGCAACTCACTGGCGTGCATTGCAGTTATTGGTATTGAAAATGATTGCCACTCAGATTCCACCAAAAAATCGCCCGCTGGCCGATGAATTCCGTCTTCAAATATATAAATCGGATGCAAAACGGATCTGGTTGACATACGGGCATCAAAGCAAAGATTAATTTTTCCATGTGCATTATCAGACACAAATGTGCCGATCTTCCACTGGCCCCCTCTCATCGCCAATGCGGGCTGAGTCTCTTCAGGCAAAGTTTTGCAAATACCTCCGAATTGATAATTTGTCGGTTTCCACCCTATGGGATCCGATACATCAGTTGTGCATGGTGTACCAACAAAGCCGGACATCTGCAGACTAACGACCTCCAGTTTTTTTGAAATAGATTCCACCGCATCTTTTTCCTCCGCCAAAAACTCTAAAAAAACGCGAAACTCTGGCAGCCTATCGCAAATGTCCGGAAAATTATTTTGGATTTTATTCAGTGCATGTATCGCCAACTCTCTAGACCCAGAGTTGATTAAATCCCTTACTTTTTCTAGATTAGCGAATAAAAGATATGCGGTTTCCTCATAACGATATTTATCATCGTTAAAGAATCTACTTGTAGTTGACGCCGAGTTTTTTAATTTTAATTTTTCATTTAACCAAAATCTAACATTTAAGTCGACTTGTGAAGCGCCTTCATTTAAATGGTCCCCACATTCCGGCGGACGGGTGTGGCTCACCGGGCCAGCATGTGAAGTCAATAGCTGCATTAATAGATCCGATGTTTCCTCTTCATAAACCAACATCTGGTCATTTTGGGCAAAGGGAAGCCGTACGGCGCCATGAGGAATATCGTAAGATTGACTCGCGTTTTCATTCATTCTAGTAATGAAGTAGGGCAATTTTGAGAAATTAGCCATAGCTGCAAACCCACTAGAGCTTCCAATGAATAAGTCGCTTTCTAGCATCAACGTAAGCTCATGCCCTAATCCCATTCCCAAAGCCCTTAAGCTCGTCACGTTGGGCAACCTTAGTAACGACAGAGGCTTTTCCTGCAATCTGCCTAGCGCAACAAACTGAATATTGGGATAGCGAATGGCTGCATCCGCTAAAAAGTCGTACCACTCTAAAAAATCTGAATCTCTCCCATACGAATGTCCGCCACCATAACCTGCATCCAACCGTCTAAGGCGTAAATGAAAAGGTACGATCTTTTTCCCGGGCACTTTTTTTTTCAAAAACTCTTCGATATCGGGCGCGCATCCTAGCGATTTTTTTAGAAGAGGAATTCGCCCTGTTTTTTTTGCGAATTCATTTATTTTCCCATGAGAAGAAATATATTTAATGAGGTAATTGTTAATCACTTCATTATTTGGCAGCAAAACAGCATCAAAAACCCTTCTCATTGAAGCCGGGACGTTTTTTTCTATGAATCGACGAAGGCGAAGACTTTTCTTTATTCTATTAAATAAACGAAATCGGAGTTTATTTGAAATCGTTGTGGTTTCTCTATAATTTAAAATTCCAAGATAGTCTTTTACGATCTCATTATTTATATAATCACCCTCTGACACATCTTGAATCCGCTCGATCAATTCTTCACGGCTTCGAAATATATGTATGTTCCCAAGACAAGGATGCGTACCAAAAGCCGTATACAACTCACTAAAAAACAAATCAAAATTTTGTGCATTCACCATTTCTCGTTGGTGTACGCCAGCAGGATACTTTTCATCGGCACATATATATATATCAACAAGCTGACGCCCAGCCTCCTCACAACGGATCGCGGTTTGAACATTCCAAGTGAGTACATCTCCCAACGCAAAGGGAAATACCTCGAAATCATAAATGCCGATTAATCTTTTTGATATATTCACTACAGCCTTCCGAACTTTCTTAAGGACCTTAAATCTAGTCAAGCCCAATTGAACTGAAATCACATGCAGGGTAATGCGACGAGAGTGCGCGAAGTTTTTTACGTTGTGCCAACGTAAGAATTTCTTTTCCTCGTCCTACACGGCCTTGATTAAAGCGAGTCCCCGCTCTCCTGTCCAAATTTATTGCTGTCAAATCATGAAGCGGAGAACCATAGAATTCCGCTATGCGCTCCACACAAGCCGCGCTATCGGCAATCAAATCTTCATAGCAAACGAAGAGAATATCTTGCTTACTATGCTTTATGGCTTGTTGCCAACCTAAATAGAAATTTATATACCATGGCATAGCATGATCTATTATGAAATCGATGCGCTGCTCGCGCGTCTTCCCCATATACCATTCACGCTCCATATAGAACATTGCCGCCTCAGCGGATTCATTCTCGACGTGATCGCACAAAGACACGACAACGTCATCTAGGCGGCGAGTCAGAACTACTATTTTTGTTGAGAATGCTTTTAAAATTCTATGGGAGATTCGTGCATATCGAATGTGCTGCTGTACAAACAGAGTGCGCTCTCCCCAAGATTGGAAGAGTGCAATTGGATCGATTTCCTGTTCATTTCGGTCCGCCTCAAGATATGCTCGCCGGGGATGTAATCCAAGTTGCTCCTCGAGAACTGCCGTCAGCCAAGTTGAACCACTTTTGGGCATGCACGCAATGAGAAGCTTCGGTGCCTCATCGATAATCGCAAATGTCTCTGAGCCAACTGCGCTAGCTAAGCGATGACAGAGCTCATCTACGGCGGGTAATAGCCGCTCACGATCGGATATGCTCGCTGCAGCCAGCTTCTCTTGCTCTAATTCAGAAAGTTGCTGCCGCATTAAGTCGCTAAAAGACTCGGCACTTGTCAGACGTCGCCGCAATTCATTATGATCTACGTCGCGTGCGGCTATACGTATCAACAAGTCATTTTTTTCTTGCTTCAGCCCATCAATTTCCACTACTTGACATTGACGCTCTTGTTCAACAACTGACACTTGTACAGCCCAGGTATCACGCGCATGGCCCATCTCTTTCCAACTGTTGCGCAAAGCTACATACTCGATCTGTAACGCATCAAGCTTGGCATTTGTTGCCACTCGAGCGTCTTCGGTGAAGAGCAAGCGCTCTCTCAATTGGGCGTAAGCAATCTGCACATCAACGTTATTGATACGCAAATTCTCCAACTTATCATCCAGTTGTTTTTTTTCTTCGGCTAACGCGCTTGCGCTAACCATTTGCAATTGCAAACTTTGTTCCGTAATTGCTAGGCGTCCCGCCAGTGTTTCTCGGGTCGTATCCAACTCTTTATAATCGGTTTGTAGCGCTTGTAACTGTGCACATAAAGAAATGTGCTGCTGCTCCATGCGTGCCAAAGAGCTCTGAAGGGAATACGCCTCAGTATGTAACGTGTCGCTTTGCTGCTGCGATAATTGCAAGTTTGAGGTCAAAGATAAAATCTCAGAACACTTTCTTTCCAAGTCACGCTTGACGCACTCAACAGTGATTTCAAGCTCTTCGAACTGCCTACATTGTGCCACTATAGTTTCTTGGAAGTCCTGCACTCGCGTCGAGAGAGAATGCTTATCCGCGCTAAGTTCCATGTTCTGCGAACGACTTAACTCTAGTAATCGATTACTTTCTATTAAGTCGACCTGAGCAGACTGTATGGTCTCTGTAAACTGATTAATTACGACTTCTTTTTGATCCAAATACAAACGACTAAGCTCTAATAGTCGATTGCTCTCTATTAAATCCGCTTGTGTTGTCTGTATTGCCCCCGTGAGCTGATTCATCACAACTTCTTGTTCACTGAGTACCGATTGTAGGGCATGTCGTTCACGGGACTGGCGGTCTACTTCTTGCAATGCATTATGCAGACGAACTTCAAAGATTCGAATCGCCCGATAAGGCAATACAATCTTTGCTAAACGCGGCCGTAACCAGCGTAACCAATTTATTTTATTTTGTGTAGCCGCCTTAGGCTGCGCCAAAGGGATGACTTCTAATACGTGTACAACCTCCTGATTGAATTGGTGCAACTCACGCCCTGCCACTCGATCATAAAAGTCTGACAAACGTACCGCATTTTTTTCTACCGATAGGTTCTTTACAGCTTGTTCCATAATTGTACGTTGCGCAGGATCATTCTTACGCGCCATCAATCTCATCTTGAAGTTTGGCTCCAACAAGCCTTTTAAATCAACGCAAACACCATATCTCTTGAGCAGCCAATAATCAAATTTGACCTCATCATTAACAATGACAGGAAGCCTTGCGTCGAGATAATCCGATATTCTTCCGGAATAGCACGTATTCAAATAAGCGCGATGATAAAATCGCAATGTCTGGCCCAGCTCAGCACTCCCACCAGAAACAACACCAAAGTCATATCCTGGCAGAACCTTTGCAAGCTCTTCGATAGGCAAGCTCTCATGCAAGTGCAGGTAAGTACTTTCCTTTGCTAACAAAATAAAATCAGCGAAGTCCTCTTCGAACTTCACATTAGGGCTACCACTGTGATCTCGACGATACGCCCAGTGCGGATAAATATGAAAATGTATGGATTGTGCGATGAAGCGTTTAGTTAACTCTAAATAGCAACTGTCATACATACCTTGTGTCTCAAGACTGAACGTCCCTACTGAAACAACATGCACTTCATCCGGTTCTTTCTCCGGGACAGTCTCGGAAGGCACTACCTGCCAACAATATTCCGGAAAAAGTATCAGGTGTCGTGGCAGTTTAAATCGATCGGTCTTTTCTGCTGATTTGACTTGCAAATCGCGGGCGCAAAAACCATCAGCCAGCGCCAGCGCTTCTCGTGTCGGCTCAAAGCGCTCGTGACAGTAGTCAAACAGAGAGGGGGCAAATACATCGTTCAAATCAATAACGACAGGCGAAGGCTTATCACGACAAAACAGCAACACGAAGTCATCAATTGCGCCAGAAAAAACATGCGTCACTGGCGGCGCCATTCGTTTAGCCCAAGCATGTGCCTCTTGGGGAGATGCCGTCTCAATTGCAAAATCAAAGTAGACTTCCGGATCAAACGGAGTCCATTTATAAAACAGCAGTCCCACGAACCATCCACACTTTCGCAGCCCGTCTGCCATCTTCAATTCGCGGGGTCGCAACTGTGACGTAACAAAGAGAATGGACTTCGGATTGTTACGAAAAACTTCTGCTATGACTGATATATCAACAATATTCATTGAGACGCATGCTGCTCGGCAATAAGCTCACGCAACTTAATGCGCCAGCTTGGAACAATTGGTGATAGCGCGGGATATCAAGGCCCGGCATAGCCTCACCCTCTTGGAACCCACTCAAGCCTTTTCCAAAATAGTCGCGCACTACCTCGGCGTTGACCTCGTCATCAGCAGCCAGTACCTGCAACCGGTCGATAAGATCGTCCCGATTACGGAAATTGTGGATATGCCGAGGCGGGGAGTGCGTCCGAACGCGCCATACAACTCACTGAAACAGGTTGAAATTCCGCGCATTAAGAATGCCACGCTGATGCACACCGGCAGGATATCGCTCGGCACAATTATAAATGTCGACATGCTCACGCCCCAACTCCTTACAACGCATCGCTGTGCGTACATTCCACGTCATCACATCTCCAAGTGCGAAAGGGAAAAACTCAAAATCGTAAATGGCAGCAATGCTGTTATTGGACATTACTTAGTGGTCACCTGATATAACGCTTCAAAAAACTCATTCTGTACGCTGCATGGACGTGAATAGATCTCTTGCCAGTTCTCCGGATACGGATAATCAAGCATATTCACCACCACCCCATCAAATATATTTTTTGATCTGCGCCATTGCTTATGATAGAAATATTTAGCGGTAAGGCGATCAAGCTGTCCAAAATACCAAGCAATTTGCTCGGTACTCATTTCATGCAATGAAGAAATATTCATACCAAGATCAAATTTTCCGGCGGGCATGAGCGTAAGTTGATGAGGCATTAGGAAAACGATTGATGCCCTTTCCAACTCCTCTTTGACTTCTTCATATTTTTCGAATTGTCTAGCTTTGAAAATACGACGCTCTTTGAAGACGGATGACAAGTATCTCTCAGCTATATATAACGCAGGGGGAATATCGACGAGCGTAACCTGGACATTTGAATTAAGGGAAAGAATAACAAAAGCATTTCTGCCGTATCCGCCGCCGATTTCTAGTACAGAATTAATATCTTTGAACGATACAACATCATCGATTGAATAGTATTCGATCAATGAGTTGGCCAAATCTTGTGACAGCCCCCCCCCCTCTCCTGGCACAAGAATTGGATTCCCATCCAAAGGCTCCTTAATAATCCGGCCGTATCCTTTGACATCAATCGTTTTGAGATACTCCCACAGCAATAGAACGAAGTACCTATAACTTAATTGATCAGCGCTCGGAAACTGGGGGTCGTAGGGAATCGAATTTGCGATTGCACGGGCCCGCTCCAAGACATCTGGTGAAAGCAATTTTTCGACTGCTTGAATCTGGGGGTCGCCTGCCTGCACCAAAAAATTGAAATAGTTATTTCCGATTGTTCGCTTAAAATTGGAATAGCCGAAATTCAATAACTGGTCATAGTTCTTGGCAGCCAAAGCATCCCAACACGCTGAGGCAGTATCACCAATATTCGTGCTGCCGGAGAAAAGCCCAAGGATACGAACAAGCTCGTTGAATCCGTTTGTTCGCTCAACGTCATCGAGCACCTCTTCCCAATTCAGAGCCTCCGCCACCTCCTTGATAGAAGCCTTGCCCCACAGCATCTCTTGCTGAAGTACTAACTTCTCACGACCCCACACATCGGCCTGCTGTATCAATGTGTGCAATTCAGTCTCAAGGGTTTTCACGTGCCCTTGCAATGTCCCCACATCCAGATCGAGCTGTCGTTTCTCCGCTTGAAGTGCTGAATTACTCTGCTCAAGGCTTACTGCCCCATTTACGAGCAGCTCTTTCTCGTGCGTCAAGGCGAGACCTTGAGCAAGCTTTTCCTGCTCCAGGTTTGCAAACCGCATACGCGAGGCCACTTGATCCTCTTGCAGGCTCGTCATCTGGGCTTGGAAAGCGGCCTTGTCTTGCTCAAGCAATTCGATCTGCGTGCGCAAAACAGCTATAGCATGATCGAGGCTAGACAGTTGAGCACGCAACGCAGTTTTTTCTTCTTCCAAAGTCGCGACCTGACTGCGACCAAACGCTTTGTCCTGCTCCAATCCCGAGACCTGAACATGCAAAACCTGCTTGTCCTGCTCCAGATTTTGGAGTTGTGCTCCCAGTAATAATTTATCTTGTAACAGGGCGGAAATCTGATTACCTAAAAGCTCTTTGTCGTGCCGCAGGTCAGCGATTTGGACAATCTGTTCAGATTTATCGTGCGCAAGACTGTCAAGCCTGTTTGACAAGGCGATATTTATTTGCTCAAGAGCGGCAATCTGGTTACCTTGAAGCTGTTTGTCGTGCCGCAGGTCCGCGACTTGAATAATCTGTTCAGATTTATCGTGCGCAAGGCTGTCAAGCCTGTTTGATAAGGCGATATTTATTTGCTCAAGAGCGGCAATCTGGTTACCTTGAAGCTGTTTGTCGTGCCGCAGGTCCGCGACTTGAATAATCTGTTCAGATTTATCGTGCACAAGACTGTCAAGTCTGTTTGATAGGGTGATATTTATTTGCTCAAGGGAGGCAACTTGAAAACCTGCGGTTGCATTTTCCCGATCAAGTGCAGCGATTTTCTGATTTAAAACGCCGCTATCTTCTTGTAATTTTATTAGCCTGACATGTAACTCCGCGTTATCTTGTGCAAGCTCGACCTCCTTTTGATGCCAGATCTCTCGCTTCTCCCCGAGATGAGTCAGTTGGGCATTCAAAGAGGCATTTTCCCGATCAGAATCTGCCAGCTGCCCAATCAGGACTTGCTTGTCTTCCTCCACTCCCACGAGCCGTTGTAGCTGACCAGAGCAGTCTTGTTGGAGATCGCTCACCTGCCCCATGAGGCCTTCTTTGGCCTGTTGCATTTCGGCCAATCTAATCTCGAGGATGTCTCTTTCCCGATTGAGGGTATCTACTACGACCTGACTGGATTGAATTTCCAACAACGCGTTGTGCAACCGCACTTGAAATAGACGGCTCGCCCTATAAGGAAGGAGTATTTTTGACAGACGCGGCGAAAACCACCTGATAGCCCGCCGAATTAATTTTGCAGTACGCATACCTAGACCTCTCGGTGAAGCTCCGACACTCCATGTATCCACATCTTTGGATGGGCCGGCTTTCGATCCTGGTGAAACCGCCTTCGCGTGAAGATTTAGATAAAACCTGGCCAAACGCGGACTGTTAGCCGTAACCGAAAGGCTTTGAACTGCTCCGCTCATGGCTACTCGTATATCTTGGTCATGCTTCAACCCCAAAAGCATCTGTTTAAATCCTGGCTTGAGGACACCTTTCAGATCAGCACAGACGCCATAGCGCTTCAACAACCAGAAATCGAATTTCACCTCATCATTGACCAGTACCGGCAGACCCGCTTCCAAATAGTCAGATATGCGACCGGAATAACAGGTCTCAATGTAAGCTGGATAGTAAAACTTGAGTTTTTGCCCCAGTGCCTCGCAACCTCCGGAGACGATACCGAAGTCAAACTTCGGTAGCACTTGGGCCAATTCATCGATCGGCAGGCTGTCGTGCAAATGAAGATAAGGACTATTCCTCTCCAACTCCAGGAAGTCGGCAAAATCCTTTTCAAAATTTACATGCGGGCTACCCATATGATCGCGCCGGTAGGCCCAATGTGGATAGATATGGAAGTGGATCTGCTGCGCGATCAACAAGCGCGCCAACTGCAAGTAACAACTGTCGTACATCCCCTGTGTCTCAAGGCTGAAAGTTCCCACCGATACGATGTGTACCTCGTCCGCCGAAAACTTCTCCTGCGAATCGGATGTCACTGTTTTCCAGCAATACTCGGGGAACAGCACAAGATTCTTCGGCAGCTTGAAGCCATCGATCTTCTGAGCAGACTTCACCTGCAGATCGCGTGCACAGAACCCGTCAGCCAACGCCAAGGCTTCGCGTGTCGGCTCAAAACGTTCGTGACAATAGTCAAACAACGATGGGGCAAACACGTCATTCAGATCAATAACAACCGGCGACGGTTTATCGCGGCAGAACAACATGACAAAGTCGTCAATCGCGCCCGAAAAAACATGGGTGACACGCGGCGCCATCTGACGCGCGGTGGTGTGCGCAGCTTCGGCTGATGCAACCTCGATGGCGAAGTCAAAAAAGGACGCAGGATCAAATGGCGTCCATTTGTAGTAGATCAGACCAACCGTCCAGCCCAGCTTGCGCAAACCGTCGGCCATCTTGAGTTCGCGCGGCCGCAACTGTGATGTGACAAACAGGACAGACTCAGGCTGCTTCATGAGCGCCTGAGTGGTGTGGAGCTGCTCTTCGAGCGTCATGGAGCCCATTGGACTTCCTGACCTAGAAGCGAATCAGGCATCGCCCACTGGCAGCACCGCTGCGCATTCGCTCAATGGCGGTGTTGATATCATTCAGTTCGAACTGCTCCGTGATCAACTCCTTCAACTTGATTCTCCCTGCCTGGAACAACTGCATGTAACGGGGAATATCCAGATGCGGAACAGTTTCCCCGCCTTGTGACCCACTTAACTGCTTGCCAAAGTGAAGCGCAAGAGAATGAATGGAGATGTTGTTGCCCTTCTTCGGCACCCCTACCAAGGTGACGCGTCCCTGCGCATGCGTCAGCCCATACCCCAGCTCGATAATCGTGGGGTTGCCCGTGTTGTCGATAAAGCAATCAAGACCGCGAGCGCCGATAAGGCTGCGGATTGCCTGTTCGGCATCCTGCGTGCTGGCGTTGATGAGATGTGTCGCCCCCATCTGCCGCGCCAGTTCGAGCCTGCCATCGTGCAGGTCAACCGCAATGATGGGATAAGCAGAAACCAGCGCTACCGCCTGCACGATGTTGAGGCCAACACCGCCCGCGCCGAAAACAACGACGGACTCGCCAATACGGATTTTTGCGTTGTTTTCCACGACACCAAATCCCGTCGTCACGGCGCAACCGAACAGTGCAGCCACTTCGATATCGCTGCCGGAGGGAATTGTCGTCAAACGGTTTTCAGCCACGATGGCATATTCATTGAAGGTTGCAATCCATCCCGCATTGACCTGACTGCCGCGCCAACGGTACACCGGCGGCGCACCTTCAATGCCCTGACTTTTGCGCCAATGCATGACTACCGTGTCGCCGGCTTTGACGTGTTTCACGCCCGGCCCGGTTTCGATCACCGTGCCCGATGCTTCATGTCCCAGCAAATGCGGCAGGAATTTGTCTTCACCCTTGGCCCCGTCAATTTCTCCAATCTGTGAGCCGCAGATTCCGCTGTAGTGCACTTTCACGAGTACCTGCCCTACACCGAGTGTTTCGGGCAGTTCAATCTCTTCGATCACCAAGGGTTTGCGCTGTTCGATCAGAATGGCGGCTTTCATTGTGCGGGGCATGGTCACGAGGAGCGTCCTTATTCGAAATAGATGAGAGAGTGATCACCCGTATAGCCTGTCTGCTTGAACCACCAATTCCACTCTTCCGGAGTATTGAAAGCTTCACAGGTCACTTGCCAATAAAGGAGGTTGGCTTTCTCCTCTTCGGTACGATAGGACTCAACGCAGATGTACTTGTTCTTTTTGCCGACGCGCTCCACTTCGCGCAAAGCCTTGTCCAGGTCATAGCAGTGAAGGTTGTGCAAGGTCGTGATGGAGAACACGAAGTCAAAATAGTCATCAGGAAAAGGGAGCGCCGTGGCGTTACCGACCTGCAGACGATCCCTGATTTCCTCCTTGGAGTTCGCGATGGCGTATTCCGAAATGTCTATGCCATGCAACTCAAGGCCGGGAACGACCTTGGTGAAGTCATATAGCAAGAACCCCTTGCCGCAGCCTACATCGAGAATTTTATCGCCGGGCTTGATGCCGTATTGCTCGACCATCGCACGCGCCACCTTCTCCCAGCGGCCTTCCATATATCGATAGCCGCCGTAGCAGATTTTTCTATCGCCATCCCAGTAGTCGAAATCGAATTTCTTGGCCAGAGCAGCCGCTTTTGCCTTGGGAAAATCAGGATCGTTAACGCGTGCCAGATAGTCACGCGTAGTGCTTTTGTGAATCACGGACATCAAATCAATGTAGGCCATTTGTGGTCACTTGAATGGATTGAAAAAGCTGTTGAGCCTTGTAAAGCTGTGCATGCTTGAGCGCGGCTTCGTCAAGGCCTGGATTCGCGAATTTACGGCGGGCAAGATTGACAGGCAGGAACACATTCAGAGCAATACAGCACCACTTGATTTGATACGCTGGCCGCAATAGTCGAGCGACCACCGATGGCTGATGTATCTGCGAAAAATCCCGCAGAATCTCGGCAGTGAAGTCGTCGATGAAGGCTGTGGGCACAGGAACCGCCAGCTGCGCAAAGAAGTCGCCGGCAGTTTTCGCTGGATCATCCCAACCCGCATATTCGAAATCGAGAAAACGGATATTGCCGTTCTGCTCGATCAAGGCGTTGTGGAAGCCAAAATCCGAAGGGGAGATGCAACGTTGTGCGGCAGGCAGCGGCGCATTGCAGTCAAGCCCTACGCGAGCAGCGCCGTTCCGTATTTCATCGGACAGTCGCTGCCAAAGTTTGCTTATGTCCTGAACCAGCACATACGCAGCCACATCGACGCTCGATAGAGGCAATACATCGACGAGGCGCGTGATACGGCCATCAATGAGTTCAAGATGATCGGCGATGCAAAAGCACGCTTCCGATGCTTGCGGTAATTGCGCGCCGACACGCAACGCAGGTGCGTTCAAGGCGCGAAAGAAACGCGTCGCCGCATCCACTTCATCTGCACCGATCTGACCCGCTACAAAAGGGCGCCCCTCGACAAATTCATACAAAGCCATCCCGGCGTCAGGATTGCAAGCGTATTGCCGCGGCACGCTACCGGGTGCGGCGGCGTTCGCATAGGTCAAAAATGCGTACTCGCTTGCAAGGCGATCCCGACCATCTTCTGCGTGACGAAAATACGCCTTGACCGCGAAGGCGCCATCAGATGTATCGGCGCGGTAGATGCGGTTGTTGCCGCCCAGCGTGCAAGGCTCAACACGGCGCAACTTTGCATTGCTGCCCGCACGGCCTAACAGATCCATAACACCCGAGCGAAGCGTAGCTGCGCTAAGCTGCGCAGCATTCACACCGGTGCCCTGGATGTCCGCACGGGTGTTCGTCATGCGTTGAGAAACTCGGAGAGTTGCTGCCAGTTCCCGAAAACACGCAGTCCACTCGAAGCGGTTTCGGCATGATGATTCTCGGGATCAAAAAGCAATCTGGCCACCTTTTCGGGGAAGCCTTCTGCAACCAGAATCTCAGGCAGATCATCAACAAACACATCGCAACCACAGGCATCGATGCGAGCCAGCTTTTCCTGCTTGGTCAGCTCGAAAAACAGGTTCTCCGCAGGCAACAACGCCACACCGTCCCAGCACAGATGTGCGTCTATCCAGCCACGTGCTGCGGCATGCAAATCGTACTGGGGGCCCAGAAAAGGATGGCGGGTCTTGTGGCTCACGATGAACAGCTCATGCCCCGCCACCTTGGCAGCGCGCATGAAGGCGATGACGCCATCGTAGGCTTGGGCTTCATCCATACGGGCGCCATAGACATACCCCTGCATGGCTGTCCAGACCTCCTCCTCGCCGATCCGGCGTAACGAATCACGCACCGCTACTTTATTGACTGGCGTATCAGGAGGTATCGCGTTCTGCTCTAAAGCGACTTTATGAAACAATGCGTCGTAGCTGACAATCGTGTTGTCGAAATCCAGGCCAATCCGCATGAAAACTCTACTCCCTGAACGCTTGCGAGACACCTGAAGCCATGACCTCTGCGGTCAAACCATATTTACGGCGCGCGTACTCCTGCGAACCGACTTCGTGCATGAACTCATCCGGCGTACCAAAGGCCAGCTGACGCACCGGCGCATTGGCCCTGGCTCGCCATTCAGCTACGGCGCTACCCAAGCCACCAATCAAACCATGCTCTTCAATGGTCGCAATCAACTTGAAGCGCTGAGCGGCGCCAGCAAGATACTCAACGTCCAGAGGCTTGATCGAATGCATGCTGACGACTTCGGCAGAAATGCCTTCAGCATGGAGACGGTCCGCCGCAGCAAGTGCTTCACCCATCATGGTTCCCGCTGACAGCAACGCCACATCGCTACCCGCTCTAACGATCGAGGCACGCCCGATGTGCAGATCAGGCACTTCATTGAATATCGTGGGCTCACCCTTCTTGCCAATGCGAATGTAGACCGGACCATCTTGCTTGAGCGCTGCGCGCAAACAAGCACGCAACTCATTGGCGTCACAAGGCGCCAGCACGCTCATGCCTGGCAGTGTGCGCAGGATAGCCATGTCCTCCAGGGAGTGATGCGTAGGGCCCAGCTCGGCATAGGACAAACCAGACCCCGTGCCAACGATTGTCACCGGAACATGGTGGTAACACGCATCAACGCGAATCTGCTCGAAGCAGCGTGTCGTCGTGAAGGGCGTAATTGTGTACACGAGGGGGCGCAGACCAGAGAGCGCCATGCCTGCCGCCACACCCATCATATTGGCTTCGGCTACGCCGCAATTGTAAAAGCGGCGCTCGTCGACTTTCTTGAAGTTATCAAACAGCTTGTTACCAATATCTCCCGACAGCATGACCACACGCTGATTCTGCGCTGCAAGCTTGGTGACTTCATCCGCAAATGCATTTCTCATACTGGCACCCCCAGCTCGATCTTGGACTTGATCACCTCTTCCGCGGTCGGGATACGGTAATGCCAATTGTTGTCGTCTTCCATGAAAGAGACGCCCTTGCCCTTGACCGTATGGGCGATGATGGCTGTCGGGCGTTCATTGCCTTGCGCAAAAATCGCAAATGCGCCCAGCAATTCATTCATGTTGTGCCCATCCACCTCAATGGCATTCCAGCCGAATGCCCGCCACTTTTCTGCCAACGGAGCCAGCGCAAGGACTTCTTCACTTCGTCCTGTGGCCTGCCATTTATTGAAGTCGATCACCACGCACAAATCGCTCACCTTCTGCGAGGCAGCAAGCAGCGCAGCCTCCCACACCGAGCCTTCGTTGCATTCACCGTCACTGAGCACTGCAAACACCTTGTAGCTCTGGCGCTGTATGCGTGCGGCGAGCGCCATCCCCAAGCCAATAGGCAGGCCGTGGCCCAGCGATCCTGTCGCGGCCTCAATACCCGCCAGGTGATCTGGCGTAGGCGGATGTTCGGCGAAAACACCGCCATCCGCTCCATAGTTATCGAGCATTGCTTCGGGATAAAAACCCCGCATTGCCAACACCTGGAACAATGCTGGCGCACCATGCCCCTTGCTGAGAATGAAACGGTCTCGATCAGGCGAGCGCGGCGCATTCACGTCGATGCGCAAAACCTCGAAGTAGAGTGCCGTAAGAATGTCTACACAAGAAAGACAGGACCCCAAATGAGGCGTACCTGAACGCGAAGACGTTTCAATGATGCGAGCGCGCAATGTACGCGCCCGTGCTTCCAAAGCAGCGATATCAGCCATAAGTCAGGGTTTGTGCAAATAGTCGAAAGGGTGATCTTTGAGTGCATCAAAGTTTTGTTTTACCCAGGTCACGCAGGCATCAATTCCTTGATCCAACGTGATCTGATCGCGCCAGCCAAGTTCTTCACGCAGTTTGGTGCTGTCCAGATGATAGGCCGAGTCCTTGCCAAGACGCTCGCCCACCACTTCAACATGCTTGTCGAAATCCACTTCAAGCCGTGTGCATATTTTTGCCACGAGATCACGAATCGAAATTACCGAATCAGTGGAGATATGGTAGGTGTCGCCATTTCTGCCATCCAGCGCAATCCTCCATGTGGCCTCGGAGACATCGCGCATGTGAATGAAGGATCGCGTTGACGAACCACCGCCATGCAACTGGAGCTTACGCCCCAACATGATGAACAGAATCGTGCGCGGAATAATGCGGTAGAGCTGCTGTCCGGGACCGTACACGTTCGCGGCTCGCGTCGTCACCACAGGAAAATCATAGGCAGCATGAAACGTACGCAAGCTCATGTCTGCCGCAGCGCGCGATACGGCGTAAGGAGTGCTCGGATTGAAGGGGAAGTCCTCTTTCACAAAACCCGAACAGCTGCCATAAACCTCTGGCGTGGATACATGTACATAGCGTTTGAGGAAATCGAGCTTGCGCAGTTCGTCATGGAACTTGATGGTTGACACGGCATTGGTCATGAACCAATCGCCGGGGTGTTGCCAACTTTCGCCTACCATGCTTTGAGCCGCAAAATTTACAACGTACTCGGGCTGAGCCTCCTTAAGTAAAGAGGTGATAGCCGGCAAGTCATTGTTCAGATCGAGCTGATGAAATGCAAAACCGGAGTGGTCGTGCCATTTATACGGCAACAAAGCAGGAATTGATTCGGCGGAACGGCTTGTGCCAATGACCCTTATGCCTTGCTCCAGCAAATAGTCGACAAAGCTCGCGCCAGAGAAGGAATTGCTGCCAACGACAAAGACTGTTTGCATCGGTATTAGCCTCCATTCCCGGTTTGAGGACGATGCGCATATAACCACTGCATCAACATGTGGCCTACCACCATTTGCATATCTTCGGATATCTGCATATCGTCAATCGGGAAGTGAACAGCAATATCTGCTAACGCCAGGCTCTTCCCTCCGGAGTAACCGAGGATGGCACAGGACCGCACATCCATTTCCTTCGCCTGCTCGAGCGCTGCGACGATGTTAGGAGAATTGCCGCTACCGGAAAGAACGATCAGCAAATCACCAGCCTTGGCCTGGACTGCAAGTTGCTCCGCGTATATCTGGTCATAACCAACATCGTTCGCCAGGCACGTAAGCACAGCCGCATTTGCAGAGAGTGCCGTCACACGTAAGCCACCCCCTTTGCGCTTGGCAATTCCGTACAGATAGTCGTTAGCGAGATGAATGGCGTTGCCAGCGCTCCCGCCGTTGCCACAAATGAATACCTGCGCACCAGTTTCCCAACAGCGCTTCATCTCCTCGGCCAAAGCAGCTACGGGCGACCAGTCCGCCGTAGCAAGCACCGTAGATAGGCGATCCGCATAAGCAGAAAATATTTCGGTTGAATGCATTATCTGACTCCGGGGCAAGATCAGGACGCCAATACCGTCTGCTGCATCCACTTCAAGTTATAAAAACGATCCTCGTCCTTGAGTGCTCCACTTTGGAATTTCTCGATGATCTCACGTACCGCACAATCAACTGACTTCTTGGGCCGGAAACCGGTAGCCAACAGTTTGTCGGAATTGACGCGGTACGAGCGCGGGTCATTTGATTCGGTCACCACGATCTCGACAGGGATATATTTCGTGACAATATTGGCTATATCCAATATGGATATATTTTCGAAACCTGCATTGTATATCCCCGTCACCTCAGGATGCTCGATCAGGAAAAGGTAGAGGTCTGTTATGTCATCGATGTGAATATTTGGCCGCGCTTGATTGCCGCCAAATACGGTGATCTTGCCTTTTGACAAAGCCTGCATGGTAAGAAGATTCACTGCGACATCCAGACGCATGCGCGGCGACACACCACAAACCGTGGCTGGCCGAACGATTTGCACCACCATGTCGTCGCTGTAACTCATCAGAACACGTTCCGAAACCATCTTGGTCTTGTTGTATTCGGAGATGGGCTTGAGCTCCAGGTCTTCGGTAACTTGCGGCTCGTCTTTCACGCCATAAACGCTGCCTGACGAAGCAAAAATAAAATGCTTGATGCCCAGGCGTTTGGCTTTGTCAGCCAATTGCATTGTTGCTAACGCACTGACTTCCCATGTGAGCTGCGGATTCAGGTCGCCGCATGGATCATTTGCGATTGATGACAAATGAATAATGCAATCAACACCTTTCAGTGGGATCGAATCTATGTTGCGAACATCCCCTTTGACGACCTGCAAATTTTCATGCGGCTCGTGGTAATTGCCAAACCACTGCGTATCGAATGCAATGACCTCATAACCTTTGCGAAGCAACTTTGGAACGAGCACGTGCCCTTTATAACCACAACCACCTGTTACAAGAATTTTCATGATTTTCACAAGCAAATAATCAACTGTAAAATCGCCGACCATGTGGAGGCGGACCGAACGCTCTAAAACAATTTATGCCTTCAATGAATCAAGCGGCCATTTTTTTGCACTTTTTCTGTGCTTTCCGCAGAAAAGTATCCTGTATGCGCGCCCAATGGCGCTTATCCGCACTGATTGTACATTGAGCGCGGATACTCTCGAGGCGCACTGCCGAATACGAAACTCAAAGCAAGTCCTTTCGAATGCCCGCATGAACTGCGATGCGTTCATCTGAAATAAATATTCATATTGAATAATACGCTCGGTACCATGCTGCGAAACGAGCTACACCATCCACAACGCTTGTGGACGGCACAAATCCAGTCCAAGCCTTCAATGCTTCAGTGTCCGCATAGGTGGCTGGCACGTCGCCGTCCTGCATGGGCAGAAAATTTTTGGTCGCTTTCATGCCAATTGAATTTTCAATGGCGCCAATAAAATCCATCAACTCGACGGGGTCACTGTTGCCTATGTTAAACACCCGATAAGGCGCATATGACAACGCGGCATCGGGCTTATCCGGGTTGAAATCGGCAGCTGGCTCGGCCGGTCGATCCACGGTGCGGAGCACACCCTCGACGATATCGTCGATGTAGGTGAAATCTCGCTTCATTTGACCGTGGTTGAAGACATTAATAGGGCGCCCTTCGAGTATGGCGCTCGTAAACAGGAACGGGGCCATGTCTGGCCGCCCCCAAGGGCCATAGACTGTGAAAAAACGCAGACCGGTCGTGGGCAAATCGTAAAGATGACTATAGGTATGGGCCATCAACTCATTGGCTTTTTTGGTCGCGGCATACAGACTGACGGGATGGTCAACACTGTCCGACTCGCAAAAAGGCATCTTCGTGTTGCCACCATACACGCTAGAGCTGGAGGCATACACCAGATGCTGGACCTTATTGTGCCTACAGCCTTCCAGGATATTGACGAAGCCAACAAGATTGCTATCCGCATAGGCGTGCGGATTCTTGATCGAATAACGCACTCCCGCCTGCGCCGCCAAGTGGATGACCCGCCCGAATTGCTCAGCCGCAAACAGCGCCTCGATTCCTGCACGGTCGGCCACATCAAGCTTGATGAAGCGGAAGGCGGCGTTTGGAATCAAACGATTCAGGCGATCGGTTTTGAGCTGCGGACTGTAGTAGTCGTTGAGGTTGTCTATTCCGACGACCTCGTCGCCACGCGCAATCAAGCGCTCACAAACATGCATACCAATAAACCCGGCTGCGCCTGTGACAAGTATCTTCATTGATGTCAAATGGATATGGAGTATGGGCGAATGGATCTTCATCCGCATCAAGGTATGCGGCAGTTATATTACCGCATCACTCGTGCCTTAGGCGCGCAACTCCGCGGACCTACTTGCCGTCGCTTGCGCAGCCAATCGCTGGTCTTCGCGAAAGGCGGGGTCCCCGGCATTTCCCTTGCAATTACCGGCTTTGAAGTAGCGTGCCAAATACAGTAATGGCAGCCAAGCAAAAAACGTCAGGAGCGCCCCAAGTCTTGGCCAGTGTTGTGCAGCACAAGCCAGTGGTAGCAACCAGCATACATTGACAAATTGTGTCGCAATAGTCACCGGCCGGTGACCATTGAAGCGTCGTGCGGCATGTTGATAGGCATGACTGCAGTGCGCTTCATACCATCGCTGCCCGGTCAAAAAACGACACAACAAGGTGTAACTGGCGTCAATAACAAAGACGGCAGGCAAGATCAGCCATGGCCACACCGTCGTCTCAAGGGCGGCGGTGGAGTCCAGCGCAATCACGGCATAGACAAATCCCAGAAATCCACTACCGGCATCTCCCATAAACAGCTTCGCTGGGGGCCAATTGAGAAATGCAAAGCCGAGGCACGCTGCCGCCAGCAACAAGGATTCAAACGCCGAACCGCCTGCCATGGTAATCACTAAAGCACTTGCAAGAGCCAGGAAAACGGCCTCCGATATCGCAAGCCCGTCTATGCCATCCATGAAGTTGAAGAGGTTGATGGCCCAGATGAGAAAGGGCAAGCCAACAAAAAACCCCCACCAACCCCAGCGTACATCCAACACCCCCAAGGCCAAGGTTGACCAACCTCCAAGCGCGACCAAAGCGATAACCGAGGCCAACAGGTGCCAGAAGAACTTGGCGCGTATGGACAACGATTTGCGATCATCACGAAATCCGACAAGTGTCACGATACCGCCCCCAAGTGCCATGGCGATGCGCAAGGAAGAATCTGCATGCCCGCAGAAGCGAAATACCAAGAGACCTATCAGGAAGCTAAAAACAAACGCC
Organism: Rhodocyclales bacterium; assembly: GCA_028292485.1. GTDB lineage: Bacteria > Pseudomonadota > Gammaproteobacteria > Burkholderiales > Rhodocyclaceae > Viridibacterium. The sequence continues at coordinate 98,110 of JAQGMG010000005.1, read as the reverse complement.
ACCCCGCCGCCACGTGGTGTCGGCACGACATGCGAGCTACGTTCATTGGGTACATCCAACATTGCTCTCGACAGTGCATAACGACGCATCGCTGCCGAGCCGAACCAAGACAACGCGAATCCACCCAACAAGATCAGTGGCACATCAAGCGGCATCACAATTGACCACTTTCACTTCTCCCTTGCACACGGACGACGGCAAAAATGCAGTCAACATGCTGCTTCACGCATGACACGATCAATAATCTCGCCCATTACAGTCATCGCGGAAGCATCGAGGGTTGGATGGACCAGAAAACACAAGCTTGTGTCACCCAACTCTTGCGCAACCGGCAAGCGCGCAATCGCCTCCCATCCACGATCCACAAAAGCTTTTTCACGATAAATTTCACTGCATGAGCCAACTGAGCACGGCACGCCCAGCCGTTCTATTTCTACCATGATTCGATCTCGCGACCAACCGGCCTTAAGGGCCGTTGGCTCGACAAAGCTATAGAATTTGTACCAAGCGTGTCGAATATGCACGGGAGGTATCGGCACACGAAGTGCAGATACTTTACGCAGCGCATCAGCCAATATTTTTGCGTTTTCGGTACGCCTGTCGTGCCAACCGAACAGCTTCCGCAACTGAACTCGCCCTAATGCCGCCTGCATTTCTGTCATGCGCCAGTTTGTGCCGAACGATTCGGTCAACCAGCGAAAACCTGGAGCATGCTCGCGATGATAAACGGCTTCGAAGCTTCGCCCGATGTCCTTGAACGACCATGCACGCTGCCATACATCCTCGTCATCCATCGCGAGCAAACCCCCTTCGCCTCCTGTTGTCATGATCTTGTCCTGGCAGAACGAAAAAGCCGCTGCGTGGCCGAACGCACCAACAGGACGACCTTTGTAAAAAGCGCCGTGGGCTTGTGCGCAGTCCTCAATCACGACAAGTCCATGCGTTGCCGCCAACGCCATGATCTCGTCCATGGCGCACGGCCATCCCGCGAGATGAACAGCCACGATTGCACGCGTCCTGGGTGTAAGCACCGCCTCGATGCTAGTGGCCGTGATGCATTGGCTATCGCGGTCCACATCCGCCACGACGGGGACTGCACCACACATCACAGCACAACTGGCAGAAGCGATATAGGTCCGGCTCGGGACGATCACCTCATCACCGGCACCGATGCCGAATGCGCGCAACGCAAGCTCAAGCGCAACCGTTCCATTGGCAACGGCAATCGCATGACGTCGACCAAGAGAGCCCGCGTACTCACGCTCAAACAGTCGCCCCTCTTCGCCTGTCCAGTAATTGACCTTGCCTGAACGCAGCACGTTCCCCACTGCAGCGATCTGCTCGTCGTCATAGCAGGGCCAAGGCGCCGACAAGGCTTGGCGTACAGCCACTGCAGTCAATCTATTTGTCATTATTGTCCTGCCATCCTGCCGCTCGAATACAGATAGTACGAGCAGGCGCACCAACAACGGTTTCGTTCGCTGCCACATTTGCGATCACAGTAGCACCGGCACCGACTATCGACCACGCGCCTACACGAACACTCGGCAACAAAGTACATGCAGCTCCCAAATCCGAGCCTTCCTCTACACGAACCGCACCGCAGAGGCAAACACGTGGCGCCAGCGTCGTGAAATCTGCCAAATGGCAATCATGTGACACGACGGTCGCCGTATTCACGATGACGTGCTTCCCCACTGCGATGTCTGTCGTCAAAACAGCCCCCGCGCAAATCATCGAGCCCTCGCCGACAGCAACAGCCCCGCCGATCTGCGCAGAAGGGTGAATCAAGGTAGCAAAACTCGAAATGCCCATCACTTCAATGGCTGTCACGACACGTTTTCGCGTGGCGGGCGCACCGATTGCAACGACTACGTTGCAATTCCGGTCCTGCAACCAAGCTGTAGTACCTAAAACAGGAAGGTCGCCCACGTGCCTTAGTGTCGTGTTGTCATCCACAAAACCAAGCACATTCCAGCGCGGCTCGCATGCATTAATGGCCACAACGCATTGCAAGAGCTCTCGTCCGTGTCCGCCAACTCCTACAATCACGAGATCTTTCATCGCTTTTCCTTGGCGTTGCCCATGAACTCGGGCATGGTCGCATGCCCTTTGGAGCTGACATCCTTGCCGCTGCACACCTTGCGCACGGTCATTCCAAGGATTCTGGCATCAAGCCACAATGACCGATGATCCACATACCACACGTCCAGCTCAAGACGCTCTTCCCATGAAATCGCATTCCTGCCATTGACTTGGGCCCAGCCGGTAATGCCTGGCCGCACGTCATGCCGCCTTGTCTGATGTGAAGAATAGCGCTCCAGGTATTTCATCAATAGCGGACGTGGCCCAACCAGGCTCATGTCGCCTTTCAGCACATTCCATAACTGAGGAAGCTCATCCAGACTCAAGCGACGCAACGTGCTGCCAAAGCGCCCCAAGCGCAGATGATCGGGCAATAGCGCCCCATTAGCATCACATGCATCGCTCATAGACCGGAATTTGCAAAGCATGAAGGGCTGACCGCGCAGACCCGGACGCTGCTGACGGAAGAACACCGGCGAGCCAAGCCGCAATCGAATCAGGACAATCAGCAGCAGCAGCAACGGAGCCGTCAGAATAAGAGCGAATGCCGCGACGAGAAAATCACAAACGCGTTTCATTGGCTTCATTCATATGGGCGATCAGATAGTCAGCAAGGGCCTTCGTAACCTGCTCCGCAGAAAATTGAAGTGATGCCCGCTGGCGCGCATTATTACCCAGCAATATCCGCTGCTCTGGTGACTCAAGCATTCTGCGCATACAAGCAAAAATCTCGTCGCTCCTTCCCGGAAGATGCATTAAACCAGTCTCTTCTTCGAGTACTGCATCGGCAATACCATAAATACGCGATGCAATAGTCGGAATGCCGCTGGCGGCCGCCTCAATGACTGAAGTGGGAAATCCTTCCCGATAGCTCGGCAAACAGAATACGTCGGCTGCTGCTATATAGCGTTGCGGCTGATCGGTATAGCCAACAAAATGCAGTTGTGCCGAACACGCCGCGCATGTCTCCTGAACCAACGGACGCATGCCCGCCTCATCGGGGCCGACTAACAACAGATGTGTGCTCGGCGATGACTGCCCAAGCTGCGCAAACGCTTGCGCCAGGTCAAGCACGCCCTTGTCGCGATTGAGTCGCCCCATGTACAGGAACACTAGCGCGTCAGCAGGCACACCGAGCGCGTCGCGGATCGCTACCCGTGCCAGCGGATCGGGCGTGAACCGCTTGGCATCTACGCCGCTTAGTGATCCGCTGCCCAACACCTGTGACTTGTCTGCACGTAAAACCCCTTCGGAAATCAGGAACTGCCGTTGGGGCTTTCCATCGACCAACACGTGCGTAGCCATCCACGCAGTAAGGCGATCAATCGATTTCAAGATATAGCGTGATGGCCCGCTGCGCGTCACCCATACCTGTCCCGTAAAAACATGCACACGTACTGGCACTTGCGCCAACCATGCTGCAGCCATCGCAAGCAAGCCAGCTTTAGGCGTAACGGAAAACACAAGATCAAACCGCCCCCTGCGTAACGCACGCCACAAGCGAATCAAGGCAACAAAATCTGCCAGTGGCCGCACGGGACGCTCGATCGGCATATCGAGCAGTTGCGCCTGGATTCCTTGCCCGGGCAGCAAATCAGGCGCAGCGCCGTTCGCCATCACCGTCAGATCAAACGTCGACTGCCAAGCGCGCAAATGCCCCAGCATGAACGCCCGTAGCGTAATTTCAGCGGATACCACCAAAGCAAGTCTGGGTTTCATTTCTGCGCAACTGCCTGTGCAAGCCGTTTAATGTAGCGCAGCAGCGACCATGCACTAGCCATTCCCCATACGCCCCAACCAATACGCTTCTCACGCCGCAAGGCACTGAAACTGGCCAGTTCGCCGCGCTCCATGAGCCACAAGCGCGCGCTCAAGCCGCCAGCCCTGAACGCCGGGCGAAATGAAAATGCGAGCGGAACCTCCAGCATGTCGATAGCACCTCCCGATGCTGCAATTGCCAGCCACAACATGTAGTCCTCGGAATAGCGCCACCCCAAGGGGAAGCGCAGTGGCAACTCACGCTTCAGCATGACCGACCGCGTCGGAATCATGTTGGCAAACAACAAGGCTCTCAGATCGATCATCCGGCTGGGCAAAGGTACCGGCACTGCGACTTCCTGCATGAGCACAGAACGATGCGCGCTCATGACAAGTTCTGGATGCGCCTGCAACCGGGCTGTTTGCAACGCCAGCTTCTGTGGATGCCATATGTCATCCGCATCCAGAAATGCTATGTACTGAGCGCAGGCCAGCTCCCAACCTGCGTTGCGGGCCCACCCCGGCCCGCCATTGACGGCAAGGGACAAGACCTTGATCCAGCCAGGCGGAAACGCAACAGCAAGGGACTCAAGCGTCACCATGGTGCCATCCTGACTGCAGTCGTCCACAAGAATCACTTCCTGCGGCAACAAGGTTTGCGCCGCCACGGACAGCACTGCCCTCTCGATGGAGTCGGCGCAACGAAAGCACGGAATCACGACCGAAACAGGCGCCTTGTTTTCGGTGGCAAGCCTGAGCGCAGCAGGCTGCCGCGCCTCGTCCGTCTGCGCCAGACCGGGCGTGCCCATCAGGCTCTTTCCCCCAGCACGATATCTTCAAGCGAATGGAAGTATGGCAATGCGTCTTCCCCTTCCATGAACGCTCTGCCTGCCTCACGCATGTCCGCAATCTGGACTGGCGTCATGCTTCGCACGAATTCGAATACCTCGCCCCATGAACCATGTGCCCTGCAGTCTACGAAAGCCGCCTTGGGCACATAGGTCGAAATATCCGCCGGGCCAAGATAGACAGGAATCGTCCCTGCATAGAAGCAATCGAATATCTTTTCCGTGATGTAACCATCCATGCTCATGTTCTCGAAACACAGGCAATGGCTGTAGGCGCTCAAGGTTTCATATTTGGAATCACAGGCGCCGCGATATGCCCGCATGATGGCTGGGCGATTCCGAAGCGCGGGCCACCACAAACTGCATCTGGACAACAGACGATCCCAGCCGCGGCCATACAGATCAGCACCACCAAATGCCTCCAGCGCTGCAATCGCCTCGATGCGCTTGCTGTAAAGCTCACTCTTCTTGCTGATCGGTCGGTGACTACCATTGATCACCACTATCGTGCTGCTGCGATTTTCTCTGTGCCAGTACTCCGACAAGACACCACGAAACGGAATGGGCCAATAGAACTTTCTGAGCACATCCGCGCGCACGCCCTCCATGGAATAGCCATCTCCATGAACGTTGTGAAGGTACACCCGCTCGAACTGGTTCGATAGCGATGGCAAGTTGCCATACAGGCCCGGAATGACCACCGGCGGCTCGAGCAGCATGTACGCTTTCAGATCGATTCCGCGCGTGCGCGTCGCTTCGACGTCGGGCAACAATCCAAGCGAAAAATATTCACCCGTCGCACCGCCATCAGTCTCTTTCTCAAGTATGCGATCGGCTGTCGTCAGTCGCAGCCCGCGACGATTTGCCTCTTCGCGCAAACGCACCATGGGCAACAGCTGGTTGTCGCGATTCAATACTGGATCCGTCAGATCAAATAACTTGTCCGCATAGAATGAAGAGTAAGAAGGATCGATATAGATGCTCTGCATATCAGGAAGCCCGCTCATCTATGCACTTTCTGATCGGCAAACTGCATGAGTTTCTTGCCAAGCCGATCAGCGCCCAACGCAATCATGCTTCTCAAATACACAGTCAACAGGAGCGTCAGGAGCCCACGCTTTGAGCGGAATGCGTAGCTGACGATGCCAAACCCCAGGTTCTCATTGAGAAGCGGCACTGCCTCTTGCTTTCGTCCCAGAAGATACAGATTCATGGCCCGACGCGCCCTGTCCATGCGCTGCATGGCGGCGTAGCCTGCAATGTCGCTCGCCGTCAGCGCACGTTGCGAACGCGGCTTGTCCAAGTAGTGGTCCAGCACGAGAAACATGTCCGCTCGTGCGGTGTTCCGCTTGATCTCCGTGTATGACGCCTGCGTTCTGGATGTTCTTGTCCTCATCAGCTTGTCGAGCACAAACAACACAGAGTGCTGCTCCAGGATACGCAACCAGACATCCAGATCGCAGCTACTCGAGAACATGTCGCCGCGCCAGCGAACAATTTCTTCCTGATAGATTTTCGTACGCACCAGCGCGCCGGAGCAAAGCAGAAAATTTCCGGCCCGGTAAATAGCGGGCAGCAGCTCTTCATATGAGCGGACAGCGACCGTACCTCGCTCGGCTCCGATGTATTTTGCGACCGTCGTTTCACCAAAAACACGGCTGGCGGAATCGATCAGATAGGCTTCAGTAAATGCCGCCCCGGCCTCCGGCCGGGCCTCCATCGCCACAACCTGCCTCGACACCATATCTGGCTCGTAGACTTCGTCGGCATGGAACATCTCGGTATATGTGCCCTCGACTACCGAAATGCAGCGATCGAAATTTGCAATAGCGCCGATATTCCTGTCACTACGGAAGATGCTGATTCGTTCATCCTGAAAAGACTCAATGATCTCAAGCGTGCGATCCGTCGAAGCATTGTCAAAGATCCGGATCGTGAAATTCGGGTAGTCCTGCGCCAACGCAGAAACCAGCGTCTCCTTGATCGTCACTTCCGCGTTGTAGGTTGGAATGCAAATGCAGACCGAAGGACAACTGCTATTCATGCATCAGCCTCACTGACGAGCCCATTGAATCAATCAAAGCTTTTTCATTTCGAAAATGCCGCACCCATACTTCAGGTGATAGCTGCTTGCGGCATCGACTTCGCTCAGCGGAATGTTTTCGTGCAGATTTCCCGCATCGTCCACATAAGAGAAACCGATGAGCTCGAATCGATCTTTCGCCCAGCCCAGTACGGTCTGGATCGAGAACACCCGGTGCGCGTTGAACTCTATCCGCTCGATTTCACCGATCGGAAATGACAAATAGAGAATTCCGCCACTCACCAGCGTCTTGTAGAGACTATCAAAGCCCTTGAGATGTCCGTCGATGTCTATCGGATCACAGTAGCGGCCCAACCCGAAGTGTTCCAGCGCATGCAGGCATGACACGGAGTCGGAGTAGCCATTCATTTCAGGCGGCAGATTCATGAAATCGCACTGCGTGAAGCTGATGTTCGGAATGCGCGCACTCAAGGGACGGATGTCGAACACTTCAATCTGACGAAACGCCGCCACGTGTGCAACGAAGGTTTCAACGCGCGAAGCAACATCGACATGCTTGGCCGGTTTGCGTTCGAATATCCGTCTTGCGACAAGCAGATCCTGATGGAAATAGTGCCCTGAGACGACACCACTTTCCTCAAAGCGATCATGGAAAAAAGGCATCGAAAAACTCAGGCGCCAAGGATGAGCGCTCCGGCTGTTCTGACGTTTCAGGGCGAAGTATTCACGCACAACGGCTGGCACAGCGACCAGCGCAGTCAGACGAACGATATCGAGACCCAATGTCGTCGCCCAGAATCGCGTACCGCGCGCGAAGCGGAGAAAACCTGGCCGACTCTTGATGAAAGACACAACAGAATTCATATCGGATCCAATAGAAAGCTATGGTGAAACACTCTTGCGTGCCCGTAACGTCAGCGGCAGTAAGTGATATTGCATGAATAGATACAGCGGCACCAACAAGGTGGCTCGAAGCAAGGCGTCCAGCAATGAGGTCGGAAGCATGGGCAAGTAATGCATTGCCGCCGCCACAGATACCAGGCTGGCCCCCATCGCCAGCGCAACAAGCAACTGCCTCCCAGGCAAGGCGATCGCCATCTCGCGGCGAATCCTGCGATGCCACACCAGTACCAGTATCGCTCCCGTCACACTCAGGGCCACACCCGCGCCGACACCGCCCAGCGTGGGCACCAGCAGAAATACCAGCAGCACGGCGAGCACAGCACCCAGCGCATTCGGCCACAGCAGCAAGGAAGTCTTCATGCGGGCATGCGCCGCCATCGCATAGACACTGGCCACCACGCGCATGGCCTCAGCCAGAGCCCCCCAGATCGCATAGTTTGCCGAAGCCACGTAGCGCGGCCCCAGAAGAATCCGCGTCACTTCCGGCGCCAAGGCAACGATCAGGCAAGTGAACAACAGGATGGATGGCAATATTGCGCCGGCATATTCACTCCAGGCGCGTTCGGCGCTATCGTTCCCTCCCTCACTGAGGTTGCGATAGAACACGGGATGCAGCCAAGTCATCAGCATGGACTCCAGCCCGCTGATGAGTCCGGCGCTCAACCCGTAGCCCGCCACAAAAAAACCGAGGCTTTCCAGACCGAGAGAACCATTAAGTACAAAGCGGTAGCTCTGAGTCTGCACCCAGTTCATGCCCGCTGCCGCCATGATGGGCCACGCGAACATGAACAGACTGAATATCTGTGCATGCGTCATGGCCTGAAGGCCCAAACGGGGTGGGCTGATTTTCTTGCGGAAGACACACCAGCCAAGCAAGGCAAACAGTGCCTGCCCGGCCAGCAACCCCGTCAGCCAGAACTCCGCTTCGTGGCGCCCGGAGAAAACAAATATCATCGCCAGTACGAAACCCGTCAGCAACGTACCCAGCGTCAACACGACGAACCAGACGCCAAAGCCCAGCAGGTTCAGAGAAGGGATAAGTGTCTGATTCAGCGTATTGAAAAACAGCGAACCCGTGATCAGGAAGATCAGCCAGGCCAATGGTGTATGCGAGGTGCCAAACCCTGCATAGTCAAGCGCGCACAGCAACAAGGTCGTGAGACCACATACGCACAGCACATAACCGCAATAACGCTTCAGGTAGTGCTGCACGGCGCCTGTCTCATTCCATGCAAACAGCCTGCGATTGATGAACTGGCCTACCGGGCCGATCAGGAACAAGGCAAACAATGCCGTGCTGGAATTGATCAGCGCCATGCGGCCCATTTCAACGGGCGGCAGCAATCCCGCAGCGACGCGCATCATGAGCAGCAGCAGCACGAGCTGCAGCGCACGCCCCAGCGCTACAAACATCGGGCCATCCCTGCGGTACAGGCGGTGCTCTGCATGCGCGCCACGGCTATGCCTTGCGCATATCAGGATCGGCAATGCGTTGTGCGATCGATGCACCATCGAGTCCGTGCTCGCGCAACAGGTAGTCGTAAGTGCCGCAGTACGTCGAGAAACGATCTTCAACGCCAATCCGGTGCACTCGCGCCGCGCCTGGAATACTGGCAAACACCTCACTCACACACGATCCCAGGCCACCCAGCACGCTGTGCTCCTCCAGCACAAAAACGCTGTGATGGCGTTGCGCGATCGATTGCAGTGTTTCGAGATTCAGTGGTTTGATGGAGGGCACGCTCCATATCTCGGCATCCAGTCCCTCATCAATCAATTCGATAGCGGTTCGCAACATCGAGCCTGTCGCAAGCAGGGCACGCCCCGCGGTGGCTTTGCGGACACACAGCATTTCGCCAGACTCCAAGCGCACAGGGCCACCATGTACGTCGCCGCGATCCGACTTGCCCATGCGCAGATAGACAGGCTGCCGCAAGCGGAAAGCCAATTCCATGCATGCGCTCATCTCGTAGCGATCGCCCGGCGAGAGAACTTGCAGCGCCGGCAAGCTGCGCGCGCAAGCAATGTCTTCCATACTCTGATGACTATTGCCCAAGTGGCTATACACGAACCCGGCGCCATCGCCGATCAGCACGACCGGCAGATTCTCATAGCAGATATCGATCTTGATCTGCTCCATGACGCGCACCGGCACAAAGGCCGCCAGCCCATACACGACCGGGAAGAAACCTCCGCGCGCGAGCCCGGCGGCGACGCCGACCATGTTCTGCTCGGCAATGCCGCAATTGATGTATTGCGCGGGGCATTCGCGACGGAACGCATCAAATAGCGCATAGCCGTGGTCGCCCGTCAGCAGCAGTACACGCGGGTCTGATTTGGCCGCCGCCATAAGTGCGTCGGAAAATGCATTTCTCATACTTTTTCGCCCCCCAGCTCAGCCAAGGCCGCAGCATAGGTGTCACTCTTGAGCCGCGTGTAGTGCCAAGCGTTGTCGTTCTCCATGAACGACACGCCCTTGCCTTTCACGGTCTTTGCCACCAAAACCTTGGGCCTGCCATCTGCATTGCCCAGCAGGCGTGTCAACGCTTCATCGAGTGCAAGCTCGTCATGTCCATCCACACTGAGTACCTCGCAATCGAAGGCCTCGAATTTGCGCTGAATGCTGCCGAGACTCATGACCTCGTCCGTAGTTCCCATGGCCTGGAACCCGTTCTCATCGACGAGAATGACGATATTGTCCAGCTTGAACTGGGCAGCAAACATCACAGCCTCCCAGATACTTCCTTCGTTGAGCTCCCCATCTCCAACCAAGGCAAAAGCGCGCTGCTTGCTCTGTCGCAAACGCGCTGCCAGCGCCAGGCCCGCCGCAACAGATAGTCCGTGACCGAGGCTACCTGTCGTGGCTTCGACGCCGGGCACATGCACGTCTGCCAACCCTTTCAAGCGCGTGCCATCGCCAAAGTACTGTCCGATATCATCGGCACTCAAGACACCCAGCTCTCTCAGGCAGGCGTACTGTGCCATCACGCCATGCCCTTTGCTGAGAACCATGTAGTCACGTGTCATGGACTCGAGGTCAGCGGGGTCGAAACGCAAATGATTGCGATACAGCACCGCCAAAATTTCGACGATGGAGAAGGCACAGCCGATGTGAACAGTCGCTCCCGAATAGGCCATGTCGAGGATAGTCCTGCGCAGCGATGTGGCATCAAAACGCTTCATGAATTCGCCGCCCTTTGCCATTTGATCGTCCTGTCCAGAGCCTCATGCAGCGAGGTCATATTCCCGATTCTCAATACCTTGCGTGTCCGCTGCGTGTCAGGCACATAGCGCTGCGGCAGCACGTCGGGCACGGCCTGTTCCATGATTCGCACGCCGCCTTTGCTACCGGATAGCTCTTCCACCTGCGCTGCCAGCCGGGCAATTGAAACCTCTTCTTCGGAACCGAGATTGCATGCCAACAAAGGACTCTCGTGACTCATCATGCGCAGCAGCCACACGCAAGCATCGGCCATGTAGAGATAGGACCGCACTGCCGTGCCGTCACCTCGCACCAGTATCGGCTGCCCGGCGAGTGCATCACGAATGAAATTGCCGGCAGCTAGTGTGCCATCCAGTGGCAGGCGCGGGCCCAGCAGTGCAAAGATGCGTGCAATCGAAAATTTTCCGGCGCTACTTCGGGCACGCTCCGCAACTTGCCATTCGGCCGCGCGTTTGCCCTGCCCATAGGCCGTGCGCGCGTCCAGCACATCCGGCGCATTGAGGAAATCTTCAGGCATGCGCGCGAGCGATGGAGGCTGCGGGCCGTAAACAGCACCACTGGAAGTGAATAGAAAGCGATGCACGCCTGCATGCTCGGCGAAATCCAGTACCCGCCGAGTGCCCAGTACAGCCGTATCGAAAACGCGACGGTGATCGGCTGCACGCGCTGGATCAGCCACATCCGCTGCGGCGTGAATGCACATGTCGAACGCTCCGTCCGGCCATGCAAAATCCTGTGCGTCACCGCGCACCCAACTCAGCGAAGCGTCTTCGAACAGGTGGGGCATGACTATGCGCGCACGCTCCGGATCACGGCTAAGCGCCACGACCTGCATCCCGGCATCATGCATACGATTGGCATACAACACCAATTCCAGCAACCACGAGCCGATGAAGCCGCTGCCTCCCGTTACGAATATCCGAACACCCTGATGCTGCGACCAGAATTCCGGGGTCTGCTCCAGGACGTGCTTGAGATCACTGTCTGGCAGTCGAGGAAACATGGCGACGCTTAGAAATTCACGCCGAGAAAAGTCTCGATGCGTTCAGCGACATAGTCCAGCATGTTCTGGTTCAGACCCGGATAGATGCCTACCCAGAAAGTACTGTTCATCACGATGTCAGTGTTGCTCAGCTCGCCGGATACGCGATAGTTGCGTCCGATCATGTAAGGCTGACGTGTGAGATTGCCCGCAAACAACAAACGTGTGCCGATCTTGTACTGGTCGAGATAGGTCAGCAGATCAACCCGGTTGCAGTCGGCTTCCGGCTTGATCGTGATCGGGAAACCAAACCATGACGGATCCGAGTTCGGCGTTGCCTCAGGCAGGATCAGGAACTCTTCGCAACTTTTGAGACGATCTTTCAGATATGCAAAATTCTGCCTGCGTGCTTCGACAAAGCTCTGCGCACGATCAAGTTGCGCCAAGCCACATGCCGCCTGCATATCTGTAATCTTGAGGTTGTAACCCAGATGCGAGTACGTGTACTTGTGGTCGTAGCCTTCAGGCAAGGTGCCAAGCTTCCAGCAGAAACGTTTGCCACAGGTGTTGTCCTTGCCTGGTGCGCAGTAGCAATCACGCCCCCAGTCGCGGAAGGATTCAGCAATCAGCTTGAGCTGCGGGTTATTCGTAAACACCGCCCCGCCCTCGCCCATCGTGATGTGGTGAGCGGGATAGAAACTCAGCGTACCGATGTCACCGAAAGTGCCCACCAACTGACCGTTATAGGTCGACCCCAGCGCGTCGCAGCAGTCTTCGATCAACCAGAGATTGTGTTTCTTGCAGAGCGCGACGATGACATCGAGGTTGTAAGGGTTGCCAAGGGTATGCGCCAGCATGATGGCCTTGGTCTTCGGCGATATGGCGGCTTCGATCTTGCTGGCGTCGATGTTGTAAGTGCCCAGTTCGACATCGACAAAAACCGGTACGGCGCCGAACTGGATGATGGGATTGACCGTTGTCGGAAAACCCGCCGCAACACCGATGACCTCATCACCCTGCTGGATCGCACGCTCGCCCAGACGTGGTGAGGTGAGCGTCGAAAATGCGACAAGATTGGCAGACGAACCGGAGTTCACGGTAATCAGATGATTGACTCCCAGAAACGCCGCCAGGCGCTCCTCGAATTCGTCATTGAAACGCCCGGCCGTCAGCCAGCCATCCAAAGCGGCGTCGACCATGAACTCCATCTCACTTGCGCCGATAACTTTGCCGGCAGGAGGGATGACGGACTCGCCCGGTACGAACGCACGCGGCTGCGTTGCGATCTCGCCATACTGCCTGACAAGCGCGATGATCTGTTCGCGAATCTGTTCTTTGCTCATGAATGTTCTTTCAAGCTGCATTGCTGGTAATCATTGATCTGTTCGACCGTCAGGTGGCGCATGTCTTCGCCAGCCTGCTCCGCTTTATGCCACTGGACGATGCGATCAATCGCCGTACCCAGTCCCCATTTCGGCTTCCAGCCCAGCAGGCTGTGCGCCTTGGCGCAGTCGAGTTTCAGCACGTTTGCTTCATGCGGCTGCGGGCTTCCTTCCAGTTCCCAGGAAGCGTCCTGCCCCCAGCTCTGGATCAATCGCTCCACGATCCATTCGACGCTGCGCGCATCTTCATCGGCAGGGCCAAAGTTCCAGCTGGACGAAAACGCGGTGTCTTGAAGCACCAGCTTTTCGCACAGCGAGAGATAGCCAGACAAGGGCTCCAGTACATGCTGCCAGGGCCGGATGGCATGCGGACTGCGAATCCGTACGGGACGTGCTGCGGCAACGGCCCGCATCATGTCAGGAATCAATCGGTCGACAGCCCAGTCACCACCGCCGATGACATTGCCCGCGCGAGCCGTGGCAACTGCCACCGCTTGCCCGGAGGGTCCGAAGAAGGAGCTGCGATAGGCCGCAGTGACCAGTTCCGCGCAAGCCTTGCTGCTGCTGTAGGGATCATGCCCACCGAGCGCTTCGTTCTCGCGGTAGCCCCATAACCATTCACGATTTTCGTAACACTTGTCGGTGGTGACATTCAGCACCGCGCGCACGCTGTCGATCTTGCGAACCGCCTCGAAAAGATTGACGACTCCCATGACATTTGTCGCATACGTCTCGACCGGATTTGCATAGGAATAGCGAACCAGTGGCTGCGCAGCCATGTGGATCACAATCTCAGGCTTTGCATCGCGCATGGCAGCCTCAAGCGTAGCCGCGTCGCGCACATCCCCGATCACGGAACGCATGCCCTGCGCAACATTTGCGAGCGCAAACAGGCTCGGCTGCGTCGGCGCATCGAGTGCGTAGCCTGTCAGCTCCGCGCCCATCTGTTGCAACCACAGTGACAGCCAGCTTCCCTTGAAGCCGGTGTGCCCGGTCAAGAAAACGCGTCGGCCATGCCAGAAAGCGGTGTTCATTCCCACACTTTCCACGGCGCAGCGCCCGAAGCCCACAACTCTTCGAGCAGGTTCTTGTCGCGCATCGTATCCATAGGTTGCCAGAAACCGGTGTGCTGATAGGCCGCAAGACTGCCTTCAGCCGCCAGCCGCTCCAGCGGTTCGCGCTCCCAGACGCAGGCATCATCGTCGAGATAATCGATGACTGCTGACGACAGCACGAAGAAACCACCATTGATCATGGCGCCATCGCCCTTGGGTTTTTCCTTAAAGCTCGCGACCTTGCCGTTGACCAGATCGAGTGCTCCGAAACGCCCGGGCGGAATCGCTGCAGTGAGCGTTGCCTTCACGCCAGCGGCCTTGTGGAAAGCAATCGAGGCAGTGATGTCGATATCGCTGACGCCATCACCATAGGTGAAACAGAAAGCCTCTTCATCCTTCAGATAAGGCGCAACTCGCTTGAGACGACCACCCGTCATCGTGCCTTCTCCGGTATCCACAAGGGTTACGCGCCAAGGTTCGGCGTAACGTTGATGCACCTGCATCTCGTTTTTCTGCATGTCGAAGGTCACATCCGAGGTATGCAGAAAATAGTTGGCGAAGTATTCCTTGATGAGGTAACCCTTGTAGCCGCAACAGATCACGAAATCGTGGATACCGTGCGCTGAATAGATCTTCATGATGTGCCAGAGGATCGGCTTGCCGCCGACCTCTATCATGGGTTTGGGCCTCAGGCCCGTTTCCTCGCTGATCCGCGTGCCCAACCCGCCCGCCAGAATGACTGCTTTCATGATCCGAACGCTTTCTCGACCTAGATGCGAATCCAGTCGGCTGGAATGAGACTGGACGTATCCATCTCCAGCCCCTTGAACCATTGTAGTGGCGCCACTACCCGCTTTGCCGGATGTCGACCCAACCATGCCCCCCACCAACTCAGGGAGCTATTCGCAATCACAAAACTGCGGCAGGCCGACATCAGCCACAAATCTTCATGCGCCGCATCTTCGCCATTGATATCCACCACTGTCACCGGATATTGCAAGTGCATGTTCTCGCGCACCCAATCAGCGTCATTCGAGAAAATAAAGCAATGCGGCGCAAGCAGGCCTTCGCCAGCAATAGCCAAGCCCTCTGTGTAGTAGCTCATCTCACACAAGCCATGCACGCGATTTGCGGCAGGGTTTGTCACGTAGTCACCACGCCGCACATGCACACAGATCGCATCTGTCGAGCGGATGAGATCAAGCATCTGTTGCGACGCTACACTCAACGCACGCGGATCCGCAAAACGGGCGCGCACCTCATCAGCTATGTCATGGAAATAACGTGGCGATTGAAAATAACCGTCCAGCAACACGGCGTTCCGTACCAACTCGAACCGCTGATCGTATCCATACGATCGTTCAGAGAATACTGGCAAACCGCAACGCTGCAGTCCCAACTGTCTGGCCAGTCTGCGATAGATACGATCAACCAGGCTGCCACGCCCCCACCGATGCAAATCACGCTTCACGACGGGCTCTGGCAACTCGAACGGAGCAAGTGCGAAATGCCGTTCACGCGGATCTTCATACGCCGACACATCCAGGCACAACAGTACGCCTAGCCGACGCGACAAAGACATGCCAGCTGCATATTCGAAAATCTGGTTGCCCAGACCACCTTTGAGCGCGACCACGACTTCCGCCACGGCTGGCACTCAGCCCTTCACCGTGCGCAGAACAATACTTAGCAGATCCAGCTCCGCCTCCAGAGCAAAATGATGGTTGCCGATGAACAGGCCACGTGCATCAATTTCATCGGCCGCATCAAGCTTGCCGCTGATGCTGTGGTCCATCCACTTCAGGACTTCGTTCTTGGTAAAATTGCCTGCTACGATCGGACGCACATCGATCTTGTTCGCACTGAACAGATCGACGAGTTTCTCGCGGCTCACCGGTGCGTCGGGCTCCAGGACCATACTGAAACCGAACCAGCTGCTCTCGCCGGTCTCACGCTGCACGCGCAACCACGGGAATTCGCGCATCAGCGCAATGAAGCGTTCGCCATTGGCACGCCGTTCGCGAATCATGCCTGGCAGCTTCTTCAGTTGCGGCAAACCAATGGCGCCAGAAAGTTCGAGCGGACGTAAGTTGTAGCCGGGCAGCACGAAACGGAACGACTCCTCAAAGGCGTTATCGCTCTTGGTGCCACACACAAGATTGTGCGTGGGCAGGTTGCGCGTCCAGCCATGGGCGCGCAGGCTCAGCATGATGTGATACAGCTCCTCATCATCCGTAACCACCATGCCACCCTCCATCGTGGAGACATGGTGGCTGAAGAACGCACTGAAGCTGCCCATGACACCGAATGTGCCGGTCTGCTTGCCTTCGAAAGTAGCGCCCATTGACTCGCAATTGTCTTCGAGCAGGGCGATATTGCGTGCGCCGATAATCTGACGGATACGCTTGAAGTCGTTCGGATTGCCAAGCAAATTGACGGCGAGAATCGCACGTGTGTCATCGGTAATCGCAGCGGCCAGCTGATTGAGGTCGAAATTAAGCGTATGCGGGTCAATATCGACGAAGCGCAATTTGAGCCCGTACTGGTAGAGCGGATAGTAAGTCGTGCTCCACGATACCGCCGGCACGATCACCTCGGCGCCTGGCAACAAGGCGTTTTCCTTGCGATACCGCAACGCTGCAACCATCAAGAGATTGGCCGATGAGCCGGAATTGCACATGACGCAAAAACGCGAACCGGTGAATTCGGCGAAAGCTCGCTCGAAGTCCGCGACATGTCGGCCCATGGTGAACATGCCCGACTCGATCACCGCGTGCATCGCGGCGATTTCTTCGTGATCCCAGCTAGTGCTGGCCAGCGGATAAGGCATCTGCAACTCCAGAGGAAATATAGTATTCGTAGGTAAGGCGCAGACCTTCCGTGAGATTAATGCGCGACTGCCAACCCCATGCGCTTGCACGGCTGACATCAGTCAGCTTGCGCGCCATGCCAACCGGTTTTGACGTGTCGTGGGTGAAGCGCCCGGTATAGCCAATGACCTGCGCGGCCGCGGAATAGTAGTCATTGACGGCATGGTCATGCCCTAGGCCTACGTTCATGTAGTCAGGCAAGCTATCGAAATGCTCAATGGCTCGCAGGATTACATCGGCCAGATCGGCTGCGTGCATGAACTCTCTGCGCGCAGTTCCGTCCCCCCAGATATCCACCTCAGCCAAGCCTTGCTTCTTCGCTGTGTGCAGTTTGTGGATGACTGCGGGCACCAGATGCGAGCGTGCCGGATCAAATTTGTCGTAGAGTCCGTACAGATTGCAGGGAATCAGCGTCTTGAACTGGCAGGCTGGTGTCTCGCGACGAACGTAATCGCACAGGCGCGCCACGGCAATCTTGGCAATGGCATAGCCTTCGTTCGTAGGCTCCAGCTCACCCGTCAGCACGTCCTCTTCCCGCAACGCTTCCTGACGATTGCGCGGGTACATGCATGAGCTGCCGAGATTGATGAGACGCGGTACCCCTAGATCACGTGCGGCAAGAATAAGGTTGCTGCCCATGCTCCAGTTATTGGCCAAAAACTGCACCGGCTCGCGCATATTGGCGTGAATGCCGCCAACATGACCCGCAGCATGGATGATGCATTCTGGCTGAGTTTTTTCCAGCACGGCACGCGTGCTTGCGGCATCCATCAGGTTCAGTTCTCCGCTGCCGGGAGCCGCGATTTCCACGCCGCGCTGCCGGGCGAGATCGAGCAGATTGCGCCCTACCATTCCGGAGCCTCCAGTAAGCAGGATGCATTTTGACATTGCCTACTTTTTCTCCAGATCCGGACGATAGACCTTCAGACTACGACCGAGGGAAGCCTGCTCGCGACGCGCCAGCTCCAGATCGGCCAGCACCATCTCGGACACTAGTGAAGAAAAGGGGGTCTGTGGCTGCCAGCCGAGCTGATTGCGCGCCTTACTCGCGTCGCCCAACAAGGTTTCGACTTCGGCAGGGCGGTAGTAGCGTGGATCTACACGTACGATGACCTGTCCGGGCTTGAGATTCGCACTGGCTGGCCCGTCTGCAACGGCACTGACCGTGCCAATCTCGGCCTCATCCTTGCCATCCCAGCTGATCTGCACGCCGAGCTCTGCCGCGGCCAGATTCACAAACTCACGCACGCTGTGCTGCTGACCGGTAGCGATCACGTAGTCCTCGGGCGTGTCCTGTTGCAGCATCAACCACTGCATTTCAACGTAGTCGCGCGCATGCCCCCAGTCACGCAGCGAATCGAGATTGCCGAGGTAGAGACACTCCTGCAAACCCAACGCAATGTGCGCCAGCGCGCGCGTGATCTTGCGTGTCACGAAAGTCTCGCCACGGATCGGAGACTCGTGATTGAACAGAATTCCGTTGCAGGCATAAATGCCGTAGGCCTCGCGATAGTTCACCGTAATCCAATATGCATAGAGCTTGGCCACGGCATACGGACTGCGAGGATAGAAAGGCGTGGTTTCCTTCTGCGGTGTCTCTTGCACCAGGCCATAAAGCTCTGACGTTGACGCCTGGTAGAAACGCGCTTTCTTCTCAAGCCCCAGGATGCGGATCGCCTCAAGCATGCGCAAGGTACCGATGCCGTCGGAATTGGCGGTGTACTCCGGCTCTTCGAACGACACCGCGACGTGACTCTGCGCTGCGAGGTTGTAGATTTCGTCAGGCTGCACCTGTGCAATGATGCGCAGCAAACTGCTCGAATCTGTCAGATCGCCGTGATGCAATGTCAGCGCACTGCCCTCGGTATGCGGATCATGAAACAAGTGATCGATTCGGTCCGTGTTGAGGAGCGACGTACGGCGCTTGATGCCGTGAACGGCATAGCCTTTCTTCAGAAGCAATTCGGCTAGATAAGCGCCGTCCTGCCCGGTAACGCCAGTGATCAGTGCAACTTTTTGGGTCATATTCGACATGCCGGGGATTGTGTTTATCAGGGGTGACGCACGAATCAGAGGCGAAATTGTACCTGAGCAGCCTGGCCGTCCTCGCAGCGGCTAGTTGTGGCTCTGCCGGCGCACAAGTTCAAAGTGTTTGGCATACTTCGCAAAACTATTGAAGCATCCGATAAGAATGTGAATAAGGCCGGGCAGGCCGTCCATCCAGCCCCCGCGTAGCACGTAGAACTTGATGAAGCGGAAACTCGGGCTCAGAAACAGCTTCGTGAATGAGACATCGACCCCTTCGGCAAACATCGCGTCTGCCGCGAGTGTCGTATAGCGATTCTGCTTGGAGAGATAGGACTCGATGTTTTCTTCGGAATGATGCAACAGATCGCCTTTGAGTTGCCCCACTACATCCAGCGTGATGACCTTCTCGTGCACTACGTCATCCGACCAACGCGCGTGCTTGCGGTTGAATAGCCGCAGGGAGAGATCAGGATAGCCTTCGCCATGTCGCAGGTAGCGCCCGAGGAAACGGTTGCAGCGAGGGAACTCGTAGGCCTTGTACGTCGGCGCGACCAAAGCGCTCTCGATGCTCTTGCACAACGCGTCCGACACGATCTCGTCGGAATCTACGCAGAGGACCCAATCGTTGGCTGCCTGATCAATGGCAAATTGTTTCTGCGGCCCGAAACCACGCCAGGACTCGGTAATGACGCGTGCGCCAAAGCTTGCTGCGAGTTCGGGCGTGCCATCGGTGCTGGCTGAATCAACCACCACGATTTCGTCGCAAAAAGCGAGCGACTCGAGTGTGGCACGCAAGCTGTGCGCACAATTGAGCGTGATCAGCACGGCGGAAAGGGCTTGGCGGTCGGCGACCATCTTCGGGCGATTGGTGAATGGGGCGATATAATTCGCGGTCCGTCATTCTACGCCAGCCCAAGCAACCCAGCCCGCATGCGATCAGTCCTGTTGGTCAAAACCTCGTCCATGGGCGATGTCATTCACAATCTGCCGGTGGTCAGCGATCTGCTGCGGATATGGCCCGATGCGTCGATCGACTGGGCCGTGGAAGAGAACTTCGCGGAAATCCCGCGTCTGCATCCCGGTGTGCGCCGCGTTATTCCGGTCGCGATCCGGCGCTGGCGCAAGCAGCTCGGGCAGGCCGCCACGTGGCGGGATATCCGCCTTGCCGCTGGAGCATTGCGCGAGACTTATTATGACTTTGTCATTGATACACAAGGCCTGACCAAGAGCGCGCTCATCAGCCGCGTAGCGCAAGGCCTGCGCTGCGGCTTTGCACGGGAGGTGGCACGCGAACCGCTCGCCGCGCTGGCCTACGATTGTCACTATGTCATTCCGCGCAACGCCCATGCGGTCGAACGGAATCGCTGGCTTGCGGCCGCCGCTTGCGAATACACACCGGATTTGCCGTTGCGCTACGGCATCCATGCGCCAGACACCCTGCCCACGTGGGGACTGGTAAGCCCATTCGCCGTGCTGCTCACAGCCACCAGCCGCGATGACAAGCTATGGCCTGAAGCGCACTGGATTGCCACAGGCAATGCGCTGCGCGCGCAAGGCGTGCGTTGCGTGCTGCCAGCAGGCAATCCGGTGGAGCGGGCGCGGGCCGAGCGGCTCGCGGCCGCCATTCCGCAAGCCCTGGTCGCCCCGCCTGCGCAGCTCACCGAAATCGCCAGCGTCATGCAGGCAGCGCAGGTAATCATCGGCGTGGATACGGGCCTCACGCACCTTGCTGCGGCGCTTGATCGGCCCGTGGTGGCATTGGCTGTCGCCACCAATCCTGCGTTGACCGGCGTATATGGCGGCCCCGGTGCGATCAATCTGGGTGGTATCGGACTGGTACCGACGCCCGATGCGGTCTTGCAGGCGCTGGCCCCCTTCATCACCGTGAAACCGGCTCTTACATGATTCGGGCGCTCTATACCTTGCTATGGATCGTCGGCATGCCGCTGGTGCTGGGCCGCCTCGCATGGCGCGCCCGGCATCAGCCGGAATATCTGCAGCATCTACCAGAACGCTTTGGGTACCTGCCCGCGTCGGATGTGCCCTGCATCTGGCTGCATGCGGTATCGGTGGGCGAAACACGCGCTGCACAGCCGTTGCTGAAAGCGCTGCTCAGCGCCTATCCGGCGCATCACATTCTTCTCACGCACATGACACCCACCGGGCGCGCAACTGGTCAGGAGTTGTTCGGCAAAGAGGCACGCGTTCGTCAGGCCTGGCTGCCATATGATTTGCCCTGGTGCACGCGGCGCTTTCTGCGAACGGTGCAGCCAGCATGCGGCATCATCATGGAGACGGAGGTATGGCCCAACCTGATGCGCCAGGCCAAGGTCCGCGGCGTACCCATGTTGCTCGCCAGCGCACGCTTGTCCGAGCGCTCAGCCAAGGGCTACGCACGACTAGGCAACTTGGCAAAGCAGGCATTCGCGGGGTTTGACACGATCGCCGCGCAAAGCGATGCCGATGCTGCGCGACTGCGTGGCCTGGCCGGCAACGAAGACAAATCGTTCGTGCGCGTCACCGGTAACATCAAGTATGACGTTGAAATCATCTCGTCAATGCAGGAGCGCGGCGCGGCGTTCAAGGCGCTGGTTGGCAAGCGCCCGGTGATACTGGCGACGAGTACCCGAGAAGGCGAAGAAGTCCTGCTGCTCGAAGCATTTCGCAACCACGCACCTGCCGAGGTTCTGCTGGCCCTGGTGCCGCGTCATCCGCAACGTTTTGACGAAGTGAGTGCGGCGGTTCGACACGCCGGGCTGGCCCTGCAGCGACGCAGCGATGGCATGGCGATCGCGCCTGCAACACGCGTGTGGCTGGGCGACAGCATGGGCGAGATGGCCGCCTACTACACCATGGCAGACGTATCGCTGATCGGCGGCAGCTGGCTTCCTTTTGGCAGCCAGAACCTTATCGAATCTTGCGCAGCAGGCGTGCCGGTGATGATCGGGCCACATAGCTTCAACTTTGCCGAAGCCGCCGAGAAAGCCATTGAAGCGGGCGCCGCCCTGCGCTGCGCCAATGCTGAAAGTGGCGTGCTCGAAGCGCTGGCTTTGACCAGCGACCCGGAGCGCCGCAACAGGATGAGCCAGGCCGGGCTGGCCTTTTGCCGACTTCACCGCGGCGCCACAGCGCGCTTGATGAGTCTGGTGGAAGGACTGCTGAGCAACACCGAAAAAAAGTGAGGGCGCTGACGCGCCCTCACCCTTTCACATCACATCAACGCTTCAGTTGCCCTACCTGGCAAGCAGCTCATTGATCTGCTCGATATCAGCGGTGTCGATCGTTCCCGTGGCGGCCTTGAGCTTGAGCTGCGCAATGAGCGTGTCATAACGCGCCTTGGCAAGTTTCTGTTGCGTATCTGCCAGTGAGCTCTGTGCGTTGAGCACATCGATATTGATACGCACACCGACTTCGTAGCCCAGTTTGTTGGAATCGACGGCACTCCTGCCTGACAGCACGGCCGCTTCATAGCCGCGCACTTGTGCAATGCCACTGGTCACGCCCACGAAAGCCTGACGTGCCGCCTGCGTGGCAGTGCGCTTCTGCGTTTCGAGGTCGGCAGCAACCTTGTCCGACAAGGCAAGGCTCTCGCGCACCCTGGATTGCGTCAAGCCACCCGCATAGATGGGCACCTGCAGCTGCAAGCCAATGGCATTGTTGCGCGACAGTGAGGAAGTGCCATTCGAGCCATTGCCGGAATGGCTATTGCCATAGCTTGCTACCAGATCAACCGTCGGCAAATGACCCGCACGTGCCTTTTCAACATCGCGCTTTGCTATCTCCAGCGTGAGCTGTTGTGCCTGCACGGCCGGATTGTTCTTTTCGGCGGCGCTGGCCCAATCCTCGATATTGGCGGGCAGCGGCGGCGCAATCTGCACGCCCGGCCTCAGGCGTGCCAAAGGCTGTGGCGCCTTGCCTGAAAGCAGGCTCAGGGCGGCGCGCTTGATGGTCAGGTCGCTCTGCGCGGCAATCTCCTGTGCAGCGGCGAGGTCGTATTTGGATTGGGCTTCGTTGACATCGGTCACCGTGACGGTACCGACCTGAAAACTTCTTTTGGAAAGTTGCAGTTGCTCGCTGGCTGCAGACTTGAGCGCCTGTACCGAAGCCAGCACCTCTTCGGCATACAACACATCGAAATAGGTTTGCGCAGCGCGCAGGGCGACGTCGTTACCGGCTGTCTCGAACTGCGCCTGCGCCACGCCTACCTGCAGTGCCCCCTGCTTGTATGCGACCCAGTTCTGCCAGCGAAACAAGGGTTGCGTCAGTTGCACCTGATAGTTATTGCCATTGAAGGCAAAGGTGCGCTCGCTGGGCAGGGATGCGTCGGTGCGGGTGTAGGTGGTGTTGCCCGTCAGGTTCACGACCGGCAGCAGATTGGCGGTACCTTGCGGCCCTTTTTCCTTGCCTGCCTCAAGCTGGGCGCGAGCGCTTGTGAATTGCGAATCGCTGACCAGCGCATCCCGATAGATGTCCAGCAAATCGGCAGCGTATGCATTCATTACCGAGCAAACGGCCACAGCCAGACAGGCAATACGTTTCATAGATACTTATTCCCGGAAAAATCACTTCTGCGTTCTGTTACGTGCCGGCTCGCGATACCGGAGCCGTGGGTCGCGAACCCACATGTCAGCGCAAAATTCTATCGGCTGACCTGGAGCGCTCCAAGCGCTCAATAAGTCGGCATGTGCGAATCTACCTGTTCGGCCCATGCATGAACGCCGCCAGACAGGTTGAATACGCGTTCAAATCCGCGCGAAGCGAGAAACATGGCGACCTGCTGGCTGCGCATGCCATGGTGACAGATGCACACGATTTCGCGTTCGGCATCCAGCTCTTCGACGCGGCCGGGCACACCTCCCATCGGCATCGACACGGCCCCCTCTATTGCACAGTGCGAAAACTCCCATGGCTCGCGCACGTCGAGCAGGAAAGGTCTGGCGCGCGTTTCGTCGCGCAGCCACGTGGCCAGATCCGGTGCTTTGAGCTGTTCAACCATGACGTTTACAGGCCATCAGAAAGCGAAGCTGGCCACTTGCGAAGTACGCAAATACGGCACTAGCGTCTCGAAAACCGTGCTGTTACGGAACTGACCACCGCCAAGACTCTGGATCAACTGGCCTTTCATGCAAGGTGCGGTGCCGACAAAGGCGAACATGCGGCCGCCGACCTTGAGCTGATCGAGCAAGGCTTGCGGTATTTCGCGTACCGCGCCCGAGACCATGATCACGTCGTAAGGCGCGCGTACTTCCCACCCGGCAACACCATCACCCTCTTCAACGATCACATTGTCGATGGCATTGCGTGCCAGATTGTCGGCCGCAAAACTGGCCAGCTGCGGCTCGATTTCGATCGTACGCACCCACTCGCCACGAACAGCCAACAGCGCTGCCATATAGCCCGAGCCCGCGCCAATTTCGAGAATGCTGTCCCCTGGGCGCACACCGACGGCCTGCAGCGCCTTGGCTTCGACCTTCGGTTCCAGCATGGTCTGGCCACAACCGAGAGGCAACTCGACTTCGGAAAACGCCAAGGCCTGATGCTCGGGCAGCACGAAAAGTTCGCGCTTGACGGTGCGCAGTGCGTTCAGCACGTCCGGATCGAGCACGTCCCAAGGGCGAATCTGTTGCTCGATCATGTTAAAGCGGGCTTGTTCAAAATCCATGAGACATCCTTGAAACGGGTTTGCGCGCAATTTTACCGGTTTCCTCCGGCAAACGTTGTGAATATACGGCGCGCCATGGATCGATCAGCTTGCTCCACTGTTGCGCCGGTGCGGGCCTGTCATCACTCATTTGCCTCCTTCGCCCTCCTTTCGTAGCGAAATACATGATCCTGCGCAAAACCCGGCTCGCCGCCCTTGTCGAGGCAATTGATTGGGTATATAAATGAGAACGATTCGTATTTTGTTGTCTAGCGATATTTGCATATGAACCTTTCCCTGCTCAAGCGCGGCACCCACGCAATCGTTGAAGCCGTCGAATCCAGCCACGCCACCGATGCCATCGCGCAACGTCTGCGCGAGCTGGGTTTTGTGCGCGGCGAGCCGGTGAGCGTAGTGGCGTTCGGCCCGCTGGGTGCCGACACCATCGCCGTGCAGGTCGGCTTCACGCGCTTTGCCTTGCGCCGCAGCGAGGCGGCGCGCGTTCGCGTTTCCCTGCAAGGCGCTTGACCCAGGTCAATTGCCAGCGGGCGGCATGATCACTTCCACCGGCCTTTTCCTGCGATTTTCCCTGCGATGACTGGCGCTACGTCCCTGCATGTCGCGCTGGTCGGCAATCCCAATTGCGGCAAGACCGCATTGTTCAATCGCCTGACGGGCAGCCGCCAGAAAGTCGCCAATTACGCAGGCGTAACCGTCGAGCGCAAGGAAGGAGCACTGCGCCTGCCGTCGGGCCGCCTCGTGCGCGTCCTCGATCTGCCCGGCGCTTACAGTCTCAACGCCGCCAGCCCCGATGAAGCCATCACGCGCGACGTCTGCCTGGGCGTGCGCACGGACGAACAGCGCCCTGACCTGCTCGTCTGCGTGGTGGATGCCACCAATCTGCGTCTGCACCTGCGCTTCGTACTGGAGCTCGCCCAGCTCGGGCTGCCGATGCTGGTGTCGCTGAACATGATGGATGCGGCAGCGCATCGCGGCATCCGCATTGATCGCGAGAAACTGCAAGCCTTGCTTGACATACCCGTGGTCGAAACCATCGCCATTCGCAAGAACGGGGCAAGCGCCTTGCTCGATGCGCTGGATGACAGGCTGCCTGCGCCGCCGACCGCACTACCGGCAGAGGCCGATCTGCATGCCGCTGTGCAGGCCCTGCTCGACGCGGCAGTGACGGTCCCGCGCCGCACCGCCGAAATCGACGATGCGCTGGATCGCTGGGTGCTGCATCCGGTGATCGGCATGCTGATACTGGCCACCGTGATGTTCCTGACGTTCCAGGCGGTGTTCAGCTGGGCCGGTCCCTTCCAGGACGCCATCGAAGTCGGTGTAGCGGCAGCCGGCAATTTCTTCAGCACCCAGTTACCTGCCGGCATGCTGCGCAGTCTGCTGGTGGACGGCATCATCGCGGGCACCGGCAGCGTGCTGGTTTTTCTGCCGCAGATCCTGCTGCTGTTCCTGTTCATCCTGTGCCTGGAAGAATCAGGCTATCTGCCACGCGCAGCCTTTCTGCTCGACCGCTTCATGCTGGCTTCAGGCCTGTCAGGGCGTGCATTCATTCCGCTGCTGTCGAGCTTTGCCTGCGCCATTCCCGGCATCATGGCCACGCGCAGCATCCCGCATCCGCGCGACCGCTTGCTGACCATCATGGTCGCACCACTGATGACCTGCTCTGCGCGCCTGCCGGTGTATGCACTGCTGATCGGCGCCTTCGTACCGGACCGCAAGGTGCTCGGCTATGTCGGCTTGCAGGGGCTTGTAATGTTTGGCCTTTATTTGACCGGCATATTTTCCGCACTGCTTGTCGCCTGGGTCGTCAAACGCTTCGGCAGCGGCCATGCCGATGCAGCGCTGCTGATGGAGCTGCCCTCCTGGCGCATGCCCAACCCGCGTGATGTGCTCATCGGCCTGACCGAACGCGCCTCAATCTTCATCAAGCGTGTCGGCGGCATCATCCTTGCGCTGTCCGTGCTCCTGTGGTTTCTCGCGAGCTTCCCCGCGCCACCTGCCGATTGGCACGGCACAGCCATTGAATACAGTTATGCCGGTCACATCGGCCGTGCGATGCAGGTGGTGTTTGCGCCCATCGGCTTCAACTGGCAGATTTGCGTTGCACTCATTCCGGGACTGGCCGCACGTGAAGTGGCGGTGAGCGGTCTGGCGACTGTCTATGCCATCGGCGGCAGCCAGGATGCCGCGGCGGCACAACTGGCGCCTCTCATCGCCGCCCAATGGTCTCTCGGCACCGGGCTGGCCCTGCTCGCCTGGTACATCTATGCGCCGCAGTGTTTGTCCACGCTGGCGGTGATCCGTCGCGAGACCGGCTCATGGCGCATGATCGGGATTTCTCTCGCATACCTGTTCGCGCTTGCCTGGCTCGCTGCCTTCATCGCGTTTCGTATTGGCGGGCTGCTGTCATGAGCGCCCAGCTCTATACCCTGCTGGAGCCACTGGTCGTCGCCCTGATCGTGCTCGTCAGCGCCATTGCCGTGCTGCGCAAACATGCGCCGAAGCTGTGGTCGCGCCTTACCGGCCGGTCAGCAGGCGTTGCCGCGTGCCACGACAGCAGCAGTGGGTGCGCCAGCTGTGGCTCGTGCGACAGCCCGGCCGCCGAGCAGCCGATCCACATGCACAGGGTGGAGCGCTAAGTTCTTCACGCTTCAGGCAGGTCAGCGGCATTTCCGTACTCAAGCCATGGCGCCAAACGTCCGATAAGAGACCTATGTACGGCGCATTTCGCGCTGGCACTCAGTGGAATCGGTAAGCATGACTACCTGGCACGGCATCACGATGTATGCCCCGCTGACCCCGGAGCACTACGCCATTCCCGGCACGCAACGCTGCGTCTTCCGCATCATGCAGGAGCACGGCGACACGCAGGCATGGAATCTCTACTGGCTGACCAAACCGGAGACGGATCACCTTCTAGCGCAACAGGAAGGCTGGTTTCATCACTACCACTCCTTCAATGAGCAGCAGACGCTCGCCTTTTACGCCGCGCTTGATACGGAAGTGATCAATCGACTGGCACTGGCTTCCGTACTCGCCCTGCCACCGCGTGAGGCAATGCCCTTGATCCGTGCCGCGCAGCTGGAGAAGACGCGCTTCTACGATATGTGCGGTGGCGAATCGTGGCGGCAAACCATGCTCGGGCGGCTCTTCGTCGCAGCACGCACGGCCGACGACAAGCTTCCCGCCACAGACACTGCCGATGCAGAGGTCGTGTGGATCGACTTTCACACACGGCACCCGACCCTCAAGAATGGCACGCGCCATCGTCGCCTCTGAACAAGCGCCTCAGACAACAAAAAAGGCCACCGCATGCGGTGGCCTTTTTATTACAGCAAGCAGGTCTACTTCTTGACGGCCGGCTCGGAAGCGGCGGCTTTAGGCGGCGCCTTGACGGCCAGCAGCTCGACTTCGAAATTCAGCGTCGAGTTCGGTGGAATCGCGCCGCCCGTTCCCTGTTCGCCGTAAGCGATCTCGGGCGGGCACACCAGGCGCGCCTTGCCACCGACCTTCATTTTCTGCACGCCTTCGCCCCAGCACTTGATCACGCCAGAAAGCGGAAACTCGATTGGCTCGTTGCGCTTGTACGAACTGTCGAACTCGGTGCCATCAATCAGCGTACCGCGATAGTTCACTTTGACGATGTCATTGGCTGTCGGGCTAGGGCCGGAACCATCCTTCAGTGAAATGTAGACCAGGCCCGAAGCAGTCTTGACTGCCCCGGCTTCCTTGGCGGCCTGCGCTGCAAACACCTTGCCGGCAGCAGCCTGCTTGGCACCAGCCGCAACCACGCGCTTGCTGGCGAGCTCCTGCACTTTCGGCATGTAGGTTTCCAGCTCGACGGCCATCTTGCCGCCCTTGACTGCATCGGTCAGGCCCTTCTTGACCAGCTCCAGCTCGGCGGGCGAGAGATTGAAAACGGATACCTGCTTGCCCATGATGGCGCCAATTGCATACACCGTCTTTTGCTCTTCGGTCATGTCTGCAGCGGAACTTGCCACTGCGCTCAGCGCACAGATCACGGCAATGAATGTCTTTTTCATGGTTTTCCTTGGTTGAGAATACGTGGATTCGATCCTGGTTCAGCACGTGTCTTGTGCGTGCGAGCATTACAAGCGGCTTGCACTATAAACCAAAGGGCCGCCGCAGCAGCCCTTTGGCGATCAGAGGATCATCCCGGCGCCGACCGTATTATTGGTGGAGTCATCGATCACGATGAAAGCGCCGGTCGCGCGATTCTGCGCGTACGGATCGGCGAACACCGGCAGCGCCAGCTTCAGATTGACGCGCGCGATATCGTTCATGGCCAGCTGCGTGGCCTCGGCATGCTCGAGTGAATTCACGTCCACGCGGTAGGCGATACCGTTGAGCTTGGCCTTGCTGGTGCGCGTGGTGTGACGGATCGAATAGGTGCGTGCCGGCGACAGCGGTGTCTCGGACAGCCAGCAGATCATCGCGTCGAGCTCCTTGCGTGCCTCTGGCACTTCGGACGACTTGACGATCATGTCACCGCGCGAGATGTCGACTTCGTCTTCCAGCAACAACGTGACGGACTGTTCCGTGACGCCTTCGGCAATCGGCTCACCGCCCAGATGCACGGCCTTGATACGGCTCGTGCGGCCCGAGGGTAATACCGTGACTTCATCACCGGCCTTGATCGAACCTGATTCGACTTGCCCCATGAAGCCGCGATAGTCGTGCAGATCGGGATTGGCCGAGTCCTGCGGGCGGCACACGAACTGCACCGGAAAGCGGAACGGCTCGTTGTGCTCGGTGTGTGCTGCGGGAGCTGTCTCGAGTACTTCCAGCAAGGTCGGCCCTTTGTACCAGGGCATGGCTTCCGTGCGATCGACGATGTTGTCGCCGTTGAGCGCCGACATCGGAATGAAGCGCAGATCGCCGCCTGCGGGAATCAGCCCGAGTTTCTCGGCAAACGCACGATATTCGGCACAGATGCGGTCGTAGGTTTCCTGGCTGTAGTCGACCAGATCCATCTTGTTGATGGCGACGACACGATGCGGAATGCCGACCAGGTGCGCCAGGTAACTATGACGGCGGGTTTGCGTCAGCACACCCTTGCGCGCATCGACAAGGATGATGGCGAGGTTGGCGGTGGACGCCGCCGTGACCATGTTGCGCGTGTATTGCTCATGACCCGGCGCATCGGCAATGATGTACTTGCGCGTGCCGGTCGAGAAATAGCGATATGCCACATCGATAGTGATGCCCTGCTCGCGCTCCGCTTGCAGGCCATCGGTCAGCAGCGACAAATCGACCGCGCCCATGCCGCGCTTCTTCGAGGTCTTCTCGATCTGCGTCAGCGTGTCGGCAAGGATGGTCTTGGTGTCGAACAGCAGTCGGCCGATCAGCGTGCTCTTGCCGTCGTCCACGCTGCCGCAGGTCATGAAGCGCAGCAGGCCGTTATCGGGAACACAGCCGTGAATGTTTTCGTTTGCGGACATCTTAGAAATAACCTTCTTTTTTGCGCTGTTCCATCGAGGCATCGGAAGTCTGATCGTCGAGGCGCGTGGCGCCGCGTTCCGTGATCGTTGTCGTTGCCGTTTCGAGCACGATGTCGGCAACCGTGCCGGCATCGGACTCCACCGGAGCGGTACAGGTAATGTCACCCACGGTGCGGAAACGGACCTGCAGGTCGATGATTGACTCGCCAGCCTTCGGCGCGTTGAGGACATCACCGCTGGCCACAGGAACGTTGGCCGGGACAATCGAACCGCCACGCATCACGACCTGGCGCGTATGCGCAAAGTAGATACTCGGCAATTCGAGCTTCTCGCGCTCGATGTATTGCCACACATCCATCTCGGTCCAGTTGCTGATCGGGAAGGCGCGGATATTCTCGCCGCGATGGGTGCGCGCGTTGTAGAGGTTCCACAGCTCGGGGCGCTGGTTCTTCGGGTCCCATTGGCCGAACTCGTCGCGGAAACTCATGACGCGCTCTTTCGCGCGCGCCTTTTCTTCGTCACGGCGGGCGCCGCCGATACAGGCATCGAATTCGAATTCGGCAATGGCCTCAAGCAAGGTTACGGACTGGTGCTTGTTGCGTGGCTCGTCAGCCGACTTCAACACTACGGTACCGCGCTTCATCGAGTCTTCGACCGAGCGCACGATCAGGCGCTCGCCCAGCTCGGCAGCACGCTTGTCGCGGAAATCGATGACTTCCTTGTAGTTGTGGCCCGTGTCGATGTGCATCAGCGGAAACGGGAATTTGCCGGGGCGGAAAGCCTTTTCAGCCACGCGCAACATGCAGACGGAATCCTTGCCGCCGGAGAACAGCAGCACAGGGCGTTCGCACTGGCCAGCCACCTCACGCATGATGTGGATGGCCTCGGCTTCGAGCCAGTCGAGGTGAGAGAGAGTCTGTTTGGTCAAGGTTGTCATTTTTATTTCATCAGCAGCGTCGCATCCGCGACACAAATTACTTCACATGCAATCCGCATTCTTTCGAATCTGGGTTCTCCCACCACCAGCGCCCCGCTCGCACATCCTCACCGACCGCAACCGCCCGCGTGCAAGGCGCGCAGCCGATGCTGGGATAGAACTGGTCGTGCAGGGTGTTGTAAGGCACACCATGGATGCGGATATATGCCCACACCTCCTGCTCGCTCCAGTCGGCCAGCGGATTGTATTTTTCCAGGCCATTGCCTTCGTCATACTCATGCACCGGCAAATCGGAGCGCGTCGCGCCCTGCGCTGCGCGCAAGCCGGTGATCCAGGCTTTCTTGCCTGCCAGTGCGCGGCGCAGCGGCTCGACCTTGCGCATACCGCAGCATGCCTTGCGCAACTCGACAGAGCTGTAGAAAGCATTGATGCCGTGGTTACGCACGTAGGCTTCCACCGTGCTGCTTTCGGGAAAGAATACCTTGAGGCGCGTGGCGTACTTTTGCTCGACTTCGCTCATCAAGGTATAGGTCTCGGCGGGCAGACGTCCGGTATCTAGCGAGAATATCTCGATAGGTAACTGCTCGCTCAGGATGATGTCGGTGAGCACCATGTCTTCGGCGCCGAAACTGTTGGCGAAGGTGACAGCGCCCGACGCTGCATCGTGCCGCTCGGCGATGGCATGCAGCAGCTCAAGCGCATTACTGCGCTTGACAGCCACACTTGCGCGCAACACGTCAGTCAGCTCCGGGTGTGTGGCCGGATTGCTGACCTTGCGTGGCGGCAGAAAGGAAACGGTTTGTTCCATCTCGGTACTCGAATCAGACTCTTGCGTGACGGCGCCACAGCGGTTGATCAACCGTGACCGCCGCCTGATAAGGCTCACTGAAGTCCTTGAGGGAGGCCAGGGCCTCTTCGGCCGAGCGATCGGCACGCACCTCGAAGGCAGAAAACCCGCAACGATTGAGAAAGAACAGTTGATCGCGCAATACATCGCCGAAAGCACGCAACTCGTTGCGGAAACCGAAACGCGTACGCAGCAGCGAAGCCGTCGAGTAGGCGCGGCCATCAGGAAAACGTTCGATATACACGCCGATCACGGGGAACACATTCAGGTCGGGCTGGTTTTCGAAGAGTGTTTCGACCAGCTCATGGGTCTCCAGCCACACGCCGATTTCACCAGCGGCGACACGCGAGGAAAACTCCGCCTTGCGCGCCAGCCATACGGACAGCGGCAGCACAATCTTGCCCTCGGGCACTTGCGTATCGGTGATCTGCGCGGCAGTCGCGCTTTCGGCATTGGTGAGCTTGAACTGCACGACCTTGCCGGCCTGTTTTTTCACTTCTTCCTGCACCACGGGAAGCCGCACGATCAGCCATTCGTCATTCATGACGAGGCGCGCCTCGCCGCCATCTGTCCTGATGAGATTCGCTCTCAGCTTGCCTTTTATGTCAGACATTGGCGGCCTCCTTCTTGCCAGTTTGACGGTCGGCATACACCCGCGTCTTGAACGGCGCCACACCGAGACGACGCACCGTGTCGATGAAACGCTCTTCCGGGCTGCGGTTCTCGATATAGACATCAATCAGGCGTTGCACCACGCCTGCTACTTCATCTGCCGCGAACGACGGCCCGATGACGCTGCCAAGGCTCGCGTCGTTGCCCTGCTTGCCACCGATGCTCACCTGGTACCACTCGGAGCCGTCCTTGTCGACGCCGAGCACACCGATGTGGCCGACGTGGTGATGACCGCAGGCATTCATGCAGCCCGAAATATTGATCTCCATTTCACCGATGTCATGCTGATAGTCCAGGTCGTCGAACTGACGCTGGATGGCCACGGCAATCGGAATGCTCTTGGCATTGGCCAGCGAGCAGAAATCACCACCGGGGCAGCAGATGATGTCGGTGATCAAACCGATGTTCGGCGTTGCGAGACCGGCCGCACGTGCGGTCTGCCACAAGGCGTGGAGATCGGCGAGTTTGACGTCGGCGAGGATCAGGTTCTGCTCGTGCGACACGCGCACTTCGCCGAAGCTGTACTGGTCGGCGAAGTTGGCGACGATGTCCATCTGGTCCGACGTCGCATCGCCCGGCGCGATACCGGTTGGCTTGAGCGACAAGGTAACGGCGCGATAGCCCGGCACCTTGTGGGCATGCACGCAACGCTTCACCCAGTTGGCAAAAGCCTTGTCGCTCGCGACCTTCTCGTCGAAGCCCGCATCGTCATTGGCCAGCGTCTCATAAGCAGGGGCGTCGAAGTGCCTGGCAACGCGCTCCAGTTCGGCCTGTGTGATCGTATTGGCACCATCCTTGTGATGCGCCCACTCGGCATCCACCTGACGGCGGAACTCCTCGATGCCGAGCGCCTTCACCAGAATCTTGATGCGCGCCTTGTACGAATTGTCGCGGCGGCCCCAGCGGTTGTAGGTGCGCAGGATCGCTTCGCAATATGTCAATGCGTGTTGCCAGGGCAGGGCGTCGTGGATGACTTCGCCGA
This sequence comes from Rhodocyclales bacterium, assembly GCA_028292485.1. Taxonomy (GTDB): domain Bacteria; phylum Pseudomonadota; class Gammaproteobacteria; order Burkholderiales; family Rhodocyclaceae; genus Viridibacterium. The sequence goes on along the minus strand of JAQGMG010000005.1, from coordinate 64,370 downwards.
GGATAGGCGTACGACCCAGACCACCACCAACCCACACCTTGATCAGCAGTGCGCCAGCTGCGTCGCGATAGAACTCCATGCCGATATCATGCATCTGCACAACGGCGCGGTCGTTGGTCGTGCCACTCACTGCGATCTTGAATTTCCGCGGCAGCAGCGCGAATTCCGGATGGAAAGTACTCCATTGGCGCAGTATCTCGGCAAGCGGACGCGGGTCAACAACTTCGTCGGGCGCGACGCCTGCAAACTGATCCGTCGTGATGTTGCGGATGCAGTTGCCGGAAGTCTGGATGGCGTGCATTTCAACGCTCGCCAGCTCTTCGAGGATGTCCGGCACACGCGGCAGCTCGGGCCAGTTGTATTGCAGATTCTGGCGCGTCGAAAAATGCGCGTAGTCGTGATCGTATTCGCGCGCGATATGCGCCAGCTTGCGCAGCTGATGGGAGCCCAGCAGACCGTAAGGGATCGCCACGCGCAGCATGGGCGCCAGGCGCTGGATGTAGAGACCGTTCTGCAGCCGCAGCGGACGGAACTCGTCGTCGCTCAACTCGCCGGCGAGGTAGCGGCGCGTCTGGTCGCGATACTGCGCAACACGCTCGCGCACGATGCGGTGGTCATATTCGTCGTATTTGTACATGGCGTACTCTTCCGGTAAATCAGTATTGTTTCTTTGAGTTCAACTGGCCGCGATGAGTTTCGCGCCGATCAGCACCAGCATGCCTGCCAGAATCGGGCGCAAGACCTTTTCCGGTACTTTCGCTGAGATATGGCTACCGAGCCAGATACCTGGCAATGAACCTATCAGCAGACTGCCAAGCAATAGCCAATTGATACTGCCCAGCCACCAATGGCCGAGACCAGCCACCAGCGTGAGCGGCACCGCGTGTGCAATGTCCGAGCCGACGATGCGGTGCGCGGGCAGCGCAGGGTACAGGAAAAACAATGCCGTCACGCCTAGCGCCCCGGCCCCCACGGAGGAAATGGAAACCAGCGCGCCAAGCACCGCGCCCATCAGCACGGTCAGCCAGAGAGTGCGACGCGGGTTCGGCACTGAAGGCGCCTGTTTCTGCGCCAAGGCTTGCAGCTTCTTGCGCAATACGAGAGACAGGGCGGTCAGTAGCAGCGCGATACCCAGTGCGAATGAAATCAGCTTCGAAGCGCCCCCCAGGCCGCCGGGGAAGTATTGATGCACCAGCCACAGGGTCAATGCCGCCGCAGGCAACGAGCCCGTTGCCAAGGTACGTGTAATTTGCCAATCCACGGTGCCCTTGAGGCTGTGCGCCAGCGTGCCGCCGGCCTTGGTGATCGAGGCATAGAGCAGATCGGTACCCACCGCGACGGAAGGATTCACGCCGAACAGCAGCACCAGCAGGGGTGTCATGAGCGAGCCACCGCCCACGCCGGTCAGGCCGACGATGGTGCCCACGGCAAAGCCGGCGATGGGATACAGCAGGTTCATGGGGCGCGATCTGTAGGGATTCGGGGAGGCTGGATCATAACGCGCGGCCTTTCATCCCCAATCCCCTGTTTCATTCACACCAATAGAAGAAAAAGTAATATAAAGGCCTCGTCTTGCCGGCTGCGCGACCCTCATGCTGCGTTGGCCCGCTCGCCGGGCGAAAGCCCTGCTCTGCGCGGACCGCCTTGCCTGAGGGCCGCTCGCTCGGCAAGCCGAGGCCTTTATCTCCTGGAGCCGGGATGAAACAACCCTGCGTTTATATTCTTGCAAATAAGCGTAACGGGACGCTTTATATAGGTGTTACATCCAACCTTGTTCAGCGCGTCTGGCAACACAAAGAAGAATTGGTCGAGGGCTTCACCAAACGTTATGGCATCAAGATGCTCATCTGGTATGAGCAGCACAGCACCATGGAAAGTGCGATCTCCCACGAGAAGGCACTGAAGGAATGGCAGCGGGCCTGGAAACTGGAATTGATCGAAACTGCCAATCCGCAATGGCGGGACTTGTATGACGAGATCACTTGAAGACACCGTCATCCCGGCGAAAGCCGGGATCCAGGCTCGGAGGCACGGTACTGGATTCCGGCTTTCGCCGGAATGACGGCAATTAGCGTTTCGCACATATGAGCACCAAATGAACCTCCAACAACTCCGCTACGTTCTTGAAGTCGCCAAGCGCAAGCTCTCCATCTCCGAGGCGGCCGACGCGCTGTTCACTTCACAGCCGGGCGTGTCCAAGCAGATCAAGCTGCTCGAAGAAGAGCTTGGGATCGAGATCTTCGTGCGTCACGGCAAGCGGCTGACGGCCATTAGCGAGCCGGGCAGGCAGGTGGTGGCGATTGCTGAGCGCATGTTGCGTGAGGCGGAGAATCTGCGGGCGGTGGGTGAGGAATTCCAGAACGAGGAAGCCGGCACGCTGACCATTGCCACGACGCACACCCAGGCGCGCTATGCCTTGCCGAAGGTCGTCGGCGAGTTCGTGCGGCGCTATCCCAGGGTTCAGTTGCATCTGCATCAAGGCAATCCGACGCAGAACTGCGAGATGGTGCTGCGCGGGCAAGCCGATATCGCCATTGCCACGGAGGCCATCGCCGATAGTCCGGACCTGGTGATGCTGCCGTGTGTGCAATGGAACCGTAGCGTGGTGGCGCGTCCGGATCATCCGATCCTGCGCAGCCAGCCCCTGACACTGGAAGCCATCGCGCAATTCCCGGTCATTACCTATGACTCTGCCTTCACCGGGCGCAGCCTGATCAACAAGGCCTTCCTGGGCCGTGGCCTCAAGCCGAACGTGGTGCTGACGGCGCTCGACTCGGATGTGATCAAGACCTATGTGAATATGGGCCTGGGCATCGGCATCATTGCCAGCATGGCTTTCGATCCGATGATCGATCGCGGCCTCGCGGCGGTGGATGCTTCGCATCTGTTCGAGTCTTCAACCACGCGCATCGGTTTGCCGCGCAATGCCTGGTTGCGCGGCTATGCCTATGCCTTCATCGAGCTGTTTGCGCCGCATCTGTCGCGACCCATCGTCGATGCGGCGCTGGCAGGCGGCGGTAGCGATCCGGGGCTTTAGCTCAAGTCTGCCGGGCCGCGTTCGTTAAGACTTGTTGGAAAATACGATTTCAACAGGGCCTCCCCCATGCAACTCTCCATATCCCGGCGACTGACCCTCATGGTGGTCGGTTCGGCTATCGCGCTATTGATTGTCGGTATCGCCGGTCTGACGGGAGCGTCGCGTGTCGAAAATGCGCTCGCCAACGCCAATACCAACACCATTCCTTCCATCGCGGCGCTTCAACAGATGAGCAAGGCCGTCGATGAGATGCGTATCAATGTCCTGATGCTGGCGCTAACTACCAGCGATTCCGTGAAGAACGACATCGAAAGCAGGATTACCGAAGAGCGCCGCAAGTTCGAGCAACTGAGCAAGGATTACGAAGCGCTCATCGACGATGACAAGGATCGTCAGATGCTTGCAGACGACAAGATGGGCATGCTGGCCTACCGGGCTGGCGTCGCCAAGGCCATGCGGCTGTCCAAGGAAGGCAATCAGGAAAGCACGCGCGCGCTGATCCAGTCCGAACTCACGCCGCTTGCCGGCACACTTGCCACCGCGCTCGATGCGCACGTCCGGTACAACTATGAGCTTGCCAAACGTGAAGAGCAGGCCTCGTACAATTTTGCCCACAATGCCCGACTGCTCGCGCTGGTTACCGTCGTACTGGGTCTGATCGCGACTACCGTAGTCGGCATATTGACCATCAACGGCATTCGCAAGGCACTCGGTGGCATGCAGGAGCTGATCGTGCGTATCGAAAGCCAGCAGGACTTCACCGCGCGCGCACCGATCCACAGCCAGGATGAAATCGGCATCATGGCTGGCTTGCTCAACCGCTTGCTCGACAAGCTGCAGAACAATCTGAAAACGATCGCGCACGGCGCGCAGCAACTTTCGCAGGCGTCCTCGCACATGGCAGTGTCATCTGACCAGGTAGCGCGCGCCTCCGATCAGCAAAGCGCATCGGCATCGAACATGGCCGCTTCCATCGAAGAACTGACTGTCAGCATCACGCATGTCGGCGAGCGCGCCGGCGAGGCCAATGTGCAATCAACCAAATCCGGCCAGCTGGCAGAATCGGGCGCGCAGGTCATCGGCCAGACTGTCAGCGACATCAACGACATCGCAGAAACCGTGCATGCTGCCTCGGGCCGCATCCGCGAACTCGAAGCACAGAGCGACCGTATCTCCTCGGTTGTCGCAGTGATTCGCGAAGTGGCCGATCAGACCAATCTGCTCGCGCTCAATGCCGCCATCGAGGCGGCACGTGCTGGCGAGCAGGGCCGCGGGTTCGCGGTGGTTGCTGACGAGGTGCGCAAGCTTGCAGAGCGCACAGCCGCATCCACTCACGAAATTTCGTCCATGGTCGACACGGTGCGCAGCTGCGCCAGCAACGCTGTGGAGAGCATGGAGCACGCCGTGTTGCGTGTCTCGGCCGGCGTTGCCCGCGCCGCGGAAGCCAATGCCGCAATCCGCCAGATCGGTGAAAGCAGCGAAAGCGCGGTCGGCATGGTGAGTGAAATCACCCACGCCATCCGCGAACAAAGTTCGGCCAGCACCAGCATCGCACAACAGGTGGAGCGCATCGCGCAGATGGCCGAAGAGGGCAATGCGGCCGCTCGTGAAAGTGCTCAATCGGCACGCGAGCTGGACACACTCGCCAGCACCCTGCAGAAGGTTGTCGCCAACTACCGCCTCTGATCCTGCCCCGAAGATAGTCCCTCGCGGGGCTATGCTGCGCAAAGCATCGGAGATACTGTGCACCGGCAACAATGCTGGATCCGCATATCTCGAATGGGCTGCCGATGAATGAATTCAAGGACTGGATGGAGCTTGCGAGCTACCTCGTCACGGTAGTCGCCCTGCCTTTTGCCATTGTCGTATTCGTATTCGAGCAACGGCGCGAGCGCGCCAACGAGGAGGAGGAAATCTACCTCAAGCTCGCCGATGACTATTCGCGCTTCATGGAACTGGTGCTACAGAATTCCGACCTGAAGCTGCGCTCCAGCGTTGCCGCCGAGCTGACCGAAGAACAGATCGATCGTCGCCTGGCGCTGTACTCGATCCTCATCAGCCTGTTCGAACGCGCCTACCTGCTCGTGTATGAGGAGCGGATGGATCGCAAGCAGTTGCGCATGTGGAAGTCCTGGGAAGACTTCATGCGCGAGTGGTGCGAGCGCGAGGATTTCAGGAGCGCCCTGCCCGCCCTGCTACACGGTGAAGACCCGGACTTCGTCAGCGAAATACAGAAGCTGGCGCGGGAAGCCGCCACGCTTGCTCACGCACACAGCGCATGAGCGCCGGTGAGCTTGCCGTGGTTATAATCCGGGCCATCAACAATGGCCGGCCAAGGCCTGAATTCTGCGGGGAGTTTTCGCCATGTTGCTCAGCTTCGTCATCATCTATTGGCTGATTTCGATCGGTATCGGTCTGTATGCGGCGATGCGCGTGCACAACACCAGCGACTATGCCGTCGCCGGTCGCGCCTTGCCCTTTCATGTCGTCACCGCCACGGTGTTTGCAACCTGGTTCGGCTCCGAGACCGTACTGGGCATTCCGGCAACTTTTCTCAATGAGAATCTGCACGGCGTCGTGGCCGATCCGTTCGGCGCGTCACTGTGCCTGATCCTCGTCGGCCTGTTCTTCGCCAAGCCGCTGTATCGCCTCAAGCTGATGACCATTGGCGACTACTACAAGGCACGCTTCGGCCGCACGGTCGAACTGATCACCACCATCTGCATCGTCATTTCCTACCTCGGCTGGGTTGCCGCACAGATCAAGGCGCTCGGTCTGGTGTTCTTCGTGCTGTCTGACGGCGCCGTTTCGCAGAATCTCGGCATGCTGCTCGGTGCCGGCTCCGTGTTGATCTACACGCTGTTCGGCGGCATGTGGTCGGTGGCCATTACCGACTTCATCCAGATGATCGTCATCGTTGTCGGTCTGCTCTATATCGGCTGGGACGTTGGCGGCAAGGCCGGTGGCGTCGGCAACGTCGTCGCGCACGCCCACGCGGCCGGCAAGTTCCAGTTCTGGCCGGAGTTCAAACTCGATGCAATCGTCATGTTCGTCGGCACCTGGATCACCATGATGCTCGGCTCGATCCCGCAGCAGGACGTGTTCCAGCGCGTGCAGTCGTCCGCTACGGAAAAGATCGCCGTGTGGGCCTCGGTGCTGGGCGGCTCGCTGTATTTCTTCTTCGCCTTCATCCCGATGTTCCTCGCTTACTGCGCGGTGATGATCGCGCCGGAAATCGTCAGCAGGTACATCGATACCGATACGCAGCTCATCCTGCCAAAACTCGTACTGGAAAAAGCGCCGCTGTTTGCGCAAATCATGTTCTTCGGCGCCCTGCTGTCGGCCATCAAGAGCTGTGCTTCGGCAACGCTGCTGGCACCTTCCGTGACCTTCTCGGAGAACCTGCTGCGCCCGATTCTCAAAGCGTGGAAACCCCACCTCACCGACAAGTTCTTCCTGCGCAGCATGCAGGCCGTAGTGCTGGTATTCACGGCAGCCGTCACCTGCATCGCAATGAACTCGAAACTGACGATTTATGGCCTGGTAGAAAACGCTTACAAGGTCACCCTGGTGGCCGCCTTTGTTCCGCTGGTGTTTGGCGTGTATTGGAAGCGGGCCACGACGCAGGGCGCGGTGATGTCGATGCTGCTCGGCCTTGCAACCTGGATTCCGCTCGAATTTTTCGGCCCCGACTGGACACAGGTGTGGTTGCCCCATTTCGTCGGTTTCCTGGTTTCGCTTGCGAGTTTCATCCTCTTCTCCCTGCTGCCTCAGCTGGTGAGCACACCGCCTGTCCCGCAACCGCCGACAGGGCAGGTTCCCCATCACGCTGGCGAGCGCCCGCTATCGCACCTCAGCCCTGCAGCCGGCGGTCATCATGGCGGCGTATGAATGATGATCTGATGATCGTCCTTGCCGCCGGTAGCCGACATGTACCATGAGCGTCGGCTACCCCGCTATCTGGCCCTGGCCTATGCACTACTGACGGCCTACGCCTGCCTTCACCCGTTTGCGGGCTGGCGCGACACCGGTGTAGGCCCCTTCGCTTTTCTGACTGCGCCATGGCCGCGCTATTTCACGCTCGCCGACTTGTGGCTCAATGCCGTCGGCTTCATGCCAATGGGATTCATGCTGGCCGCATCGTTCGGGCGCAATACGAACAGGCGCTCGGTGCTGCTTGCCACGACCTTGTTATGTGCATTGCTCAGTGGTTCGCTGGAGTTTGCACAGAACTATCTGCCGACGCGCGTCGCTTCAAACGTCGACCTCGCAACCAACACCATCGGTGGCTTGATCGGCGGCTTCATCGGGCTGCGCTGGGGCAACATTTTCGACGACGGGGGCTTCCTCGACCGCTGGCGCCGTCGCCGCATCCTGTCGGGCCATATCGGCGAAATCGGGCTGGTCCTGGTCGGCATGTGGTGGCTGACACAACTCGAACCTACCAGCACCTTGTTCGGCACCGGCGACATGCGCCCGCTGTTCGACCTGCCTGCCGCCATCATGTTCTCGGCGCACCGCTTCGTCCTGATCGAAGCGTTGATCGTGTCGATGAATGTGCTGGCGCTGGGCCTGCTCGTGAAGCGCTGCATGCGCGAACCTGGCGGCGTGCTGGTCGCGCTGGTGCTTATCGGCGGGCTGGCCGTGCGATCGCTTGCCGACTATGTCTTCATCATACCGCCCGACCCCTGGCAATGGGCCACACCGGGCGCATTGCGCGGCCTGGTGATCGGGCTCACAGCCTTGCTGATCGCCTGGCAATTGCCCGGCTGGCTGCAACATAGCCTGGCCTGCGTGGCGCTGCTGCTATGCACGGCACTGGTGAACATCGCACCCGAGAATCCGTTCGAACTGACGTCGATGCGACTCGTTCACGAGAACCACTTTCTCAACTTCCACGGACTGACGCGGCTGGCCGATTTTCTCTGGCCGTTTCTTGCGCTGATCTATCTGTCGGCGAACGCGGCGATCGTGTCGCGACGGTAAAGCATGGGTAGGTTGGGGTGAGCGCAGCGATGCCCAACCTACGACTCTACGATTCTGACTGACTGAACTCGCGCAACAGCTCGGCGGTTTCGAACAACGGCAGGCCCATGATGCCGGAATACGATCCGTGTATTTCCGCAATGAAGGCGGCCGCCCGACCCTGTATGCCGTAGGCCCCGGCCTTGCCATAGGGTTCGCCGCTCTCGATGTAGGCGGCGATTTCCTCATCGCTGATGTCGCGCATACGCACCGTGCTGACCGACAGGCGTTGCGTGAGGAAGCTGTCATCGGCCAGGGCAACGGCCGTCAGCACGCGATGCTCCCGCCCGGAGAGGCTGCGTAATATCTGCGTGGCATGTTCGGCATCATCGGGTTTGCCAATGATTTCGCCGTCGAGTTCGAGCGTGGTATCGGCCGACAAGACCGCCTGACGGCGCAACTTGCGCCACACGATGCGGCGCATCGCGCCTTCTGCCTTGGCCGCAGCGACGCGGCGGACATATTCCTCGGCCGTTTCCTTGCCGACGATGACTTCGGACACATCGTCATCGTTGCGCGGTGGCGCACGAAAAAAAAGCGTATCGAAGTCGATGCCGATCTGATGCAACAGTTCGCGACGTCGCGGGCTGGTGGAGGCCAGGTAGATACGGGGCAGAGAAGTATCGGCGGGCATGGCGGTCGAATGCCTCAGTCGCGGTGATAGGGGTGGTTGTTCAACAAACTCCACGCACGGTAGAGCGCTTCCGCGAGCATGACACGCACCATGGCATGCGGCAAGGTCAGGCTGGAGAGGCGCATCGTCTCGTGTGCGCTTTGCTTGAGTGCGGGTGCCAGGCCATCCGGCCCGCCGATGACGAAGGCCACATCGTCGCCACCCTCCTGCCACTTCTGCAAGCGCTCGGCGAGGCGGCGCGATGTCATGTCTTCACCGTGCTCATCGAGCACAATCAACCGCGTACGCGCCGGCACAGCCTGGCGCAGGCGTGCCGCTTCGAGCTCCATCATTGCTGCTGGCGTCTTGCCGGTGGTGCGCGGTTCAGCGCGTACTTCGATCAGCTCGAGCAGGCAATCGCGTGGAAATCGTTTGGCATATTCCTGAAAGCCCGCCTCGACCCAGTCCGGCATGCGGGTACCGACTGCCGCGACGATGAGTTTCACCGTGGTTTCAACTCAGCTTCAACCCGGATTCAATCTGGTTGCAATCCGGTTGCAAATGGGCATCACGCGGCTCGCGAAGTAGCGCGCGCGCCAGACTTGGCATCAGCCTCATGCTCGGCCATCAGTTTGCGGCGTGCTGCCGGCGTGGCGACCCACAGCTCTTCGAGGTTGTAGTAGCTGCGCACAGCGGGCTGCATGATATGCACGACCACGTCGCCCGCATCGACCAGCACCCACTCGCCGGTCTGCTCGCCTTCGATACTGATGATTTCCCCGCCCGCTTCCTTGACCTTCTCCTGCACGTGGCGCGCGAGCGCGCGCGTCTGGCGGTTGGAGTCGCCGCTGGCGATCACAACACGATCGAAAAGGGAGGTGAGCTTGGTGACGTTGATGACTTCGATGTCCTTGGCCTTGATGTCTTCAAGGGCATCGACAACGATTTTCTGCAGCTTGCGAGTATCCATGCGAGAGTTGGTTTTCCTGAAAGTCTGAGTCTGGTTGAGAGCCCACCGGACGTGCTGCCGTGCGCTCAAAGATAGAGTTGATGCGCTTCAATATAGTCGAGAACCTTATCCGGCAACAAGAAGCGCGGGCTGCGGCCGCCGGCCAGGGCAACCCGAATGGCTGTTGCGGAGACCTCCAGCGGTGTCATCTCGAAATGGCTGACAAGCCCGGCAGGGCTGGCTGAAAGGGCATCCGGCAACAGCGTATGGCGCCGTTGAAACTCGCCTGCCAGTTCGCCAGCTGGCGTGCCGATGTTTGTGTGAGCATTCGTGAATTCGATCACGTGACCCGGCCGCGTCGCTACGGCGATGTGCGCGAGATCGAATAGTTCTCGCCAGCGGTGCCAGCCCGCCAGGCCGAGAAAGGCATCGGCGCCGAGCAGCAGCACCAGTGGCCGCTGTGCGCCGTAAACCTGGCGCAGGCGTTCGAGCGTCGGCACGGTGTAGCTGGGTTGCTCGCTGAGAGCCTCGGCCGCGTCGAGCTCGAACTGTTCGCAATCGGCCAGTGCCAGCCGCACCATCGCCAGCCGGTCCGTCGACGAGGCGCCTGGCTGTTGACGGTGCATCGGCTGACCAGCGGGAATGAAACGTACGGAATCGAGCGCAAAGGTATCGAGCGCTTCCTCCGCCATACGCAGATGTGCAAGGTGGATGGGGTCGAACGTGCCGCCGAGGATGCCAACCAGCCCGCCGACAGCCCCGCTCGAACGCGTATCCTCAGCCTGCATCGCGTGGGGCAGGCAGCGGACCGAAGATGTCCGTAACGCTGAGGTAATTGCTGGCGAAGCAGGCTGGCATCAGCACGCCGAACAACACCATCATGACCAGCGTCTGACCCAGACCACCGAGCATCATGAGCAGGCTCATGGGAATCGACAGGCTGGCCAGCGACAGGCCGAACACCAGAAAGGCGGCCTTGTTTTGCCAGCACGCGACAATGCTGAAAAACAACGATTTGAGCGGCGGCACACCCGCAAAAGCGGTCAGTGCCGGAGCAATCCACATGACGATACTCAGCACGAAAATGCCGCCGAGATTGAAGAACAGCGCAAGGATGACATTGGGCGCCAGCGTCACCGGTGAACCAGCCGAAGATGCAGCCACAGGGGCCGACGCTGCAACCGCTGCATCGAGCGAAGCGCCTGCCGCCTGGCTGGCTATCGCCAGCTGTGCCATGGCATCCCCTGCCAGCAGACTCATCAGCAGCTTGCTCAGCATCAGTCCGGCAAAAGTCACACCGCCCAGTATCAACAGGCCGATCACACGCGGCCTCACATCCGTTGCCTGAGTGCTCTTCAAATCAACCGTAAAGTCACGCGGCGTGGGTCTTCGTCCAAGATCGACAAGATGACAAACGCGTAACAGGAAGATATCGATAAACGGGCCAATCAGGCAGATCAGCACCGCACCCAGCCAGGGCACGCTACCAACCACCGCCGACAGCAGAAAGGAAAGCATCGCTGCCAGGCCGATGATGCCGGGACTCCGCCGCCACAACTGCAGCCCGCCGACGAACCAGTACCAGCCGCGCGCCGCGGGCAAACGATTTGCTCGCATGCTCAGGCCTCGAACACGGCGTCGCCGAACATGTCCAGGTACGCCTGGCGCAGCGCACCGATGCTGACCGGTATGAAGATCAGCACCCCGAGTCCTGCTGGAATCAGCGCGACGGCAAACAGCACATACATGAGCAGCCCGAATATCAGAATGGCGCCGAGATTGCGCAGGCTGGCCTTGAGAGACAGGCCCATCGCCTCCAGCGGCGGCAAGCCGCGATAGATGATGAGCGCAGGCGCGCACACCAGCGTCAGGATCATCAACAGATAGATGAAGACAGATACACCGAGACCCGTCACGAGCACCGAGACAAAGGCCGTCGCAGCGCTGAGCAGACTGCTCAGGGCGCTGCCGAGCACGGCGCCAAGCACGCCCGCAAGCAAGCCTCCCACCAGCGCGAGCTGTACGACGAGCAGCATCAACACCAGCGGAATGCTGAACAGTACGCCAACCAGGGCGAGGTTGCCCCCGTGCGCGCGGAATCCGTCGAAAAGGTGCTGAAACAGCAGCGGCTCGCCACGTACCTGCCGCGCGGCGCCCGACAGCATGCCGCCGGTGAGCAATACGAACAATACCGGCGCGGCCATCGGCCCAATGATCGGCAAGGGCACCAGCACGGTGGAAACGATGGCCATGATGACGAATACAGCCAGGGCCATCAGCGCCCACTGCAGTGGCTGCGCGGTGAAAAGGTTCCAGCCGCTGGCCACCCAATGGAACGCTTGCGATGGCGACACCTGCAGGACGACGGGCTTGCGGGCGGCGCGAGTGGCCAATGGAGCTTGCTGCATAAGGAAATAAGGTCCGGAAGGTCTGTCTGTATGGGAAGACAGGACAGCAATGCTATCGAATGCAGGACGCCAATTCAAACGGATCGTTCATGAAACGACGCGCTATCGGCTCTTTGCACGCATGCGACACGGCTCTTGTCCCGCGTTATCTTCGAGGATGCGGCCCCGCGACCAACGGGCAGTCCATGGATTCCATGACGGCAGGCATGACCGAAGCAGTTAATATGCAGGCGGCTTGCTGCATCGACAAGCAATCAATTGAACCCTTCCAGAACGAACATGAGTCTCTCTTCGTCAGCACCGGATCCGACGCGTGCGATGGCAGCCATTGCGCGGCACGGCCGTGCCATCGCGCTTGCGGTCGCACTGCTCGGCACCACAGGCGCCTGCCTGGCTGCGCCTGAAAGCGCCTATCTCAGCGACCTGCCGGTGGTGCTGAGTGCTTCGCGCATGCCGCAGCCGCTCGACGAAGCGCCGGGTGCGGTCACCGTCATCGACGGAGACTTCATCCGTGCCACGGGCTATCGCGATCTGGCGCGTATATTCCGCCTCGTTCCCGGCATGCAGGTCGGGCAGGAGCGTGGCAACAACTACTGGGTGACCTATCACGGCCTCGGGGGCACCTTCCCTTCCGAGTTGCAGGTGCTCATCGACGGCCGCTCGATCTACTCGCCAAGTTCGTTCGGTGGTGTGGACTGGGGCGCTTTGCCCTTGAACATCGATGAGATAGATCGTATCGAAATCGTCCGTGGGCCGAACGCCGTCACGTATGGCGCCAACGCGTTCATGGGTGTGATCAACATCATCACGCGGCATACCTTGCAGGAACCGATCAACCTGATACGCACCAGCGCTGGCAGCCCCGGCATACGTGACCTGGATGCCATGACCCATGCCCGGTTCGGGCCGGCCAGCATACGCATCACGGCGACCACTCATGGCGACGACGGATTCGATAATCTCAACGATGCGCGCCGCGTCGAGACGCTGGCGACACGAGTGGACTGGCGCCTGTCGAATGCCGACGAGTTGACGATGCGTCTGAGCCAGGGCGCTGCGCGCAAGGGCGAGGGCTACCGTATGTCCTTGTTCGACAACAATCCCGAGCGCAAATCGACGAGCAGCACGCAGACCGCGCACCTGACCTGGACGCACGCGGCAAGCGCCAATGAAGAGACCTTGCTGCACTACTATCACAACCGCGAGCGTCTCACCGATGGCTGGACAGCCAATTTGCCTGCCGGCTATCCCTTCGGCCCCTCGCAGCCGTCACTCGACCGCAACCGGCGCAGTGTGCGCAATCACGTCGAAGCCCAGCACCGTATTTCCAGCGAACGTCGTCAGCTCGTATGGGGCGGGGAATTTCGCCGCGACGAGATCGATGCGCCTTACCTGTATAGCGCCGGTAACCCACCACCAGAAAAGCTGTGGCGTGCCTTCGTCAACCTCGATGAGCATCTGTCACGCAACTGGCAACTGAATCTCGGCACTTCGGTAGAGCGCTACGGTGGCGAACCCACACACATCGCACCGCGCGTTTTCATCAATACGCAGATCGATACCCATCACAGCTTGCGCGCCGGTTTTTCGCGCGCCTGGCAACAGCAGCTGACGTTCGAGAAATACGGCGATGTGCGGGCATTCGATCCGGCAACGGGCACGCTGCTGGTGTACGCCAATCAGCCGAATCCCGGCCTGAAACAGGCGCGCATCGACAGCATGGAAGTGGGTTATCTCGGGCGCTTCAAGCCGCTGCAAAGCAGCATCGACGTGCGCCTCTTCAATGAGCGCATCAAGGACTACACGGTGATCGGCCAGGTTCCTTCGACCGCTGTGCTCACGCCCTACATCGGCTCGTCGCAGTACATGAATCTGCAGCATCCCGTCACCGTGCGCGGCATCGAATATCAGATCAAGGCCAGGCCGATGGCTGGCAGCGAAATCCTGTTCAGCCATACGCTTATCGATCGCCACGCGCAGGACCCCGGCGTGGAGGACCGCATAGCGCCTTACACGGCCAGCCTGACGTGGATGCAGCAGTGGAGCAGCGCCTGGTCGAGCATGCTCAGCATCGTGCGCATGGGGCCGCTATCGGGCAGTGACGGGTTCGTGCCGGTCTCTCACTACCGGGCAAAGGCCTACACGACTGTCGACGCGCGCCTTGCCTGGCGTACCCAGGTGGGGCCAGGAAAAAAGCTCGATATATCGCTGAACGCCATCAATCTTGGTGAGCGCCATCAGGAGATGCCGGACAGGTCCGAACAGACTTATCTCGCCACGCTCGGCGATGACACGCCAGCGAACTATGCATCCCGCATGGTCTACCTGTCCGCGTCGCTGGAGTTCTGATCGCCTGCTACAACCGCCGTGGTGGCCGTTGCTTCCAGCTGATCATCGACCCAGGCCTTCACGACGGTGTGCGTGATTGCCAGAATCACCGGGCCGATGAACAGACCCACCAGCCCGAAGCCGACCAGCCCGCCGATACTGCCGACGAAGCTCAGCAGGAAAGGCATGTTGGCGCCGCGCTGGATGAGCATCGGCCGCAGGATGTTGTCCAGCGTCACCCCGACGACAGTGAAAACGATGAGCACGACCGCCTGCCAGGTGTGGCCTTGCCAGAACATCCAGATCACCGCCGGCACGAGAATCGGTGCCGGCCCAAGCTGAGCCAGACACAGCATCAGCATCAATGAAGTCAGCACACCGGCAAACGGGACACCGGTAATGACCATGCCGATGCCACCAATGATGGATTGCACCATGGCTGTCACAACGATGCCCAGGGCAACAGCGCAGATCGATTGCCCTGCCAATGTCACCAGCGCATCGGCGCGCTCACCGGCCAGCCGCATGGCCAGGCGCCGCACGAAGGCAGCCACCTTCTCGCCCTTGAGATAAAGCAGCGTGGCGACGCATAGCGCCACCGTGAAATGCAACAACACGGAGCCGAAGCTGCCAACCTGCGCAAAAATCCACGCCGTGATCTCGCGACCGTGTTCGTTGATGCGCGTCGTCAAGGAACCGGTACCGGAGCCGAGCAGTCGTTGCCACTCCGTTGCGGCGCGGGGCCCGACGTAAGGCAATCTGGCGACCCAGTCGGGCGCCGTTGCCAACGAGCCATCGCGTACCGAACTGACCCAGTCGACCAGCTCGCCACCGTTATCGACAAGCGTGACGATGGACAAGGCAAGCGGCACGACGAGCACCAGGATCAATGCAACGATCATGAACGCCGTAGCAGGCCCGCGGCGCCCACCGAACCACCCCTGCACGCGCAACATCAGCGACCAACTGGCAATAACGATCAACGCGCCCCATATCAGCCCTGGAATGAAGGGGCGCATGATCCAGAAACAACCGAACAGCAGCGCGGCTGTCAGCAGCACGACGCACAGGGTGCGCGTCAGATCGGAAACACGCTGCGGGCTTTGCATGATGGTGGCCTGGTTGAAGTGGATGGAAACGCGGCAGCGGATTGTAACGTCCGTCAGCGGCCTCAGCATGCCGATAGCAAACAGCGATCCCGGCATGCCCCCTCACCGTTCAAGCTCACTGCCGGCGTGCCAGGAATGCCTGCAACGCCCGCGCTGTATGCGTATCCGCCTTCAGCAAACGCCTCGGCGGCCCTTCGAACACCACCTTGCCCCCTTCCGCGCCGCCTTCCGGCCCCATGTCGATGATCCAGTCCGCTTCGGCCATGACATCCAGATCATGTTCGATCACCAGCACCGTGTTGTTCGCATCGACCAGACGATGCAGCACGTGAACCAGCTTCGTCACATCGGCCATGTGCAAACCCACGGTGGGCTCGTCGAGCACGTAAAGGGTGTGAGGATTCTTTGCACGCGGGTTGCGCACGGCACCGTCGAGCCTGACCTTCGACAGCTCCGTCACCAGCTTGATGCGCTGCGCTTCGCCACCGGACAGCGTCGGCGAAGGCTGACCCAGCGTGAGATAGCCAAGGCCGACATCCTGCAAGAGCTTGAGCGGGTGCGACACGGATGGATGCGCGGCGAAAAAATCCACCGCCTCGTCGACTTCCATCTGCAGCACGTCGGCAATCGTCTTCTCGCGCCAGGTGGCAGAGAGCGTGTCGACATTGAAACGCTTGCCACCGCACACATCGCACAGCACCTTCACGTCGGGCAGGAAATTCATCGCCACCGTTTGCTGCCCGGCGCCTTCGCAGGCCGGACAACGGCCCTCGCCGGTGTTGAACGAGAAACGCGCCGCCGACCAGCCGCGCAGTTTGGAAATCTCGGTATCGGCGAACAGCTTGCGAATGGCATCCCAGAAACCGACATAGGTTGCCGGGCAGGAGCGCGGCGTCTTGCCGATCGGCGTCTGGTCGACTTCCAGCACGCGGCCGACCGGCTCCCAGCCTGTCAGCGACGCGTAGGGCCGTGCCGCAGGCGCGCGTCGCGCCGGCATGGCCGCAGCATTCTTGCGCGCGGCTTTCTTCGCGTCTTCTTCCTCGCCGATCAGGCGTTTCAACGAAGCGTGCAATACATCGCGGGCAAACGTCGATTTGCCTGAACCCGATACGCCCGTCACCACGGTCAGACGCCCAAGCGGCACGCGTGCCGCCGCATTGCGCAGATTGTGTAAATTGGCGCCCACCAGCTCGATGGCCTCATGCGCTTTCAGTGATTCATCGCGCTTGTGCAGCGGGTGCTGCATCGGTTCGCGCAAACACTGACCGGTGACCGAATCAGGCGAAGCGATCAGCTCGGCAGCCGTGCCCTGCGCAATCAGCCGACCACCGCGCGTGCCGGCGCCGGGGCCCAGATCGAGCACTTCATCGGCGCGGCGAATGGTCTCCTCGTCGTGTTCGACCACGACCACCGTATTGCCCTTCTCGCGCAATGCCTCCAGCATATCCAGCAACACACCGTTGTCGCGCGGATGCAGGCCGATCGAAGGCTCGTCGAGTACGTAGCAAACGCCACGCAGATTGCTGCCGAGCTGCGCGGCCAGACGGATGCGCTGCGCCTCGCCGCCCGACAGTGTCGGTGCAGCGCGATCCAGCGCGAGATAGCCAAGACCCACGTCGCGCAGGAAAGCCAGCCGATGCGTCAGCTCGCTGATGATGTCACGCCCGATCTCGGCCTCGCGTCCCTTGAGTTGCAGCTTCGCGGCCCACTGCGCTATTTCACCGACCGACTCTTCGCTGTATTGCGCGATGGAGCGGTCGTGATAGCGCACGGCCAGCGCGACCGGATTGAGACGTTGCCCGTCGCAGGCGGAGCAAGCGACTTCCTCACCGCTTTCGTCGAGGCCAGCGAATTCCATCTCGGCCACGTCCGTCTCTTCGTCCTTCATCCAGGCCGGAATCTGCACACCGGTGCCGCAGCAGGTCTCGCACCAGCCGTGTTTGGAGTTGTAGGAGAACAGGCGTGGATCGAGTTCGGGAAAGCTCGTGCCACATGACGGGCAAGCGCGCAGTGTGGAGAACACCACGCCAGCCGCAGCACTCGGCTCACCGGAGTTGCAGTCTTTGGTAATCACGCGCACAACACCTTTGCCGAAGCCCAACGCAGCTGCGAGCTTTTCGCGCAGCTCGGCTTCGTTTTCGACACCTATCGTCACATCGGCAACAGGCAACTCGATGTTGTGTTCCTTGAAGCGATCCAGCCGCGGCCAAGGCGACACCGGCAGGAATTCGCCATCGACGCGCAGATGCGTATAGCCCTTGTTCTTGGCCCACTTCGCGAGGTCCGTATATAGACCTTTGCGATTGACCACCAGCGGCGCGAGCAGCCCGATGCACTGGCCGCGATAGTCGCGAAGCATACGTGCGGCAATAGCCTCCATGCTCTGCGGCTCGATGGCGCAATCGCAAGTCGGGCAATGCTGGGTGCCGAGTTTGACGAACAGCAGACGCAGGAAGTGGTGCACTTCGGTGAGCGTGCCCACCGTGCTCTTGCGACCTCCACGACTCGTACGCTGCTCGATGGCCACCGTCGGCGGAATGCCGTGGATAGCATCCACGTCCGGTTTCGATGCAGGCTGCACGAACTGCCGTGCATACGCATTGAGCGACTCAAGATAACGCCGCTGCCCTTCGGCGAACAGGATGTCGAATGCCAGCGTCGACTTGCCGGAACCGGATACACCGGTCACCACAGTGAACTTGTTGTGCTTGATCTGCACAGAGACGTTCTTCAGGTTGTGCTCGCGAGCGTGCACGATGCTGATGGCATCGCGTATCGGTCGGTACGAGGCACGAGGCTCGGCTACGGCGTAGGTTGGGGTGAGCGGAGCGATGCCCAACGACTTACGTTGATCCACATTGGGTGCGACTTTCACCGACAGATGTTGGGCATCGCTCCGCTCACCCCAACCTACATCCATTGTTTGTGCGTATTGCCGTAGGGCACGCCCCGTGTGCGAACGGGTGCAAGCCATCACATTGTCAACAGTCCCCTCAACCAGAACCTCCCCCCCCGCGTCGCCACCTTCCGGCCCAAGATCGATCAGCCAGTCGGCCGCACGCATGACATCCAGATTGTGTTCGACAACAAGAACGGTATTGGCCGCATCGACGAGGGCGCGCAAAGCACGCAGCAGTTTTTCGATATCACCGAAATGCAGGCCCGTCGTCGGTTCGTCGAACAGGAACAGACTGCCACGTGTTGCGACCTTCTTGCGCGCCGCGCTCTTGGCCGAATAGTCGGCGAGGTGACCTGCCAGTTTCAGGCGCTGCGCTTCACCGCCCGATAAGGTTGGCACCGGCTGCCCCAGCGTAAGGTAATCGAGCCCTACATCGACCAGCGGCTGCACGGCACGCACCACGTCCTTGTCATCACCGAAGAAGGTCAACGCATCGATGGCGGTGAGTTCCAACACTTGCGCGATGCTTTTACCGCGCAATTGCAGTTCCAGTACCTCGGGGCGATAGCGCGTGCCATCGCAATCCGGGCAACGCAAATACACGTCGGAGAGGAACTGCATCTCGACATGCTCGAAGCCGTTGCCACCACAAGTCGGGCAGCGTCCATCGCCGGAGTTGAACGAAAAGGTACCTGCCGTGTAGCCGCGCTGTTCGGCTTCGGGCAGCGCAGCGAAGCGTTTGCGGATCACGTCGAAAGCGCCGACATAGCTGGCGGGATTGGAGCGCGTGGTCTTGCCGATGGCGCTCTGATCGACCATGACAATCGACTCGATCAGGTCGTCACCGATGAGCTTATCGAACGCGCCAGGCGTCTCGGCCGCCTCGCCCTTGGCCTTCTTGAGTGCGAGGTAGAGCACGTCCTGTATCAGCGTGGACTTGCCGGAGCCCGACACACCGGTGACGCAGACGAGGCGACCCAGCGGCAGCGAGAGGTCGACGTTCTTGAGATTGTTGGCCGTTGCGCCGAGCAGTTTGAGGCGAGGTGTTTTCGCATCGACGCTTTGGCGCACCAGGCCCGCATCCACCTTGCGATGCCCACCAAGGAATTGCGCGGTGAGGGTGTCCGTACGACCACGCAACTCGTCGGGCGTACCGTTGAAAACAATGTTGCCGCCTGCGGCGCCCGGACCGGGACCGATGTCGATGATGCGATCGGCATTGAGCATCACGGCCGGATCGTGTTCGACAACGATCAGTGAATTGCCTGCGTCACGCAGATTGCGCATGACGCCGTTGATGCGGTCGATATCACGTGGATGCAGCCCGATGGAAGGCTCATCGAGCACGAACAGCGTGTTGACCAGCGAAGTACCAAGTGCAGTCGTGAGGTTGATACGCTGCACTTCACCGCCTGAGAGCGTGCGGCTCTGGCGGTCCAGCGTGAGGTAGCCGAGGCCGACTTCGCAGAGGTAGTTGATGCGACTGCGGATCTCGGTCATGACCAGATCGGCTGCTTCGCCGGCTGTGCCGGGCACGCTCAGCGTGGCGAAGAAACCGCTTGCCCGGTCGATGGGCAAGCGCATGGCATCGTGGATCGACAGGCCGGGCAGGCTTTGTAGTGTGGCTTCCGGCAGCCATGCGCCGTGGGGGCGGAAGCGTTTGCGCGACAACGCCACGTTGCTGTGCCCTCTCCCGCTTGCGGGAGAGGGTGGCCCGGAGGGTCGGGAGAGGGATGCGTCACTCGAAGAACGAGCAACGGATATCAGACCATCCCCCCTCTCCCGGTCCTTCGGACCACCCTCTCCCTCAGGGAGAGAGAACTGCAGTGTGGGAGAGGCTGCCAACGCAGAGTCCGCCTGCTCTTTAGTCCCAACCCGCCACAACAGCGAATCCGTCTTCAGACGCGCGCCCTCGCAAGTGGGGCAATCCGTGTAGGCGCGATAACGCGACAGCAAGACACGAATATGCATCTTGTATGCCTTGGTCTCGAGCCAGTCGAAGAAGCGCCGCACGCCGTACCAGTACTTTGGCCAGGAGCGCTGCCAGCTCTTGAACTCGGGCTCGCCTTCCATGACCCATACGCGATGCTCTTCCGGCAGGTCACGCCACGCGATATCAGTGGCCACGCCGCGCGAGCGGCACATCTTCATCAGGTCGTCCTGACATTCCTTGTAGCTTTCGGTCTGCCACGGCTTGACCGCACCACCAGCCAGCGTCTTCGATTCATCCGGCACGATAAGGCCAGGGTCGATGCCGATCACGCGGCCAAAGCCCTTGCAGACTTCGCAGGCGCCGACGGCGGAATTGAAGGAGAAATGCGACGAGGTGGGCTCGGCGTAATGGATATCGCAATTCGCGCAATGCAGGTCAGCAGAGAAGCGCCATATGTTTTTGGCATCTTCCGTCACTTCGCCACCCAGATGCGCTTCGACCCGGCCGTTGCCCAGGCGCAATGCGGTTTCCAGGGCCTCACTCAAGCGCGACTGTTCGGCACTGCTGAAGCGGAAACGGTCGACGACGACAGCAAGCTCCGTCCTGCCCGCCTTGCTGACTTCGCTGACGCGCGTGAAGCCCTGCCGTTCGAGATGGCCGCGCATTTCCTCGGCAGTGAAATTCTCGGGGATCGGGAGTGGCGCGACGATGGCAAGACGCGGGTCGCCATTCTGCGGGCCAAGCACGCTCAGCGTATGCAGAATGGTTTCCGGCGTCTCACGCACGACCTTGGCGCCGCACCCCTTGCAATACAAGGTCGAGGCGCGTGCATATAGCAGCTTGAGGTAGTCGGCCAACTCGGTCATGGTGCCAACGGTGCTGCGCGAGGTGCGTACCTGGTTGCTCTGGTCGATGGCAATGGCCGGCGGCACGCCTTCGATGCGATCCACCTGCGGCTTGTCCATGCGATCGAGGAACTGGCGCGCATACGGCGAAAACGTCTCGACATAGCGCCGCTGCCCTTCCGCATACAGCGTGTCGAACACCAGGGAGCTCTTGCCCGAGCCGGACGGGCCGGTCACCACCACCAGTTCGCCGGTGGGGATATCGAGATCGAGGTTCTTGAGGTTGTTCTGGCGTGCGCCGCGAATGCGGATATACGGGTGCTGACTCATTGAGATGATTGCCTGGGAGAAGAACGGACGTAGAACTGGTTGATCGGCAATGATCAGCCAAGGTTCCTGCGAACAATCGACATGGGGACAAAAGCCAATAAGAAAAGGGGCCACTGGCCCCTTTTCTCATTGGCGCACGGCTGAAGCTTACTGCTTCTTGCCAGCCTCGTTTGCCATGCCGATCGCCGCGCTGGCGGCTTCCGAAAGTGCTGCGGTAGCATCTTGCGCATCCATTGCCGCAGACTGCATTTCAGCGACCGCGCCGCTGCCGGTATCGGATATCGACAATGCCGGGCTTTGTGCAGTGTCCGCAGGCGGCGACGCCGGAATCTCTTCCTCTTTCTTGCACGCGCTCAGGCTGAGCGCTACCAACACAGTCATGCAGATCAAACGTATCGACATCCTGTTCTCCCTCGATGTTTAGCGGTTGCGTATCCGGGCGCAGATTCCGCAGTAAAAAGGCCCCGCGGGGCCTAGTTGACTGAGTCTTGATCCAGCCAGGTCGATTACTTCACGCGACTGCGGTATTCATTGGTCGCGGTATCGATTTCGATCTTGTCGCCGATTTCCACGAAAGCCGGGACAGGCAGTTCGAACCCGGTGGCCAGACGCGCAGGCTTCATCACCTTGCCGGAGGTGTCACCCTTCACGGCAGGTTCGGTGTAGATCACTTCGCGCACGACGTACTTCGGCATTTCAACCGAGATGGCCTTGTCGTTGTAGAACACGACTTCGCACGGCAGGCCGTCTTCCAGATACTTGAGCGCATCGGTCATGTTGTCCGCTTCGATCTCGTACTGGTTGTACTCGGCGTCCATGAACACGTACATCGGGTCGGCAAAGTAGGAATAGGTCACTTCCTTGCGATCGAGTTGTACGACTTCGAATTTGTCGTCGGCCTTGTAGACGAATTCGCTGCCCGCATCGGTGAGCAGATTCTTGAATTTCATCTTGACCTGGGCGGAGTTACGGCCGCCCTTGCTGTATTCCGCGCGCTGGACAACCAGGGCATCGGGGCCAACCATTACAACGTTGCCGACGCGGAGTTCTTGTGCTGTTTTCATGATAACCGGACACCTACAGAGGTTTAATGTGGGCGCCCAAGCGCCTGTCAGAGTTCGTAAAAAAGTTTACAAAGCCCGTCATTCTAGCAAGCCTTGGCAAAAAATCAGCAATCGGGAACACAGGTCGCCGTGCGTTGCAACAAGCTCGGCCCACACAGCTGCGCGGCGCCGCAATGCCGGCAACTGCGCGCTGAACGCGGGCCAGCATGCCGCCACGCCTTGTGCGCCAACGTCTTGCCGCTCCCATGCATGCCAGAAATCCTTCAGTGCCTGCTGCGCCGGGCTGGCAATCTCAGCGCCGAAGAGCGCCAGAAAAGCATCCAGCTTGATGCGATGCGCGTTGTCATCCTGCTGGTAGATGTGCCAGACGAAAGGCCTCTGCGCCCATTGCGCCCGCACAAACGAATCTTCGCCGCGCACGAAGTTGAGGTCGCAAGCCCACAGCAAGCTGTCGTAGTCACGCTGGCCGAGGAAAGGCACAACAGCAATCCGCAAATTGCCACGATCAATCACGGCACCTGGCTGCAAGAGCGCCTGACCGCACCAGGTGGCGATGGCCGCCACAGACCGGCCAACCGGCACGGCGCAATAGACGGGCTGCGCGCTTGTCGCCCAGGCATCGAGTAGAGCGGGCAAGGCAGCGTTTTCGTAAGCGAAGAGCGAAACGCACAAGGCCTCCGCTTGCGGCGCCGGTACGCCGCAAGACTGCCAGAACGCGCTTTGCGCCCCGGCATCAGCCTGAAACTGCAGACGCGCCGCATCGAGCCGGGCCTCCTTGAGCAAGCCGCCCGTTGCCGCATCGAAACCGGGGAAATAGAAATACTTGGTCAGGCCAAGCTGAGGATGCCTCGATGGCAACAGGTGCGAACTTTGCACCCAGTTCTCGGCGCTCAGGTACTCGAGATTGATCCAGGCTGGCTGCCGCGCGCACCGGGCCATGCGCGCGATGCAGGCCTCCGGCGGGTTGCACGCAAAAGCCTCGATCACGACATCGGCAGGCTCGGCCATGATGGCCTGCTGCCAATCGCCGAGCCGCACCCCATCGATGTTTTCGCCACCGGCAAGCACTTGCATCGCTGGCACGAGCGCTTCCAGCACTTCCGGCCGGTCCAGCCACAAGCGCACGGAGCAGCCATGCTCATTGACAAGCTGACGCGCCAGGCGCCAGCACACGCCGGCATCGCCAAAGTTATCGATGACGGCGCAGAAGATATCGACGCGCAGGGGCATGGAAGAAACAGGCAAATGAATCGGCAAGTGAGTCGGCAAGTTACTAGGCAAATGAATGGGCAAGGTTAAAAAAGGTGTCGCCAAATCAGCAGACTCCCCAGTTTACTGGCCTGCCGGGCTTGTGCACGCCTCGGGCGGTTTTGTGCTGCGCCTCAGTCACCGTTAAAATGGCGCATGCTTCCTTCCGATCCCAGCAGTTCCGGGTCGCGATCCCTGTCGAGCAAGCTCTCGCAGATGTTTTCGCGCACTTTCGCCCGCGTCAATCCACAAATCTTTTCGCTGATAGCCGTCTCGGTTCTCGCGCACATCACCATGTCCGGCGGCCGCGTCAGCGCCTCGCTGTTTGCGCTCCAGCATGGCGGCAGCTTCAACGCAGGTATCGCTTACAGCCTGTACGGCTTGCTGCCGGCGCTGCTATCGCTGCACATGGGGCGCTGGGTCGACCGCATCGGGCCGCGCACCGTCATGCGCGTAAGCCTCGTGTCCATGATCATCGGCCTGGCACTGCCTGCATTCTGGGCCGCGCTGCCGGCCGTGTTCGTCGGCGCCGCGCTGGGGGGCTTCGGCTTCGGCACCTACATGCTGGCGGCCAATGTATCGGTGTCGTTCATGGATTTCGAAGACGAGGCTGACCGCATCGGCATGCTCGCCTGGCTGCAGCTCGGCAACTCGGTTTCCGCCGTCGTCGGACCGTCCGTGGTCGGCCTCATCATCGATCACAAGGGCTTCAGTGCTGCATTCGGCACCATGGCCCTGATCGTGCTGTGCAGCCTGATCGTTTCCTATCGTGTCCATCTGCCAAATGGCATGCGCCAGGCACATCAAGACAAGGGCGGCGAAAGCATCGTCCGCACGGTTTTCACCAATCCGCGTCTCCTGCGTATCTATCTCCTCACCATGGCCGTGGCACTGGCGTGGGATGGCTTCAACTTCATGGTGCCCGTTCTTGGCACCGAGCGCGGCTACTCCGCCACCACCATCGGTATGGTTCTGTCATGTTTCGCTGTCGGTACCTTTGCAATCCGCGCCGCACTGCCGTGGATGTCCCGCAAGCTGTCGGAGTGGCGCATGCTGTGCCTCTCCTTTGGCGTGGCAGCCAGCGTCTTCTTTGTGCTGCCGATGGCAAAGGGTGGTCTTCTGCTCGGCGCCTGCGGCTTCGTCTTCGGCCTGGCGGCCGGTGTCGGGCAGCCGAATATCCTCAGCCTCATCTATCGCGCCATGCCGGCGGGCAAGCAGGGCGAAGGCGCGGGGCTGCGCTCGATGATGGGCAATATGATGGGGCTGACCGGCCCTTCGCTGTACGGCGCCATCACCGCCCTGTTTGGTGCCGTGCCGGTGTTCCTGTTGATCGGCTGCATCATGAGCGTATCGAGCTGGCAGGCGCATCACGGTTACCGCAGCCGCGCCGCGAGCGCCTGAGCGCAAAATCGACCAGTCATCGACACAATCGCGATGGCAGCATCCTGCATCAACCGCCAAGGCATACGGAGCTGCCCGAGCGGCTGTGCGCGTTTGTCAATGCAGCTCAGTCGTCCCTGCCCCTCGGGCATCCGGTGCTGCGCCGTGCTGCCGCATTTCATGACCCGCTACGACCACCCTGTGTAGATGGCAATGGCCGCACCGCACGCGCGATGTTTTTTTGCAAGATCTCCATTTCAGGCACAAAGGAAATTCCGTCGCATTGAGGTTGCTGGACAAGCGGGCTTACGCGCTAGTCCCAGGAGTCATGCAGTTAAAACCGATTTGCATCGAGCAGTTTTGGCGGAACAAACAACAAATATAAGTCGATGGAACTTCAAGCACTGAATCACGGAAGCTCAAGAAGTCTCCATCGACAAACTCCCAGGTGGCTTCAGAACTGAAAAACAATTGCTTTATGCCCTCGGCTCGTCCATCGTGAAGCCCACTTCGGGAGAGTAGTCCCGGCAGCTCATCCCGATGGTTTTTATTGATCAACGACTTCGCAAAAATAAAAACGTCTACTACCATTCCCGAAATGGTCGGTAGATTTAAAACATTTGTTTATGATTCTGAAAATTAATCAGGTTATGCAGAAACAACCCTCCCCGCCCAAGCTGACGATTGTAATTCCTTGCTACAACGAAAAAAATACGATCCGCAGCATCATCGAAGCTGTGCGTGCTACGCCCTTCGCCAATCTGGAAATTATCGTTGTCGATGATTTCTCGAATGATGGCACCAGGGCCATTCTTGAAAATGAGCTTGCCGATAGAATTGACAAGCTTGTTCTTCAGGAATCCAACGAGGGAAAGGGCGCAGCGCTCAGGACGGGCATAAAGCTGGCGACTGGCGACATCGTGATAATTCAGGATGCCGATCTTGAATACGATCCCCGAGAGTATTCAATATTGATCGAGCCGATATTGGCCGGCAAAGCTGACGTTGTGTTTGGCTCACGGTTCATGGGTGGAAACCCTCATCGGGTCATCTATTTCTGGCATCGCGTAGGCAATGGCGTTCTCACCCTGCTATCCAATATATTCACGAATCTGAATTTGACCGACATGGAGTCTTGCTACAAGGTTTTCAAGCGAGAAATAATCCAGTCCATTCGTATCGAGGAGAATCGATTCGGATTTGAGCCGGAGATTACGGCCAAGGTGGCGAAGTTGCACTGTCGTATATATGAGGTCGGGATTTCATATTTTGGAAGAACCTATGAAGAAGGCAAGAAGATTGGTTGGCGGGATGGATTCAGGGCTTTGTATTGCATAATAAAATACAACGTTTTTCGGTGATGTTTATTTGTTTTTAAATTATTGGAAAAAATCCCATGCTCTGCCGATGGATTCGCCAATTTGACTCCTGCAGCGGCGGCGCCCGTTGATAGCGAATGACGAGGCGTATGGCAGCCAAGGTCTTTGGATCAAAAATGCATCATTCCCAAAAACGCGTTCTGGTTACCGGCGGCGCCGGATTCCTTGGCTCCCATCTTTGTGAGCGGCTAGTCGAGCAAGGGTGCGACGTGCTGTGCGTCGATAATTTTTATACGGGCCAAAAGTCCAACATCACTCACCTGCTGAACCAGAAAAATTTCGAGTTGCTGAGGCATGACGTCACGTCTCCGCTCTATGTGGAAGCGGACGAAATCTACAATCTGGCCTGCCCGGCCTCACCGGTTCATTACCAGCACGACCCTGTGCAGACGACCAAGACCATTGTGCTTGGGGCAATTAATATGCTCGGTCTGGCCAAACGCCTCAATGCCAGAATTTTCCAGGCTTCGACCAGCGAGGTTTACGGTGACCCATTGATACACCCGCAAGTCGAGCAGTATTGGGGGAACGTTAATCCGATTGGCCTGCGTTCCTGTTACGACGAAGGTAAACGCTGTGCGGAAACCCTGTTTTTTGACTACCGACGCCAGCACGGACTGACCATAAAGGTGGCGCGTATCTTCAATACCTATGGTCCGCGCATGCATCCGGAGGACGGGCGCGTGGTTTCAAATTTCATCGTCCAGGCGCTCAAGAATGAACCCATCACAATCTTTGGGGACGGATCGCAAACCCGTGCTTTCTGTTATGTGGATGAAATGGTTGAGGCCTTCATCCGTTTGATGGCAACTTCAGACGAAGTGTGTGGCCCGCTCAATCTTGGCAATCCGGTCGAGTTCAGCATTCTGGAGCTGGCCCGGAAAATCATCGCTTTGACGGGTTCGCGCTCATCAATCTGTTTCCATCCCCTGCCTGGAGATGACCCGAAGCAGCGACAGCCGGACGTTTCCTTGGCCAGGCAGCTCCTTGATTGGGAACCGGAGTTGTCACTGGACGATGGGCTGATCAAAACCATTGCGTATTTCGATCAATTATTGATGCAAAGCAGATGAAACGTCTTCAACTCAAACCGGCATTGAGGGTATGACGATGGAGGGACTGCGTGTCATGCTTTCGTAGCTCGTTGTGCCAGATTTTCGTACAAGGCTGCATAGGGTTTCACCATTTTCGCTGCCGTGAAATGTTGCCAATACCGGGCTTCTGCCACCCGTCCCATCGCCGCCGCTTGCCCCGGCTGCTCCCACAAAAAACGCATTGCACAGCGTAGAGCATCCGGATTTCCGGGTGGAACCACCAGTCCCGTCTCATTGGCAATGTTGATGTAGCTTGTTCCGGTACCGATTTCGCTGGAAATCATGGGTTTTCCAAACATAGCCCCTTCCAGTAGAGAGATGCCAAAGGCTTCGGAGCGAAGATGGGATGGAAATACCACAGCGAGACACAGGGTAAGCAAGGCAATCTTGTCCTCTTCTGGCAGGAAGCCGAGGAAGTAGATGTTTTTCAGGCCAAGCTGTCTGGCTCTGGCTTTTAATTCTCTCTCGATTGGACCGGCGCCGACGATGGCTACCGGGTAGGCGTTCCCTTGGGCGGCCTCCAGCAACAGATGTAGCCCCTTGTAGTAGCGCAATACGCCGACAAACAGGAAGAATTGCTTTCCCAGCCGCTCGCGCCAGTAGCGCAAGCGTTGCGCAGATGCAGGAGGGTAGGCTGTTTTGTCGATGCCGATAGGAATGACGCTGACCTTGTCGGCAAACTTCGTCAGCACATCGCTGGTGGCCAGGTAATTCGGCGAAGTGGCGACGATGTGGTCGACACTGGCGAGAAACCACTGCCTCAACGGCCGATAAAGCTTGAGCAGATGTTTCTGTCGGATGATGTCGGAATGATAGGTGACGATGCTGGGCTTGTTGACCCTTGTCGCAAAGTGGACCACATCCATGAACGGCCAGGGAAAATGATAATGAATGACATCGGCCTTCGCCGCCAGTTTGGCAAAACTCCGAAACGCGGCCAGCGAGAAATCGGTAGAGGCGATCTGCAGTTGGCGTCGGACACGGTGTGCGGTGTAACCATCGAGCTCGATGCTGCCGGCTGCGCGTTCAGACGTTAGCGACAGGACATCGGTGGTGATGCCATAGTCATTGCAGCCCTTGGCAAGTTGATTGATCACCTGCTCGGTGCCCCCCATCGAATCCGGAAAGGCAGTCTTGTAGAAATGCAGGACGCGCAACCTCAAGATGCGTTTTCCGTGCCGACGAGGGAGCGATAGACCTCGACCGTTTGCTCGGCGCAACGCGCCCAGGTGAATTGGGTGGCGCGTTCCCTGGCGCGCTCGGCCAGGCTTGATCGCAATGAATCGTCATCGGCGAGTTGAAGCATCATTTGCGCTAAGGCAGATTCATCATGCGGGTCGACCAGCAAGCCGGCATCGCCTACGACCTCAGGCAGTGACGAGTTATTGGCGCAGATGACGGGCACACCGCACGCCATTGCCTCCAGTGGTGGCAGGCCAAAGCCTTCGTAAATAGACGGATATATCAGTGCTGTGGCCCCCGCCATGACCGTCGCCAGATCGGGGCGCGACAGGTAGCCCAGTTGCCTCAGTTGGCCGGCGCTCTCCAGTTGCCGCATCTGTTTCTCCAGTCCTGACATATGCCAGCCCTTCATCCCGATCAACACCATGGGGAAATGTTGACGTGTGGCGACAGGAAGCTTCTGGTAGGCGTGCAAGGCGAGCATCAGATTCTTGCGCGGTTCGAGGGTGCCGACGGCCAGGAAATAGCGTCCATGGATCAATCCATGACGGTTCAATAACGGGTAGGTGTCGGCAGGTAACATCGGCGTGAAGAGCGCCTCGACGCCGAGCGGAATCGCCGAAATACGCTCGGGGGCAACACCCATGACGTCGACCAGTTCCTGTTTGATGAAAACCGAGTCGGTAATGATCCGGTCGGCCTGGGCCAGACCCGCGGCAAAATAGCGGTTCATCGCCTTGACCCGTTCGGCCGGGTGCGCCTCGGGATGGCGGATCCACGACAGATCATGGACAGTTACCACCGTTCGACCGGAGAAGCGCAGCGGAATGATGTTTGGATCGTGGTAGACATCGAACTGGCAACGCCGGGCATGTTGCCCAAAGCTGATGTTCTGGACGAGTCGCCTTAGTTGGTAGGAATAGGGCAAATGGCGGCGCAGCCAGGGCAGGGATTTGGCAATCGGAGACGGACGCGCGTGTAGTTGCCTGTCCCAGAAAGCACCATAGAAAAAGTGGGACTCAATGTTCTGGTGCTTCAACAATTCTTCCGCCAGATGCAGGCCGTAATGCCCGATCCCGGTCAACGGACTGAGCAGCGCCGTGGCGTTGAACGCTAGGCGCATGGCTGCTTGATGTCGCTGGAATATTGCGGGTTCAAGCTGGAATTCTCTGCTGGTTACGACGCACGTCAGCAGCGACCATGGATCTACATAAATCATCGAGGGACGTGCGCGGATGCCAGTCCAGTTTTTTTCCTGCCTTGCCTGGGTCGCCGATCAGGGGCACTTCTTCAGCGGGGCGATAAAAATCGGGAGAGACGCGGATTACCGTTTGCCCTGTTCGCAGCCCTGACGCAGCAGCCAGGCTATCGGGGACGATTGCGTCGATTGCTGCACTTTCGTTTGCGGCCTCTCCGCGAAATGCCAGCGCGATGCCAACAGCCTCGAAGGCCCTGTGCGCAAAGCCTCGCACGGTCTCCATCCGGTTGCTTGCCAGAACGAAGGTGTCTGGTACATCTGCCTGCAGCATTCGCCACATGCATTCGACATACTCCTGTGCGCAGCCCCAGTCTCGCTTTGCATCCAGATTACCGAGGAGCAGCGCTTCAGCATCGCCCAAGGCGATCCGCGCACAACCATTGGTGATTTTTCGCGTTACAAACTCGGGGCCGCGCAAGGGGGATTCGTGATTGAAAGCGATACCGCTGACGGCAAAAATATCATGTTGCTCACGGTAGTTGACCGTCATCCAGTGAGCGTAGAGTTTCGCCACGCCATAAGGATTACGGGGGCAGAACGGGGTGTCTTCGTTTTGCGGAAACGAGCGCGCCTTGCCGAACATTTCCGAAGTACTGGCTTGGTAGAAGCGAATTCCGGGGTTAACTTGCCGGATCGCCTCAAGGAGATTGAAGGCGCCGATCCCGTTGATCTGGGTCGATGCGCCGGCCTGTCCGAAGCTGCTTCCCGCAAAGCTGAGAGAAGCGAGATTGTAGATTTCATCAGGCATGATTTCGGCGATCAGTCCGATACATGCCGTCAGGTCGCTCAGATCGTGTTCGCGCCGGTGAAAATCGGGATGGTCATGGAGACCAAGTTCGCTCAGGCGCCAAAAATCCGTTGTTCCGCCTTGTCGATGGGTTCCATAGACGACGTAGCCTTTGTCGAGCAGGAGGCGGGTCATATAAGCACCGTCCTGGCCGGCTACGCCGGTGATAAGGGCTTTTTTCATGTGGATCTAACCTTCTTGCTCAGCATGCACGAGCTTGGGGGTCCAGTTCGGGGTGCCATCGGCCCAGAATTTCAAGGCGTTGGCGAATCAGAAGCCCGACGGTGTGCGGGCCAAGTTGGTGTCGAACGTCATGCATGGCGCGCTCACCCAGGCGCCGAACCAGGTCTGGCTGACTGGCCAGCCGTCCAAGGCATTCTGCGGCGTGAGCGATATCGGCTTCAGCCCACAGCGGTCCGGCCGGATAGGCGCCGATGTCCATTTCCAGGGGCTTCAGGCGGTAGCGCACGGGCATCGAATTCTCGACGTTCATGAAGTCAACATTGGCCGACCAGTTGGTAGCGACGACAGGCTTGCCCAGATACATCATTTCAGCAAGTGCCAGGCCGAAGCCTTCGGCACGATGCAAAGAGAGCAGGATATCGCAGCAGAACTGCAGGTCCCAGGTCTGTTGCCGGGACAAAAAGTCGTCGATGAAGAAGACGCCTTCCAGGTCTCGCATGCTGTCACGCAATTCACGATAGGCAACGGCGTGTTGCTGGCTGTTCATGGTCTTGATGACCAGGGCCAGCTGCGGATGCGCTTGTGCCGCCAGTCGATAAGCAGCAATCGCCGCCTGAGGGTTCTTGCGATACTGGTACGAATTGAAGTCGTACATGACCAGTATCAGTTGCCTGTCTGCAGGAAGGCCGAATTGCTCGCGGCTGGCGCCCGGTGTCACATCGAATTGCAGCGAATGTGGAACCTTGAATACCGGGACCGGTGATACCGCCGAAATGGCATCGTGAACGAAGGTCGAGGCCACCCAGACTTCATCGACAAGGGTGAAGGCGTCGTGAAAGACTGTCGGGAACTCCGGCTGCTCCCAATGCCAGAAGCCGATGGTGTAGGCCGCCTTTGGCCGACCTTCGTCCGCCAGTTGCTGGCAAGCCAAGGATGTCTGATCGGCGTTGACATAAAGCAGGTCGACGGCGAAACGCGTCGGTTGTGCATGGCCGATGATGCTGTCATCACGCTGCGGGTTGTGGCCGGGGAAATAGGCTTCGGTGGCGGAGAAAGGGATATTGGTGGCGAGGCAGGCACGCGCCAGTGAACGAGCCGCTTCGCCGACGC
Organism: Rhodocyclales bacterium; assembly: GCA_028292485.1. Lineage (GTDB taxonomy): Bacteria > Pseudomonadota > Gammaproteobacteria > Burkholderiales > Rhodocyclaceae > Viridibacterium. The sequence continues at coordinate 32,209 of JAQGMG010000005.1, read as the reverse complement.
CAAGTTCGGTGCGCAGGTAACCGACCAGATTGATGCCGAATGGCCTGCCGCCCTCTACATTGGTTATGGCGTTAGCGACAGGAGGCGGGGTGCGATCCTGCATGGCTGACTGGTAGGAGCCGGCCGCGGATTGGTAAGCTAGGGCGGGCCAGATGCGCTCAAGCCGAGCCATCGCGTCGCTGAGCGGACGAATCAACCATCGCTTGAGTGAGTCGGGCGTCATGCGCGCCGCTCCAGCAAAGCGCAGCAGGCGTGCCTGCCAGCCTGGCGTAGCGCGTGCCTCTCTCGAGAGCCCGACGCCCACCAGGGTGCGCAACATGCCCATCCGGCTCTTCAGGTGCCGGCCCCGGTGGAGGTAGGCGCCAGGCTCGGGCAGACGTCCGAGCAGCGCTCGGTAGATATTGTCCAGCCGCCGCTGGTCGACCGGGTCGATGTCGACGGGCTCGATGGCGATGTCTCTGGGGATATCGGTGATGACATCTCTGGTGCCGTCGGTGATGACGGGGGTGCTTGCAGCGCGATTCAGGCCGATGATTTCCGGGTGCTCGAAGGGGCGCTGACCGCAGCGTTCGCGCAGGATGGGATTGTCGCGAAAACGGACCCGTTCGGCGGCACTGATCCGGGAGCCATCACTGTAACGATCAAAACCGTATTCGAGACGGCCATAGCTGTCTGCGCCATTGGCGATCACCGCCCTGACATAATCCTCGATCAATGTCCTGACGGACGGGGTGAGGCTCTTCAGGGTAAAGCGATTCTGGTGTTTCGAAACAGTTTGCGGTTTTTGCAGTTCGAGACCACTGAAGTGGAAAAATACCAGAGGTTGTCCGTTGACCAGAATCTCATCGCTGGCTGCGTGTCTGGAAAACTCTCGTTGCCCGAGGTTCCAGTAAGCGACGTTGTAGCCCGGATGGCGCAGCACGGCGACGTTTTCGAAGAGGCCAGGCACCAGGTCTATCCAGCTCTGGTCGACGAAGATCCCCTCGTCCACTTTGACGACACAGTCGTGCCGCAGCTTGCTTTGCCACCAATCGAGGAAATCGTGCGTGTTCTTGCTGTCGCGAAGGGCGCAGAAACCCAGGTTGTAAGTCCCGGCGCGCCGAATGTCGAGTTCGGTGGGCAGTAGATCGTCATTCAGTGGCGCGAGCAGATGCGGCGTGAGCACGATGTCGGCTCCTGCCGTCAGCAGGTGATGCACCTCGCTTGGCGCACGGTATAACCTGATGTCGGGATCGATATAAATTACGTGTTGGTGACCCTTCAGGAGGTGCTGCAGTGCCCAAGGTTTGACAGCCGTGTTGAACTCGAGAATGTTGTATTGAAATATGAAATCTTGTCCGTCTGGCAAACCGAGCTCGCCGAGGGAGATGATTTCGAACTCATCACCGAGGGCCAGTGCCGGCTCATGGTCGACATCTGTAATAACACAGTAGCGCTTGGCCTCCGGCTGATGTACAGCGGCGCTTTGCAACAAAGTGCGAGCAAAATGCAGGTAATTGTTACTGACAATGGTGAAAATTGCGCTGTGGTTCTTCATGTAAGGAGAGAGCTCGCTGCGGGGGCAATGGGTGTGATCGAATGATCAAATGGACGCACGTTTGTGGTGTTGCTATGAAACTCGTCACATGAATACGGAATTGACCAAGACTGGCTTATTTGTAGCCAATCAAGACTTTCTGTGGTGCAGAAACTTTGCGACAAGCAACCCGTACGCAGTACAGCCATTCATTATCCCCGATCTCAAGGCAGGCAAACAATCCGGCATATTTTTAGCGAGCTGTTCGCCTGAAGAGCATGAGAATGGCTTCGGTCATGAGTTTTGGCCGCAGAACGTGAAAAATCAGTGATGGAGTTGACGCAGTGTTGAGCAATGAACAGTGGAATGACTATCAAGTCGATGGCTTCATGCGTCTTGGCAAAGTATTGCAGGATGCCGAGCTCGATGCCTTGAAGCGGCGCGCTGACGATCTGGCGAGCGGCCTGCTTGGCAACCCCGATATTCAGTTTCAAATGGATACTGGCGGCCCTTACGAAGAGTTGCCATCGGCAGTTTCCGAAATCGGGAAAGATACGCATCTCTATCGCAAGATTCAGGGACTGGAAAGTGACGATCATTTCGCGCCACTTGTTAAGCATCCGTTGTTCCTGGCGATCTGCGCCCAGCAATATGGACGGCATGCGCCCGTCTCGATCTTTCGCGCCATGGTGATGAACAAGCCTGCCGGGCAAGGGACTGTTTTGCCATGGCATCAGGATGGTGGTGATGTCTGGGCGCTCGACCGGGATCCTTTGGTTACCATCTGGGTCGCTCTCGATCCCGCCACTCGGGAGAATGGTTGCGTTGAGGTGATACCAGGAAGTCATCGCCTGGGCCTGCTGCGTTCCTATGGCAGCACCGTGCTACCGGAAGATGTCGCACGCTACTGCCCGCCCGAAAAGGTGCTGCCGCTTGAGGTTCCGGCCGGCCATGCAGTACTGATGCATAACTGGCTGATCCATCGCTCCGGGGTCAATCCCACGTCCGGCCCGCGCCGGGCATTCACCGCCTGCTACGTGGATGGGCGAACGCAGAGTGCGCTGACCGGGAATCATTTTCCCTTGATCGCAGGAGCGTTGCCTGAAACCTATCCCTACCTGCGCCAGTTGCGCGGCGATTGCGCGACCTTGCGCGAGTCGATCGGGACGGCAACCGTTTATGCGCGCAGCCTGGAGGATGAAATTGCGCGAATGCGCGGCACCGGGAAAGCACAAGGCTGAGTACTACTTGTGAGCGAAATCCTGTTCGCCACAGCAAATCTGTTTAAAGAGTGCATCGACAAAGGCGAATCAAATTGGAAGGCCTGGCGGCGGCTGCGTGCTGAAGACCATTAAGGCATGCCGATACCAGTTTTCATTATCTGGAATGCATTGCCTGCCGACTATTGCTCTTCAGCCCGGTTGCCAGCGTGCTCTGCCAATTCTGAACGGGCGGCCTCAAGGCTACGAGCGTACTCGACAGCGGCTTCAGCCGTCGCTCGCCAGTGGGTTAATTCGCGGACCAACCCCCTTTTTTTCCAGCCCCCTGGGTCATCGCCGGATCGTTGGGCAAGAGTTCTCGCCAGTCCAAGCATGCAGTCGTGGGCGACACGGTCCCTTTTTGGCGACAGGCCCTTAAGCAAGCGCGAGAGCCGTTTTTCGCGATCATGTTCGGCACGCTGCCACGCATCGAGATTTCGCTTCAGCTGTTCGCCGCATTCTTCTCGGCGAAGCAAAATGCTCATGGCTCGTTCTGCAATGCCCGCTATACAAGCTTCGCCCAAGGGGTGCAGATATTCCTCTCCCATGCCCGCATGGATCAGTGCACCTTGTAGCTTGATATGAGTATATGCGTCGACATGCAGAGCCAGGCAAGGCCGTTGCGCGGCAAGGCCGAAAACTATCGGGTGATAGCGGGAGCTGAGAATCATGCTCGCCTTTTGCGTCAGCCAGACTGTTTCGCGCGCTCCCTGGACATCAAGGACTGTTATGGATTTCGCATGACGCATACGTGCAGCCAGGCCTTCGCCCATGGCGCGGTCACCATGATTCCCGTCTTCACCGACAAGCTTGAGATGGGGTATGAATAATAGATGCGCGCCGCTTTGCTCGACGAGGCGATCGAGTTCGCCAGCGAGTTGGTCGAGCACCGGTGCATGCGAGCTTGCAGCCACAAATTGATGCAGCGTGATCGCGATTACCAATCGATGCTCCACGCCGTCCGAATTCCGCGGCCACAGATGGTGACACGGGCGTCCGGCAAGAAACAGGGCGTCATCTAGCTGGTAGTCGATTTTTTCGAGCGGAATACCGAGTTCGATGGCGAGGGCGACGGATGGCACTTCGCGCAGTCCGACCCATCTCGCCGCATCGAGAATTTCCATGACCAGGAGCCGGTCGGCGTGCTCCAGGTTCGGCCCGATAGTCTGACCGACAATGACGATGGGAATGCCGCATCGACGCGCTAACCTCACAAGCGCCAATCGTTCCAGAATGTGTTCCGGCCAGGTACTGGAAAGATTGCCGCCCCCGGAAATTATCAGCAAATTTGCCGTGAGCAGGTTCTGGAAAACATCGGGGATTTCATCGCCGTTACCAAGGGCACGCTCCACCAATGCATCAATGCGTTGAAGTTCTTCCTCGCGATCTGCTGAAACGTTCGAAAAACCAAGTGTTGCCGATGCTTCGGCGCCATAGAGTTGGCTGGTCGACGCAGGGGTTCTGGAAACCAGGATCACTTCAGCACCGGGCAGCAGCCGGCGTAACAATGCGAGGTTGGCTTCGAGCATCGCTTCGTCGCCAACGTGAAAAGCATTGTTGCCGCCGACATCACCAATCAGCAGTATTTTTTTTATTTTATTCCGAACAACCATGGCAGAAAAAATATTGGCCAGGTAGATACAGGCGTGTGAAATCTTGCCTGTTCCCCCACGAGCAGCCAATACATCAAACAGCCTGGAGATTCTATGTTTATACCTGTTCGAGGCCAAAATCGAATATCCCCAGAAAATCCTTATTGCCCGGCAAGGCGTCGAAAGACAGCAAGGCAACCTGTTTTTCGATCAGATGCGATGTTTCTTCCGTGTAGCCATTCAGCAGTTTGATCGTTACATGATAGCGGCCAGCACCGAGGCGGGCACGAAAGCGAACGGTGATCGACGCTTTTTGCCAACCATTTTCCGCTGGCTCAGGATGCAATGTGAAGTTGCCGCCGCCAATTATCAGCAGGCGCATTTCCTGGATGGTGAAACTGATATTGGGGTTTTGAATATTGCTATTCAAAAGGCATTCGACACGAATCTCAATCGTTTCTCCGTAAACAAAGCTCGAATACAAGTCCTGCGAATCGGTGAAGCAGGCCGACAGCACGCGTCCTTCCTCGGTGCCGAAGGCAAATCCTTCAGCACCTCCCACGAAGGTTTTCTTTTTCACCGGCATTTCGTCGCCTGTTGCCCAGCGTCGCTGATCATCACGCAAGTCGAGCATATACAGCTCGGCGATTTCGTCAGGGGCACCGACAGCGCGAACCTCGCCCAGGCGGAGATAAACGACGCGATTGCAGAAGCGCCGTACCATATTCAAGTCATGCGATACGAAAAGCAGCGTCGTGCCTTGTTCGGTGAGTGCAGCAAGGCGGTTCAGGCACTTGAACTGGAATGACGCGTCGCCGACGGCGAGTGCTTCGTCCACGACCAATATCTCGGGTTCGACACAGACGGATACGGCAAACGCAAGCCGCACGGTCATGCCACTGGAGTAAGTCTTTACTGGCTGCTCCATAAAATCGCCGATTCCTGCAAAGTCGGCTATTTCATCGAAGCGGGCGTCGATTTCTTCCGCCCTCAGACCGAGCAGGGCGCCATTCAGATAAACATTTTCGCGTCCGGTGAACTCGAAATTAAACCCTGAGCCGAGTTCGAGCAGGGCTGCAATCCGGCCATGCGTTTGTACCGTGCCGCCACTTGGCGTCACGGTGCCACAGATCATCTGCAGCAGTGTGGATTTGCCGCTGCCATTTTGTCCGATGATACCCACCGTTTCCCCGCGGCGAATATCAAGGGAAATATTGCGCAACGCCCAGAACTCGCGATACTGCTTCCTGTTGCGCCCCAACATTTGAAACAGCCGATCCTGCGGCTTGTCGTAAATCTGATAGCACTTGCTCAGCGCATCGACTTGGATAGCGATATTACTGGACATTGATAGACTCTTTGAGCGCATGCCCGATCGGGAAAAAACGGGGGGCGTAATAATCGTCGACCTTGATCAATTCACAGGACATCAGCGAACCCTTTTCGTGTCCGCTGAAACCATGCGAATCCTAGCCACGCAAACAGTGCAGACAGTGATAACTGAATGAGCCACGCAGAGCAATTCAGCGGACGTCCAAAAATCATGACGCCGCGCACCTGCTCAACCACAAATGTCAGCGGATTGAGATTCATGAATACGTGATATTCAGAGGGCAACACATCTACGGGGTAAAATATTGGCGAAAGAAATAACAAAATTGTTGTGGACGTTCCAATCACATGAGCGATATCACGAATAAACGCCCCAAGTGAAGCCAAGAACCAGGAACACCCCAGGATGATTAGCACCAAAGGAACTAGCACAATTGGCAGCCAAAAAATATTTGGTGAAGGTGTGCCGAGAAAAATACAGAAAAAAACCACCCAGACCAGCAGGCTGACCAGGAAATGAAAGGCTGCAGCCCCCAAGTTAATTATCGGCAACAACTCTAACGGAAAGATAATTTTCTTGACGTAATTCGCGTTTTCAATAATTAGGCTGGGGGCGCGGTTCACGCATTCTGCAAACAGATTAAAAGCCATCAGTCCAGAAAATAGCACCAATGCAAATTCCGTCTTTGAGTCCGACCCACCGACCCAGCGTGCCTTGAAGACCACACTGAACACAAATGTATATACGCTTAACATCAGTATAGGATTGAATAAAGACCAAAACGCCCCAAGAACCGAGCCTCGATAACGGCCAATAATCTCTCTCTTCGTCAACCCAAAGACCAGGCCACGATTTGTCATGAGGCAGCGCCAAAGTGCCAATGGCGAAACTGACCGATTAGCGTGGGGGTTCATGCATATCCCTTGGAACTATTGTCCCGGCAAGCGGGTGAGAGCACGGCACATTGATGCGAGATCGCGCAGCTCAACAGTCTCTTGGTCAATCGAGAAATGGAATAAGAACTCACAGGATCATGCGGTGAATAAGTTTTCATTTTACAGGTTACCACCTCGGTGACCCCGTGGAAATTGAGGTCCTCATTTTCTGGGAACGAAAAATATTCAACCTTGCATCTCGATGCAAGGGCACGCATGAATATTATTTGGCAAAGTGGGCCATGCAATTTTCAGTGAATGTTGACGTGTTTCGAGACGGGCCAAGTCTTTACTACCTGAACTGCAAACTATATCTGGAGTCTCTATACATCCTTCAGCGTTGCATGATAAATTTGCGCCGGCTGTGATCCATTGTTGCAGACTTGATGACGTTCTTGCGATTGCTGCATCAGCCGCCTCGGCTTTGGCCGTTCCACTAAAACAAATCCCGGTTAGTCTTCTGCGCTTCGAACTGTCCTGTCCTGGCAACAGCTTTCAAGCCCCAGATGTGCTGCTATCAATTTCAAGTTTGATTGATCGTGCCTTTGTGGTGTCCTCCCGCTGGCGAATAAGCACATGATCTTCTCTGCTTCCCTATTGTTACTTGTCTGGTCTTCGCTGCGATTAAGTTCTCGCCTCGCCAGTTCACCGGCCGATGGTTTCTGGATATTCATTGCCAGCGTAATGCTTCAACTCGGCATGATCACCAGCCTCACTTCGCTGGTCCATCAACTGCATCCCAGCGGGTGGTTGGTCATTCAAGTGCTCATTTGTGCCGTCACCCTGAAGTTCACCGGGGGCCTGCGCCAGCAAAACCTTCGCCATCTCGCCATCGCCTGGTGTCGCTGGCGCTCAGCGTTTCCCGGGTTTGTGACGGGCCTCTCGCCTTGGGCGTTGATGGCACTGATTGCCATCGGCGGGATTCTCGCTCTGTCTGCAGTGGTGCAGCTGACAACACCGATTCATGCCGGCGACGAGAAGATGTATCACGCCTCGCGCGTCCTCTACTGGATTCAGCACCAGACGGTGCTTCCCTTTGCCACGCACAATATTCGGCAAACATTGACGCCTTTTGGCAGCGAATTGTTCTTCCTGTGGTCGGTACTCTTTACCAAAACAGAAGCGGTTGGCCGCCTTGTCTTCTGGCTGGCGTATCCATTGGCGGCAACAGGTCAGTATCTTCTCCTGCGCTCCATCAAGTTAAGCCGCACAACTGCCCTCATCGGCGTGTTGATACTGATTTCAACGCCTCTCGTAGCCTCGAGTGCAATCGGGCTCAAACCCGAACTCTGGTCTGTCGTCACACTGCTGGGAGTTGCCTATTGGTTTGTCTCCATCTGCCTCTCTCCGAGGAAAATGACAAAGAAATATTTCTTCCTGGGAGTGTTCGCGGTATTGAGCATCAGCATTCGAGCATTCCCCGTAGCAATTCTTCCCAGCCTGGTACTTCTTGTTTTCTGGACGAGAAGTCGATTTCCGGCTCTCACGCGACTGAAGTTCCTCGCCGCCGGGTTGATGTGCGGGGCTGTCATGAGCTCGTTGCTACTGTTATTGGCCTCCAACTTCGCAACCTATCATCACCCGCTTGGCCCACCGGAGGTCCAGCGCTACGTTAAAGCTGACATCACGCCTCAGGTGATGTTCACGCATGCCGTCCGGTTTGCATTCGTTTTGCTGGAGTTGCCGGATGTGCCGGCCGCGGCTGAGACGCGAAGTGCATTCAATGGCGCAGCAAACAAATTCATCTCGGCCATTGGAGCCGGCGCCCCTTTGTTCGGAGAAGACGATGGGCCCTGGCCCGGAAAATTCGTTTACTCGTTGCCAGAGCGCTCAACAAGGTTCTCCTTGTGGGGACTTTTGTGGATTCCGTCGCTGTGCATCGCGGTGCTGCTTCTGATTCGTAACCTTGTTGCGACATGGCCGCGCGTGAAGCTGACTGCTATTCCAGCGCAAACATTGCTGGTGGTTCCTTTGCTGGGCGCAATCCTCTTTGGCGCGAGATGGATGTCTCATTCAGATGTGCCGACGCGCTTTCTCATTGGTCCTTATTCACTGCTGTTGCCCATTGGCATAGCCATATTTGCGCCGTACTTCTCTATCCGCAAGTTCGCGCAGTCGCTGCTTGCGATCGTCATTTTGTATTCTGTATATCAGCCAATCAGCGCTCAGGTTCGCAATGCCGTAGAAGCCATTGCCTCACCGATTTCAGCGACGGCGATCAATCAGCCTTTCGAGGAAGCGCTCGGCTTGATGCAGCCCGGATCGCGAATCCTTTTCGTTGGGGAACAGTCCGCCCCCGACTACCCCCTCTTCTCACCGGGAACCCACTATTCGAATGCAGTGATTCCTTGGGGAACCTCGCCTTTCGATGCGGCAAGGATGCGCCGCTTGATCGATTCCGGGAAGGTGACCCACGTCTTGATCCAGAGTGATGAGGGAGTGTCATTCCTTGATGCCCCGATTCTCAATACCGGGACAATGGTGCGTTGGCTGGCTAAAGAACCCGGATTGAAGGCGATTCCCCTGATGACGCGGCACATGCGGCTATACAGCGTCGGCGACAGCCCGCAGATGAATGAGCAAGCCTTTCAAACCGCAGGAGCTCCTTCCGCGGCGCCCTTGATTGCAATTGGTGCAAGCTTGCAAGGGCAGGTGGGGATCGACCCGATGCCTCCCAAGACACCGTGGCCGATTGAAAATTTTGGCGGGATCGAAGGTAGTTTCCTGTGGGTGGGGCAAGGACAAGCGGAAGGCATCGAGTTCGGGCTCTGGTCACGGCAGGAACGCACCGTGGACCTGCAGTTTGATGCTCTGCCGGGCCCAAGCCTCTGGACTCCAGAGAGAAGAGTCATGTTGGTGCACAACGGCGTTCCTGTTGGTGACGAACGGACTCTCAATAGCGATGCGCCCATTGCGTTCCACGTCCGTCTCCATGCCGGACGAAATGTGTTCAGCTTCTTTGCTTTCGATGCTCCCACGGTGAAGCGTATGCCGAATGGCGATGCCAGAAACCTGATTGTCGGCCTTCACGAGATTCGGGTCGAGGCGGGGCAAGCTCCTATCGGAAACGATGTGCCGTCAACACCGCCAGAAAAGACAAATTCCCCCGCCATCGACGCCAGGAACACGGACCTCACCGAGAGTGCACGCATGGCGGCCGAGATGATCAGAAGTCGTCAGCAAATCGAGGGTTACTGGCTCACCTACTACACCAGTGCGGAGCGCTTTGAACTTCCAAGTCAGGAAATGAACACGTTTGCCACTGCGATGATGGTCGACCTCCTCAGTGCAAAGTCGATTCCGGCCGGACTGGAAGGAAACCTGGCACGGGCACGTACCCATCTGCGCAACCAGATCGAGGTCAATGGGCTGGTCCGGTATCACGGTCGGCCTGACGCCCCGACGATTGGCACGCTCGGTTGCGCCATCACACCGGATACGGATGACACCGCCCTGGTCTGGCGGATTGCTCCCGGTGCACAAGCATTGCGACCAACCGCTCTGGCGACGCTGAAGCAATACCGTACTTCTGACGGCCTGTACAAGACCTGGCTCGGGCAACGCGCTGATTACCAATGCATCGATCCCGGTTCCGATCCGAACCCCGCCGACGTGGCAATTCAAATGCATGTTCTCATGCTGCTGGCACAAGCCGACCCGGCTGCCGCCCGATCACTGTGCGGTGCTCTCCGGCAAACGATCGATCAGGATCGCGTCTGGGTTTACTATCGCAAAGCACCACTGATCCCGGTTCTGCGCCAGGCCGATCTGCGGGCTGCCGGCTGCCCCTTGCAAGTGCCGCCATCTCGTTCACATTCCGCCATCCCGGGGCAGAACATCTGGTTGGACGCCGCCCAGATGTTGCAGCGACTGGAGGGCAGCCACGATCAGCTTCCATCCTCGGCCGAAGTTCTGGAGCTGCTTCGAAAACTGTCCGGGGATGAATTCTCCCGGCTGAGACTGAATCCGCCCATGTTCTATCACAACGATCTCACCGCGTCGGTGCGCAGGTTCTATTGGTCGAAGGACCTGGGTTATGCAATCTGGTTGCGCCTGTACAGTGAAAGCGTGCGGCATGGCTTTCTAAGCTCAAGTCGCGCTGGTAACGAGGCTATCGCGCCCGGCCGCGCTACCCGGAAATGATCATGACGGAACGCCCCCAAGGTGCGCGCTGGTTGCTGCGCCTGCTATCGTGCATTCGATTCGACGAGGTGCTGGTCCTTCAGGGGGCGCCCGTGCTTGGCGCCATTTTTTCGATCGGTTACATCAACAGCCAAAGTGCGATCACGTTCTTGCTACTGATTGCAGGAAATTGTTTTCTGGTCGCTCACGTTTTTTTGCTCAACGATTGGTCCGGGATCGACGGTGACCTCCAGGACCCCTCCAGGGTGGAGCGAGCATTCCTGAATCGTGGCATCCGCCGCAATGAGATCGCGGGCTTGTCATTGATCCTGCTGCTCCTCAGCCTGGTGCTATTCGCCCGATTAGGCTTGGTGAGCCTGATTATCGGATTGATGATCGCGATTGCGAGCGCGCTCTATTCGGCACCCGCCTTTTACCTGAAAGGAATCCCGCTTCTCAATTCGCTTCTTCATCTGGTCAGCGGCTTGCTGCATTTTCTGCTGGGCTATTCGGCGTTCGGTATCGTGGATGCGAGGAGTCTGGCAATTGGCTGTTTCTTCGCTCTCATATTCAGTGCAGGGCATCTGACCCAGGAGGTTCGCGATTTCGAAGCGGATTTGCGCAATGGCATCAAAACCAATGCGGTGCAGTTTGGCAAGGCGCGAAGCTTCATCGTCGGGTTCGCGCTTTTCACCTTGGCCAATGCGCTATTGATGGTGCTGTCCATCAAAGGCGCGGTACCGCACGTGCTCGTCCTTGTCGCAGCGCTCTACCCCTTGCATTTCTACTGGTCGCTGCGAGCAATGCGCGAAGACCTCGCATTCGAAAGCGTGCGCCGGCTTCAAGGACGCTACCGCGCGCTCTACGCGGGCATTGGTGTAGTCATGGTGATTTCCGTACTGCCAACCTGAAGCAAGCGCTGCCTTTGATGCAAGAAAGCGCTTTGCGCAGCGCGTGCAATTATCTCGCGGTCGTCATGCAAATTGGGCAACAAACACCTGACTTGCTAATTGCAAACAGCAATGCCAAGCGAGCCATACCCTGGAAGGTGCAGTGCCGGTATTCCTGTTGATCGGATGCATCATGAGCGTATCGAGCTGGCAGGCGCATCGCGGTTACCGCAGCCGCACTGTCCCAGCCTGAGGCGACTGGCGAACCTGATCAGGATCAAGTCAGCAAGCACGTTAAGAATGAAAAAGCCCGGTTTTCAAACCGGGCTTTTTATTGCTGGCGGGGCAGCAGAATTCAAGAATAGTCACCGCTTAAAACAGGGCAAAGGAACGCGGCATGACCTCGTCCGTCCTTACGACGCTGCATAGACGGAAATCGCACCTTGAAGCACGCGAGGATCTACCGGCTTGACGAAATGCATCAGGAATCCACTCTCCAGGATTGTGCCGCGCACTTCCTCACCATAAGCAGTCACTGCAATGACCGGGATAGTACTGGTCGCCTTGTGCGCACGTAGCCCTGCTGCGACACCATACCCATCGAGTTCGGGCAGTCCGATATCGCAAATGATAATGTCTGGCAGAAGCGCGATGGCCATGTGAAGCCCGATGAGGCCATCGTGAGCGACATCTGCGTGATAGCCCATGACGGTTAACATCACCTGCATGGTTTGAGCCGAATCGACGTGGTCTTCAATGATGAGCACACGGATCTGTTTGGGTTGCACTAGCTTCTCCCATGCTGGCCATTTGCGTCTGCAAGGTATTTCAGGCCGCTTACTCCATCGACTATAGGAAATCTTCTTGAAAGCTTCGGTCTCTTAACGAACAATTCTCCGAGCTTGTTACACGAACGGCCTCCAGTACCGGCCAGCCGGGAAGCCGGGAAGCCGCATGGCTCGAAGATTTTCTTGGAAGTAATCGCGCAAACATGGAAGCGGACCCGCCATGCCAGGTTCGTCACCGGGAACTTCAGGAATCGCCGGATCAAATGGCGGAGTTGATCGCGTTCTGCTACGTCCGGAAACGAAAAGGGCCTAGCCAGATGGCTAAGCCCTTGATGTCTTGGTGGGGGCAGTAGGATTCGAACCTACGACCTACTGATTAAGAGTCAGCTGCTCTACCAACTGAGCTATACCCCCGAAGCGCGCGAGGCGCGATGTTACCTTTGATGTGAGCTTTTTTCCAGCTTACTTTCCAGATATCCCGGAGACCGTGGCTGGTGGGTCGGGCGAGATTCGAACTCGCGACCAACGGATTAAAAGTCCGCTGCTCTACCGACTGAGCTACCGACCCATTCTGCGGGCATTGAACCGCTCCGGCTAACCAACAAAAACTCCCGCTGGATCGCAGCAAGTCGAGCATTATAGAAATGCCCCCCATGCCCGTCAAGTCAGAATGCGCCTTGCGTCAACCCGCAACTGGCCGTGACGCTGCCACGGACATCGGCAGCGCGATCAACAATCCCTGTAAAATCGACCGTTTTGCAAATCCGGCACCGGCAGTTTTGCCTGGGCCCGTCTTGGACCGCATTGACTCATGAGCGCGAAACCGACTTTTCAGGAAATCATCCTCCGCCTCCAGACTTACTGGAGCGGCCAGGGTTGTGCCTTGCTGCAGCCGTATGACATGGAGGTCGGCGCCGGCACCAGCCACACGGCAACCTTCCTGCGCGCCATTGGGCCCGAGCCCTGGAAGGCCGCTTACGTCCAGCCCTCGCGCCGCCCCAAGGATGGCCGCTACGGCGAAAACCCGAATCGCCTGCAGCACTATTACCAGTACCAGGTGGTGCTGAAACCGGCGCCTGAAAACATTCTCGAGCTCTATCTCGGTTCACTCGAAGCGCTCGGCTTTGATCTGAAGAAGAACGATGTGCGCTTCGTTGAGGACGACTGGGAGAACCCCACGCTGGGCTGCTGGGGACTTGGATGGGAAGTGTGGTTGAACGGCATGGAAGTCACGCAGTTCACGTATTTCCAGCAGGTCGGCGGCATCGAATGCAAGCCCATCACCGGCGAGATCACGTACGGCCTGGAACGTCTGGCAATGTATCTGCAAGGCGTCGACAGCGTCTACAACCTCACCTGGACACCGGGCCTGAGCTACGGCGATGTGTATCTGCAGAACGAGCAGGAGCAAAGCGCTTACAACTTCGAGCACAGCGATGTGGACTTCCTGCTGATGGCTTTCGGTGCGCATGAAAAGCAATCGAAGCATTTGATGGAGCAACAACTGGCGTTGCCTGCTTACGAGCAGCTTCTCAAGGCCGGTCACACGTTCAACCTGCTCGACGCACGCGGCGCAATCAGCGTCACCGAGCGCGCCGCTTACATCGGTCGCATCCGCAATCTGGCGCGTGCGGTGGCGCAGAGCTATCTCGACAGCCGTGCGCGGCTTGGCTTCCCGATGGCGCAGAAAGCGCGCGCCGACGAAGTACTCACCGAGCTTGCAAACAAAGCAAAGAAGGCCGCCTGAACATGAGCATCAAGAACCTTCTCGTCGAGCTTTTCGTTGAAGAACTGCCGCCCAAGGCGCTCAAGCGTCTTGGTGAAGCTTTCTCCAGCCTGCTGTCTGACAGCCTCAGGACGCAGGGCCTGACGACGAATGATGCCGTTGTCACATACTTCGCCTCGCCGCGCCGCCTGGCCGTGCATGTGTCAAATGTGGCAACACAGGCTGCCGACAGGGCCGTATCGCAAAAGCTCATGCCGGTCGCCGTCGGCCTCGATGCCGCTGGGCAGGCCACACCGGCCTTGCTGAAGAAACTCGCCAGCCTCGGCTCCGATGCGAGCGTCGTTTCCGCCCTCAAACGCCAGCCGGATGGCAAAGCCGAAGCGCTGTTTTTCGACAGCGTGCAGGCCGGTGTCGCCCTAGCCGCAGGCCTGCAGAAAGCGCTCGACGAAACCCTCGCCAAGCTGCCCATTCCAAAGGTCATGGCCTACCAGTTGCAGGACGGCTGGAGCACCGTCAACTTCGTGCGTCCGGCACACAAGCTCGTCGCACTGCATGGCGCGGATGTCATCGACATTTCGGTACTGGGGCTGACGGCAGGTCGCGAAACACTCGGCCATCGTTTCGAGGCCGAGGTCAGCCCGGTCGTTCTGAAGAACGCAGACGACTATGCCGAACAGCTGGAACGCGAAGGCTCAGTGATCGCCAGCTTCGCTGACCGACGCGCCGAGATATCGTTGCAGCTGCGTGCGGCCGCTGAAAAGGCCAGTGGCACATCGGGAACCCTGCAGCCGATCCATGATGAAGCCCTGCTCGATGAAGTCACGGGTCTGGTCGAACGTCCGAATGTACTCATCGGTGAATTCGAGGAAGCCTTCCTCGCCGTGCCGCAGGAATGCCTGATCCTGACGATGAAGGCCAACCAGAAATACTTCCCGTTGCTCGACACGGCAGGCAAGCTCAGCAACAAATTCCTCATCGTCTCCAACATCCGCCCCGATGACGCGAGCGCGGTGGTCGAAGGTAATGAGCGCGTGGTGCGCCCACGCTTGTCCGACGCGAAATTCTTCTTCGACCAGGATCGCAAGAAGACGCTCGAATCGCGTGTCGACGGCCTGTCCAAGGTTGTGTATCACAACAAGCTCGGCTCACAGGGCGAGCGTGTTGAGCGCGTGCGCGCGATTGCGCGTGGCATTGCGGAAAAGCTGGGTGTCGACGTGCAACAAGCCGACACAGCGGCCCGTTTGGCGAAGTCCGATCTGGTTACAGATATGGTCGGCGAGTTTCCCGAGCTGCAAGGGATTATGGGCGGCTACTACGCCAAGCACGACGGCTTGGGCGACA
Organism: Rhodocyclales bacterium; assembly: GCA_028292485.1. Taxonomy (GTDB): domain Bacteria; phylum Pseudomonadota; class Gammaproteobacteria; order Burkholderiales; family Rhodocyclaceae; genus Viridibacterium. Next base: position 16,707 of record JAQGMG010000005.1, on the reverse strand, counting down.
CCGTTGCTAACGCAATCGAAGATCACTACAAACCACGTTTTGCGGGCGACTCATTACCGCGCAACGCCGTCGGCGTCGTCGTTGCACTGGCAGACAAGCTGGAAACACTCGTTGGGATGTTTCGCATCGGTCAGATTCCAACCGGCGACAAGGATCCATTTGCGCTGCGCCGTCATGCGCTGGGCGTGATACGCATGCTGATTGACTGTGACTTGCCACTCACACTTGGTGACGCTTTTGATATTTCATTGAAAGCGCTCAATGGCGTTACTGGGTCGAGCGATGGTGAAATTCGCGCGACGCTCTCCTTTTTCTTCCGTGGTCGTCTTGAGGTTTTACTGCGAGAACAGGGCTTCACCGCTCAAGAAGTGGAAAGCGTACTTTCTTTGCTCACCGCTGGCTGGGAACTGCGCGACGTGCCAAAGCGCCTCGCCGCAGTACGTGCTTTCGCAGCGCTGCCCGAAGCCGCATCGCTGGCAGCCGCCAACAAACGCGTCGGCAATATCTTGAAGAAGGTTGAAGACGAAATAGAAATACCAACCAAGGTCAGCGCCGCATTGCTGAAGGAATCTGCGGAACAAGCATTAGCCGAATCGCTTGCCAGCATCGCCCCCAAGGCCAATGCCGCATTCGATTCAGGCGACTACACGGGCTCGTTGCAAGCGCTTGCCGCCCTGCGCACGACGGTTGATGGGTTCTTCGAGAGTGTCATGGTGAATGCGGAAGACCTGACACTGCGTAACAATCGGCTGGCCTTGCTGTCGCAGCTCTACAATGCGATGAACAAGGTGGCAGATTTGTCCAGGCTGTCCGCGTAGGGTGGGTTAGGCCGAAGGCCGTAACCCGCCGGTCAATAATTTCCGGGTGCTCTGCACCCGCTTACTGTGAATCGGTGGGTTACGCTGCGCTAACCCACCCTACGAAATACGGGTTGGCGTTATCACCGGAGGTGAGAACAATGTCCAGGAAGCTTTGTCAATGAAACTCATCATTCTCGACCGCGACGGCGTCATCAATTTCGACTCCGCGCAATTCATCAAGTCACCCGAAGAATGGAAGCCCATTCCGGGCAGCCTGGATGCGATATCGCGCCTCGATCAGGCAGGCTACCGCATCGTGGTGGCGACCAACCAGAGCGGCATCGGGCGCGGGCTATTCGATATGGATACGCTCAACAACATCAACGACAAGATGATCCGCATGGTCGGTCAGGCGGGCGGGCGCATCGATGCGGTATTTTTCTGCCCCCACCCTGCAGACTCGACCTGTGAGTGTCGCAAGCCACGGCCGGGCATGTTCATGCAGATTGGCGAGCGCTTCAACACCGACCTGAAGGGCGTGCCCACTGTCGGCGACAGCCTGCGCGATCTGCAGGCCGGGGTAAAGGCGGGCTGCGCGCCGTATCTCGTATTGACCGGCAAGGGTACCAAGACCGCCGTTGACCCGGAGCTGCCGCAAGGCACGAAAGTATTCCCCGATCTGGCCGCGGTGGCCGATCATTTGTTGTCCCGCAAACCTGTTGAACAGATCTGAATCCGAGAATAATGAATCTTCTTCGCTCCACGTTGTACATGATCGTCATCGCACCCATCACCATCGTGTATGGCGTGTTCTCCGTCCTTACCTTTCCGTTCGCACCACAGACACGCTATCGCATCATTTCCTGCTGGGCGAAATTTTTCGCCCTGCCGCTGATCCACAGCATCCTCGGCATCCGTTACCGCGTCATCGGGCGCGAGAATCTGCCTGCCACTCCCTCGGTGATCCTGTGCAAGCACCAGTCGGCCTGGGAGACGATTGCCTTGCAACGCATTTTCCCGCCCGTTGCATTTGTACTCAAACGCGAGCTGTTGCGCATTCCGTTTTTCGGCTGGGGACTGGCGCAGATGCCGATCATTTCAATCGATCGCAACGCCGGCAAGGACGCGCTGAAACAGGTTGTCGATCAAGGCAAGCAGCGCATCGCCGAAGGTTTCTGGGTCGTGATTTTTCCGGAAGGTACGCGCGCCGCAATCGGCTTTGCCAAACGCTACAAGATCGGCGGCGCCTCCCTGGCGACAGTGGCAGGTGTGCCGGTCGTGCCGGTGGCACACAACGCGGGCGAGTTCTGGCAGCGCAATGCCTTCGTCAAGAGCCCCGGCAATATCACGCTCAGCATCGGGCCCGTAATCGAGACGGCGGGACGTACGCCGGAAGAGGTCAATGCATTGGCCGAAGCGTGGATCGAGGGCGAGATGCGCCGCCTCTTTCCGCATCATTACAAGCATGAAGCGCAGGCTGCAGCTGTCGTGGTGGCAAGTGCCGCCGAGACCAGCAAAGCCTGAGGCAAGAGCGAGCAGAGAAGGGTAGCGTGGCAGCAACTCTTGCACGGCGGGGCAACCCGCACGAACCTGAAACGCGCAGCATCCAGTTCGGTCCGCGCAGGGTCGACTACACCCTCAAACGAGCATCCCGGCGCACGCTGGGCATGACCATCGATCAGCGCGGTGTGACGGTCAGCATCCCGGTACGCGTCAGCATCGCCGAGACCGAACGCTTCATGCGCGAACGCGGCGCCTGGATCGTCGAGAAACTGGATGAATGGGCGGCGCGGCCAGAGCCTGCGAAATTCGAAGTACAGGACGGCACGGTATTCCCCATGCTCGGCCAGAAATGCCGTGTGCATTTGACGACCGGCATACCGCCACGCATCGACTGGATGGATGGCATTCATGGTCGCGAAGTCCATCTGCACATGCGGCCGAAAGAGTCTGCCAACAACATGCTGATGCGCGCCCTGCAACGCTATGCGCTCGGCTACTTCGGTGGGCGTATCGAGGAATATGGCTGGATGCTGCAACAGTTTGCGCCACACGTGAAGCTGCCCGCGCTCTACCTGACGAATGCGCGCACACGCTGGGGCAGCTGCAGCGAGCGCAGCGGCATAAGACTCAACTGGCGCCTGATTCATTTGCCCAATGCGCAGGTCGACTATGTCGTCGCGCACGAACTGGCTCACTTGCTGGAGATGAACCATTCGCGTCGTTTCTGGGACGTGGTCGAGCTGATGTACCCCGATCATCGCGAAGCGCAGGCTGCCTTACGCGATGCGCATACGATCATTCCAGCGTGGTAGGGGGCATTGCCCTGCGGCGGCTTACCGCAGAGGCGTGGAGAACGCAGAGGCCGCAGAGTAAATTTTGTGGGGCAAAAAGCGCCCTCCTCGTCATTCCCGCGAAAGCGGGAATCCACTTCTCCGTGATGCTCGTCCGTGCCACAAAGTAGATTCCCGCTTTGCGAGCTTTCCGCTTATGCGGAAATGCCTGCTTACCCCACTACGCGGGAATGACGAATTTGAGGAGTATGAACCCTCTGCGTTCTCCGCATCTTTGCGGTAAAGATTTTCATCATTCAAGGAGTAACACAATGCGCGTACTACACACCATGATCCGTGTCGGCGATCTCGACAAGTCGATTGAGTTTTACACCGAAGTATTGGGCATGCATGTCATTCGCAAGTCCGACTACCCGGAAGGCAAATTCACCAATGTCTTCGTTGGCTATGGCGACGAATCGGAAGGCGCTGTCATCGAGCTGACCTACAACTACGGCGTCGATAAATATGACATCGGCAATGGCTTTGGCCACATCGCCATTGCAGTGCCAGACGCCCATGCCGCTTGCGCTGAAATCAAGCGTCGTGGTGGTGTGGTGACACGCGAGGCAGGGCCAATGAAGCATGGCACGACGGTCATAGCCTTTGCGCAGGACCCCGATGGCTACAAGGTCGAGTTGATACAGCGTGGCTAGGTATTACGGAATGGGCGTGGCAGGAACTACGTTTATTCGCCGGGCTTCATGACCCGGTTGCGGCCAGCACGCTTGGCTGCATAGAGCGCTTCGTCGGCGGCAACAACCAGCTCGCCCATGGTGGCAAGATCAGGAAAGTTGGCGATCCCCGCGCTGAAGGTCACTGCGAAACTGCCGCCATCGTAGGTGTGCTGTACGGCGGCAAAGGCTTCACGCATCTCGTCGAGTTTTTCGAATGAAGCTTCGGGCGTGCTGTCGAAAAAGACCACGACGAACTCCTCGCCGCCATAACGCCCGACGACATCGGCGCGCCTCACGTGCTGCTTGAGGAAGCGTGCCAACGCCCGGATGACCTTGTCGCCGACCGCGTGACCATAGGTGTCGTTCACCTTCTTGAAGTGATCGATGTCGAGCATGGCGTAGCTGACCGTACTCTGCTGCCGCTCGGCCATCAGGATGGCTTGTTGCAACAGCGTCTTGGTCTTGACGTGGTTGTACAGGCCGGTGAGGCTGTCTTCCACCATCAGTTTGCGCAAGCCGCGATAGCGCTCTGCCTTGCTGATGACGGTATTGACCAGTTGCGCCTGGCTGATCGGTTTGGTGAGGAAATCGTCGCCGCCATGCCGCATCGCTTCAAGCTGCACGTATTCACTGGTCTCTGCAGTGAGATAGACAATCGGCACCGACTCGAAATTCTTGTTCTGGCGGATGATCTTGGCCACTTCCAGACCGTTACAGCCGTTCATGTGGAAGTCGAGCAGCAGCACATCCGGCGAGAATTCACCCATCACGTCGAGCACTTGTTCGGGCTGACGCAGGGTTTGCGTATGGATGGTGGGAAACTGGTTCAAGGCCTTGCGGATCGATGCGAGCACCGTCGGCGAATCGTCGAGAATGAGCACGCGATACGGCTCTTCCTTGATCTTGAAAGTCAGTGGGTCGACGGCATCGGCGAGTGTGGGTGCCGACAGCGGTGTCAGGAAAAAACCCTGTGAGGCGTGCCGCACGGCTTCCAGCCGCAAGGCGAAATTCGCTTCGCGTGCCAGCGCGAACCACTTCGGGCCATAGCGATTGAGCTCATCGATCAGCATCATGACGCTGGCATCTTCCTCGGTGCCCAGCTCCACGACCACGGCAATCGCCCGGGCAGTAATGGCCGCCTGCATGCCAAGCCGATAGTTGGCGAACACCTTGAGGGTGTAGCCGTACTGCTCCATTTGCTGGATCAGCTCTTGCCAGGCAGAGGCCTGGCGCACCAGCATGACCAGCACCGGCATGCTGGTGCCGCGCGCCTCTTGTTCGTAGCTCTCGCTACAGACCTCGCGCACTGCTGCAAAAACGCCTGGCAACAGGCGGTCGACGATCGCCTTGTCTTCTTCGTCCGGGTTGGTGAGCCCTTGCAACAGCTGCAGCAGCGGCAGCAGCTCGCCCTCGATGCGTGTCAGCCCCTGCTGTCGTGCAAGAACCATGAGGCGATCGCAGTGCGGTGCAAAAGCAGCCCAGCGTTGTGGATCTGCTGCGTCCTGCCAGATGACCCTCCAGGCTTGAACCAGACCGCTCCAGATCGAATGTATTTCGAGACGATTAACCATGCACGGACGAAGGACGAGTTTTCAACATGAACGATGCAAAAACTCTGCCAAGGCAACAAAGCTGAAAAAAGGTGAATGAGACGGTTTTTGGTAAGCCCCTGCTTGCGGCAGGCGATTCAGCCGGACTTGAGGCGCATGTTGCTGTTACCCGCCTCAGTGATGCCAGCCCCAATGGAGACACCCGAAAATTTGACTTCATGACCGTTATAACGGCTTATCGGGCAAAAGCATAAGCCAATGCGACCACAAAACGGAAGGGCACCCGCCCTTTGATGAAATAACTTGTAGAAAAGTAATTGCCGCCATGCGGCGTTCTGAAGGGCGGTACGGGCCTTATCGAGTGTTTTCGCAGAGCAGCTCATCTGGCGGGCGGTACGGCAACCACGGGCGCGGGCATGGGTTCCAGTGCCACGGCAATGGCGGCAAGTTTCTTGTGAGCCGGGTGGGTAGCCTGCGGCAGCAGGCTGACGAGATCGACCGGATCGAAACGGGCGAGATCGATTTTCTGTCCGTTGGCAAAGGTGACATCCACGCAACCGGGGCGTGCGCGCACCATACCGATCAGCAGCAACAGGGCCAGGGGGTTGCCGGTGCGCGGCATGCTGCCGCGCAAGGAGTCGTCCGAGAACATCAGAAAGGGTTGCGACACGCTCTCATGACGCGCCGTCCAGATATGTTCGCGCAGGTCAGTATGGGTGACGAAGCGGGTCACGCTGTTCCACTGATCGAGCACGTAGCCGGCCACCGCGATGAGCTCGGTCCACTTGATCATGCCGCGCCACATGAACGAATCCATTGCCGTCATGTTGATTCCTTTCGTCAAGACTTTCGCGACTTTTTGCCTGGCTCTTGTCAAGCCTGCCGCCTGATTTTCCTGCTGTGATTTTCCTGCTGTTTTAACGGCAACAGCGCGTCCTGTCTGTAGAGGCGAAGCCCAAATCCCACGCGCTCTGGCACCGCCGCAGCGAGCGGGTGGCCGGCGAGCTCGGCCGTCTCCCATGCGTTGAAGGCTTTTCAATCGGTGCGCCAACCCGGGCGACGGGCCGGGCGATGTCCTGCCGGTATAATCGCGGCCAGATTCCAAAGGCCCCAGCCATGTCCACCGTTCGCCGTCCCCTGCACATCGTTCACACCGAAGCTTCCTGCGGCTGGGGCGGGCAGGAAATCCGGATCCTCGAAGAGTCGCGCGGCCTCATCGCGCGCGGGCATCGCGTCACGATTCTCGCTCCCGCCGAATCCAGTATCTACCGCCGCGCCAGCGAATGGGGCGTTGGCGCCGTCGCCTTGCCGCTGGTCAAGAAACGTATCGGCCCGCTGTTGTCCCTGCGTGGCTGGCTCATCGCCAACGCCCACGATGTCGACCTGCTCAACACCCACAGCTCGACCGACAGCTGGCTCGCTGCCCTGGCGGTGCGCACGGTCGCGCCACGCTTGCCGATTGTACGCACACGGCATATCTCCGCGCCCGTGCGAAACAGCACTGCCAATCGCTGGTTGTATGCCACGGCGGCCACACATGTCGTCACCACGGGCGAGTCACTGCGCCGCGAACTGATCGCCAATCTTGGCGTCGCCGAAGAGTCTTCGACTTCGATTCCCACAGGCATCGATACGCGCCGTTTCGCGCCGGGAGACAAAGCCGCAGCGCGCGCACAGCTGGGCCTGGAAGCGGAAATTTTCTGGATCGGTATCGTCGCCACCCTGCGCTCGTGGAAAGGTCACAGCTATCTGCTCGAAGCGCTGGAGCAACTGCCCGATCCGCGCGTGCGCTTGTTGATCGTCGGCGACGGACCGCAACGCCAGGCGCTTGAAGCCAAGGTAATCGAGCTGGGCCTGACGGAGCGCGTACGTTTCGCCGGAGAGCAGAAAGACGTCGTGCCCTGGCTGCAGGCGCTCGATGTGTTCGCGCTGCCGTCCTATGCCAATGAGGGGGTGTCGCAAGCCGTGATGCAGGCGATGCTGGTGGGCCTGCCCATCGTCACCACGGCCGTCGGCAGCATGCGCGACATCATCGACAATCGCCACACCGGCCTGATCATTGCAGCCAAAGACTCAGTGCAACTGGCCGATGCGATCCAGTCGCTCCACAGTGATCCGGCAGCGGCACATTTGCTGGGCGAACGCGCGCATGCCTTCGCGCTGGAGCATTGCAGCCTGGAGCGCATGCTGGACCGCATGGAAGCGATTTTCATGGGTGCAGCGCGGCAACGATGAGCTCCCGGTTTCCGTCACGCCTGCTGCTGCAACCCATGCTATGGGCGGGCAGTCTGTCGAAGCTCAAGGCAAGCTTGTGCGGCAAACGTGGCTATCCGCAAAATCCCGCACGCATCCTTGTCGCCCATCACCTGCTGCTCGGCGACACATTGATGCTGTCGGCATTACTGGCCAGGCTGCGTCGCAATCATCCCCAAGCCCAGATTGTCATGACCTGCCCGCAAGCCATCGTGCCACTGTATGCAGGCAAGCCGTGGGGGGTACAAGCCATGGCCTACGATCCGCGTGACGCGACGACGCTGTGCGCGCTGTGGCGCGCGGGTATTCCCAAGGGCGGTTTCGACCTCGCCCTGGTGCCCGGTGACAGCCGCTACAGCTGGCTGGCGCGGGCACTGGGGGCACGCCACATCGTGGCACAGGCCGACGACACGCCGCGCTACAAGAACTGGTTCGTCGATGAGCAACGTGCCTGGCCGGCACAGCCCGCGGCGCTGCCGGAAATCTTTGCGGATCTCGCGCGCGGCAACGCCGCACCAGCCTTCTCTGAAGAGCAATGGCCGCTCGCGGCCTGCACGCAATTCGACCCACCAGCCAGGCCATACGCCGTGCTGCATCTGGGCGCCAGCACGCCACTCAAGCTGTGGCCGGCGGAGCGCTGGGCGGCACTGGCGAATGCCTTGTTTGAGCGCGGCATCACGCCGGTATGGAGCGCAGGTGCAAAGGAAACTGCACTGGTTGCAGCGGCCGATCCGCAACAGCGCTTCCGCAGCTATGCCGGTCAGCTTGACCTGCTGCAACTGGCCCACCTGCTGCGCGACGCCAGCTTGCTGATCGGGCCGGATACCGGTGTCATGCACCTGGGCAGGCTCACGGAGACACCGACTGTCACCCTGTTCGGCCCTGGCTCCGAGGTGCTGTGCGCGCATTCGCCATTTTTTCACAACACGCCAGCCATTGCGCTGTCCGCACAGCTCGTCTGCCGCAATCAGCAAACCATTTTTCGCCGTAGCGTCGCATGGGTACAGCGCTGTGGTCGCGGCTACGACGCGGCTGCCGGCACACCAGTCGATGCATCCGTGTCACGCTGCGGACAGGCACTGTGCATGACCGGCATCAGCCTCGATGCGGTCCTCGACGCGTGCCAGGGCCTGCTCGACTTGTCCTCCCGCCACTCCATTACTTCAAGCATGAGTAAAGCCCAATGAACACCATCATCAATTCAGCAGAGATCATTGCCTTCCATGACAAATGCGTTGCCGATCGCGATTGGGCGAAGCAGGCACCGGCCCGGTTCAACGAAGGCCTGTGGCAGTTCATCGAACTGAACCATCGCTTCAACAACTCATTGTGGGACGAAGAAGACCTGGCACGACGCAAGGATGTAGCGGACAGCGAGATCGCCGCAAACAAACGCGCCATCGACGGCTTCAACCAGAAGCGCAACGATGCCATCGAGCGCATGGACGAGGTCATTCTCTCGGCATTCGCCGACGTGATGCAGCGGCCAGGATGCCGCCTCAACAGCGAAACGGCGGGCAGCATCATCGACCGCATCTCGATCGTGGCGCTGAAGATATTCCATATGGGTTTGCAGACGCAGCGCGCGGACGCCAGCGCCGAGCACATCGCCACATGCCGCACCAAGCACGCGCGCCTGCTTGAGCAACGCAGCGATCTGGCGGCATGCCTGGAGCAGCTATTGGCCGATTGCACGGCCGGCACCGCGTATTACAAGGTCTATCGCCAGTTCAAGATGTACAACGATGCGACCTTGAATCCGTATCTGTACGGCAAAAAATAAGGCGCAGGCATTGTAGGTTGGGGTGAGCGAAGCGATGCCCCACGCGGCCGACCCATGTTGGGCATCGCTTAGCTCACCCCCACCAACGCTTCAATAAGCTGCGCCAGTTTGTCGAACACCGCGGCGCTGTCGAGCTCCGACACCGAACGCTCAACCTCCAGCCAACGCGCCTTCGGCCCGATCGGCCCCCACTGTGAGGGCGCAGGCGATACATCGGTCTCTGCGAAAAAACCCAGCACACCACCCGGGCTCGCCGCCGCGAAATGCATCAGGCCGCTGTCAGGAAACAGCGATGTGCGCGCATGCCAGACGAGTGCAATCGCCTCCTTGAGCGGCCCGCGAAACGGCACGATGTCTGGGGAGTTGGCGGCAAGCACCGGTTCGGCCACTTCATCGTCACCGGGGTAGAGCGGGTTATCGCTCTTGCCGGGCGTCCACATGAAAACCGTTTTGAGACCCCAACGCTGCGCAATCTGCGCGGACCATTCGAGCACCTGCGCGGTTGATGGCTGCTTCTTGGCGCGTCTTGCACCGAGACCAAGCACAACGTAGCCGCCTGCCGACAAGCCATGCTGCGCAAGCCAGCCCGTTGCAAAAGTGCGGCCCGCTTGCGGCAGGACGTAGTGCGGTGCGGGTAGTTCATCAGGCAGTTGCAGACCGATCGGCATGGCAAGGTTCGCCAGGCGCCGGCTCTCGTGCATGTCCTGCGGCACCGGCAGCGGATGCGTGAGGCGCGGCCAGGCGCTGGCCTTTTTGCAATATGACGATGTATTGACACCGTGCACCGACAAGCCACGCTCGACGGCGCGTGGTGATTCTTCGCCATTGCCGACCAGCACCCAGTCGAATTTCTGCCGCCGCAATTGCCACAGCATGCGCAAGGTCTGCAATGCGGCTCCGATGCGCAGCTTGCCGGCATGGCGCACGCGCGGCAGCACCCATACGCGATCAGCATGTGGATTGCCGTCGATCACCCAGGCGTTGTAGTCGTTTGCCAGTACATGCAATTGCGCACCGGGCAACGCCTGCCTGAGCCAGGCCAGAGTCGGCGTGGTGAGCAGCATGTCACCGAGTTTGTCGCGTTTGACGATCAGGATTTTCATGGGGTTTTTCTAGCTGATCAGCTTGAGGTATTCGTCCGCGACCGTGCTTGCAGCGAAACGGTCCAGGCTCTGCGTGTCGATGCGCGGCGGATGCGCATGGAAGGCTTTCATTTTCTGCGCCAGCGCCTGTACATCGCCCACCGCCACCAGCGAGTCGCTCATTGCACCGGCGAGAATCTCACCCGGCCCGGCAGGACAATCGGTGGAAATCACCGGCGTACCGATGACCATCGCCTCGACCAGTACATTGCCGAAACCTTCGTAGTCGGAGGACAGGACCAGCAGGCGCGCATGACGGATCCATGGATAGGGATTGGCCTGGAAGCCAGCCAGGATGACGCGATCCTCGACGCCGCAACGCCTGATGATGTCGCGAATCTTCGCTTCGTCACGCCCCTTGCCGAGCAAGACAAGATTGCATGACAGGCCGGATGCAGCGAAGGCCTCGATGAGTACGTCCTGGCGTTTTTGCTTGAGCGTGAATGCACCGATATGCAGGATGTAGTCACTTGCCTCAGCGCCTACCGGCGGCTCGAATGGTTCAGCAGCCAGACTGAGCAGGCGATCGAAATGGAACGGGTTGTAGATGGTGCGCAATGCAGCGGGGCGCACCTTGACGAAGGTCTGTAGATCCTCACCTACGCCGGCCGATACACCGATGATCTGGCGCCCGTCATACATGCGCTTGGCATGCCAGATGCGCGAGAGCTTCTTGCGCCAGCCATTCTTGCGGATGCCGTTTTGCAGCGATAGCGCATTGTGGATGACGTGATGGATGCGTTTGTCCTTGATGCGCGAAAGAATGCGATCGATGCGTGGCAGGGCCGACAGGATCAGATCGACGCGTCCCTGTTCCGCCTCGATACGGCCCAGCAAGGCCTTGAACTGACGTACGTTGGCATTATCCGTAAGGCGGCTCAGCAGGCGGATACGGCCACGCACAGCTGGCTGGAGGCGATGAATACGGATCCGCGCATCGACCTCAAATTCGACGATATCCTCGTATATGACGATACTGACGCGATGACCGAGCTGCAACAGGGCTTCGCCCAGATTAACCACGACTTTTTCGGCACCACGCCCGGTCAACGAGTCGATAGCGAGCAAAACGTGGCGGGACGGGCTTGATGGCATGATCGTGAGCAATTGGGCGCAGCAGCAATTGTAAGCGACGACGCTGCCTTGCCGGTGCTGCGCTATCATTGGCGCCCCATCGCCAGCCCGACCCTGCCATGCAGCTTGCAGACAGTTCTTCGCGTCATATCGCCGTTCGTTCGCTCAATCGCATTGAATTCGTGCTGCTGTGCCTGTTTTCCATTGCCTTGCCGATCGTCGAGGCGCCGAAAAACATCTTCTGGGCCTTGTTTCTGCTGCTGTGGATCGGCCGCAGCGCACAGACGCGCAACTGGGGCCAGCTATCGATTCGCTGGGATGCGCTGTTCGCCGCATTGCTGGCTGTGCCCATCATCAGCGTAGTCGTCAGCGCACCTTATCCGCATAAATGGAATGAGCTCGGCGACATCGCCGGCTATGTCTCGCTCGGCTGGATGCTCGCGCGGTCGCGCCTGACGCCACGACAGATCACCATTCTGTTTATCTGCCTCATCGCCGCCACGCTTGCCGGTGTGGCGCAAGGCTACTGGATGCTGGCAACCGATCCGAAGCGTGTCTGGTTGCAACTGAATTCCGTGGGCCACGTCAATCATTCGGCACTGTATGGCATGGGCATTGCCAGTCTGGCCGCTGTGCTGAGCTGCGCCGAGTGGTTTACCGCAGGCGTTCGTGACAACGTCAAGCGCGGGCTGGCGGCGCTCGGTGCGCTGATCATGCTGGCGGTGATGATCTCGTTCGGTAGCCGTGGCGCACTCGTTGCCTATCTGTTGTCCGTTGTCGTTTTCCTGGTCGTGTTCGCCCGCACCAGAAAGATCCGGCTGTGGCCCATCGCGCTGATCGGCATCATCGTCGCGGCCGGAGCCTTGGCGCTCGACCCGAAGCAGATCGAGAAAACCGAAGTGAATATCAAGGCAGGCAGCATCACTTCGGCACGCGCCGAAGCTGCCCATACGGCAATCGAGGTCTGGCGTCATCGCCCGCTGACGGGTGTCGGCCCTGCAAACTTCTCCGCCATCTCGCCCACGCAGATCGAAAGCTGGTTGGCTGAGCGCGGCGAACCGTATGCGCGCGAGCATTTCCTGTTTTCCAGCCACGCTCACAATCTTTTCTTCAACACGCTGGCCGAGCGCGGCCTTCTCGGCATCGCCGTGCTGGTCACGCTGTGCTTCGCCTGGCTGGCGGCGCTGCTGTGCCGCCGCCCCACGGCAGACGCTGCAGGCTGGCAATGGGCAAGCTGGGGCGCTGGCTGGTCGGGCTGGTGTGTCGTATTTGCCGGTGGCATGTTCAACACGACGCTGCATCATGAACATGGCATGCTGGCCATGTTGGGCCTGGGCTTGCTGCTGGCGCTCGATACCCGCAGTCGCACGGGCAATCCATAGCAAGGGCCTTTCAGATGAGCGCCTACAACCGCATCCTCATCATTCGCCGCGACAACATCGGCGATCTGGTTTGCACGCTGCCGCTTATCCGGCGTTTGCGCGAGCAATATCCCGACGCCTGGATCGGTGCGCTGGTCACGCGCTACAACGCCGAAGTACTGCACGGCAATCCCGACCTGGACGCGGTGTTTGCCTATACCAAGTCAAAACACCTGGCGCATGGTGAAAGCCGGCTCGGGGCGCTATGGCAGCGCCTGCGTGTGTTGTGGCGGCTGCGCCATGCCGACCTCGACCTCGTGCTGTTGCCCGCAAGCGGTACGCAAGCCAGCGCCGTACGCATGGCCAGGCTGGTCGGGGCGAAGAAGGTGATTGCGCAGGACGATGTACCGCCCGGTGCCGGTGCGCTGCACGAAGTCGAACGCACGGCCAATATCCTGCTTGCCGTGAATGCGCAGGCAGACGAGTTACCCGCTGCACACATCTATCCACGCGCTGAGCTGCAGGAGAAGATCTGGGCGCATCTGGGCGTCGGCGGCACAAGCGCCGGGCGACTGATCGGCGTACACATCAGTTCGCGCAAACCTTCGCAACGCTGGCCTGCAGAACGTTTTATCGAAGTCATGAAGCGCCTGCATGCTGAAGACCCGGATACCCGCTTCGCATTGTTCTGGTCGCCTGGCGACGAAAACAACCCGCTGCACCCGGGCGATGATCGCAAGGCTGCGACCATTCTCGCCGACTGCGCCGCGCTGCCGCTGCGCCCGTGCCCCACTTTGCAATTGAGCGATCTGATCGCCGGCCTCTCGGTGTGTGACCGGATTCTGTGCTCCGATGGCGGACACATGCATCTGGCCGCCGCCACGGGCAAACCCATTGTCTGCCTGTTCGGCAAATCGGATGCGGCACGCTGGCACCCTTGGGGCGTCCCCTACACGCTGCTGCAGCCCCCAAGCCAGGACGTCAACGACGTAGCGGTGGATGCCGTACTCGCAGGCCTGCGCTAGCGCGTATTCACAGTAGGCGAGTGGGCCCCCTTGTGCTTCAATGCGGAAGTCCGACCGATCCGATCCCGATAACCCGTGAAATGAACGCCCCTACCGTCATCGACTTTGAAGCCTCCGGCTTCGGCAGCGGTAGCTACCCTATAGAGGTCGGTTTCGTGCTGCCCGATGGCAGCAGCCAGTGTTCGCTGATTCAGCCAGCCGAGGGCTGGACACACTGGGATCCTCAAGCAGAATCCATACACGGCATCACGCGTGCTGCGCTGCTGGAATATGGGCGCCCCGCCGCCGAAGTCGCCACCCAGCTCAACCGCAGCCTGCATGGGCAAGTCGTTTATTCGGATGCCTGGGCGCACGACTACACATGGTTGGCCACATTGTTCGAAGCCGCCGGCCTGGTGCCAACCTTTCGCCTTGAGCATCTGCTGGTGCTCATGGACGACTGCAGCACCAGCCACTGGAACGAAGTGCGCACCGCAGTCGAGCGCGAGCTCAACGTGCGCCGGCATCGCGCCAGTAATGACGCGCGCGTCCTGCAGACAACCTGGCTGCGCGTGCATCAGGCCAACTGCGCATAACGCCGGACTGGGGCATCGCCCCCCTCTCCCCATTTCCCCATCGCGCCGATACACCGATTCGCCAACTGCAAAATCTGTTCAGGCGCCTTGGCGAATCGTCCATCGCCCTCAAGGTTCCTCCTCGTCAGGCCGCAAATCCTCCTACCTGACCATATTTGATGGTGTTTCTGCATGCGCCTTTCGCGCCCGTTCCTGCTCTGTCTGCTAGAAGTCCTTGTCTGCTGCGCGCCTGTCCAGGCTGCCGACTGGCTCACCGTTGCCAGCGACCGCGTGCGCCGCGTAGAACTCGACCGGGCCAGCATCATGCCTTCCGATGCGGGCACCAAGGTCGCGTGGGGCCGTATCGTGCTTTCCAACGATCAGGCCAAGGCCTATGGATATCGCACGGTCAGGGCGCTTAACCGCTATGACTGCCGCAGTCACGCTTTCATCATCGTCAAACGCGTGTACCTGTCCGACGACGAGAGCGTGCTGCGCGAAGACAAGGTTGATGCCACCATTCCCATCACCGTCAAGAGCGGTACGGTGGATGACCGTTTTTTCAACGAGGTTTGCAAACCGCCGTCAGTTGCCGATCTGCGCAACACGGCCAAACAGGCTGCTGAACAAATCGCCAAGACCGAAGAGAGCATCAAGGAAAGCATCAATAACCGCGCCACACCCGGCAAGATCGAAAAGGGCACAAAGGACACGAAGGACGACAGGAGCGACAAGCTGGATAACGGCAGACCGATCCTGCGTCGCGCCGACATCCGGCTTGCGACTGACGAACCACCAGCCCCGCCAGTGCCCAAGGCCCTTGAAAAGACGCCTCCCAAGTCGATTGAAAAGGCTCCTTTGAAAGCCTCGCAAGCCCCTGTACCGCTCGCCAAAGCCGAACCGGCACGCAAAGCCACGGCCGAAGCGCCTCCTGCACACGCCAGCACTCCCGTGGCTGAAAAACGCGCGGTGCCGGAGCGCACGGCTGAGCGGCCCGCCTCTTCGGGCTCGATCGCAATGCTGGCCACCAACAGTTCAGCACCCAGCCCGGTTCACCGGGCGCAACGCGACACAGAGCAGCGGGCTGCCGAGAACGCGGCGACACGCGCTGCACAGCAGATCGCCGCCATGGTTGCGCACAAGGAAACCGCACCGGCATATGCCGATCCTGCGCGCAAACCGCTGGCTACGATGGCGGCCACCTCCTCGTCGAAGCCTGTCGCGCCGGTATCTTCCGACGCACATGATCTGCACTGGAGCTATGAAGGCAGCGACGGGCCAGAGAACTGGGGCAAGCTCGATCCCGAGTTTTCGGTGTGCAACAACGGCAAACGCCAATCACCCATCGACATCCGAGACGGCATCAAGGTCGACCAGGAGCCAATACAGTTCGACTACAGCCCGACCTACTTCCGCATCATCGACAACGGCCACACCATCCAGGTCAGCTACGGCGCGGGCTCACACATCAGCGTGATGGGCCGCACCTACGAACTCGTCCAGTTTCACTTCCACCATCCGGCGGAAGAGCGCATCGACGGCAAGGGCTTCGCCATGGTCGCGCACCTGGTGCATCGTGACGCCGAAGGGCGCCTTGCCGTGGTCGCCGTACTGCTCGAAGCAGGTCAGGCCAATCGCTTCATCCAGACGCTGTGGAACAATCTGCCGCTCGAAAAGAACGAGGACTACGCAGCGAGGGTTGCCATCCAGGCGGCAGATCTGCTGCCAGCCAGACGCGACTACATCAGCTACGTCGGTTCCCTGACCACACCACCGTGTACAGAAGGTGTGCTGTGGCTCGTCATGAAGGAACCGGTGCAATTATCCGCTGAGCAGATCGACGTGTTTTCGCGCTTCTACCCCAACAATGCCCGCCCGGTACAGGCCGCTGCCGGCCGCGTGATCAAGGAATCGCGTTAAGCATTCAGGAATAACTCGCGCGCATCAAATGCAAGAGGCCACCCTGGGGTGGCCTCTTGCATTTGGCATATCAAGCCGAACAGAAAGACGCTTCGCGCCTTCTTCGTCGGCGTAGATACCGTCTCCAAGCTCAAGATTTTTTTATAGCGAAAGTGGGGCTATAGGGCTTGCCGGAATGCACGACGCCAAAGCAAAGATGAGCGAGCTTGCGCATGGCCGCTCCGATAGCGGCCAT
>JAQGMG010000026.1 GCA_028292485.1 Rhodocyclales bacterium | reverse complement strand
TGTCCGAGATCTGTGCGGCGCCACCGTCAGCGACCTGCATCAGCGAGATCGAGTCATTGGCGTTGCCGATGGCCACATTGAAACCCTTGACCTGCGCGTTGAGGCGCTCGGAGATCGCCAGACCGGCCGCGTCGTCCTTGGCGCTGTTGATGCGCAAGCCCGATGAGAGGCGTTGCAGCGAAGTAGCCAGGGAGGCTTGCGAGGTGTTGAGGTTACGCTGAGCGTTCAGCGACGATACGTTGGTGTTGATGGTCAGTGCCATTTTGTAACTCCTTATTGGTTGCGTTTCTCACTTCAAACTGCACGGTGCGAGTTGCAGGTTTCGGCGCAGTCTTTCGAGTGTTTGTCACTCATGCCTGCTACATCGGCCAACTCGTCAGAAAACTTGAATAGAGCCTGTTTTCACCCGTTTAGTCCGTGTATGAATCCTTTTACGGTTCTGCTAGAAATCTCTGCAGGGTGAGCTGGCTTGCTAGGCGATATTTTTTGTTAAATGTGTCGCAGGCCCCGCAAATACGCAGGTTTCTGGCCGGTGGCGAATATTTTTTGCGGATGTTTTCTGCTGTTTTTTGACCAGCGCGCAACGCTGATTGGCCTAAATCAGAAATTGAAAGGCTTTTACAGGGCATCTAGACATATGTCCGGTTGCCGCGCCTGCTTAAGATCGAAGTCATGTAAAAAGTACCTTGCAGGGTGGTGGCTCCCGACAGGATCGCCAGAACAGGAATTCGCAAAAAGCTCGCAAGAACACGGACTCGATCATGAACCCGACGCACAGCAACGCAGAATGGACGCCTCTGCAAGAGGCTTACATGCAGAAGCTGATGGCTACCTACCAAGCCAATCTGTACTTCCTGAAAGAGCAGTTCCCGGACATCTTCGACAAGCTGATGGCGATCGACATGCCGGCACCATTCAAGGTGGCGCCGGATGGCAAGCTGACGATCTACTACCGCCACTTCCAGGGCGGCCCGCGCGACTTCACCGATTTCGGCCGTGCCTTGTACAAGCTGTTCGAGAATTCAGAAAGCCGCCCGCGCATCGATATCGATCACAGCTTCGTGGACGATCCGGCACAGGCGTTCCCGCATCATGACAATCCTGATTTCTTTCGTCCGATCGAGCCGAAGTTTCGCGGTGAGCTGATCGAGGGTTTTCGCCGCATCGCTGGTGAGGGCGGTTATCTCGCCAAACCGGATTTCGGCGACCACTGCATGCCGATCGCCATGGTATTTGGCAGTGGCTATGGCTGGCATCTGGAACGACTGGTCGACGACTGGGAGATGCGGCACCTGATCCTGGTCGACACGGATCTGACGCGCCTGAACATGTCACTGTATTTTGTCGACTACATTTCCCTGCATCAGCGCTACGCGGCCAAGGGCTTCTATTTTTCGATCGCGCATGACGAGGACCCGAACAAGCTTGCCGAGCATCTGCGCGCAATGTTCTACAACCTGTGGCCACCCTACTTCATGCAGGGCATGGGCCTGTTCTTCAACGATTACGATTCGGAGAAGGTCAAGACGCTGTGGGGCAAGTTGCGCACCGACTTGTGGACCCTCTATCGCGGCTGGGGTTTTCTCGATGACGAAATCCTCGGCCTCAAGCAGGCCATGGAAAACGCCATAGCGGGATATCCGCTATTCACGCGCAAGCCTGCGCTACCCGCAAATGCTGAGGTCTTCATCGTTGGCTCCGGCCCTTCGCTCGACGCCTTGTTGCCTGTGCTGCGAGCCAATGCAGACCGCGCAGTCATCATCAGTTGCGGCACGGCGATCACGGCGCTGGCGCGGGCAGGCATCAAGCCCGATCTGCATGTCGAGATCGAGCGTACCTATATGACTTACGTCGTACTGCAAGAGCCGCAGACGCGTGAGTTCGTCAAGGATGTGCCGATCGCTGCGCTGACCATCATGCATCCAGCCGTGTTTACCTCAACGTCCAGGCCACTGATGTTCTGCAAGGAACTCGATCTCGGTACGCCGCTGTTCGACATCAAGCATCGCACCAAGTGGTTCCGCAGCGGTCCTACCTGTACCAATGGTGGCGTCGCGCTGGCGCTTGAGATGGGCTTCAGCAAGATCCACCTGGTCGGAGTGGACTTCGGTTTCAAGGACGAAGATCAGCACCACGCCAAGTCCTCCGTCTACTTCGACGAGCAGGCGCCAGACGACGAGATACTCGACAAGATCGTGCGCGACACGCACAGCGTGCACAAGACGCACAAACCAACGCGCGGCAATTTCACCGACGAGGTCTTGTCGACCGAAATTTTCATGCATTCGCGCGACGCCATGGCGCTCACCATCGATGAGCATCCCGGCGCGCAGGTGTTCAATCTCAACGACGGTGCGTTCATTCGCAATGCGGTGCCCTTGCACGCCGAAGACCTGGTCATTGCGGCGTCGCCCGGCAACAAGGTTGCAACCGTGCAGGCCATGCTGTCAGCATTCACGGACGATTACGATGCGAACCCGTTTGCCAACCTGGGCGAGCTGATGGAGCAACTGCAAGCCGTGCGCGGCGATCTGCAGCGCATTCTCGAGGGTGAAATTCACAGCAAGATGGAGATCGCCGACAAGCTTTACGCGATGCATGAGTACCTGTTCGACGAGCGCCACAAGAGCACGCACATTTTCCCGCTGTTGCGCGGCTCGATGCTGCACATGGGGCGCTTCTTCTATGACTGCATGTCTCTGGCAAAGACCCAGGAACAAGCCACCGAGTTTGCAAAATTCGGTTTTGATCTCATCGATCGATTTCTCGCCGCAGCACTGGACAACATGATCGCGATACTGGAAGTGGGCAAGCAGCATTTACAGGCCAAGCTCGATGCGGGCGCAGCCACCCCTGACAACGCAGCCCCGCAAGGAGAGGCAGCATGATTGACGGCAAGTCGATTCTCATCACGGGGGGGACGGGCTCCTTCGGCCGTGCCTTCATCCGCACGCTGCTGTCCTCCTACAACCCGCGCCGCGTCGTGGTGTACTCGCGCGATGAGCTCAAGCAGTACGAAATGCAGCAGGAGTTCACCGACGAGCGCATGCGCTTCTTTCTCGGTGATGTGCGCGATGCTGAACGCACACGTCAGGCGTTTCGCGATATCGACATCGTCATTCATGCCGCTGCGCTCAAGCAGGTACCGGCTGCCGAATACAACCCGATGGAATGCATCAAGACCAATATCTATGGTGCGCAGAACGTCATCAACGCCTGCATCGACAACGAGGTCGAACGTGTCATTGCCTTGTCGACCGACAAGGCGGCCAACCCGATCAATCTGTATGGCGCTACCAAGCTGGCTTCCGACAAGCTGTTCGTCTCGGCCAACAATATCGTCGGCAGTCGCCGTACGCGTTTTGCCGTGGTGCGTTATGGCAACGTGCTGGGCTCGCGCGGCTCGGTCGTGCCGTTTTTCCAGAAGCTCATTCGCGAAGGCGCGACCGAACTGCCAATTACCGATGAGCGCATGACGCGCTTCTGGATCACGTTGCAGCAGGGTGTCGACTTCGTCATCAAGAATCTGTCGCGCATGCATGGTGGCGAAGTCTTCGTGCCGAAGATCCCTTCATCGCGCATTGGCGATCTGGCCGCAGCGGTAGCGCCCGAAATGCCGACCAAGGTCGTCGGCATTCGCCCCGGCGAGAAGCTGCACGAAATCATGGTGCCTGCTGACGACTCGCATCACACCATCGAGTTCAAGGAGCATTACGTCATTACGCCAAGCATCGCTTTCTTTGCCCAACCCAATTATCTGGTCGATGGCATGAGCGAGCGCGGCGAGCTGGTGCCTGAAGGTTGGGAATACAACTCAGGCACCAATCCGTGGTTTCTCAGCGTCGATGAAATCCGCAAACTGATGGACTCAACGTCGGTGGAGCGCCGCGCGATTTGAGTTGCAGCTTGAACCTCGTCCGTGTTGACACAGTTTGCTCTTGAGCCACGAAAGATATGATCCCCTACAGCCGTCAGCTTATTGAAGAAGATGATATCGCCGCCGTCGAAGCCGTATTGCGCAGCGACTGGCTCACGCAAGGGCCTGGCATTGCGCGCTTCGAAGCGGCGGTTGCCGAGCACTGCGGCGCGCAGTATGGCTGTGCCGTCAGCAGCGCCACGGCTGGCCTGCATCTGGCATGTCTTGCCATGGGGCTGGGGCGCGGCATGCGTTTGTGGACTTCGCCGATCACTTTTGTAGCGTCGGCCAACTGCGCGCGCTATTGCGGCGCGACTGTCGATTTTGTCGACATCGATCCGCGCACTTATTGCATGAGCATAGAGTCCCTGACCGAGAAGCTGACGGAAGCTGAAGCGCATGGCCGCCTGCCCGACATCATCGTTGCCGTCGATTTCGCCGGTCAGCCCTGTCGCTGGGATCGTCTGGCGCAACTCAAATCACGTTTCGGTTTTCGCCTCATTCACGATGCGGCTCACAGCTTCGGCGCCGAGTATCGCGGCAAGCGCGTCGGCAGCCTGGGCATCGCGGATTGCACCGTGTTCAGTTTTCACCCGGTCAAGATTCTTACGACAGGCGAGGGCGGCATGGTGGTGACTGACGATCCGGCGCTGCACAAGGCCGTGTCGATGCTGCGCAGCCATGGCATCACGCGCGAGCCTGCCGAGATGGAACGACAGGACGAAGGCGCCTGGTACTACGAGCAGCAGGCGCTTGGTTTCAATTACCGCATGACGGACTTCTCCGCGGCGCTGGGCACTTCGCAACTGGCCAAGGTCGACCGCTTCATTGCACGTCGGCGCGAGCTTGCGGCACGCTATGACGTATTGCTGGCAGATATGGAAGTCGAGCTGCCGTGGCAGTCGCCAGAGGGCGTTTCCTCATTCCATCTGTACCCGATCCTGCTCAAGGACTCCGAGACGCGTCATCGCGTGTTCGATCAGCTGCGTGCCGTTGGCATACATGTGCAGGTGCACTACATCCCCGTGCATTTGCAGCCGGACTTCATGCGCTCTGGTTTCAAGCGTGGCGATTTCCCGTTGGCGGAGGCCTACTACGAACGCACCTTGTCGATCCCGCTGCATGCAGCGTTGACAGATGCCGAGCAGGATACGGTCATTGAAGAACTCAAGCGGGCACTGGATGCTGAATGACTGCCATCGCTCTGGGTACCGTGCAATTCGGTCTTGACTATGGTTTGACGAACACGGGTGGCCAGATCGGCGACCGCGAGGCGCAGCGTATCCTGCAGACTGCGCAGACCGCCGGCATAGGCTGGCTCGACACGGCCGCAGCCTATGGCAATGCCGAAGAGCGACTTGGCAGCCTGCTCGCTGGCGAAGGCCATTTCTCCCTGTGCAGCAAGACATTGCCGACACCCCAAGGTCAATCGGTGCTGGCCACCGCACAGCGCAGCCTCGATACCAGCCTGACGCGACTGCGCCGCGATCATGTCGATGCATTGCTGATTCATGCAGCAGGCGATCTGCTAGGCAATGAGGGCGATGCATTGTGGGGCTGGATGAACTCCGCTCGTGAGCAGAACATGGCATACAGCATTGGCATATCGGTATACGACGCTGACGAAATCGAAGCGGTGTTGAAACGCTGCACGCCAGACTGGATACAGCTGCCCTGTAGCGTATTGGACCAGCGCCTCATCGCAGCGGGAGAGCTGTCAAGGCTCGCATCACTGGGCGTCAAACTGCAGGCCCGTTCGCTGTTATTGCAAGGCGTGGTGAATGTAGCGCCCGACGATTTGCCCGAGCCTTTGATGGCTTTGCATGAGCCTTTGTCGCGCCTGCATCGGTCTGCGGATCGTCATGGTATCGGTGCAATCGACATGGCTGTGGCATGGGCCGCTGCGCAGGAGATTGATCTGGCTGTGCTGGGTGTGACCAGCGCAGATGAGTTGAAGCAATGTGTTGACGCTTTTCAGCGGGATATTGAAGAGGACTGGAGTGCGTTTGCCTGTGACGACTCCGTCGTAGTGGATCCCCGGAAATGGCCGAAGGGCATGCGGCTCGCTTAGGTGGTTAAAGAGAATGTACGAGCACTTTCCCCTTTCCCGGCCCTGACGGGCCACCCTCTCCCTAATGGAGAGGGAACGGCAACGATCGCGATCGCGCTACGAAGTTCCCTCTCCATTAGGGAGAGGGTGGCCGGAGGCCGGGAGAGGGGAAAGGGTAGGTAGGTGCCCACCAAGTCGTTTCAGCTCAACAACACAACGCCGTTGTTCCAGATAACAAGCCACACATACACCAATGAGTAAACCCATTCAGCAAGACGAAGTATTCCGTGCCGGTGAAGGCGATGCATGGTTTCGCCGTAATGCGGCCAGCCTGGACGCGCATGCGGGGCACGACTGGGTACTCGATACGCTGGGGCGCCTGAGCGGGCGCGAGCGCATCACTACCGTATGCGAAGTGGGTTGTGCCAGTGCCTGGCGCCTGGCACGCCTGCCGGAGGTGCTGCCGGCTGCGACGCGCCGTGCGGGCTTCGATTTGAGCGCGGACGCCATCGAGCATGGGCGGAAGCGCGATGGCGCGCTGGAGCTGCGTGTCGGTACGGCCAGCGAACCGCCATTCGCGGAGCAATTCGATCTGGTGATTGTCAGTTTCATCCTGCACTGGATCGATCGTTCGCTGCTCACGCGTAGCCTTGCTGCAATCGACGCCCTGGTTGCGCCGGGCGGTTATCTTGTCGTCGCGGACTTCCTGCCCGATTCGCCGTGCCGCCGCCGTTATCACCATCGCGACGATGTGGCGCTGTACACCTACAAGCAGGACTATGCCGCTGCCTTCAAGGCGACGAATCTGTATCGCGAGATCAGCCGCTCGGTGTTTCATCACAGCGAAACACGCGGTGAGCTGCGAGCGGCCGATGATGGTGATCGTGCTGCTTGCGTCCTGCTTCACAAACCCCTCCTTGCATACCCGGAGCGCTGACCATGACCCTGCGCGTTCTCGCCATTCTGCAAGCCCGCATGTCGTCGTCGCGCCTGCCAGGCAAGGTATTGTTGCCCCTGTTTGGCGAGCCGATGCTGGCGCGGCAGATCGAGCGCGTGCGCCGCGCACGGCGCATCGATCAATTGATTGTGGCGACTTCGTCTGCACCGAGCGATGACCCGATTGCCGCACTGTGCAGCGCGCTCGGTGTGCCTTGCCACCGTGGTTCGCTCGATGACGTGCTCGACCGATTCGAGCAGGCGGCGCGGCCGTATGTGCCGCAGCACGTCGTGCGTCTTACTGCCGACTGCCCGCTGGCCGACCCGCAACTCATCGACCAGCTCATCGACAGGCATTTCGAGAGCGGTGGGGACTACACGACGAACGCGAATCCGCCGAGTTTTCCGGACGGTCTCGATGCCGAAGTCATGCGTTACGCCGTGCTGCACATCGCCTGGCGCGAAGCGCAGCGCCAGTCCGAACGCGAACACGTGACGCTTTACATCGCAAGTCATCCGCAACGGTTCGTCATCGAGACGTTGCGCAGCGACACCGATTTGTCGGCGCTACGCTGGACAGTGGATGAGGCCGACGACCTGGCACTGGTCGAGCGTATTTACGCAGCCCTGTACCCACACAACGCTGCATTTACCACGCAGGATGTCCTGCATCTGCTGGAAGAGCAGCCCGAGTTACGCACGCTGAATACCGCGCATCGTCGCAATGAAGGACTGGAGAAATCCTTGCAACAGGAGCAACAAGGTTAAAGAAGCCCGTCATTCCCGCGAAAGCGGGAATCCACTTCCATGTGACAAACGCGCCTTGTGCAGTAAGGTGGATTCCCGCTTTCGCGGGAATGACGGAATGTACATTTTTCTCTTTTATGTCTCGCTCCGTCGCAGGCGAGAGAAAAGCTGGAGTGTTTGATGTCTGACCGCTATCACCAATCCGAAGCATTGCTCGAGCGCGCGTTGCGTACCATTCCGCTTGGCTCGCAGACCTTCAGCAAGAGCAAGACGCAATATCCGTATGGCGTATCACCGTATTTCATCGAGCATGGCAAGGGCTGCCGCGTGCAGGACGCTGACGGGAACGAATACATCGACTTCGTCATGAGCCTGGCTGCGGTCACGCTCGGCTACAGCGACCCCGATGTGACAGCGGCGGTGCGCAGTCAGCTCGACGACGGTGTCATTTTCTCGCTGCCGCATCGGCTCGAAATGGAAGTGGCGGAGAAGTTGCGCGAATGCGTGCCTTGCGCCGAGATGACGCGCTTTGGCAAGAACGGATCGGACGCAACCTCCGGCGCAATCCGCGTGGCGCGCGCCTTCACCGGGCGCGACCGTATCGCCGCGTGTGGCTACCATGGCTGGCAGGACTGGTATATCGGTTCGACGGCGCGCAACAAGGGCGTGCCCAAGGCGGTGAGCGAGCTGACGCATACCTTTCCCTACAACGACGCCGAAGCACTGGATCGGCTGCTGAGCGCGCACAAGGGCGAGTTTGCAGCGGTGATCCTGGAGCCGATGAATGTAGCCGAGCCGGCACCCGGTTATCTTGAAGCGCTGCGCGACATCACACACAGGCACGGCGCCCTGTTGATCTTCGACGAAACCATCACGGGCTTCCGCTACGAGTTGGGCGGTGCGCAGGCGCGTTTCGGCGTGACGCCCGACCTCGCCACCTTCGGCAAAGGCATGGCCAATGGCTATCCGGTTTCCGCGGTGTGCGGCAAGGCCGAGTACATGCACATGATGGAAGAGATCTTCTTTTCCTTCACCTTTGGCGGAGAGTTGTTGTCGCTGGCTGCGGCCAGGGCGACGATGCAAAAGCTGCAGCGCGAACCGGTGATCGCCACGCTCAAGTCGCGTGGTGCACGCATCAAGGCATCTCTGGCGCAGAAGATCGCGCAGTATGGAATCGGCGAATTCGCTTCGTTGGCGGGCGATGCGACCTGGTCCTTCTTCGCGTTGCGCGACACGCCAAGGTATAGCGTGTGGCACATCAAGACGCTGTTCCTGCAGGAGATGTTCGCGCGCGGCGTGATTACGCTCGGTACGCACAACATCAGCTACGCGCATGGCGAGGCCGACGTTGACCGCCTGCTCGCGGTCTATGATGAAGTGCTGCCCATCCTGCACGACGCAGTGATCAACGAGCGCCTCGAAGGCTTGCTGCGCTGTGCTCCGCTGGAGCCGCTTTTCAAGATACGTTGAGTGACACTTTGAATCCAGGCATGCAGGTCATCATCCGTGCCGATGCATCGCGTGAGATAGGCCACGGTCACATCATGCGCTGCCTGTCGCTCGCCGCGGCGCTGCGCAGGCGTGGTGCCGAAGTGAAGTTCCTGTGTCGTTCGTTCGAGGGCCATGCCTTCGCTACGGTTGGGCAAGCGGGCTTTCACTGTCAGCCGGTGAATGAAGACACGCCGATGCCCCCCTGCGACTGGCTGGTGGTGGATCACTACGCGCTCGACGCCAGCTGGGAATCGGCGCAGCGCGGTAACGCGAAGAAAATCCTGGTCATCGACGACCTCGCCGACCGGCCGCACGATTGCGATTTGTTGCTCGATCAGAACCTGAACCCTGAAGGCCCTACGCGCTATTTGCCGTGGATTCCGGCGGACTGCCCGCAATTGCTCGGGCCGCATTACGCCTTGCTGCACAAGAATTTTTCGATCGAACGTGCCGGGCTGGTGCCGCGCACGGGGCGTATCGGCAAGGTGCTGATCTGTTTCGGGGGCAGTGACGCACCGGATGCCACCGGCCGCGTCGTGGACGTATTGGCGGAAGCTTTCCCGCATCTCATCCTCGATATCGTGGCCGGATCTGCCAACACCCACGCCGCCCAGTTGCAGGAGCGTTGCGTCTGGCACCCGTTGATCACGCTGAGCGTAGCAATCAACGACATGGCGCCGCGCATGGCGCATGCCGATTTGTTCATCGGCGCAGGGGGTTCGATGACCTGGGAGCGTGCCGCGCTGGCGCTACCGGGCATCACGCTGTCCATCGCCAGCAACCAGGTGATGCTGTGCGCAGCGCTGGCGGAGCGCGGCGCAGGGGTCGATCTTGGCCCGATAGAAAACTTCGATGCGAAGGCCCTGCGGAAGGAAGTCGCCCGCCTGCTCGACGATGCGCAGCGCATGCGCGACATGTCCGGCAAGCTTGCCGCGCTGTGCGACGGGATGGGCGCCCGGCGGGTATCAAAAATCATGATGGCTTGAACGCGGGCTGCCGACCGACGGTCGGTTTCAACCCGCCGCGGCAGAGACCGATAATTGTTGTTGAGTCATCTTCGGGCTGCGTCATCAGTTTTTACATTTGATGGCTGAACGCGCACAAAGCTCGCTGGTCTTTGTTACTGCAATCCGTCATCGAGAGTCGCCGCATGAAAAAATCCCTTCTCAACAGGCTTCCGCAGAAGCCCTGGTTCTACGTTCTCGTTGGCGGCGTGCTCTTGCTGGCGGCACTTGCTTTTGCCCTCCACACGAAGCCGGAGCCGGCGCAGCCTGTCGCACTCAACGCAATGCTGCAGCAGATCCGCAATGCGCCGGGAACCTGGAAGGCGACCGAGGGCGATGTGTCCATGCTCATCCTGGACATGCAGAAAAACGATGTGGCAGGTGTGGCAGTCGCGCCTTCGGGCATCTTCGTGACGGCCAAATCCGGCAAGAAGTATTTTGTCGTGGACGGTTCGGGGCGCTTCGCGGCCCTGGCGCTGGCCTCGTACCACAAGGGCGAGACCGATGCGTTTCCCCTGGCGATGCTCGACAAGGACATCGAGCCGCCCTACAACTGGCGCGCCGATGTCGGCTTGCTGCTGACGCTCTCGCTGCTCGGCGTCTTGCTGCTGCAGGGCTTCCGCATGACGGGGGGCGGTTTCAAATTCTCGAAAACAGAAACACCCGTTACTTTCGACGACGTGATCGGCGCCAACGAGGCCAAGTCGGCGCTGCGCGACATCATGTCCTACCTCACGGATGCCAAGGCTTTTGCCGCGCTGGGGGCCAAACCGCCCAAGGGCGTGTTGCTGTCGGGGCCACCGGGCACGGGCAAGACGCAACTTGCGAAAGCGCTGGCTGGCGAATGCGGCGTCAATTTCATTGCTGCCACGGGTGGCGACTTCTCGGCGATGTTCCTCGGCGTCGGTTCGTCGCGTGTCAAAGCGCTGTTTCGCAAGGCGCGCAAGAATGCGCCATGCATCGTGTTTCTCGATGAAATCGACGGCATCGGTCGCCGCACGACGACAGACACCGGCGGCCCTGCCGAGTCGGAAGGTAACCGCATCATCAACCAGATTCTTGCCGAGATGGATGGCTTCAGTTCGACCAGCGGCGTGATCGTCATCGGCGCAACCAACTACCCCGATGCGGTTGATCCGGCGTTGCTGCGGGAAGGCCGTTTCGACCGCAAGATCCAGGTCTCGTTGCCAGACGTGGCTGACCGCGCAGCCTTGTTCCAGCTTTATGCGAAGAACCTCAAGGCCGTCGCCGATCTCGACTACGCACAGCTCGCGCGCATGACCACCGGGCTGACACCGGCGGCCATTGCCTACGTGGTCAACCACGCAGCGTTGATCACGGCACGTAACCAGGAACAGGAAGTCTCGATGTGCAACTTCGTCGAGGCCATCGAGGTATGCCGTATGGGTGAGAAGAATGGCTCTGGCTCCGCACTCACCGAAGCCGAGCGCAAACGCATCGCCGTGCATGAAGCCGGGCACGCCATCATGGCGCAAGTGCTGGGTTGCGGCCGCGTCGAGAAGGTCACCATCCTGTCACGTGGTCAGGCGCTGGGAGTCACGCTGGTTACACAGACCGAGGACAAACACCTGCACCTCAAATCGGAACTCGAACATCGCATCCAGATGCTTCTGGGTGGCCGTGCCGCCGAACTCATCACCTACGACGATGCATCGAGTGGCGCTTCCAGCGATCTGAAGGAAGCTTCGCGCCTGGCACTGTCGATGGTTGCCACGCTCGGACTCGGCGATAACGGCACCTTGTTCAGCCTCGATGCCTTGACGGCGCTCAACATCAAGCCCGACACGACCATCGCCGTTGCTGAAGCAGAGGCCGTGCTGACAACGCAGAATGAACGCTGCCTGACTACGCTGCGCGAACTGGAAGGCGCATTGAAGCACCTTACAGCTCAACTGCTTGAGCATGAAACCATCGACGGCGAGGAGGTGGCACGTGCCGTCGCCGCTGCGCGAGCCAGCCACGAGGAACAGGAAGAGCGCCGTCGCACGAGCAGCCCGATGCGTGAGGTTGCCCATCACGCGGAAGCAGGAAACGATGTCACGGCGCAGGCCGCCTGAACGGCGATCCGTGCAGGCATTTTCGCGAGGGCGACCAGGCCGGTAAAACCGGATGGTCGCCCTTCGTTTTGGGAGTTTTGACTTGCAGAACGGCAAGTCACGTTTGGAAATTCGATTTCTGCCAAAAGACAAGTCATTGCCGCGAAAGCGGGAATCCACTTCTACGCGATGTTCGTCCGTGCCACCAAGTGGATTCCCGCTTTCGCGCACTACTGTCCGTAATATTTTACGCCGGCGCCGAAATGCACCTGCGTTGATGGGGTATCGCGCGGTTCAGCGCAAAAGAGACTTGAATTTCGAGGGTCAAGGCGCTGGCACAAAATCCGTTCGTGCTGAGCGTAGCAAAGCGAAGTCGAAGCAGGGGAGCGCGTGCCCACACTTCGACTTCGCTTTGCTACGCTCAGTGCGAACGGGTCAGGCGGGATGCGTGGGCTCACGCAGCCCCCATTTGCCGTGGCACCTCGTTGCTCGCCAAACAAGGCCGCGCGCTAGGCATTTCACTGACGGATTTATTACGGACAGCAGTGCGCTTTCGCGGGAATGACGAAAATTGGGGTTCTGCCAGTCAAGTATGCAGTTCCCTTCGTTTTCCGGGTTGTCAGCCGCCGCCGATTCCTTCGATCACGCGGCCCGTGCCGTCACAATCCGGGCAGTCCAGTCCGGTGCCCAGCTTGCCCGTGCCATGACATTTGCGGCAGATATCCTCACCGCTTCCCGGCGTACCCTCGGCCGCTTCGTCACCCGGAGCGGGGGATGAGGTTTGCGCCCGTATGCCGGGCTTGTCCGGTATTTCGTTTTGCATTTTATTTCCTCCGTACGCTGGATCGAGATCGGTTGCGAGGCGAGCGAAGCTCATGCATTCAAGCCGCCTGTGCGGCCGACTTTCTGCTGCGCCGCGCGGGTGGTTTTTCGAACAGGCTGCCCTGTAGCGAATGGTCTGCCGCGTATTGCTTCTGGCAGCGCTCGCAATAGAAGCTGCGGCGCTTGGTCTTCCCCAGCTGGCCTTTGCTGAATGGAATGTGGCAACGCGGGCAGGTGCTTTTGGTGTGCGCCAGCCAGTGCTGCTTGAGCACGAAAGCCTTCTTCCATTCGAGGAACTCGAAACTGTATTGCCGCGCCTGTTCTACAAGCTCACGCAGCTTGGTAGCAGGCAGGCCACCGATGGTAGAGAGTGGATGCACGCGGATGCGGAACAGCACTTCGTTCTTGATGATGTTTCCAACGCCAGCGAACACGTTCTGGTCGAGCAGTGCATCGCAGACGAGTGCGTCAGGCATCGCACGCAGCTTCTTCAAGGCCGCGTCCGCATCCCACTCATCCGACATCACATCACCGCTCCAGTCGTAGGTATCGTCGAGTTTGCCTTCGACGAATTGCACAGAGCAGGCGTAGAAATTCAACTCGCCCTCCTTGAAGGCAAGACCCAGCCGCGGCGCGGCGTTCTTGCGCTCGTTGATGTGCGGGTTGATCTGATACGTGCCGAACAGCATGAAGTGAATGCGCACCGAGAAGTCTCGTAGCTCGATCAGGAAGTGTTTGCCCCAGCTGCGCAGAGCGATGACTTTCTGGTCGACGAGGCGCTCCTTGTCGAGCCTGGTATTGCCCGACACGCTGACGATCTTCTTGCCAGCGAAGCTCTGCGCCTGTTCCTTGAGGATGACAATTGATGGACCTTCCGGCATGACGTGCTCCGCTTTCGTCTGACGAAGTAAAGCCTGCACGCGGCGTGCCTGCCGTGCCCATGTGCGGGCATGCCGCGTGCTGCGGGGCTCGCAGCGTCGGCGTGCGGCGTGCGTCCAGGAGACATCAATGATCGAGCCCCGTAAAGGCCAGGCACCGGCCGTTCTTGGCCGCGATGAATTCCGCGTCGAGTTTCATCGCTCCTTCACCGATCCGTCGTTCGCGGCAGTGAAGGAGGCGCTCGGCAAGGTCGAAGAGGTGGCCTGGCAGAACTACGTCGATGGTCGCAAGGCGCCGATTACGCAGAAAGCGGGCAGCGAGTTTGCCGATCCCGACTACGACCTTTCGGTCGAGTGGAAGGAGACGCGTGATCGCCTGATCGCTGCAGAGGTCTTGCAGAAGGATGCAAAAACGAAATCACGCGTATTGTTGATCTGTGGCGCCGCGCGCAACGATGGCACATGTCCCGGTGAAATATCCAAGACCTGGCGTATGACGCAAATGGCGCGTGAATTACTGGAAAATGAGGGTGTCGAGGTGGACCTGCTCGACCTGAGCCTGCTGACTTCTGCCTATGACAAGCACATCCACCCGTGCAAGGGTTGCGTGTCGACCGCCATGCCCTTGTGCCACTGGCCATGCAGTTGCTACCCGAATCACGGCGAGCGCCAGACCAATGACTGGATGGGCGAGATCTACGAGAAGTGGGTGGCGGCACACGGCGTCATCATCATGACACCGGTCTACTGGTACCAGACGCCCAGTGTGCTCAAGCTCATGATCGACCGGTTGGTGTGTGCCGACGGCGGTAACCCCGACCCCACGACAACCCATGGCAAGAAGGCTGCGCTCGCCAAGGAAATCGAACTCAAGGGCTGGTCATACCCCAAGCACCTGGAAGGCCGGGTCTATGGGCTGGTCGTGCATGGCGACGTGGCCGGTATCGAGGGCGTGAGGCAGGGACTGTCGGACTGGCTGGACTGGATGGGGCTCGTCGACGCGGGTACGCAATCGAGGCTGGACCGCTACGTGGGCTACTACGAGTCCTATGCCGAAAGTCACGAGGCGCTGGATCGCGACGAAGCCATGCAGGAAGAAGTGCGCAATGTCGCCCGCGCTGTTTCCACGGCGGTGGGGCAGCTACGCCAAGGCACGCTGACCGTGCCAGATGCGAAACTGCAAAGGCCACGGCCGAAATAATCCGGCTGTCACGGTTCTAGGTTGCTTCAGAGCAACCAGGGCAGCAGCGCCGACACGCGCTGGCTGTACGCTTCGTATTGCTCGCCGAATTGCTCACGCATCCAGCGTTCTTCAAGGCGCAGTTTGCGCCACAACGCCAATGCGGCGATGAATACGGCAAGCACGCCGCGCCATTCTCCACGCGCCAGCGCAGAACCGACAAAGGCAAGCAGCAAGCCGGTGTAAATCGGGTGGCGAACAAGCGCATAAGGTCCGCTGACGATGAGTTCATGCTCGTTTTTGAGTGTCACGATGGCACTCCAGTTCTTGCCGATGTGATGTCGCGCCCACACGGCGAAGAACAGGCCAGCAGCGGTCAGGGCTGCACCGGTCCAGAACTGCCATATCGCCCACGCGATGAAGCGATCCCTCAGCAGGGGAATTGGCAGGTATTCAACCCACAGCAAGAGCATGGCGAACACGAGAGGGAGTACGTGCAGAAGCCTGGACGACAGCGACTCGAGGCGGGTTGAAGCCTTGACGTTCCTCGACAGAAGCCACCAATAGCAGCCCCAGCCGAACCACATTGCAAAGAAGAGGTAGTGATAAACCAATGTCATGAATTGATTCGGCTGTGATTCGCCATATGTGGAGCAAGAATTGAAGGGTAGCAGAGGTTCTTGAGGTCATTGAATCTGCTTCTTCAATAGCTTAAACAGAACCCTTCACTTGTTCCTTTCAAACAGAACCGAGTTGCGCCGTCCACGCCCGACGCGGAATTGAAAGAGCGCGCGTTCGTAATGAGCCTGTCGTTCTTTGAGTACTGTCACGCATTTGCAACAGCGCGCTTGCACCATGCAGCGGATACAAGAACCGTCAGGTGACGAGCAGTGAACAAGAACGGAGCGGCATTGCCGCGCCCCCAATCCGGCGCGGAGGAGCTCGCCAATAGCATCAGCCATGGCATCGGCCTTGTTGCAGCGCTGATTGCGGTACCCGTGTTGCTTGTGTCCGCGATGAAACAGCAGACGATATCCGGCATCGTCGGCGCCAGCATCTTCGCCGCCACGATGGTGCTGCTATACCTCACCTCCACGCTCTACCATGCCTTGCCTGAAGGCCCGCGACGCGTCCTGTTGCTCAAGCTTGACCACGGCGCCATCTACCTTTTCATCGCCGGCAGCTATACACCGTTTGCACTGGCAACGATCAAGGGCCCAGGCGGTTGGCTATTGTTGAGCCTCGTCTGGACCACGGCAATTGCAGGTGTGTTGCTCAAGGCATTTGACCGCGTGACGCATCCGGTCCTGTCGACCGGGCTCTATGTCGTGATGGGCTGGGTGGTGTTGCTGGCAGCATATCCGCTGGTGGCTTTGCTGACGGCCTCGGGTATTCAGTGGCTCGTTTGTGGCGGCATCGCCTACACGGTTGGTGTCGTGTTCTTCGCGCTGGATGCACGCATCCGCTTCAGCCATTGTGTGTGGCATGTCTTCGTCATGGCAGGGACAGCCTGCCATTTTGTAGCCGTGCTCGGTTAGCGTTAAACCGCTTGGGGCGCCTCGGTAAAGAATCGCCCCGACATCTCTTCCAGCCCGACGCTTTCCAGCACTTCGGCGAGACGCGCAGCGGGACGCTTGCGCGGCAGATCCTTGTAGCTGGCGACGATGAGCTCGTTCTTCATCGAATGCTCCCAACCGACGAGCTCGGTCACGCTGACTTGGTAGCCATGCGCCTCGAGCTGCAAACAGCGCAAGACATTGGTGATCTGGCTGCCGAATTCGCGGGTGTGCAGCGGGTGGCGCCACAGCTCGGTGAGTGCGGATTTGCCAAGTGCCTGTCCTTTGTTCTTGCGTAGCACGGACGCGACCTCTGCCTGACAGCAGGGTACGAGCACGATGTGCTGTGCCTGCTTCTGCAATGCGAAGCGTATGGCATCGTCAGTGGCGGTGTTGCAGGCGTGCAGTGCCGTAACGACATCAATGCGCTTGGGCAACTCGCTCGATCCGATGGATTGCGCGACCGACTCGTTGATGAAAGACATGCCGCCAAAACCGAATTGCTTCGCCAGTTCGCGCGAACGTGTCACCAGCTCGTCGCGTGTCTCGATGCCCCAGATGTGTCCTTGCTTCGCCGATTCCTTGAAGAACAGGTCGTAGAGGATGAAGCCGAGGTAGGACTTGCCCGCGCCGTGGTCGACCAGGCTCACATCGGCATGTGCCTGCTGCGATTCCTTGAGCAGGGGTTCGATGAAATTGAACAGATGATAGACCTGTTTGAGCTTGCGCCGGCTGTCCTGGTTCATCTTGCCCTCGCGGGTCAGGATATGTAGCTCCTTGAGCAACTCGATGGACTGGCCGGGGCGAACTTCGTGGGTTTTGGTCATGTGTGCTACAGCGACATTGCAGTGGTAGGGCGGAGTGCCAACTCCGCCGTCTGGGGCACACCGCATCGGCGGAGTTTGCACTCCGCCCTTGTATCTTAAGGAGTGTAGCGAATAGCTCCCGCTACACGAGGCGAAGGATAGCTTCTCTCCG
>JAQGMG010000024.1 GCA_028292485.1 Rhodocyclales bacterium | reverse complement strand
GATGGCCGCTATCGGAGCGGCCATGCGCAAGCTCGCTCATCTTTGCTTTGGCGTCGTGCATTCCGGCAAGCCCTATAGCCCCACTTTCGCTATAAAAAAATCTTGAGCTTGGAGACGGTATCTACTTGTGACGTCAGAGCATGTCCGCCGATACAACCGCACGCAGTACCATCTGCTCCTCTTCATCGCGCTGACGCAGCTTGAACCACCACAGTGCGCCTTTCCGGAAGCTCAGGTCTTCTTCGATGCCCGAGAGCAGTAGCGATGCGGCGCGCCCCAGGGTGGGCTGGTGCCCTACGACCATCACAGCGCCACCAGCGCTTGGCCACCCCGTCGCCGCCAGCAATTGTGGCGCGTCGGAATCGGTGCCGACTTCCTCGGCTATTTCGAAACGCTTGGTCCACGCAAGCACGGTTTGTCGCGTGCGCAGGGCGGGGCTGACCAGAATGCGCAGATCGCCCGGCGCGTGCTCATCAAGCCAGCGGGCGATGCGTTGCGCCTGTTGAAGGCCTTTGGCAGTGAGAGGGCGGCCGGCATCGGGACTGCCGTCTGCCGCTTCGGCGTGGCGCCAGAGCAAGAGATCCATCGAGATGTCTTTCGAAAAGGTGCTGAAAACAGGGTGCTGAAAACAGGTTCGATCTGGCAGCCGGCCTGACAGCCGATCCTGGCAACTATGCGACGATTTGGCATGCAGGCCGGCAGACAAAGGCGACCGCTCTAGGACAACTGAAGAGCGCTTATGTTGCACCCGTCACGTTACGGGATTTTTTCCATGGTTTCGGTATGTCCAGCAGATCGGCGATCTCTTCGAGTGCGCGACGACTGCGACGGCTGGCATGAGCCGCATGCCAGCCAGTTACCCAGGTACTGATTTCGCGCAGATTTTCCTGCGCTTGTGCCCAATGACGCAAGTGCGCGCAACCGACTGCAATGTCATTCAATGCACCCAGCTCTTTCAGCACCCTGGACACCTGGCGCAGGTAACGTTTGCCGGCTTTTTCATCGAACAGCGATGCGAAGAACTCCAGCGTGTAGCGCAGGCGCTTCAAGGCAATACGTACCCGGTGCAGATCCTCCTGAGTGTCGCTGGTTTGCGCGCGCTTGAGACGCGTCGTGGCATGTTTATGCAATTTGCGCAGGCTGTCGCGTGAGAACCCGAGCAGCTCGATGTCTGCCGTTTCGCCGGGAAGTGTGTGCAGGGCCTTGCCAAATTGCAGCAGGAGAACGCGCGCTTCGGTTGAATGCAGTACCGACCGGGCCTGTGTCCGGGCAGTCTGCGAAGCGGTTTGCAGGTATTGCACGATTGCGTCGAAATCCGGCGCGCCGGTGCCCGCGGCAGGTTCGCGGAGCAGGCTTTCGTACATGACATCCAGATCGCGTGCCTGACCTACGTCGTTGGCCAGTTTGCCCAGCTGCAATTGCCAGTTGCCAGTAAAACCAAGTGGTAGATGTGCCTCGAAAATCCGCAACAAGGTACGCAGCCGTCGTAGCGTGACGCGCAACTGGTGAATGTATTCGGGATCGTCGTGCGTGAGCGCGCCGAGCGCGTTGGCCTGCCAGGTGTGCAGGCAACTGAAAGCCAGCGCGCGGAAAGCGTCGCGTGGCGTCATGGCGCTATCCAGGACCACTGGTGTCGCGTGCGCGGCGCGGGGCGGCTTGTCGTGCAGGAGTTCGTAGCCGCGTTGTGCCTTGCTGACGTCTTCCGGCATGAGCGGCAGTTCGGCGCCGAGCTGCAGCGCATAGTCGAGCAGATCGCCGGGCGCGCCCTCGACGAGCTCCAGTTCCAGCTCCGAAATTGGCGTTTCGCGTGCTGCCTCGCCATTGCCGCTGCGGGCATGGCCGGTGTCGATCATCAACAGGATACGCACCCCGGTGCGCGGCGCGAACTCACGTGTCTCACGACGGAAGACGGTCGTGAACAACGGCCCTATGCATGAGGCATTTTTCTCCAGCAGATTGCGTGTCGTGACATCGTCAACGACGGAAAAATCGAAACGCCCGGCCTTGTGATCGTAGGCCTGCTCCCATTCGGGGCGTGATGACAGCCCGCCAGCGGATTCGTTTGCGCTCTTGATCGTCTGCAACCAGCGGCGACCGATGCGGCGTGTGCGCAAGGCGACAAGTGCCTTGCCAAGGGCAAGGTCGGGGGTGTCGTAATAGGTGTTTTCAAGCGTCTGCGCGCGACCGACGCGTGTTGTGGCCGCGATCAGCGGATGACGCCTGATGTGCGCCAGCGCTTCTGGTGGAAAGGCCAGTTTGAGTTCGATTTCGCGAGCCATGGCACCTGCGATTACTGTGTGGATTTGCGCCGGAGTGTAGCGAGCAATGCGGATTCCATCTATCGCGGAAACTTGCGTGCAAACAGCAAGTCAGGCCTCTGCCGCGCGCCACGTCCCTGATTTGCCGCCTGCCTTCTCCAGCAGGCGGATGGATCCGATGCACATGCCCCGGTCGACCGCCTTGAGCATGTCGTAGAGCGTCAGCAAGGCCACGCTGACGGCCGTCAGGGCCTCCATTTCGACCCCGGTGCGGCCCAGTGTTTCGATGGTGGCGATACAGGTGATGGAACTCTGCGCCGCATCGATGTCGAATTCCACACTGACCCGCGTCAGCGGCAAGGGGTGGCACAACGGGATCAGGTCACTGGTCCGCTTGGCACCCTGTATGGCCGCGATCCGCGCGATGCCGATGACGTCGCCCTTACTGGCGCTGCCGGCCTGCACCAGGGCCAGTGTTTCTGGCAGCATGCTGATCCGCCCGCTCGCCACGGCACGGCGCGATGTTTCGGCCTTGGCGCCGACATCGACCATATGCGCCTGGCCACTGGCATCGAAGTGAGAGAGCTTGGAGGCAGTCATGATGGCTCTGGATAGTCGCGTTTTGTTACAACTGGAGAAGGCCTGACGCGCGAAAGCACGGCGCCGGACCGCTATCATACCCGCATGAATGCACAACGCTTTTCGAGCCGCGCCCTGTTGCTGGCGCTGATTGCCTCGCTGGTCTTGCAGCCGCTGCAGCTTGCCACCGCCCAATTGCCCGACCTGGGTGACCCGGCACGTGCTGGCCTGTCGGCGGCGAAAGAGAAACGCGTCGGCGAGATGGCCATGCACGACATCCGCCTCAATGAAACGACCTATATCGACGACCCGGAGATCGAGTATTACCTCAATTCGCTGGGACGGCGCCTGGCTGCGGCTGGTGGGTCGCTGCCGGAAGATTTCAGTTTCTTCGCCCTGCGTAACAACACGGTCAATGCCTTTGCCATGCCGGGCGGATACATCGGCGTCCACTCTGGCCTGGTATTGCTGGCGCAAAACGAGTCGGAACTGGCTGGTGTGATGGGTCATGAAATCGGCCACGTCCAGCAGCACCACATCGCACGCATGCTCGATCAGCGTGGCAATACAACGGTGGCGGTGCTGGCCTCATTGCTGGTAGCCATTCTCGCGGGGGGCCACGGCGGCGGCGCGATGGCCGAAGCCGCGCTGGCTACCGGCCAGGCAGTGGCTATCCAGAATCAGCTGACGTTTTCACAGAACTTCGAGCGTGAGGCAGACCGGGCGGGCTTGCAAACCATGCAGGCCAGTGGTTTTGACCCGCAAGGCATGATCAGTTTCTTTGAAAAGCTTGGCAAGAGCTCGGGCAATGAAAGCGCAGACACCGCTTTTCTGCGCACGCACCCGCTCTCGCGCGAGCGCATGGCCGACATGCAAGGCCGCGTCAAGGACGGGCCGCCGCGAATCGTCGTCGATTCCAATGACTTCGTCCTGGCGCGCGCCAAGCTGGATGCCGAAAACGGCTCGCCGCGTGATGTGCTCGCACGGCTGGAGCGCCAGACTGCGTCACGGCGCCAGGACCAGGTCGCACGCTGGTACGCCATCTCGCGCGCAGCGCTGCGCGATCACAACCCCACCGAAGCGACGCGGGCCTTCACGCAATTACGCGATATGCATTTCGAATCGCCTTTCGTGGACATGCTGGCTGCGGATCTGGCCAGCGCGCAGGGCAAGCATGCCGAAGCCGCACGTCTGTGCCGGGAAGGGCTGCAGCGCTATCCCGCAGCGCGCTACCTGTTGCTCGGCGAGGCCGACGCGCAGATGGAAGACCGCAAGCCGGAGCTGGCGGCAAGCCTGATGCGCGACGCACTGGTCGATTCGCCCAGGGATGAACGCCTGTATCTGATACTGGCAAAGGCCTACGCCCTGCAGGGCAAGACGGCTGATCAGCAGCGCGTACAGGCAGAGATTTTCGTGCTGCAGGACAACCTTTTGGCTGCCGTGGAGCAGCTGCGACTGGCTCAGCGCAGCGGCGAAGGCGACCACATCACGCAGGCTGCGATCGATTCGCGGCTGCGCGAGTTGCGCGCTCGCGTGAAGGAAGAGAAGTTGATCAAGTTAGAATAGCGGGATCAGGACAACCGGACGCTTGCCGTCATGCAGACTCACGATCAGGAACTCGATGTACGCGGCCTCAAGTGCCCGCTGCCC
Organism: Rhodocyclales bacterium; assembly: GCA_028292485.1. GTDB lineage: Bacteria > Pseudomonadota > Gammaproteobacteria > Burkholderiales > Rhodocyclaceae > Viridibacterium. Next base: position 77,997 of record JAQGMG010000024.1, on the reverse strand, counting down.
ATCCTTCGCACCAAGAAAGCCCTTGCCGAGATGGCGACAGGGCAGGTCTTGCGCGTGGTGGCGACCGACCCCGGCACCGTCAAGGATTTCGCCGCTTTCGCGCGTCAGACCGGGCATGAGCTGCTATCTACCGGCGAGCAGTCGGCAGAGGGCGTAGCGGGTGAGTTCGTCTTCCTGATCCGGCGGAAGTAATCCATTGGCGCTGCGCTCCGTAGTTTTCAAGGCCGAACTGGGCATTGCCGACCTTGACCGCCATTACTACCAGGACCACGTCCTGACGTTGGCACGACATCCGTCGGAAACCGATGCGCGCATGATGGTCCGCCTGCTGGCTTTCATCCTCAACGCCAGTGAGACGCTGGAGTTCGGCAAGGGTTTGTCGAGTGACGATGAACCGGCACTCTGGGATCGCGATCTGACCGGCGTGGTGACCAAATGGATCGAGGTCGGTCAGCCCGATGAACGCCTCATCCGCAAAGCCTGCGGCCGCGCCGACAAAGTGTTGATCTACGCTTTCGGGCGCGCCGTCGACATGTGGTGGAAGCAGAACGCCAAGGCGCTTGCCAGGCAGGACAAGCTGCAGGTCTGGCTGATCGACTCAGATGACTGCGCCGCGATGGTGGCGCTCGTCGAGCGCGGCATGCAGTTGCAATGCACCTTGCAGGACGGCGAACTGATGATTGCCGCCGAGCGCGACACCATCCAGATCAAACCGCAGCGGCTCAGTGCGGAGTAAGCGAAACGCGTGGCGTCAGCAGGGGAGGGAGAGGTGAATGAAGCGCGATGACAGACAAATACGCCACTTTGCGGAACACCTGCTGAACTCCGGCGTTGCTGCACTCAGCGAGCAGGAACGCCGCGCGCTGACGCGCATTGCACGGCGTATTCAGGCCACCACCACCGATCCGAACGCGACCCTTTTGTCAGAAGAAGGCATCACGTTTGGCGAGCGCCTGTCCGACCGGGTGGCCGAATTCGGCGGCTCGTGGAAATTCATTGTCATGTTCTGCATCGTGCTCGTCGGCTGGGCGGCGCTCAATACCGAAGTGCTGCGCAATCACGCATTCGATCCTTATCCCTACGTTTTCCTCAACCTCGTCCTGTCCATGACCGCGGCGCTGCAAGCGCCCATCATCATGATGTCGCAGAACCGGCAGGCGGCACGTGACCGGCTGACGATGATTCGTGATCTTGAGGTGAACCTGAAGGCCGAGTCGTCGATAGCCGATTTGCATAAACGTATCGATCACCTGACCTGGCAGATGCTTGGCGATCTCGATCACATCAAGCGCAGTTTGAAAGAACCCCCTGCAACGGGTACGCATGTTCCCGGCAAAGATGCCTGACCTGGAGACGTCGTGAATTCCACCATCATGATCCTTGTCCTGCTCGCACTCGTCGTGCTGATGCTGGCCGTCATCTGGCTGCGCCTGGGCAAGCTTGGTGCGCAACAGCCGCAGCAATTCGATGAACTCATGCAGCGCATGAGCAATGACCTGGGAAGCGGCATGAGTTCGGGCCATCGTGCCATGCTCGCCGATCTGCACGCCGGCCTGGATCGTCTTGGCGATCGCATGAACGCCACCCAGACAGACAACGCCGAGCGTTTGCGCCTGCTTGTTGGCGAAGAGCTGCGCGGTACGCGTGAGGCCATGCATGCGCTCAAGACGGAGATGCTCACGCAGACGCTTGAAAAGCTCAACGAGTCGGCCCGCGCAGACCGCGAGCTGTTGCAGGACGGCATGCGCAAGGCCGCCTTGCAGCAGACTGCAACCACCGAAGCGCTGACCCGCACCATGAACGAGCGCCTCGATGCAATCACCGGCGTCGTCAATCAGCGGCTCGACGAAGGCTTCAAGAAAACCAACGAGACTTTTGCAAATGTCATGGCGCGGCTGGCGACCATCGACGAGGCGCAGAAGAAAATCGGCGACCTGACGGTCAACGTAGTAAGTCTGCAGGAACTGCTCGGCGACAAGAAGGCGCGCGGCGCATTTGGCGAAGTGCAGCTTGAAGCGCTGGTCATCAACTCCCTGCCACCGGACGCCTACGAATTCCAGGCACAGCTATCGACCGGCGTGCGTGCCGACTGCCTGTTGCGCCTGCCTGAGCCAACCGGGCGCGTTGCCGTCGACTCCAAGTTTCCGCTGGAAAACTATCACCGCATGTTCGATAGCGCGACTCCTGAAGTCGAGCGCAATGCGGCCGGCAGCCTGTTCAAACAGGACATCAAACGCCATGTCGACGCGATTGCCAACAAGTACATCATTGCAGGCGAAACGGCCGATGGCGCTGTCATGTTCGTGCCAGCGGAAGCCGTGTTCGCGGAGATACACGCCTATCATCCTGATCTCGTTTCCTACGCGCAGAACAAACGCGTCTGGATCGTTTCACCGACGACCCTGATGGCCGTGCTCAATACCGCCCGCGCCGTATTGAAGGACGTCGAAACGCGCAAGCAGATTCACGTCATCAAGGACGCGCTGGGCAAACTGTCGAAGGACTTCAGCCTGTTCGATACGCGCATGAAAAAGCTCGCCGATCATATCCGCCTCGCGCACGAGGACGTGCAGGACGTGCACACCAGCAGCCGCAAGATATCGGGGCACTTTGCCAAGATCGAATCGGTGCAGTTGGAGGACATCCCTCAGGTCCTGGCTGCGCCGGGCAGCGATACGGAGTAGCGCTGCTGCATCTATTGCTGCTGCGACTGCTGCATTGCCTGCCAGTCGTTGAGGTTGCCAAACGCGTCCGGCACGTCGTCGAAATCAACACGCGTCAGGTCTTGCTGTTGCGCCCAAAGGCCCACCTTGCGTTCGCCCGAATCAAGGAAGGCCCTGAGGGCATCAAGGGCAGCACGCGGGATGAGCATGAATACCGGCTCCATCCTGCCGGCGCGCTGCGCCACCGCTGGTGCGCTCGCCAGCATGCGAAGGGCATAGTCAGGGGGCAGACTCAGCGTATCGACCGGGCAAGTGAGCAGCCAGTCTGTCGTACAAACGGCGAGTGCCGCCTCGATGCCTGCCAGCGGGCCGACGTAGTCTGGCCGTAGATCAGCCACGACCGGCACACTCAGCGCTGAATAGCGGTCGGTATTGCGGTTGGCACTGATGATGACTGCATCGACCTGGGCAACAAGTTGCGGCAGCAGACGTTCGATAAGCGGCCGGCCTTCAAACTCGATCCAGCCTTTGTCTGCGCCGCCCATGCGCGCCCCTTGCCCGCCGGCAAGGATGACGCCGGTAATGCTAGCTCTGGCGCTCATTCGCCGACTCATCTGCCAGACTCATTTGCCAAGTCACCCGCCTATATATGACATTTCAATTTTCTCGCCGCTGTCGCCAAGCTGTGCCTGATTGCGTAGCTCGGAGTAACGGTCTTGTCTGGCGGCCCAGATGCCGCCTACCCAGCCTGCCAGAGCGGCATCGCTCTCGCCGCTGCGCAGGCGCGGCATCAGGTCGTGACCCTGAGTGGCGAACAGGCAGGTGAACAGTTTGCCCTCGGGCGACAGACGCAGACGGGTACAGGATCCACAGAATGCTTGCGTGACGGAGGCAATCACACCGATCTCACCCGCGCCGTCTGCAAAGCGCCAGCGCCGCGCAACTTCGCCCGGATAATTCGCCTCCAGGGGTTCGAGCGGGAATCCGGCATGGACGCGCGCCAGGATCTCGCTCGCGCTGACCACATCGTTCAGGCGCCATGCATTCGTTTCACCGACATCCATGTATTCGATGAAGCGCAGCACGTGACCGCTATGGCGGAAGTGGCGCACCATGTCGAGAATGCCTTCGTCATTGACGCCGCGCTTGACCACCATATTGATCTTGAGTGCCTTGAAGCCTGCTTTGTCCGCAGCTTCGATACCTTGCAAAACCTCGCTCAGGGAAAAATCGCTGTCGCTCATCTGGCGGAAAGTGGCTTCATCGAGAGAGTCGAGGCTCACGGTGATGCGGTTCAGGCCCGCGTCCTTGAGCGCTTGTGCCTGACGCGACAGCAAGGCGGCATTGGTGGTGAGGGTCAGCTCGAGGCCAGGAATTCCGGCGAGCATCGCGACCAGTTTGTGCACGTCTTTGCGCAGCAGCGGCTCACCGCCCGTAAGGCGAATCTTCTCCACGCCAAGACCCGCAAAGACGCGGGCCAGTCGTGCGATTTCTTCAAAGGAGAGCAACGATCCGCGCGGCAGGAACGGGTGACTGTGGCCGAAGCGCTCCCGCGGCATGCAGTATGTACAGCGGAAGTTGCAACGATCGGTAATGGAGATGCGCAGATCGCGCAATGGCCGATTCAAGGTGTCGCGCAGAGGCAAAGCCGGCGGCAGATCATTGTTGATCGCAACGCGACGCAAGGCAGAAAGAGGTATGTGGTGAGTGTGGGACACGCGGGCTGAGCGGGGCTGGCAATGCTTCATTATCGGCGCATGCCTGCCAGCACTCAACCTTTGCGCACTGCGAGGAAGGCCTTATGCCTGGACTCCCGCAGCGCATCCGCGACAGACGGAGATGTGTCAGCGGCGGGCGGGCTTACGCAAAGGGCACGCCGGGCAGATAATCCGGGCGCTGGCAACGCAGAATGCTGGCAGAATCGATACACCGGGGTAGCGCGGAGGCTGTAACAAAGGCCTGAAGTGCAAGACCAGAGGCGGCGCAAAAATGAAAAGAGCCCGTTAAAAACGGGCTCTTCAAATCTGGCTCCTCGACCTGGGCTCGAACCAGGGACCTACGGATTAACAGTCCGGCGCTCTACCAACTGAGCTATCGAGGAACATGCAAGGCTGCGGATTATAGACATCGGACAGGCCACTGTAAAGTCGCATGTGCCTTCAATTTGCGTTGCGTTTGTGCTTTGTTCTTTTGTGTTTGATTCTCCATTCCGCTTTAGCGCGTCCATTTGGGCTGAACAGTACGATCAGGTAGAGTGAGTTCCGCTATGAAAAAAATACATAAATCCATGTCACGCACCGGCGCCTTGTTCTCGGGGATCCTGCTGGTTTTTGCATACTTGATTTTCTCGGGCTCCGCGCGCGGCGCCAGTCCGGAATCCTGGCTCGGTTTGCCTGTCACTTATGTGGAAAGTGGCTATACCTTTCATCCCTGGCCTGCACAGGCACTGCGCGATGTGAAGATACATACGCCGGACCCGATCCTGATTGCGAAGGCCTGGGTTACACCCGACTGGGCGGCCTGGATCACCGGCGGCAAAACAAATCGCGTGCGTATCGAGGCTGACGAAATCGTTGCGCGGCCGAGCTCGCTGGTGCGCCTTGGCGTGTTCGATGGCAAATCGACGCACAAGATCACGGCGGTGCGCTTCGCCAAACTCAAGCTGCTGATGGGCACCAGTGCGGTGGTACTTCCTGCTGGCGAAATGGAATTTGCTGAAGACGGTACCTTGACGCATTTGCGCGTTACGACCGAGCAGGGCATGCGTTTCGATGTCACGCCTCATGAAGGCAAGCTGGGTGTGCTGGTGCAGTTGAACAGCTGGAAGTGGGATGTGCTTTCTGCCTTGCGCTTCGACAATATTGTCGCGCAGGGTGACCTCAACGATGAGCGTTTGCTGCTCGACAAGATCGGCGGCACCGGCGATGGCGGCTCGGTGGAGGGCATGGTGCGCCTGACCGTGACGGACAAGTTCGCGATCGATGGTGAAGTGAAGCTGGACAAGCTCACTGCTGCCGACGTGCTGACGCGCCTGTACCCCGGGCATACCGTACAGGGCACCCTGAGTGCAAACGTGAAGATTGTTGCGAGTGCCGATACCCTGGCCGAGCTTGGCAAGAACATGACTTCAAGCGGCACGTATAACCTGCGTTCCGGCAGCATCGACAGGTTCGGTTTGCTCGAGGGTTTGCGGCGTCAGGAGTCGGGCCCGGCCGGCGGCGGCCTGACCAAGTTCGTGTCGCTCGACGGCGGGTTCTCCGGCGGTGTGGGCAAGCCTTCCGCGATCTCGATCCGCCGTCTCGACGGCGGTGCGCTGCAAGGCTCGGGCAGTTTCCAGATCGGTCTTGAAAGCCAGTTGCGCGGCAACGTCTCCGCCTCGATCAAGCTGCCGAACGGCGATAGCAAATCGCGGTCGCTGGTGCTTACCGGCAAGGTCAATTCGCCGACGCTGATGGTGCCCTGACAAGGCGGTGCATGACAAACGAGTTGAAGGATGCGCAAGGCTTTCTGGTGGCGTGTCTGTGCGCGCAGTGGTGCGGCTCATGCCGTGATTACCGGCCTGCCTTTGAAGCAATGGGGGCGCGTTTTCCTGCTGTGAGCCTGGCGTGGGTCGACGTTGAGGACGAGCCAGAAGTGGCGGGCGACATCGATATCGACAATTTCCCGACGCTGGTTATCCAGCGCGGCGCAGATGTCTTGTTTTGTGGTCCGATGCTGCCGCATATTGCGCAGCTGGAGCGTCTGTTGCAAACGTTTCTGGCACAAACTCCCGCAGAGTCTCATATACATGCCCTGTCCAGTCCCGAGCGTGCGGCCTGGCAAGGCATTGCCGATATACGTTCGCGCCTGATGCTTTTGTCATGAGCGAGCCATGTCAATCATGTGGCGCCTGCTGCGCCACTTTTCGTGTCAGTTTCCATCGCAGTCAGCTGGACTCGGAAGCAGGTGGTTACGTTCCGGCGGCACTCGCCGATGAAGAGACCGCGAGCACGTGCCGCATGCGTGGCACCGATCGCAGCTCGCCACGTTGCGTTGCGCTGGTAGGCAAAGTCGGCGTGGAAGTGAAATGCGGCATCCATGAATTCCGCCCCGACCCGTGCCGCGAATTTTCTGCGCACGGGGTGCATGGCATTCTCAACGAGGCCTGCAATCAGGCACGAGCACGTCATGGTTTGCCGCGCCTCGCGGATTGACGCGGAAACATATGGCATGGCAAGTCAAGTCACCGCGATTGACTTTGTCATGTAGGTCGGATGAGCGAAGCGTTATCCGACGTTTGCAGGATTTACGTTTGATTCCAAACGTCGGATAACGCTTCGCTCATCCGACCTACGACAAGCTCAACGGCCGATCAGTCTTGTTTCGACCAGCCCACGCAAAGCATTACCGACAAAAATTCGTTCCGCATTGACGAGATCATCCAGCGTCAGTACAGTCTCGCTGGCGCTGCCCGCCGCAAGCAACTGAGCGCGCATCACGCCGGGTAGCAGGCCGCTTGACAGGGGCGGTGTCAGCAGATGGTCGTCACGTTCGATGAAGATATTGCTGCGTGCGCCTTCGCAGATTTCTTCACGTGTATTGAGATAAATGACATCGAAATGTCCGGCGGCGGTGGCGTCTTGCAACGCTACGTCGTAGAAGCGTCGCGCCGTGGTCTTGTGTTGCAGGCGCGGATCCTCCGGGTCAAGCCGTTCCGCTGCGATAACGAGCGTGGGATCTGGCGGCAAGGCGCCTAGCGGCGCGCTGCTGCATTCCAGCATGCCATCTCGCGACAGGAGAAGACGCACGCGTTGCAAGCCCAGCGGTAATGCCGCAGCTTGCACCAGCAAGGTGTTACGTACCGCGTCCTCATCGTATTTGAATCCCAGCGCACGGGCGGATCTTTCCAGGCGCTGCAGATGCCAGGCGATCAGGGGGAAGGGTTCGCTTTCGTCGCCGTTCCTGTAAATTTCGCAACGCAAGGTTTCGATCAGCTGCAGGCCATCATCGGTGACGAAGCGCGCCTTGGTAAGGCATTCGTCATATTCAGAGGCTGGCTCCGAATCGGCCACGATGCCGCTACCGACGTCCATCCGGCATTTGTTGTCCGTCTGCAGACGCAAGGTGCGGATTGGGACATTGAAGCTGCAATCGCCATTTGGCGTGATCCAGCCGATAGCGCCGCAGTAGGGGCCACGCGCCTGATTCTCAAGCACATGAATGATCTGCATGGCGCGCACTTTCGGCGCACCGGTCACCGAACCGCAGGGGAACAGGGCGCGGAATATTTCACCGAGTGATGAGACGACAGGTGCAGCCTCGACGGTGGACGTCAGCTGAAAGACGGTTGCGTAGCTTTCCAGCTCGAAAAGTTGTCGCACATGCACGTCGCCAGCTTTGGCGAGCCGACCAAGATCGTTGCGGATGAGATCCACGATCATCAGGTTTTCCGCGCGATTCTTCTCGGAATGCTGCAGGGTGCTGGCGTTGATGGCGTCTTCGTGTGGCGTTGCGCCGCGCGGGGCCGTTCCCTTCATGGGGCGACAGGTGATCGTGTGACCCGAACGCTCGAAGAACAGCTCCGGCGAACGCGACAGCAGCCATTCGTTACCGTCGCAGATGAGCGCGCCGTGTCTGACCGGTTGCGTCTCCCGCAGTCTGGAATAGAGCGCCAGCGGATGACCGAAGTAACTACCTGTCATGGGAAAACTGAGATTCACCTGATAGCAATCGCCTGCTTCGATATAGGCGAGCACGCGCTGCGCTTTGGCAGCATAGGCATCGCAATTCAGCGCAGGAGACAGATGCAGCACGCCGGCTTCGTGCTCTTGCGCTGTCAGTGCGCCAAGCCTGTGTTGCCACCAGTCGGCAAGCGCGGGCCCATCGAGAGTGATCACTTGGGAAAAGACGAGGGCTCTTGCCAGATACGAAGGCGAGTGTGAATGTGAGTCCGAATGAATGGCGGCAGACGGTTCAAAGGCGCTGCCCAGTTCGTAGTCCGCGACCAGGGCGATCCAGCGCCCCTCGCGGGCATACTGATCGAGCGTCGCAAAGAAGGCGTCCGCTTCGCTGACCCTGGTGCAATCGAGGGTGAGCAGATGCTCCTGCAACAGGACGCCGCTTCCTGCCTGGCCGAGATTGTCTTCGAACAATGCAAAGGGCTGCAGCGCAGCGCTGCCGGGCTCCCGCGAGCGCTTAGCGGACATCGATCAAGCCTGCGCGAGCCATCTGCTTCTGCACGAGCCGCACGACTTCGTTGATGAGTACGAGCCTGGAGGACGGGTTCAGCGTTTCGGTGACGGCGGACCACACCGGTTTGCCGGCAGGCAGGCGGTAAAGAACGGTCTCGATGATGTAGCGGGTTTCCCGCGTCTTGTAGGCGGGTGTAACCGCTACGCTGGTGGCATAGGGATAGAAACGCCAGAAGTCGCGGTAATAAGGCGAGTACGGCGCATAGGCTGGCGCGAACATCGGCCTGTCGACGAAGTAGGCTTGCGGCGGGTGATAGACGTCGTGCTCGTCGATTGCCACCAGCCGCGTGATGACGGCGGCATCGAAGCCGGCGTCCTGCAATTTGTCGCGCAGCATGTGGATATCGGCACCAGGCTCGAAACCGAGTTGTCGTGCCGCGACAGCGTGCGCGCTGGGTGGCAGGCGCTGGACAGCTTCGTCCTCGATGAGCCGGCTGATGGATTCGTCCTTGACGACGGCAATGACGGCAAGTTTTTGCGGTGGCAGGCCGTCATCGGAGGTCTCGCGCCACTCACTGGACAGACGCGTGCTGCTGCACCCCACCACCAACAGGCACGCCAGAGTGCCGAAGCCTCGGGCCAGAACGCGAGCCTGCATGCGGGCCTAGCCCCGCCTGCGCGGATACGGCCGGGATTTCTTGGCAGGCGCGGAAACGCGGCGTAGTTTGCTGGACGCTGTATTGACCACTTCGGCAACGGCTTCCTGGGCACTCGTCGGCACCAGTAAGGTGTAGCCGGCGGCCAGCAACGCACGCGCGCGCAGACCATTGGCAGTCGCTATTTCCTGCACCGCAAGCTTCAGACGCTTGGCGACTTGCTCAATGCGTTCGGTGCGTGGCACCGAGTAGGTTTTCCAGGTCACCAGCGGTGCGTCGTGGCGCGACAGGTTGTCCTGGAACTTGCGTGCATTGTCGACCGGCAGAACGATGTTGGCATTATCGCTGCCAGGCATGACCGGTCGGTTGTAGCCTGGGTTGAGCATGAGAAATTCGGAAAGAGGCATCTCTGCGAGTTTGGCGGCGAGGGCGACGTCCATGCCCTGGCGTTTCTCGATCGAAGTGAAATACGGGCGATCCGGAATGTTCGGCAGAGCCAGCTGGTACAGCTCCGGGTGCGCGATGATGTTCTTGAGCGCCTGCAACTTGGGCACGTAATAGCGTGTCTCGGTAGGCATCGACAGGCTCATGTAGTCGGTGGGTTTGCCCGCCGACTTGTTGTTGGCGATGGCCCGTGCAACGGCATTTTCTCCCCAGTTGTAGGAGGCCAGCGCAAGCTGCCAGTCACCATGCATTTCGTAGATCGCCTGCAGGTACTTGAGCGCTGCGTCGGTGGATGCAACGATGTCGCGGCGTTCATCGACCCACCAGTTCTGCGTCAGCTGGAAATCCTTGCCGGTCGAGGGGATGAACTGCCACAGTCCCGCAGCCTTTGCCGACGAAAGGGCGAGCGGGTTGTAAGCGCTCTCGACGATCGGCAGCAACGCCAGTTCAGTCGGCATGCCGCGTTTTTCGAGCTCGGTAACGATGTGATACATGTATTTGCGGCCACGCTCGAGCATCAGCTTGAGCTGTTGCGGGCGTGCAAGGTAGTAATGCATGCGGTCATCGACCAGGGGGCTCTCAAGGTCGCGCATGGCAAAGCCCTTGCGTACGCGTTCCCAGATGTCTTCAGTTTGAGCCGTATGGTCGAGCGGCGTGATGGTGCTGCTCTCGCGCATCACGTCGGAAGTGAGCTGCACGGAGCCGGGCTGTACGCTGGCAATCGCCGTGGCGGCTTGCAGCGAGAAAGCCTGCTCTGCGGCAGCGGCTGTGCTGCTGAAGGCAGGACACAGTGCGGTGCAGAACGCGGCGCAAAAAGTCGATATGTGGAGGGCAAGAGCCTTCATGGGATCCCTCGTGCTGAAAGGTTTGCGGAATTCTAGCCAATCTAGCGCAGGAAGCCACCCCCAAGTCACAATATCTGACTGACTTTACAGGCCTTTCTCTGTATGACTTTTTGACGGACGGCGGGTTAGCATGGCAGCGTAGGTAGCATGGCAACGCAGAAAAGCAGCCGTAAAGGGGATCGCATGAAGGCGCTGATTATCGACGACACGCTGACGAGTCTGACTCTGGTCAGCCATCAATTGCGTCGCATGGGGATCGAGCCTTTCGTGGCGCAAGATGGCGCGACAGGTGTCGAGCTTTTCAAGCAGCACCGCCCTGATCTCGTCCTGGTGGACGTCGTAATGCCCGGCCTCAATGGCTACGAGGTTACCAAGCGCATCCGCCAGCTCGAACGCGACGGCGAATGGACCCCCATCATTCTGCTGACGGCCCGGACCAGCGACGAAGACCTGGAGCGTGGCATTGCGGTGGGCGGCGATGACTATCTCGTCAAACCCATTTCTGAAGTCGTGCTAACGGCCAAGGTGCGCGCCATGCAGCGCATTGCACAGATGCGCTATTCGCTGGTCGTGCTCACGCGCCGGCTGGACGACGCAAATCGCGAGCTGACGCGCCTGTCAGCCGTCGATGGGCTGACCGGTATCGCCAATCGCCGCCAGTTCGACGAATTCCTGACGCGTGAGTGGGCGCGCAGTGCACGTCACGAAACCGAAATATCGCTACTCATGTGCGATGTTGATTTTTTCAAACAGTACAACGACCTCTATGGTCATCAGATGGGTGATGAATGCTTGCGTATCGTGGCTCTGGCGCTAGCGGCGCGGGTCAAACGGCCGACCGATCTTGTGGCGCGATACGGCGGCGAAGAGTTTGCCGTGATCCTGCCGGACACGGATCTGGAAGGCGCACGGCAGATCGCTGAAGCCATGCGCAGCGATATTGAGCGGCTGGCCATTGCGCACGGTGGTGGCAGGGATGGCATCGTGACCATGAGCCTTGGTGTCGCCTGCAGAGTGCCGAACCGCGACGGCGCAGGCAACGCCGCCCTGATCAAGGCGGCGGACGATGCGCTCTATGAAGCAAAGGGCCGCGGGCGCAATTGCATTGCAGCCGAGAGCGAGACAGCCCACCTACAATGAGTCTGAAGCCGTTCGCCCATTCCGGAGCCAATCGATAGCATTTGACAGCCATTTGGCATGCACATGATGCTGTGCCTTGGCCGCTACGCTTGGTATCAGGATGGCTGCGCTATCGTGCCGGTACGGATTCGGCCGTTAAGCAATAACAGCAGGGAATAACAGCAGGAGAGAACATGGCAACCGAGCAAATTCTGAAAAATCTGACTGTCCTGGTGGTGGACGACAACGACACCACACGCGCCATGCTACGAGGCATTTTGCGGCAGGAGGGTGCAGACGTTGTCGGCGAGGCCAAGGACGGCCTGACGGCAATCGCGGCCTGTCACAAGCTCAAACCGAAGCTGGTCTGCCTCGATGTGCTGATGCCCAATAGCCACGGCGTGGACGTGCTCAAGGAAATCCGCAACGAACTGCCGGAAATCAAGGTGCTCATGGTGACGGGTTCTGCCGATCGCGAAACCGTGCAAGCGGCGATACAGGCGGGTGCAAGTGGCTATGTCGTGAAACCATTCAATGCCTCCCGGGTAGTCAATGCCGTGCTTCAGGCTTGCCAGCCCACAGACACAGCGCGGTCGGAGCCCGACGAACTTCCGAAGTAGTCCGCAGTGGCAGCCCGCATCATTCCTCGTCCAGCAACACTTCTCCGTTCGGTCCCCATCGCACCTGCGTAATGCCCGGCTCCAGTTTCTCCAGACGAGTCAGCTCCGCCTGAGCGCGAATGCTTGTTTCGGCCTGATCGTCGAGCTCGCCGTCGATGCGCGCCAGATCACGCGCTTTACGCGTGATTTCCACTGCATCGCGCACCGCTTTGACGACCTCATCGTCATCCCAGGGCTTTGGCAGAAAGCGTGAAATCCCCACTTCGTTGATAGCCACCATCAGCACGTCAAAGTCGGTACTTGCCGAAAGGATGACGCGCGCCGTAGTGGGCTGCAGCTCGCGTATCCGGGTCAGCAACGCGATGCCGTCCATTTCGGGCATGCGGTAGTCGGACATGATGGCGTCGTATTGGCGGGCCTCTACCTGCTCGATGGCGTGCACCGGATTGTTGTGCGTCTCGATCAGTGCCTGGCTGCCCCAGTCCTGCCGCAGGAGCCGTGAAAGCGCCGAGAGCACATTGCGCTCATCGTCAATCAGCATGATGCGAACACTGCCGGCCTTGCTGTCGTTTTGCTTGTCATCCATATGACATCTCCATTTTCTGACGCCGTGCAGTCATGCCCGCGCGCTGGCGATCTGTATAGCCTTGGTCAAGCCTTGACGCAGATGATCAAGGCCTTGTTATTGGTCTCTTCGTATTCACGAACCTGTTTGATCAGTACGTCGTCGAGTACATGCTCGACCGCCAGCAGCAATACCCCCTCGTGGCTGAAAAGATCACGTGTCAGTACCATGCCGGGCTTGGCCTCGGCGCCGCTGATGCGCTGTTCGGCAGTGGGCTTGGGGCGGGCGCGGCCGATCAGCTCCGAGAAGGCGTCGCATACAGCCGGGTCGTAGCGAAAACTGCGGCCTTCGACCACGTATTGCTTGGCTTCGTCGCTGTTGTGCTTCTTCGCCGACAGCGTACCGATCTGAACTGCATCATAGTCGTTGGCGAGCGCCAGTATGCGTGCGCCCGGAGGAATGGCTTCGCCTTTGAGCCCGTCGGGAAAACCCGTTCCGTCCCAGCGCTCGTGATGGCTGCGTATGATTGCCGCCACGCCGCGCATGTCGGGCAGCGACATCAATGCCGCAGCGCCATTGAGTGGATGTTTGCGCGCCTGGCTCAAACCTTCTGCGGTCATTTTCGCCATCGGTGTGCCAAGCAACTGATCGCCGTAACCGATTTTGCCAATGTCATGAAGCAGTCCTGCCATGAGTACTTCATGAATATCTGCCGGAGCCAGCCCCATCTTTTCGGCAATCTTGCGTGCCACGTCTGCCACGCGGCGGCTATGGCCAGCCAGCTGAGGAGCGCGCAGCTCGATGAGGCTGGACATGACCTGCACGGTGTTGAAGAAGGTCTTCTTGAGCTTCTCGTTGGCGAGCGTCAGTTCCTGATTGGCGATCTGCAGATCGGCCGTGCGCTCGGCAACCTTGACTTCCAGGCTGGCATTGAGCGATTTCAGTTCTCCGTTCTGTTTGAGTGTGAGTGCCTCCAGCCGCAACTTCTCGCGTTGCAGGCCGCGCCATTCCAGTGCCTGGTAGACAATGTTGAGGAACTCGTCTTCATTCCATGGCTTGGAGACATAGCGGAAGATGCCACCTTCGTTGATGGCCGATACCGCTGATGTGACATCGGCATAGCCGGTGAGCAACACGCGCTGTGTGTCTGGCCAGCGCTGGCGTGCCTGCGCAAGCAGCTGGGCGCCGTCCATGTCCGGCATGCGCATATCGGATATGAGTAAGTCGACTTCCTGTGCGGCAAGCTGCGTCAGCGCTTCCGCGCCACCGCCGGCCGTCAGCACCGTGTAACCAGTGGGTCGGAGCAGACGGCGCAACGCGCTGAGGACGTTTGCTTCGTCGTCGACCAGCATGACTACCGGCGCGGTTGGATATCCTGCGGGCCACTTTGTCGAAGAGGCGGCAACAGCGTCGTTCATGCGACAGGGCCCTCCGTCGTGGCGTGTGGCAAGGTGGCATGCAGCATGATGTGTATTGTCATGAATCTTGCAAACATCGCTGGGGTTTCCCGCTGGGTTGCCGGTTCACGCATGCTGTGCGTTGGCCGTGACTTCTTCAGCCTGCCGTATTGGCAGTTTCACGCAAAAACGCGTGCCTTCGCCGGGCACCGAGGTGACTTCGATAGTGCCATGGTGTTTCTGCACGATGCCGTATGACAGCGAGAGCCCGAGCCCCGTGCCCTTGCCGATTGGCTTGGTGGTATAGAACGGGTCGAATATCTTGCTGCATGTTTCTTCGCTCATGCCGCATCCGGTATCGCTGATGGCAATCCATACGTCATTGTCGTCGTACCCGGAGCTCACCGTAATGGCGCCGCGAGAGGCCCGCCCTTCCATGGCATGTGCCGCGTTGACCAGCAGGTTCATGAACACCTGGTTCAGCTGCGATGGCAGGCATTGCACTTTGGGAATCTGCCCGTATTCCTTGACGACATCGGCGTGATACTTGATTTCGTTGCTGACGATGTTGAGTGTCGAATCGATGCCTTTGTGAAGGTCGGCCCATTGCCATGACGCGTCGGAATCGACGTGAGAGAAATCCTTGAGATCCTGCACGATCTTGCGCACGCGCTCGATGCCTTCGCGCGATTCGCTCATCAGCGAGCGGGTGTCCTCTTTCAGGAAGTCCAGATCGAGGCGTTCGCGCAGTGCAGTCACGGTTTGCAGCTGGGCCTCGTCGGCAATGTGCGGCTCGGCGGCGTGATAGGTTTCAATGAGCGACAGAAGATCGGAAACATAGTGTTCCAGCGTGCTGAAGTTGGAAAATACATAGCCGATCGGGTTGTTGATTTCGTGCGCCACGCCAGCGGCGAGCTGGCCGATCGAAGCCAGCTTTTCGTTCTGCAGTAACTGGTTCTGCGCTGACTGAATCTGTTCGTTGGCTTCGGATAGTTTGATATTCAGATTGGTCATTTCGACGAAACGATCGAGCAATGCCCGCTCCGCCTGCTCGCGCCGCGCAATATCCCGTTCAAGTGCGCCCTTGGCGCTCTCCAGCTCGGCAGTGCGTTTTTTGACCAGATCTTCCAGGCCTTGTTGGGCGAGCCGCAGCGATGCCTCGGCATCCTTGATCTCGGTGATATCGACCAGCGTTTCGATGGAACCCATGACAACGCCATGCGCATTGCGGATCGGCGCGGCCGTCATGAGCAGCCAACGTCCCTTTTCGCCGAGGCCGGGGAAGAAGCATGAGGCTTCCAGTCCGTCGCTGATGATGGGCGAGGGTCTCAGCGTTTCTCCATACAGATCTTGTGCTTCGGTAGCGTGGGTGCCGTCGATGATCAAATCGCCCAGTGCAGGGGTGGGCGTATCGTAGAACGGTTTCCAGTGATCGCGCGTCCCCACCATTTCGAGGGCAGTGACGCCGAGCACGACTTCGCAAGCCCGGTTCCAGTGCAGCACGACGTGCTCACGGTTGAGGACAAAGGTCGGCAGCGGATTGCCATCGAGCAGCTCCTTGAAAGTACGGCGCAGCTCGGCAGCGTTCGCTGCCGCGCCACCGGGGATGTGTTCCTCGATGGTGATGATGCGTGTACTTTCCGAGCCGCTGTCATTGGGCCCGGCTGTGAGCCGGAAATGGCGCGGGCTGCCCACATCCGACGCCACGACCAGGGAGCCGGCATGGTCGGAATTCGTATAGATTGCCTTGAGCCACGGGCGCAGTTTGTCTTCGTCCGCGGAGGCGAATAGTTGCAACACGTCGCGGCCAATGGTGGGCGCGTCCTTGCGATCGAGCAGGGACATGGCTGCCGTCGTGGCACGTATCACCGTCTGGCCGTGCACGACGAGAATGCCGATGCCCAGCCGGTCCAGCCAGGCATGTGACAGCGTGATGGGACGCTGCTCTTGCGCCGAGCTCATGCGCGCTCCTGGCTCATCTGTCTTGCAATGTCGTCCGCCTGGCTCAGCGCCCGGACAGCGCCGCGCAATTGCGTATCGCTCAGCGCCAGACGTTTGAATGCAGCACCGTTGAGTTCGATGACTGCGGTCTTGCCGGTTCTGGCAGCGCAGTAGGTAACCGCCAGGGCATCGGCAACGTGCACGATGTCGGAAATGCGGTCTGACGCGGCGAACGGTGGATGGTGGTCGTCAATGGCCTGGCATAGCGACTCGGGAAAATGCCAGTGCCTGGCCAGCGCCGCGCCGAGAGCACCATGCGAAGGCAGGCCGAGAGCCTGTTCGGCAACACTCCATGATATTTGCATTTCTGCGCGCTTGGCGGCCAGCTTCTCGACCAGTTCCGGATAGAGCACAGCCAGCACGAGCTTGCCCAGATCGTGTATCAGGCCGGCGAGGAACGCCTGGTCATGACCAAAGCGCACTGCACGCGCAATTTCGCGGGAGGCAAGTGCTGTCTGGAATGCGTGCAGCCAGTATTCGTGTAAATCGATTCCTCGTGTTCCCGGTTGTGGGCGCAGGCTCGACATGGCACTGGCCAGTGCGAGGGAGCGTATCGTGCGCAGGCCGATTACCGTGGCTGCCTGCTGTACGGAATTGACCTTGCCCATCATGCCGAAAAAAGGCGAATTGGCGACCCGCACGGTCTTGGTTGCCAGGGCCTGGTCGCACTCCATCTTCGCAACGAGCTCGCCAAGATCCAGCTCATCATCGTCCATCGAGCTCACCAGATCCGAAGCCACCGCGGGCAGGGCAGGCAGATCGCCGAGACGCTTGACGATGTCATCGATGCTCGGCGTGTTCGGCGCCGCGCCGCCGGCCGCTTCGGGTGCGACCGCTTCAGTCATCTTCATCTCCGCTGAGCACGGCGAGCACTGCATCGAGCACGCGTTCGCGAATTTCGTCTGGTGTGTCGGCGGAGAAGGCTGCCTTGAGCGCTGCCCTGGCGGCAACACTGCCCGGGGCAGGCGGCGATTCGCAGGAGGTATCGGCAGTTGTTGCGGGCTGCTCGGGCAGACTCATGATGGCTTCTCCGTTTCGTTCGAGAACACGGCAATCACGCGCCCGCGCGGCTTTTTCGGTGAACCGAGGGCATTGCTGACCACGCGGATGACTTTGCCATCGAGCATGACGCTGTCGTAGCTCGGGGTCTCGCAACGCAGGACGTCCTGCAGTACCGCGGGCAGATCGGTGCGTGCGTCGAGTCCGATGAGACTGCTGCCGAAGAGCTGTTGCGCCGCT
Source organism: Rhodocyclales bacterium (assembly GCA_028292485.1). Classification (GTDB taxonomy): domain Bacteria; phylum Pseudomonadota; class Gammaproteobacteria; order Burkholderiales; family Rhodocyclaceae; genus Viridibacterium. The sequence goes on along the minus strand of JAQGMG010000024.1, from coordinate 60,278 downwards.
TCGTTGGCAAGCGCGATCATGTTCTCGCTGTCGACACCAATTACGGCGACGGGCAGCGCAGCAATGACCTCGTGGGCAACGTGCAGCGAAGCTTCGCCGATGGCGATACGCCGTTGCCGCTCTTCGAGCAGATCGCTGAGCTTTGCATTGGCAGAAGCGAGTTCGTGTTGCAGCCGTTGGTTTTCATCATCGAGCCGCTTGCGGTGCACTGCATCCGCGATGTTGGCGCGTAACTGCTCGTCATCCCACGGTTTGGTCAGAAATTTGTAAACAGAGCCTTCATTGATGGCCGAGGTCACACTGCCGAGTTCGGTATAGCCGGAGAGAACGATGCGAATGGTCTGCGGCCATTTTGCGCGCGCCCGGGCGAGGAATTCGGTACCCGTCATGCCCGGCATCCGTTGATCGGAAACGATTACATCGACATGTTCGCGTTCCAGCACTTCCAGCCCCGCCTCGCCGCCGTTGGCCGTGAGGATGCGATAGCCATCGCGGCGCAACAGGCGGCGTAGCGCAGAAATGATGTTCTCTTCGTCATCGACGAGCAGCAGCGTGCTCGGCGTGACGTTCGAGGAACTATCTTCTTGTATTCCGGAATCGCCCATGTCCTGCCACCATAGATGACGTCAAAGGGGTTTATCGGCTGAAATTACAGGGTCTTTACGTTTTTTGAACCGGATGGCCCAACGGGAAAGTGGGCTGATAGGGGCCTGATAGCTGTTCAGGCTGGAAATGACCATGGCGTCATCTCGAAACAGATGCGGATCGGGTAGATGCGATGGGCCGTCAGAAAGTATCTTTCCAGGCGCGCAGGGCGGCAAATACGGCGGCGGGACTGCCAAGAGGCGCACCCGCATGCCGCTCGGCCGCGTTGCGGATATCTGGCTCTTCGGTACGCAGGAAGGGATTTGTCGCCAACTCGTCGCCAAGCCTTGAGGGCAGGGTGGGAAGGCCGCTTGCGCGCAAGGCATTGCAATGCGCTATCCGCGTCTTCAGCGCTTCATTTTCGGGCTCGACCGCTTGCGCAAAGCGCAGATTGCCCAGCGTATATTCGTGGGCACAATAAATCTGCGTTGATTCGGGCAAAGTCGCAATACGTTGCAGCGATGCGTGCAGCTCGGCGGCCGTGCTGCTACCGAGCAAACGCCCGCATCCCCCGGCGAACAGGGTGTCGCCGCAAAACAGGTGCTCACCGCAGCAAAATGCAATGTGCTCTTCGGTATGGCCAGGCACCTCCATGACAGAGGCCCGGGCATCAATGCCAGGCAGATCGATGCAGTCGTTTGCCTTGACCGGATTCGTTACCAGGGCAATCAAAGCCGGGCCGAATACAGGCACCGGCCAGGCTTCGAGCAGGTCTGCCACGCCGCCGATGTGGTCGTTATGACGATGTGTGATGAGGATCGCTGCAAGGCGCAAATCGTGCTGGAGAAGGAAGCGCAATACGGGTTCCGCCTCGCCAGGATCGACGATCACGCACTGGCCATGCGCCGTCATGGCCCAGATATAGTTGTCGCGAAAGGCTGAAAGCGGAACAATCTGCATGGTGGACATTCTCGGCGCATGAATCGGCATGTCAATTCCTGGATTTGATCAATGGCTGGACACCCCGCGTGGCCAATATCTGCTCGCTTGGGAACAACGCAAGTTCGACCAGATGGTTGCCGACATTTTCGGCTACAACGCAGTGCAGGTCGGGCTGCCGATGCAGGATTTCCTGCGCGGTAATCGCATGCCGCATCGTCTTCATTGCAGCAGCACGCGGCCATCCGATGTGCTTTGCGACCCGGAAGAACTGCCTTTTGCCAGCCAGAGTCTTGACCTGGTAGTGCTGCCGCATGTTCTCGAATTTGCGTCGCATCCGCACCAATTGCTGCGCGAGGTCGAGCGGGTGCTGGTGCCGGAGGGCAGCGTCGTCATTGCAGGCTTCAATCCATATAGCCTGTGGGGCCTGCGCCGTTCGTTCTCCGGCAATCTTGGCAACCTGCCCTGGCAGGGTCAATATTTTTCCGTGCCGCGCCTCAAGGACTGGCTCACCTTGCTGAGTTTCGAAACACACGCCGGCGCCTTTGGCTGCTATGCCCCGCCCGTATCGTCCGAAGCATGGTTGCGGCGTTGGTCATTCATGGACGCGGCGGGAGATCGCTGGTGGCATTTCGCCGGCGGCGCCTACATCCTGCAAGCCGTGAAACGCGTGCGTGGCATGCGGTTGATCATGCCCGACTGGCGCACCCAGACCCGACCGAAGAAAGCCATGGCACCCGTATCGCGCCGCGGCGAAACGTCAAAGGGGCAATGACTTTTTGTTCAACAGCTCGCCTACAATCGCCTCCCCTCAGGACCGAACAGCAATCATGACAAGTAGCGAGACCGTAGACATCTTTACCGATGGTGCATGCAGCGGCAATCCAGGCCCGGGCGGCTGGGGCGCCATTCTGCGGGTGGGGGACAACGAGAAAGAGCTGTGGGGCGGCGAAGTCCTCACAACCAATAACCGCATGGAGATGATGGCCGTCATCCGTGGTCTCGCGGCGCTCAAACGGCCTGTCAGCGCACGCGTCTACACAGACTCGCAATACGTGCAAAAAGGCATTTCGGAGTGGATTCACGGCTGGAAAAAACGTGGCTGGAAGACTGCCGACAAACAACCGGTGAAAAATGAAGACCTGTGGCGTCAGCTCGACGAACTGGCTGCGGGCCACAAAGTGCAATGGCTATGGGTAAAAGGCCATGCCGGCCATCCGGAAAACGAGCGGGCTGACGCGCTGGCCCGTAAAGGCATCGACGCCGTGCGGGTTGCGGGCAAGTCTTGTGAAGATTCTTGTTCCGTAGTCCTGCCGCTGCGCTAACGCGTGCGCAGCTTCACAATTTTCTTGCAGCCCCGCCGATAACTGTATATAAATACAGCTAACGGCATCGGTGCAGGACAAATGGACGATCTCACTTCCCGGCAGCAAGAAATACTCGACTTCATTCGGGCAACGCTCGAAGAGTGCGGCGCACCCCCGACGCGTGTGGAGATATGCACCGCCTTCGGGTTTGCCTCACCCAATGCCGCCGAAGCTCACCTCAAGGCCCTCGCCAAGAAGGGCGTCATCTTGCTGGAAGCGGGTTCGTCTCGCGGCATTCGTCTGGTGGAATCTCTCGGCTTGCCTGTGGTCGGGCGCGTCGCAGCAGGCTCACCGATCCTGTCGGAGACCAGCATTGACAAGCGTGTACGCGTCGACCCAGCGATGTTTGAACCGCGGGCAGATTTCTTACTGCGTGTTCGAGGCCTGTCGATGATTGACATCGGCATCTTTGAAGGCGACTTGCTCGCCGTGCATCGTACTTCTGAAGTTCGTAACGGGCAGATCATCGTCGCGCGCATCGACGACGAAGTGACGGTCAAGCGTTTGCAACGCCGCAAGGGCTTCATCGAATTGCTGCCCGAGAACAGCAGTATGGAGCCCATCGTCGTCGACCCGCGACGTCAGACCCTGAGCATCGAGGGGCTGGTCGTCGGCCTGATTCGCGACGATTTCAGTTTTTCGTAAATTCAAGACTGCAGTGGCCAGGAAGGCCATCGTCGCCACCCATTAACGCATTGAATCGAAAGTCATGATATGAAGACGAGCAAATCATCCTGCAAGGCTGTCGTTGCCACCCAGCCCGCCCCGGCAAGTCGTGCCGCTACTCAACCTTGGGCGCAAGCCATGCTGGACGTTCTGCAAAGGCGAGGGCGCACTTACGGCCTGCTGGCGTTGTACGAAGAGTCACGCTTGAATTCTCCACGCTGACGGCGGGGCTGCATGTTCGCCACGTAGTACAAATACATCGCGATTCTGCGGGAACAGGAATCCACGGCGCCAAGTTATTCGATTTGGTTGCCAGGTAGGGAAATTGGCGATCTCCAGTTGTGGGTGGCAACGCTCACCGCTACATTGGCCGTGTGGCAAGGTTTTGAGCGCCACAAAAATATCCTTCGTGCCTGCGATAGGGCTAGCAAAGCCAAGCCCTCCTCCAGGGCCGGGCATAAAAAACGACGATCCTCCCAGTCGGAATGCTGCTTGACCGGCGTAAGCCCCCTAGCGACACACTTCAACGTGTCGGCGGCGCCTGTCACATGACTCTGTCCACAGCCCCCAGTCCTTATCACGCATCCAGTCTGCGCGATGCGTCTCGCTTCCATTCAATCACCCGTCATATGGCAAGAAACAGCGGGTTGTTTTCTTTGCCTTGACCTGCATGCAACTGCCCATTTGGGCAGGCAGGGACATTGGACCTATTTGGCTCGGCTACTCTGATTGAGAGCAAAGATAATCGCGCTCCAAAGATTCTGTTGCAGTGCAGCGCAATGCCCGCGAATTTGGCGTTATTACATTAGTTGATGGCTAATTCGAGTGGCTATTAATTTTTCTGTTGGGTTCGCCGCAAAGGATAAGGTGTGCAATTTCCGGGACTTGCAAATTTATAAGAATAATTTATCTGCATATAGAAACATTTGCGAAAATTGGCACCTAAAGTTCTTGCGTTGCACAATGCCGATCGCCATAATCTGAATCGTGTGAGGAATGCGCTGCGGTCTGAACTGAGTTAATTGATTCGGTTGAATTAGGTCCGCGCCACCTCCAACCAGTGTCTCCTCCACCCTCCTCCTTTGGTGTGGACTTGGCGCAGCTCCAACCGAGCTGCGTTTTTTTTTGCCTTTTGCCTTTTCTTTTTGTCCTTTACCCCTTCGCTTTTGTCGTTGTTCTGAAAACAGCTGGCCAAAAGTTTGACATGCTGTCTTCCCCACAAGTACAATCGCCGGCTTTCCGCTTCGAGTAGCGGTCAATCGGATCGGCGACGATGCGGTTGTCTTCATCTCCAAGCCACAATAAAAAGGCTTCCCAAGGAAGCTAAATACGAAGTAAAGGAACTCAGATGGGTACGTTTTCAGCAAAGCCCCACGAAGTCGTTCACGACTGGTACGTGGTTGATGGCGCCGACAAGGTGCTTGGCCGTCTCGCCAGCGAGATTGCACGCCGCCTGCGTGGCAAGCACAAGCCAATTTACACGCCGCACGTTGATACCGGCGATTTCATCATCGTCGTCAATGTCGACAAGTTGCGCGTGACCGGCAACAAGGCACAGGACAAGAAGTACTACCGCCACACGGGTTATCCCGGCGGTATCTACGAAACCAATTTCACCAAGTTGCAACAACGCTTCCCGGAGCGCGTGCTGGAAAAGGCTGTCAAGGGCATGCTGCCCAAGGGTCCGCTCGGTTACGCCATGCTTAAGAAGCTGAAGTGTTACAGCGGTGCCACCCATCCGCATAGCGCCCAGCAGCCCAAGGCACTCGAGATCTAAGTGAGGAGCGAATAAATGCCCGTCGGACAATATAATTACGGTACTGGTCGTCGCAAAACTGCGGTAGCCCGTGTCTTCATCAAGGCAGGTTCAGGCAAGATCGTCGTCAACGGCAAGCCAGTTGATGTCTTCTTTTCGCGCGAAACCGGCCGCATGATCGTGCGCCAGCCGCTGGAGCTGACCCAGAACGTCGATCGTTTCGACATCATGGTGAACGTGAGCGGTGGCGGTGAGTCTGGACAAGCCGGTGCGGTGCGTCATGGTATCACCCGCGCACTGATCGACTTCGACGCGGAACTGAAGCCTACGCTGAAGAAGGCTGGCTTCGTTACACGTGATGCCCGTGAAGTCGAGCGTAAGAAGGTCGGTCTGCACGGTGCACGTCGCCGTAAGCAATTCTCGAAGCGTTAATTCTTCAGAGAACGCAGATTCAAAAAAGCCCGCAGCGATGCGGGCTTTTTTGTTTGGATCTTTCTGATGTAACGGATGCGGAGTGGGCAGTGAGCCCCTCTACATTCGGTCTACATGCCTCGTCTGTCGTTCTCGATCAAGGCATATGCTGAATGATTGTGAATGGACTCGAAGTTTTCCGATTCCACCACGTAGGCGTCGATGCGAGGCTCGTCATTGAGTTTGCCTGCAACGTCGCGCACCATGTCTTCGACGAACTTGGGGTTGTCGTAGCGGCCAGGCCGCGGGATCAGCGCGAGACTCCATTATAGCTGAGTAAAATACTCAACTATTTGGCTCGCTGCAATTTACTATGAGCTATTGCCGCGCGGAGATGCGATCAACGATCTGCTGCGTCTCCAGGCCGATTTCTGCCAGGAGCTGTTGCTGGTCGCCGTGGTCAATGAAGCGATCCGGCAGGCCGATGCGCATGAGTTGCACGGCAATGCCCGCTTCTTCGAGTACGCGGGCGACCTCGCTGCCGGCGCCGCTGATGATGGCGTTCTCTTCCAGCGTAACCAGCAGTTCGTGGTCGCGTGCAAGCTCCAGTACAAGCTCAGCATCCATTGGCTTGACGAAGCGCATATTGGCAACGGTGGCGTCGAGCGTCTCTGCTGCGGCGAGAGCGCTCCCGAGCATGCTGCCAAAGGCCAGCAACGCCACGCGCTTGCCCTGGCGGCGCAGTTCTCCCTTGCCGACGGGCAGGGCGATCATTTCCTTTTGTGGTGTGACGCCAAGGCCGCTGCCGCGCGGGTAGCGCACGGCAGTCGGCACATCCTGCTTGTAAGCGGTGTAGAGCATCTGGCGGCACTCATTTTCGTCAGCCGGCGCCATGATGACCATATTCGGAACGCATAACAGGTACGACAGATCGAAAGCGCCGTGGTGCGTGGCGCCGTCTGCGCCTACCAGGCCGCCGCGGTCAATCGCGAACATCACCGGCAGGTTCTGCAAGGCGATGTCGTGGATGAGCTGGTCGTATGCGCGCTGCAGGAAGGTGGAATAGATCGCCACGACGGGCTTCATGCCTTCGCAGGCCATGCCAGCGGCGAAGGTCAGTGCGTGTTGTTCGGCGATACCCACATCGAAGTAGCGTTTCGGGAATTCCTTTTCGAAGCGCACCAGACCCGAGCCTTCGCGCATCGCTGGCGTGATGGCCACAAGACGATCATCCTGCGCCGCCATGTCGCAGACCCAGTCGCTGAAAACCTGCGTGTAGGTAAGTTTTGGCGCGCTCTTGCTGGCCTGGATGCCGGCGTTGTGATCGAACTTGCCGACGCCGTGATAGAGCACCGGGTCTGCCTCGGCGAGCTTGTAGCCTTGCCCCTTGCAGGTGACGACGTGGAGGAACTGCGGCCCTTTGAGCTTGCGCAGGTTCTGCAGCGTAGCGATCAGCGTGTCGAGGTCGTGCCCGTCGATGGGACCGATGTAATTGAAACCAAATTCTTCGAACAGGGTACCGGGCGTGACCATGCCTTTGACATGTTCCTCGACGCGCTTGGCAAGCTCGAGCATGCTGGGGGCGACACCAAGCACCTTTTCGCCAGCACGGCGGGCGAAGTTGTAGGTTCTGCCGGAAAGCAGGCGCGCCAAGATGTTGGTCAGTGCGCCGACCGGTGGCGAGATCGACATCTCGTTGTCGTTGAGCACCACGAGCAGGTCGGAGTCCATGACGCCGGCATTGTTGAGCGCTTCGAAGGCCATGCCCGCTGACATGGCGCCGTCGCCGATGACGGCGATGGCACGCCGGTCCTCGCCCTTGCGCTTGGCGGCGACAGCCATGCCGAGTGCGGCAGAAATCGAAGTCGACGAATGCGCGGTGCCGAACGTGTCGTAGTTGCTTTCGCTACGTCGCGGGAAACCGGAGATGCCTTCGTACTGGCGCAACGTCGACATGGCAGCGCGCCGGCCGGTGAGCACCTTGTGGCCGTAAGTCTGGTGGCCGACGTCCCACACGATGCGATCTTCCGGTGTATTGAAAACGTAGTGCAGGGCGATGGTGAGCTCTACAGTGCCGAGATTCGACGAAAGATGCCCGCCGGTTTTCGATACCGATTCGATCAGGAAGGCGCGCAGCTCTTCGGCCAGGGCAGGGAGCTGACGGCGCTCCAGTTGGCGCAGTTCGGCGGGCGAGTTGATGGTGTCGAGCAGCGGACTGTTCGATGGCACAGCGGAAGAAGAGGACATGTTTTCTGTATGGAGCGGCCGCTTAAAACGGCCGGCTGACAATGTAGTCGGTGATTTCTTTAAGGCGCTGCGCGTTGGCGCCGAGCGGAGCGAGCGTATCGTGCGCTTCCTCGGCGAGTTCGCGTGCCAGCGTGCGGGCGGGCGTCAGGCCGATGATGCTGACATAGGTTGGTTTGTCTTGCGCTGCGTCTTTGCCAGCGGTCTTGCCGAGCGTGGCAGTGTCAGCCACTTCGTCGAGGATATCGTCGATTACCTGGAACAACAGGCCAATGCATTTGCCGAAATGATCGAGGCGTTCCAGCGTCGCACTATCGCTTGCGCTTTCATGGTTGCCAGCGAGCGCGCCGAGCATGACTGCGGCACGAATCAGCGCGCCGGTCTTGTGGATGTGCATGAACTCCAGCTCTTCGCGCGTGATGGACTTGCCGACCGAATCCAGATCGATCGCCTGCCCGCCAGCCATGCCGCGTGAGCCCGAAGCCTTGGCCAGCATGGCGATGGCGCGCACCTGCTTGTGGCTGTCATCGAATAAACCCGGCAGGGAGAGCTGCTCGAAGGCCAGTGTTTGCAATGCGTCGCCAACCAGCAATGCGGTGGCCTGGTCATACTGCACATGCACCGTCGGTTTGCCGCGACGTAGCGTGTCGTCGTCCATGCAGGGCATATCGTCATGCACCAGCGAATAGACGTGGATCGATTCGAGCGCGCAGGCAATGACATCAAGCCTGTCCGCCGGGGCGCCGGTCATTTCACCGGCGGCGAAAGCGAGCAGGGGACGCACGCGTTTGCCACCGCCGAGCGCTGCATAGCGCATGGCCTGGTGCAGGCGTTGCGGCGCCAGCTGCGCGGCGGGCAGGCGCTGTTCCAGGGCCTGTTCGACACGGCGTTGCACGTTCGCCATCCATTCCGGAAATTTCATGCTGCTGGCATCCATTTGATGTTCTGCTGATTCACGTAATCTCTACGCGAATTCATCCACGCAAGTTCATTCATTCTCGCCATTGACTGGCAGATCGCTCAATTCCCCGTCCTGCAGGATGCGGATGCGTTGTTCGGCCGATTCGAGCGCGCCGCGACAGTGGCGCAGCAAGGCAGTCCCGCGCTGGAAGCTGGTCAGCGATTCTTCCAGCGATAGCGTGCCGGATTCCATGATGACCACGATCTGTTCCAGTTCAGTCACGGCGTCTTCAAAGCGTTCGGGCATAGTCGTTGCGGACACTTCAGCTGCTTTGGCGTCTTGCACCGACGGCGTTTGGGGCGGCATTCTGGGTGAGGCCATGCACGGCTTTCTTTGCGGCCAAGCGTGGTATTCCGGCAAATCCGGCGTGTCACGCTTACCTGAGGGGAAGACCAACGATTATAATTTATTGTTCGGGCCTGTTCCCAGCATCCTTTTGCATTCATGAGGATATTGGAACAGGCCTTCCTGTCTTGTCTTGCATGACAGGGCTCTGGAGGTTTTAGCGGATGTCCCAAAGCGCTTCACGTTCTCAACTTGCTCCGGCGGTGTCGCAACTGCCGGTTGCCGCCTATTTCGACGCAAAAGTTTTCGAGATGGAGAAGCGCCTTCTTTTCGATGCGGGGCCGGGCTATGTCGGGCATGAACTGATGGTGCCGGAGTGCCGCGACTACCAGTCGCTGGCATGGATGGACCACGCCAAGATACTCATGCACAACGACGATGGCGTGCATCTGATGTCCAATATCTGCCGCCATCGCCAAGCCATCATGCTGGAAGGGCGCGGTCAGGCGCAAAACGTCGTGTGCCCGATCCATCGCTGGACCTACAGGACCGATGGTCAGCTCATTGGTGCGCCGCAGTTTCCGGAGAATCCGTGTCTCAACCTCGGGCGCCAGAAACTCGAATCGTGGAATGGCCTGCTGTTCAGGGGGCCGCGCTCGGCCAATGCCGACCTGGCAGGCATGCAGGTCGCCAGCGAGCTGAAATTCGATGGCTACGTGCTGCATCACGTCGAACATCACGTCTGCAACTACAACTGGAAAACCTTCATCGAAGTCTATCTGGAGGATTACCACGTCGCGCCGTTTCACCCCGGTCTCGGCAATTTCGTCACCTGCGATGATCTGACCTGGCAGTTCGACGACTGGTACTCCGTGCAGCGTGTCGGCATCACGGATCTGGCGAAAGCCGGCAGTCCCGCGTATGAACGCTGGCACAAGGCGGTGCGCGACTATTACCGCGGCGAGTTGCCGCCGCATGGCGCAATCTGGCTGACTTATTTCCCCAACATCATGGTCGAGTGGTATCCACACGTACTGGTGGTCAGTCACCTGATTCCGCAAGGCGTGGACAAGACGCTCAATGTGGTCGAGTTCTATTACCCGGAGGAGATTGCTGCTTTCGAGCCGGAGTTCATCGAGGCCGAGCGTGCGGCGTATATGGAGACCGCCATCGAGGATGACGAGATCGCGGAACGCATGGACCGCGGCCGCCTGGCGCTCTACAAGGAGGGCCGCAACGAGTGGGGCCCGTACCAGTCACCGATGGAAGACGGCATGCAGCACTTTCATGAGTTTTACCGAAGGATCATGGCTGAGCACGTCACGTCATAGTATCCATTCGTAATATTGTTCTGTCGTCTGGAGCTTACAAACCCGTGAATTCAAGAGCTTTCTTGCCGATGGCGAAAATACGGATAAGGTACTTCATTCATGGGCAGCCGGGCCGCCTGCCCATCCCGCTGTTGCTGGTCTGCCTGCCGATCTCCGCATTGGCGTTGACCACCGACATCACCGATCTGTCACTCGAACAACTCGGCAATATCGTCGTTACCTCCGTGTCGCGCAGGGAAGAGCCCCTGATCGATGCTGCGGCGTCGATCTTCGTCATCAGCGCTGACGATATCCGCCGTTCAGGGGCGACGACACTTCCAGAGGCGCTGCGCCTCGCGCCGACCTTGCAGGTGGCGCGCGCCGATGCGAATCAATACGCCATCAGTGCGCGTGGTTTCAACAATGTGCTGGCCAACAAAATGCTTGTGCTCATCGATGGGCGCACCGTCTATACGCCATTGTTCTCTGGCGTCTTCTGGGACGCACAGCAAGCCGTCATGGACGACATCGAGCGCATCGAAGTCATCAGCGGGCCGGGCGCCACGCTGTGGGGCGCGAACGCAGTGAATGGCGTGATCAATGTCATTACGCGCAAGGCATCCGATACGCAGGGCAGCTTGTTGTCGTTGACCGGCGGCGAGAGGGAGAGCGGTGAGACGGTGCGTTACGGCGGCAGAAGCGGCGAGAGCGGATACTTTCGCGCTTACGCCCGCCATTTCGAGCGTGACGCCTCGCGCCTCAGCAACGGCACGCCCAATCACGACAGTGCCCGTGGTCAGCAAGGCGGCTTCCGCGCCGATTTCAAACAGGCGCGCGATACGCTGACAGTGCAGGGCGACGCATACGAAAGCGAGGCCGAACGCTCGCCGAGCGGAGTCCAGCTCAGCGGTGCGAATCTTCTGGCGCGCTGGAACAGGACCTTGCGTGGCGGCTCCGAGCTGCGCTTGCAAACTTTTTACGATCACACCAAGCGCGAGCAGCCGGGCTTTACCGAGCGCCTCGATACGCTGGATGTTGAATTGCAGCACACCTTCATGCCGTTCAGTGACAACGAGGCCATCTGGGGCGCTGGTTATCGCACTGCGCACGACCAGGTGCTCAACAGTGCGGCTCAAGCGTTCTTGCCATCGAATGTGCGTCAGCGCTGGAGCAATGTGTTCATTCAGGACACGCTGAAGCTCTCACCGAAGGTGGATCTGACAGCTGGCCTCAAAGTCGAGTCCAATCCCTACACCGGCGCGGAGTATCTGCCGAACCTGCGCCTGCGCTGGCTCCCCAGTGCCGACACGGTGGTGTGGGGGGCACTGTCACGTTCGGTGCGTGCGCCATCGCGCATCGATCGTGATCTCTATTTGCCTGGCAACCCACCTTACTTGCTATCTGGTAACACCGATTTCCAGTCCGAAGTGGCGCGCGTTGTCGAGTTGGGCTATCGCTCGCAACTCTTGCCGTCCTGGTCTTATTCCATCACCTTGTTTCATGCCGACTATGACCGCTTGCGCAGCATTGAGCCGAAAGCCGGCGGGGGTCTGGTATTCGACAACAAGATTGCGGGAACGAATACCGGCGTCGAACTCTGGAGCAATTACCGCGTGACAGACTGGTGGCGCCTCGTTGGCGGCTTCGTCGCGCAGCGCCAGCGGCTCAAGCCGAAAGACGGTAGCAACGACCAGGGCGGTATCGCGACGCTGGGCAATGATCCCGATGCGTGGTGGTCGCTGCGTTCGAGCTTTGATATCGGCGCGCACTACACCGCCGATGTCGCGGTGCGTCGCGTTGGCGCATTGCCCAATCCGGCCGTTCCCGGCTACACGGCCACCGACCTGCGTGTCGCGTGGCGACCACAACGCGGTTTCGAACTTTCTCTGGGCGTCGAGAATCTGTTCGATTCGGGCCACGTGGAGTGGGGCCCGAGTACCGCGACCGTTGAGTACGGGCGCACGACAAGCTTAAGGGCGTTGTGGAAACTCTGATGCCGCCCTTTCGCGCTGGTAGCGGGTATTTGCTTCGCGTTGGCAAAGCGGTGCGCGTGTTGCTCGCCGCGCTGCTATGCGCTTCAAGCCTGATGACCCGTGCCGTCGAGGACCGCATCGAGCGTCCGGAGAACGAAATCAAGGCCGCCTTTCTCTACAAATTCCTGGGTTTCGTGGAATGGCCCGCCGGGGCTTTTGCCAGTCCTGCCGCACCGCTGGTTGTGGGCGTGATCGGTTCCGACGACATCGCCGCGCGCCTGCAGCAGATGGTGCCCGGGCATCCGGTCCTGGGGCATCCCGTTGTCATTCGCAACCTCAAGAGTCATGGCGAATCTCTGGAAGGATTGCACGCGCTCTACATTGGCCGAAGCGAGAACGCCTGGCTCGACAATCTCGCTGAACGGGCGCAGCAACTTTCAGTATTGACCGTGGCCGAAGCCACCGACGGCATCGACTATGGCTGCGTCATCAATTTCTTGCTCGATGAAGGGCGGGTGCGCTTCGACGTTTCCATGGAAGCGGCCCAACTCGGCAAACTCACGCTCAGTTCGCGTTTACTCGCCGTTGCTCATCGCGTCAAATCAGGAGCGAGATGATGGCAATAGCAAGACGATGGCAGGAAACCAAATGATGGCAGGAGCAAAATGATGGGGTTTTCGGTAGCCCGCTCGTTACGTCACAAATTGATGGTCATCGTGCTGGCCACGACCTTTACGGCTTTGCTGGTCAGCGGCATGGCGATGGTGGTGTATGACCTTGGCAATTTCCGCGAGAACGTGGTGCGTGATCTGGTCACACAGGCCGATGTGGTCGGCCGTGCCAGCGCCGCGGCACTGACCTTTAATGACAAGAAAATAGCAGAGCAGGATCTGGCCTTGCTGCGGGTGCGCCCGCTGATCGAGGCGGCTGCGCTCTATCGACCCGACGGCCAGCGCTTTGCCTCTTATCTGCAAGGTGACGCAACGGCCGCGCATCTGCCGGGGCGGGCAGGCGCGGAGGGATACACCATACAGGATGGGCGGATTCGCCTCTTCCACCATATCGTCGAAAACAACGAGGAAGTCGGCACCGTATTCATTGAGGCGCAATACCGCTTGTACAGCCGATTGTTTACCTACTTGCAGATATTGCTGGGCGTGATGTGTCTGGCACTTATCGTGGCGGTCATCGTATCGACGCGCCTGCAGACCGCCATCACCGGCCCCATCCTGGCGGTGGCCGAAGTGGCGCGGCACGTCGTGACGCAACGTGATTTTTCACAGCGGGTCAACAAGACGACGCAGGATGAAGTCGGCGTACTGGTCGATGCTTTCAACGAAATGCTCGGCGAGGTCGGGCGGCGTGCCGAAGCGCTGGAGTCTTCCAACGCCAGCCTTGTTCACGAGATGGCCGAGCGCCGGGCGGCAGAAGACGCACTGCGCGAAGCCGATCGCAACAAGGATGAGTTCCTCGCTACGCTCGCACATGAGTTGCGCAACCCTCTGGCGCCTCTGCAGACTTCGCTGGAAATCCTGCGCCTGTCGGGCGATGCGAATAAACCCGCCCTGGCCATCATGGCAAGACAGCTCAATCAGATGATACGTCTGGTGGATGATTTGCTCGACGTGTCGCGCATCACGACAGGGAAACTCGTTGTGCATACCGAAGTCATTGCCTTGCAGACAGTCATGCGCACGGCAATGGAAACGGTTGCGCCGCTGGTGGCTACGCGTCGGCATCAACTTGATTGCAGCCTGCCACCCGAGCCAATCTACCTCGATGCCGATCCGGTGCGGCTGGCGCAGATATTTTCGAACCTGCTCAACAACGCCATCAAATTCACGCCGGACAGCGGCCGCCTGACTTTCGTGGCGCGGCTGGAGGGCAGCGAAGCGGTCATCTCCATTTCCGATAATGGCATTGGCATTTCGCCGGAAGTGCTGGCATCCATTTTCGGCATGTTCGAGCAGGCAGATCACTCCATCGAACGTTCGCACGGTGGTCTGGGTGTGGGCCTGTCTCTGGCGCGCCGCCTCGTCGAGCTGCATGGTGGCAACCTCTCCGCGCGTAGCGAAGGCGATGGGCATGGCAGCGAATTCACGGTGCGCCTGCCGCTGGCGCGTCCGGCAGCAATCGCTACTTCGCCGCGGGTGCGCGCCGCAAGCGAAGCAGCCAGCACATCGCGTGCCGACATCGCACCGGCAGTCGATCGTTTGCGCATCTTGCTTACCGATGACAATCGCGATTTCGTGACCAGCATGGAACAACTGCTGCAGCTTGACGGGCATGAGGTAGAGGTGGCTTTCGACGCGGCCGAAGCGCTGGTGAAAAGCGATTCTTTCGTGCCCGACTTCGCTTTTCTCGACATCGGTCTGCCCGGCATGAATGGCTACAGCCTGGCGCAGCAGCTACGACGCAAGCCGCAGATGAAGGACTGCGTCATCATCGCCGTGACAGGCTGGGGGCAGGAGAGCGACCGGCGTCACGCGGCGCAAGCGGGATTCGACTACCACCTGGTCAAGCCAGTCGACTACGCGCAGATACAGGCAATGCTGATCCAGGGACGCGAACGACGCGGACAACTTTGATTGTCATCCCGCGGGCATCAGCTGGCTCGCAGGAACGCCGCAGTGCCAATCAGGGCCGGGTACGAGGCTGTAATGATCCAGGTCGGGATGTCGGCGAGGTAGGCGGAGAAGCGCCCCTTGTCTTCAAAACGTTTGCGGAATGGCGAGCGAATGAAAAACTCGCCCAGCAATGGCGCAATGCCACCACCGATGTAGATGCCGCCACGCGCGCCAAGCGTCAGGGCAAGGTTGGCGGCCTGCGTGCCCAGCAGGGCGCAGAACATGCTCATCGCATCAATGCACAGGTCATCATCGCCTTGTGTTGCATGCGCGGTGATTTGCGGCGAACTCAGTTGCGGGGCCTGAACATCGCGCACTTGTGCGAGCGCGCGATGCAGATTTTCGATGCCGGGGCCAGACAGCACGCGCTCGGCGGAAACATGCGGAAACACACGTGTCAGTGCCGCGATGACGGCGAGCTCTTCGTCGTTCTGCCCGGCCAGTGTTACGTGGCCGCCTTCACCTTCAATTGGTACATAGCCGTTCGCTGTCGGCAACAGACCGGAAACACCCAGGCCAGTGCCCGGCCCTAGAACGCCAATGGCATAAGCCGTCTGCGCTGTTCCGCCGCCTACCTGCCGGCGATCATTGTCACCAAGCCAGGGCAGTGACAGCGCGAGTGCGGTGAAGTCGTTGAGAAACTGCAGACGTGCCAAGCCGAGTTGCTGGCGCATCGCTTCGATGGAGAAATTCCAGGTGTGGTTGGTCATCTGCACGCGGTCGCCACTGAGTGGATTGGCAATGCCGATAGCCGCCGCCTGCGGGGCAGGCCCTTGCGTGCGCGACAGGTAAGCCTGCAGCGCTTCAGCGGGCCCTGTGTAATCGGCGCAGCGCAGGGTCAGTATCTGCTGCGGCGAGCCGTCCGCAGCGATGCGTGCAAAGCGCGCATTGGTGCCGCCGATGTCGCCAACGATGGATGTTGTTGAGGAGGATGTTGAAGGGGTGTCAGCTGGCATGACATGTATCTCCATTGTTTCGTTTGCTGTTCGACTCGGCCTTGGAAGCCGTTACAAGATGGAGCGAGCACGTGGCTGGCTAGGCGGCTCGCCCAGAGCAGTGCTCAGGCACGGCGAGCGAGCCAACAACGCCAGCTGCGTGTGCAGCCCATCTTGTTACGGTTTCTTATTCAAAATCGAGATAAGCGTGTCTTCAATAGCGATTGAGCCGGGACGGCATGACTGGAATAATCGCAGCTCCTTATCAGGAGTGTCATCAATGAAAATTCGTTCAATGCAGCGCTTGCTTGCCGTAGTGGCGCTTGGCGCGATGTCGGCTATCTCGCCAGCCATCTCGCAGGCGCAGAACAGCCTCCTCAATGTTTCCTACGATGTGGCGCGCGATGTGTTCAAGGATTACAACCCGAAATTCATCGCCGCGTGGAAAGCCAGGACCGGCGAAACGCTGGAGATCAAGCAATCGCACGCAGGTTCGACAGGGCAGGTACGTGCGGTCGCCGATGGTCTCGAAGCGGATGTCGTCACCATGAACCAGGCCACGGATATCAACTTCCTCGTCACCAAGGGCCTTGTTGCGCCAGACTGGGCCAAAAAATTCCCTAACGATGCCGCGCCCTACAGTTCGACTATGGTGTTTATCGTGCGCAAGGGCAATCCCAAGGCGCTGAAGGATTGGAGCGATCTTGCCAGGACCGGCGTTTCGGTGATCATTCCTCACCCCAAAAATACCGGCAATGGCCGCTACTCGTACCTCGCTGCCTGGGGTTGGGCGCTCAAGCAGCCTGGCGGCAACGACAAGACAGCCGCGACATTCGTCGGCCAGATGCTAAAGAACGCGCCGCTGTTCGCTTCCGGCGGGCGCGATGCGACGACCACCTTCATGCAGCGCGGGCAGGGTGACGTGCTGCTGACGTTCGAGTGCGAAGCGGAATTGATTGCCAAGGAGTTCGGCCGCGGCGGCTTTGAAGTTGTATATCCGAGCCAGTCGATCCTGACCGAATTGCCGGTGGCGATTGTCGAGAAAAACGTCGACAAGCACGGCACGCGCAAACAGGCCCAAGCCTATCTGGAATACCTGTGGTCGAAAGAAGGCCAGGAAAACGCGGCGCAGAACTACATTCGCCCGAATGACGCTGACATCATGAAGAAGTACGCGGCACAGTTCCCGGCGATCAAGACCTTCACTGTCGCCGATACTTTTGGTGGTTGGGAGAAGGCCACGGCCGCTCACTTCAAGGACGGCGGCAGCTTCGACCAGATATACCAGGCCAAGTAGCAAGGCACCGCAGACGTGCATAATGCAGCGGGCCCCGGAGTCGTCCGGGTAGCCCGCTTTCTTTTTTTGCAGACATGAATCGTTCTTCTCCACATCGCGTCTTGCCTGGTTTCGGTCTGTCGCTGGGCTACGCCCTGGTCTATCTCTCGCTGCTCGTGCTGATCCCGCTGGGCGGCCTGATCGCGCGCAGCATGAGCCTGTCGTGGGCCGATTTCTGGCACATTGCAACGAGTGACCGGGCACTGGCTGCGTACCGCATCACCTTTGGCTGTTCGTTGCTTGCCGCGCTCATTAACGCCGTTTTCGGTCTCATCGTGGCATGGGTGCTGGTGCGCTATGACTTTTTCGGCAAGCGCTTCATCGATGCGGCGGTCGATCTGCCATTTGCCTTGCCGACCGCGGTTGCAGGCATCACGCTGACCACCTTGTATGCCAATACCGGCTGGATCGGCAGCTGGCTCGAAGGCGCGTTGGGCTTCAAGGTCGCCTTCACCCCTGCAGGTATCGTCGTCGCGCTGATCTTCATCGGTATTCCCTTTGTCGTGCGCACCGTGCAGCCGGTGATCGAAGACATCGAATCCGAAGTGGAGGAGGCCGCCGCGACGCTCGGCGCGACGCGTCTGCAAACCTTTGTACGTGTTCTCTTTCCAGCGCTGTTTCCCGCTTTGCTGACAGGCTTCACGCTGGCCTTCTCGCGCGCCGTGGGCGAATATGGTTCGGTAGTTTTCATTGCCGGCAATATGCCGATGGTGTCTGAAATAACGCCGCTGCTGATCATCGGCAAGCTCGAGCAGTACGACGTGGCCGGCGCGACCGTGCTGGCGGTAGTCATGCTGGTAATTTCGTTCGTACTGCTGCTGGCCATCAACACCTTGCAGTGGTGGGCAGCCAACCGGCATATCGCAAACCGCGATGAGGCGGCGGAGCCCTTGGTGGGAGAGGCTGCATGAGCAGTTCTGTCCATGCCCGCGTCAGTGGCGAATCCCTCGCGGTGCGTTACACACTGACCGCGCTGGCCCTGGCGTTCATGTTCCTGTTTCTCGGCTTGCCGCTGCTGGCCGTATTTGCCGAGGCGTTCAGGCAAGGCCTCGGCCCGTACTGGACGGCACTGGTGGAGCCCGATACGCGACATGCCATCATGCTGACGGTATTGATCGCTGTCGTCGTGCTGCCATTCAACATCTTCTTTGGTCTGGCTGCGGCGTGGGCAGTTGCGCGTTTCGAGTTTCGCGGCAAGAGCCTGCTGCTGACATTCATCGACCTGCCTTTCGCCGTGAGCCCCGTCGTCGCAGGTCTGCTGTTCATCCTCATCTTCGGACGCAATGGCTGGCTCGGCCCATGGTTACAGGCACACGACATCAAGATCATTTTCGCCATGCCGGGCATGATCATCGCGACCCTGTTCATCACCTTGCCGTACATCGCGCGCGAACTCATTCCGCTGATGCAATCGCAAGGTAAGGACGAAGAGGAGGCGGCTGTCTCGCTTGGTGCGACCGGTCTGCAGATGCTCTGGCGCGTCACCCTGCCTAACATCAAGTGGGGTTTGCTCTACGGCGTTATCCTGGCCAATGCGCGCGCCATGGGTGAATTCGGCGCAGTCAGCGTAGTCAGCGGGCATATCCGTGGCGAGACCAATACGCTGCCGCTGCACGTGGAAATTCTCTACAACGAATACAACTCGGTCGGTGCATTCGCAGCCGCTTCCGTGCTGGCCCTGCTGGCTCTGGTAACACTGGTGGCGAAGACGGTCGTGGAGTGGCGCATGAACAAGGAAACGGCGATGCTCGACGCGGCACTGCCCATGGAGAGCACGTCAGCATGAGCATCGAGATCCGCAATATCACCAAACGCTTTGGTAACTTCGTCGCGCTGGATAACGTTTCGCTCGATATCCCGACCGGCGAACTGGTAGCGCTGCTCGGCCCATCGGGCTGCGGCAAGACAACGCTGTTGCGCATTATCGCGGGCATGGAAGGCGTAGACGAAGGGCAGATACTCTTCGCTGGCGAGCCCACGACACACGTGCATACGCGCGAGCGCAAGGTTGGCTTTGTGTTTCAGCATTACGCATTGTTTCGACACATGAGTGTGTTTGAAAACGTTGCCTTTGGCCTGCGCGTGAAGCCACGCAATGAAAGGCCCGGTGAAGCGCAGATCCGCAAGCGCGTCATGGATATGCTCAAGCTGGTGCAGCTCGACTGGCTTGCCGAACGCTATCCTTCGCAGCTATCGGGCGGCCAGCGGCAGCGCATTGCGCTTGCGCGCGCATTGGCCGTTGAACCCAAGGTGCTGCTGCTCGATGAGCCTTTCGGCGCTCTCGACACGCAGGTTCGCAAGGAACTGCGTCGCTGGTTGCGACGCCTGCACGACGAAATGCATATTGCATCGGTCTTCGTGACGCACGATCAGGAAGAAGCACTCGAAGTGGCGGACCGTGTGGTCGTGATGAACAAGGGCCACGTCGAGCAGGTTGGTACGCCCGACGAGGTTTACACTGCGCCAGCGTCACCCTTCGTGTATCGCTTCCTCGGCAACGTGAACGTGTTTCACACACGCTTGCGCGGTGCCTGGGCAGAAGTCGATCGCGCAGAAAATACGGAGACGGCGGCAAGTCGTTCTGACACGCTTGCCTTCGTGCGCCCGCATGACATAGAGATATTAAGAAATGCGGCTGATCACGCGCTGTCAGGGCGCGTGTTGCACATCCAGGCGATTGGTCCGCTGGTGCGCGTTGAGGTCGAGCATCAGCACGAGATATTCGAGATCGAGTTGACGCGCGAGCGTCATGCAGAGCTCGCCATCGCGAGCGGCGACACGGTATGGCTGCGCCCGCGAAACGTGCGCGTTTTCCAGGGGAATTCGCTGCTGGATGATCAGACCTTCGATCTGGGCGGAGGCATCTGATGCTATTCCCAGATCAAGCCAGCCTGTGCCGACTTCTGCGCTCAGGAGTGTTCAGGGCAACGGCTGCCGCACCGCGGTACTGAACTACCGAAGTTCTTGCCCAACCGCATGGCTTGACTTGGAATTGCCATGAGGCTGGATGCCTCATGTCGCCCGTATCGGGGCAAACGCTCAGCGCTTAGCGTCTGTAAGTGTTCTGACGCGGTGCCGGAGCCGGACCGTTGGTGGTCTTGTGGCGGAACGTAATGCGCGCCTTGGTCAGGTCGTAGGGCGACATTTCCAGGCTGACCTTATCGCCTGCAATCATGCGGATGTGGTGCTTGCGCATCTTGCCGGCGGCATAAGCAATAACGACGACGCCGTTTTCCAGCGTTACGCGAAAACGCGTATCGGGCAGTACTTCATCAATAACGCCTTCGATTTCCAGTAATTCTTCTTTTGCCATTGAGGCTGATTTCCTGTGTTGTTGAAAAGATGGGTGATGTGCGTTGATCAATGTACGAGAAAATGCGCCGCCCGGATCCCTGGCTTTTCATGACAAGTGAATGTCACGATTGCGCAAAACCGGGGCGGCACAAAAAAAGCCCGGCGCGCCGGGCTTTTCGTACAGATATCTGAAGCCAACTTACTCCGCAGGACGGATGTTGGAAGCTTGCTTGCCCTTAGGGCCTTGAGTGATATCGAACGATACGCGTTGGTTCTCGGCCAGGGTCTTGAAGCCTTGGTTCTGAATCGCGGAGAAATGAGCGAAGAGGTCTTCGCCGCCGCCATCAGGAGTAATAAAGCCGAAACCCTTGGAGTCGTTGAACCACTTGACGGTACCAGTTGCCATGTTGATGTGTCCTAAAAATATTGCAAAAAAGGGCAAACGCCCGGTTACGACAGTCAAGAGGAGGGATGGCAAACCAGAACACCCGTTGAGGTAAACCTGCTAGGCGCTAAGCAAGACACACTGCGACACTGCTTGAAAATCGTACCCGTGATAATGGCCTCAAGTTTTCGAATTGGCAAGAGGTATTTGCATGCTTTAGTAAAATGTGATGAACGGTCATGTTTGTGCCGGCTTTGGTGCACTTTTCGGACGAAAGGCGCGGCAGATATCGGGTCGGGTTTCCACGTACGGTCCCCCGATCAGATCGATGCAATAAGGAACCGCCGCAAAGATGCCTTCGACTTCGAGTTTGCCATCGGCATGCCGTAGGCCTTCGAGCGTTTCGCGAATGGCTTTCGGTTGGCCCGGCAAATTGATGATGAGGCTGTGACCGCGTATGACAGCGGTTTGTCGCGACAGGATTGCCGTTGGCACGAAGTGCCGCGAGATACGGCGCATCTCCTCACCGAAGCCTGGCATCTCGCGCTCGCCTACGGCCCGCGTGGCTTCGGGCGTGACATCGCGCAGTGCCGGGCCTGTGCCACCTGTGGTGACAATGAGATGGCAGCCGGCCTGATCGGCGAGCTCGATGAGCGTTTGTTCGATGTGGCTGCTTTCGTCAGGGATGAGACGTTGCTCGGCTCGCCAAGGTGATGCGAGTGCCATGCCAAACCACTCCAGCAAGGCCGGGAGGCCTTTATCCTCATAGGCGCCGCTCGCGGCACGATCGCTGATCGAGACCAGGCCAATGACAAAAGGATTGTCGACGCTGGCGGCGACCGGCCCTTCACTCATCCCCGACTTCCTCACCCAGCTCGACATCGTCATCATTGAGACGGCGGCCGCCGCCGAGATCGAGCTCACGCAAAGCCTGATAGATTTCGCGGAAAGCGCGTGGCGGGCGGTTCAGTTCTTTTTCGCGGATGGCGTTGCGGCGCATCTGACGCAGATGCTGCAGATCGGCGCCTGGATATTGTGTGGCGATTTCGCCGATGACATGTTCGTCTTCGATCAGGCGTTCGCGCAACCGCTCCAGCCGGTGCATGCGGGCTGTCTCGGCACGCGAGACGCCGTTGATGGCGTCCAGCGCGGCGCGGATCGGAGCCGGATCGGCATCGCGCATGAGCTTGCCGATGTATTGCATCTGGCGTCGCAGCGCTTCGTTCCTGCCGGGCATGCGCTGGGCGTCGCGTACTGCGTCGCGCAGGTTATCGGCGATATCGATCTTGGCCAGCCGTTCCTTGGAGAGCTTGACGAGTTCTTCGCCAAGTTCTTGTAACGCATGCATGTCGCGCTTCTTTTGCGACTTGCTGGGACCTAAATCTTCTTGATGATCCGATTCGTGCATAGCGCTCGATCTACATTAACAGGCTAAGATTATAGCCCCGCAGAACCAGCCTCCCGGACACGAAGCATGCCGCGCAAGAAAGATGGTTTCAGTTATTCCCGCAACCAGTTGCAGGAAATTGCCCAGGAAGTCCTCGATTACGCGCGCCATCGCGGCGCAACCGCGTGCGAGACCGATGTGTCGGAAGGCTTCGGGCACTCGGTAACCGTGCGACGAGGCGAGATCGAGACCATCGAGTACAACCGTGACAAGGGCCTGGGCATCTCCGTGTATATGGGCCAGCGGCGTGGCCACGCCAGTTCATCGGATTTTTCGCGCTCGGCCATTCGTGCCGCAGTCGATGCCGCTTTGTCTATTGCCAGCTTCACGGCCGAGGACAACTGTGCCGGGCTTGCCGACGAGAGCTTGCTGTGGCACGGCCCGTCGAGTTTCACCGATGACTTGCAGCTCTATCACCCCTGGACCTTGCCTATTGAAGGCGCTGTTGAGCTGGCGCGCCGCTGCGAGGCTGCTGCTTTCGCCGTGAGTCCGGAAATCCGCAATTCCGAAGGGGCTTCCGTCGCACGCCAGGAGTCGCAGTTCATTTCGGGCAATAGCAACGGCTTCCTGCACGGGTTCTCCACGTCGCGCCATTCCATATCCTGTTCGGTCATTGCCGGTGAAGGCGAAGACATGCAGCGCGATGACTGGTACAGCTCGCGACGCGATGCCAGTCGACTTGCCGTCCCGGAGGAAATCGGCGATTACGCGGCACGCCGCGCTTTGTCGCGCCTCGGCTCACGCCGCGTGGCGACCTGTGCGGTGCCGGTGATCTTTGAGGCACCCCTGGCGTGCGGCCTGCTCGGCAGTTTCGTGAATGCCGCGAGCGGCGGCAGCCTGTATCGCAAATCGTCTTTCCTGCTCGACTCGATCGGCAAGCAGATATTCGCTCCGCATATCAACATTACTGAAAATCCGCACATTCCCGGTGCGCAGGCAAGTACGCCGTATGACGATGAAGGAGTTGCTACGGCGCCACGCGAGGTCGTCAAGAACGGCGTGCTGCAGGGTTACTTCCTCGGCAGTTATTCGGCGCGGAAACTCGGCATGCAGACGACCGGCAACGCAGGCGGCTGCCACAACCTGATCCTGGCACCCGGCCAGCAGAGTCTGGCCGAACTTGTCAGCGGCATATCGCGTGGTCTGCTGGTAACCGAGTTGCTGGGGCAGGGCGTCAATTATGTAACGGGCGACTATTCACGCGGCGCTGCGGGTTACTGGATCGAGAACGGTGTCATTCAGTATCCAGTCCAGGAGATCACCATCGCGGGCAATATGCGCGACATGTTCCACAACATCGTTGCGCTGGGCAATGACGTCATCGTGCGTGGCGGCAAGCAGGCGCCGTCCATGCTGATCGAGGGTATGACCATCGCCGGTGCGTAGGACGGCCAATGCCATGCCGGGTTGCGACGTGGTCGGGTAATGCCTGACGCTCAGGGCTCGCCAGACTCCTATAATCGTTTTGCTTGTCTGGACACAGACTTACTACAGGAGGGGCTCAAGTGGAACGTCGTTCGTTTCTGAAGAAGGCCAGTGCGGGGCTGGCTGCAGGCGCAGTTGCAGCGCCGGCGATTGCGCAGTCGGCTCCGACCATCAAGTGGCGCCTGGCGTCGAGTTTCCCGAAGAGCCTGGACACCATTTTCGCTGCGGCAGAAGTTGTGTCCCAGCACGTCAAGGCCGCTACCGGTGGCAAGTTCGATATCCAGATTTTCGCTGCCGGCGAACTTGTACCGGGCCTCGGTGTTCTGGATGCGGTCAAGGATGGCACGGTGGATTGCTGTCATACGGCCGGTTACTACTTCATCGGCAAGGACCCGGCGTTTGCGTTCGACGCGGCTATTCCGTTCGGGCTCAACAGCCGTCAGCAATCGGCATGGCTGTGGGAAGGCGGCGGCATGGATCTGCTGCGCGACTTCTTCAAGGATTACAACATCTACAACATCCCGTGCGGCAACACCGGCACACAGATGGGCGGCTGGTATCGCAAGGAAATCAAGACGCTCAAGGATCTGCAAGGTTTGAAGATGCGCATCGGTGGCCTCGGTGGGCCGGTGTTATCCAAACTCGGTGTCGTGCCGCAACAGATAGCGGGCGGCGATATCTATCCGGCGCTTGAGAAAGGAACCATCGACGCAGTCGAATGGGTGGGGCCGTATGACGATGAAAAGCTCGGTTTCAACAAGGTGGCGAAGTACTACTACTACCCGGGCTTCTGGGAGGGTAGCGCGCAGCTTTCCCTGTATGTGAACCAGAAGAAGTACCAGGAGTTGCCCAAGGAATACCAGCAGATACTCGAGGATGCATGCGCCTATGCGCACCTTGAGATGCAGGCGCGCTATGACGTCAGAAACGTCAACGCATTGCGCCGCCTGGTGGCTGCCGGCACGTTGTTGCGCCCGTTCTCCAGGGAGATCATGACGGCGGCAAGCAAGTCGGCTGATGAGCTATACAACGAGTACTCGGCAAAAAATGCCAAGTGGAAGAAGATATACGAGCCCTGGAAGAAATTCCGCGATGAGGAACTGCTTTGGTTCCGTGTTGCGGAAAAGAGCTTCGACGACTTCATGCACAGCATGCCGATGGGCCGGCGCTGAAGGTAAAGTAATTCTGCGAAAACGGGGACCATGGCCCCCGTTTTCGCGTCTTTTCCTGGTCTAATTTTCGTCTACTCGCCGTTATTCACCTGGCGTACTGAAAACCCCTTGCGTGCCAGAAGATCTGCTACGTTGCCCTTGCCAGCAATATGGCCGGCTCCGATCACCACGAAAACCTCTTCGCCACGCGACAACCACAGGCTGATCTTTTCTGCCATCTCAGCGTTGCGCTTGTTGAACAGTTCTTGTTCCAGCCCCTTCGATTGGCCTTCTCCCTCACGCATCAGCTGTGAGATTTTCGGCAGATTGCCTCTCTGCCAGGCCTGCACCATTTCCTCCAGATAAGGCCCGAAGCGGCGTTTTTCGATCATGTCGAGCGTTTCCTGCAGGGCCGTGATCTGGTCGCTCTCCGAGCCGCTGGTCAGCGCCGCCAGCTGGCGCTCGATGGTTTCGAGTTCACGCACCGGTTTGTTATTGCTTTGCGCCTGCTGCAAGAACCAGACATCGATGCCGTCCTGCATGGTCAGCCCTTGTTTCTGGGCGGCAAGCGCTGAAATCATCGTGGCAGCCATGATGGGCCGCATACCGTCGAGGAATTGCATGGGCAAGCCCAGGTCGCCAACGACGCTTTGCAGCTTGCGCGACTGGGACGGTGACAGCTTGCTGCTCAGCGTTTGGCCTGGAGGCAATGCCATCGCCGCCATCATCTGGCTCATCAGTTCGGGGCGTGTCGGGTCGAGTTCCAGTGCCAGGGCCTGACTGCCGCGGAAACGTCGCAATATCGATTCCGGAAATTGCAGGCAGGTTTCGCGACAGACGTGGATCGAGCCGAGCAGATACACTGTGCCCCTGGATGCCGTGCTGCGTATCTCCCACATGGGCAGTGGCTCACCGGCAGCGTGAGCCGCGGGCGACAAGGTCCAGAATGCGAACAGCGCCAGCATGCAGCGCAAAAACCTTACGACGAAAAACCTGCGACTTGCATTTGTCATCAGTGCATTACCATGAGTAACAAGCATATTCCGCGCGCCCTGATGTTGATGGGCCCGACGGCCAGCGGAAAGACGGCTGCATCACTGTCGCTGGCGCGCGCTCTGCCAATCGAGATCATCAGCGTCGACTCGGCGCTGGTGTTTCGCGACATGAACATCGGCACGGCCAAACCGCATGCCGATGAACTTGCCGTCTGCCCGCATCATCTCATCGACATTGTCAGCCCGGAAGAAGCTTACTCCGCCGCGCGGTTTGGCGAAGACGCCCTGCGGCTGATTCACGACATTCATGCGCGTGGCCGTTTGCCGGTGCTGGCGGGCGGCACGATGTTGTACTTCAAGGCGCTGCGCGAGGGCCTGTCCGACCTGCCGCAAGCCGACCCCGCCTTGCGGGCGCAGATCGATCATGACGCTGCAACGCAAGGCTGGCCCGCAGTGCATGCGCGGCTTGCTGCGCTTGACCCGGCTGCGGCCGCACGCCTGCACGCAACCGATGCGCAACGCATTCAACGCGCGCTGGAAATCGTCATGCTCACCGGTCGACCGCTTGCCGAGAGCTATGCCAGGCGTGAGCAGGGTGCGGATATGCAGATTGAGTTCATGCCCGTTGCGCTGACACCTTCGGATAGAGCGGTTCTTCACGAGAACATCGCTTTGCGCTTCGATGCAATGCTCGCCAATGGTTTTGAAGACGAGGTGCGCAGCTTGCGCCAACGCTATGCCTTGCGGCTGGACATGACGTCCATGCGCTGCGTCGGCTACCGCCAGATGTGGGAATACATCGATGGCGCCTACGATCATGTGACGATGCGCTTCAAGGGGATTGCCGCCACGCGGCAGCTGGCCAAGCGGCAGCTCACGTGGTTACGGCAGTTTCGCGAGAACTGGCCAGAGCTGGTGGAAGTCGACAGCCTTGCGCCAGGCACGGGAGCCAAGCTTATTGATAGCGTCGAACGCTGGCTGGCGAGGTAGCGGTAGGTCGGAAAAGCGTAGCGCCTGCCGACGTCTGGATTGCGGGAAGTCTTCACAAGATGTCGGATAACGCCTGCGGCTCATCCGACCTACAGGTTCTGCCAAGCGCTCAGCTTACTAACCGTGTAATACCCATCATCAGCATCACCAGCACGTAGAGCACCAGGGTGCGACGCACGAGCCCGACAAAACTTTGCAGGTATTCGACTTCGGCTTCGTCGCCGGTGCCCAGCTCGGGGCGCTCGATGATCTCGCCGCTTTCATGGATCGGCTGGCCCAGGCGCACGCCCAGCGCGCCGGCGCCACTGGCGAGCAATACGCTTTCGGTCGGCTCCGGCCACTTCTCCGCCTGCATGCGCCAGCAGTAAATCGCGTCTTCAAAATCGCCGACGATGGAGAAGGAGATGGCGGTGATACGCGAGGGTAGCCAGTCGATGTAAAAGAAGGCCTTGCGCGCGAAGCTGCCGAATTCGAGCATGTCGGCGTCATTGCTCTTGCCCCAGTAGCGCGCGTAGAACTCGGACATGCGATACAGCAGCGCGCCGCACGGGCCTACAAGCGGTACAAACAGGATGATGATGGCGAAGACCTGGCGGTGTGCGCCAATGATGCCGTTCTCGATGGTCAGGCGAGTGATTTCCTGCGAGCTGCTCTGATCATGCAGGTGGCCGCGCCATTCGCCGATGAGGCTGCGCGCCGTTGCCAGGTCCTGCGCGCGCAATGCAGCGTGGATGCGCGTGAAAAAGTGGCTGACGTGGCGAAAGCCCATCGTGTAATAGAGCACGACGATATTGAAGACGAATGCTGCCAGCGGATGCACAGCGTGGTACAGCACGAAATAGACGATGGCCACGAGTAATACAGGCGGCAGCACCATGAGAAACCAGGCAATTGCGCCGTGGCGGGCCTGACCATCGTTGAAGCGGCTCTCGAAAAAGTCTCCGAGGGCCTCCAGCGGTGGATAGAGCACCCTGGCTGCCTTGAGCGGGCGGAATTGTTCGAGGAGCAGCGCGAAAACGAGCGAGAACAGCGTCATGGTACTTACAGGTTCTTGTCAGGGAGCCATTACGTTGCGTTGCGTCGCACGCGTCACAATCGCAGCGGCAGGTGTCATCGACGATCAAGTGAAATCAATCAACGGGTTTGGCCCGAGTATACGCCACTCCCGGCCTGGGCCGAGGCGGATGCCCCGAGGTCCGTCTGCCCTGAGCGCCGCGCGTCTGTTAGTTGTGCTTCGATTTGATTCTGTACATCCATGAAGGCTGCAAACATGGCGAGCATGCCCGCCGTGGCACCCCAGATGAAGCGCCCCAGGTAGGGAACGGCGAAGAAGTGGCGGACGGCATCCTGCCGCTGCACGCGGTGGCGCTGGTAGTTGTTCATTTGCAGGACGAAGCCCAGTGGCACGCTGAACAGCTCTGCTACCTCGAAGGCGTCGAGCTTCGGCACGAAATCGGGCGAGGCCAGTCCGACCACTGGTGTTATGCGAAAGTTGGACGAGGTGGCGTAGTCCGGCAATACGCCGAGCACTTCGACCTGATCGCCGCGCAGGCCGATCTCTTCTTCCGTTTCGCGCAAGGCGGCGCGAATCGGCGAGGCATCATCGCTTTCGATACGTCCGCCAGGAAAGGATATCTGGCCGGGATGATTGTAGAGATGGTCGGTGCGGCGCGTCAGCAAGATCGATAGCCCTTGTGGGCCGGGCGCGATGGCGATAAGGACGCTCGCGCCGCTTTGTTCAGCGTGCAAGGGCCACTCGGCTTCCCAAGGGAAATCTGCGCTGTTTGCAAAGCGGGAGCGAAGCGCTGTGAGGAGATACTGATCTTGCACTTTGAAAATTGTTTGCGCTGTCAGAAGCGCCGCTTGAGGATCATGGTATTGCCCTCGCGGCTCATGTTGAGGCGGTTAAGGAACGTCATGCCGAGCAGGGCGACGTTGGATCCTGCGGGCAGCACCGTGCCTTCAACATTCTGCAAGGTCAGCCCATTGATGGTTACCTTGTCGAGCATTACCCGCCAGGTCTGCACCACGCCGTTGGCGGTATTGGCATAGCCGCGTTCGCCAGCCGTGTAATCGATACCAGCCATCTTCGCCTGTTGCGTGGTCAGGGCGACCGAGCTGGCGCCGGTGTCGACCAGGAAGGTAACCGGCGCGCCATTGATGCTGCCCGCCGCGATGAAGTGCCCTTGAAGGTCAGCAACCAGCGTAATGCTCTGCACCGCGCCATCGCCCGCAGCGCCGCTACTGCCAACGGAATACGGCTGACCGCCCAGCAGCACACGCTCGCGTTTGCCGCCGGATTCGATCACGGCGGCATCGCGTTCCACCGCGATCAGTTTGATGGCGCCCGAAGTCTGTCCCGGCGAGAGGGTGCGCGGCGCGCCGCCGTCAATGCTCAGAACTGCCTTGCCGGGGAATATGCCAACCAGTGCGACCTCGGCGGCCTGCACATTGAACGCCATTGCGCATGAGATCGCACATAGAATGGCGCGTAAGAGGGCACGTGGATGAGCACTTGCCACAATCGCATATTGGCGCACAGTCAGATTTTCGATCATGAAGCCCGTCGCAGTTTTCCAACATTGTCATAACGTCCAGCCGGGTCATTTTGCCAGCTTCCTCGATGAGCAGGCGATTCCCTGGCAACTCGTCGCGATAGATCGCGGCGATGCCGTGCCGGTCGACATCGAAGCATTCAGCGGCCTGTGCTTCATGGGCGGCCCGATGAGCGTCAATGACAGCCTGCCGTGGATAAGCCAGGAGCTTGCGCTCATTCGCCAGGCCGTCGCGATCGACATGCCGGTAATCGGCCACTGCCTCGGCGGGCAACTCATGTCGCTGGCGCTCGGCGGCGAGGTCACGCGCAACCCCGTGAAGGAGATCGGTTGGGGTCGCGTACAAGCCACCGATACGCCCGCAGCCCTTCACTGGCTCGGCAACACACAATCATTTGACGCCTATCAGTGGCATGGCGAAACCTTCAGTCTGCCCAAAGGCGCGGTTCGCATTCTCGGCGGTGAATACTGTGCCAACCAGGCTTACGTGCTGGGGCCGCAAGAGAGCATTCATCTGGGCATGCAGTTTCACATCGAAATGACGCAAGCACTGATATTGGATTGGAATACCGATTGGGCGGCTGAATGCGATGCCATAAAGCCCTTGCCAGCATCGGTGCAAACGACCGAGAAACAATTGGCAGACATGCCGCGCGCGCTACCCGTCATGCGAAGTGTGGCTGATCGCCTGTATAGCCGCTGGGTACAGGGTTTGCTTCGGTAGCGCGGCGATATTCAGGCAAATATATGAACTTCAAACGGTGCACATCAACATGAATCCCACGCTGACAACCCCCTGGCAAAATCTCTCCTCGCTAGCCGTCGAAACAGGCAATGTGCATATGCGCCAGCTCTTCGAAGTCGACGCACAACGCGCCGAGCGTTACCACGTCAAGGCCTGCGGCATTCTGCTGGACTACTCGAAGAACCGCATCAATGATGATGTCATGAGCCAACTGTTGGCGCTGACCGACGCATGCAAACTCGCTGTACAACGCGACGCCATGTTTGGCGGCGAAAATTTCAACAACACGGAAGACCGCGCAGTGCTGCACACGGCGCTGCGCTATCAGGGCAAGGGCGAGATCCGCGTCGCCGGTCAGGACGTGTTGCCCGAAGTTCGCGCGGTTCGCGAGCGCTGTTACGCATTTGCGCGTTGTGTGCGCAATGGCGAATGGAAAGGGTTTGACGGACAGAGCATCAGCGACGTGGTCAATATTGGTATCGGTGGCTCAGACCTCGGTCCGCTGATGGTGTGCGAAGCGCTCAAGCCGTTCGCCAGCGGCCCGCGCGTGCATTTCGTCTCCAATGTTGACAGTGCGCACATCGTCGCCACGCTCAAGCATCTGAACCCGGCGACGACGCTGTTCGTCATCGCCTCGAAGACCTTTACCACCATCGAGACGCTGACCAATGCGCGCAGCGCGCGTCAGTGGTTGCTCGATGCGGTCGGCGGCGACGAATCGGCGGTTGCCAGGCATTTCGTGGCGGTGTCGACCAATCGTGAGAAGGTCACCGCTTTCGGTATCGATGCCAACAACATGTTCGGCTTCTGGGACTGGGTCGGTGGCCGCTATTCGCTGTGGTCGGCCATCGGCTTGCCTGTCATGCTGGCGATCGGCCCCGAGAACTTCGATGAGCTGCTCGTCGGCGCCTATGAAATGGACGTGCATTTCCGTACGGCGCCGTCGGCGGAGAACCTGCCGGTGCTGCTCGCCTTGCTCGGCGTCTGGTACGTGAATTTTCTCGGGGCTCGCTCGCACGTCATCGCGCCGTACAACCAGACCTTGCATCGCCTGCCTGCTTTCCTGCAGCAACTCGATATGGAATCCAACGGCAAGGGCGTGCGCCGCGATGGCGAACGCATCGCTTATGCCACCGGACCGGTGATTTGGGGCGAGCCGGGTATCAATGGCCAGCACGCCTATTTCCAGTTGCTGCATCAGGGCACCGCATTGATCCCCGTCGACTTCATTCTCGCCCTGCAGCAAGCCGGCACACTGCCGAATCATCAGCGCACGCTTGCGGCGAGTTGCTTCGCGCAATCGGCAGCGCTGATGCGTGGCAAGGACGCGGACGAAGTGCGCGCCGAACTCACCGCGCGTGGCATGCCCGAGCTGGATATTCCAGCGGCAATTCCGCATCGCGTGTTCTCGGGCAACCGGCCGAGCAATACCTTGCTGCTCGATGAACTGAGCCCGCGTTCGCTCGGCTCGCTGATTGCGCTATACGAGCACAAGGTCTTTGTTCAGGGCGTCATCTGGGACGTGAACTCCTTCGACCAGTGGGGCGTCGAACTTGGCAAGCAGCTCGCATCGGGAATCGAAAAAGTGTTGGCAGGAGAAACCGATGCTTCCGCTTACGATGCCTCCACGCGCAGCCTCATTGAGCTGGCACTGGGGCGATAAGCGCATGGGAAAAACGCGACTCGAAGCCTTTAGCGATGGCGTGCTCGCCATCATCATTACCATCATGGTGCTGGAGCTCAAGGTGCCGCATGGTGATGACCTCGCGACCTTGCTGAGCCTGTGGCCGGTGGCGCTCAGTTATATGCTCAGCTTCATTTACGTGGGTATTTACTGGAACAACCACCATCACCTGTTTCATGTGGTGCAGCACGTCAGCGGCCAGGCGATGTGGGCCAACCTGCATCTGTTGTTCTGGTTGTCGCTGATTCCCTTTGTCACCGGCTGGATGGGTGAGAATCATTTTGCATCGCTGCCGATGGCTTGTTATGGCGGTGTCCTGTTCATGTCGGCTTGTGCTTATTCGTTGCTGACGATGGCCTTGTTGCAACACCATGCAGCGGATTCGGCATTGGCCAAGGCGCTTGGTTGCGATCGCAAGGGGAAGGCGTCCATCGTCCTCTATGCATTTGGAATTCCGCTGTCGTTTGTCAGTGGCTGGGCCGCGCTGGCGCTGTATGTTGCGGTGGCGGTCATGTGGTTCGTGCCGGACAAGCGCATCGAGCGGGTGCTGGCTGTTGAGCCGCACGTCTAGCGCCTTGCCCGAATCTTCTGCAAAGGCGTGAAGAGGCGGAAGAGACGCTTTGCATACCTCTCCTCATACCGTTCGTGCTGAGCGTAGCAACGCGGAGTCGAAGCAGGGCGTACTGCCTCCAATACCGCATGTTTGTTCGTCCTTGGCGAAGCTACCCTTCGACTTCACTTCGTCACGCTCAGGGCGAACGGCCTATTTGGCAGTGTGCCTCGCCAAGACACTCAAGAAAACAAGGCCCGTACATGCGGGCCTTGTCTTTTACGCTTTCATGCAATGACTATTCGCCCGCAGCAATCTTTGCCCGGCGCTGGCGCACGCCTTCTGCCAGGGTGTCGAGCAGGCCAATCGTTGGCTCCCAGCCGATACATGCGTCCGTGATGCTCTTGCCATACTCCAGCGGCTTGCCCGGCAGCAGATCCTGGCGGCCTTCAACGAGGTGCGATTCACACATGATGCCCATGATGCGTTCTTCACCTGCCGCCAGCTGGCCTGCAATATCGCTGCCGACCTCGATCTGCAGCGCGTACTGTTTGCGGCTGTTGCCGTGCGAGAAGTCGACGATGAGCTTGGCAGGCACGCCGGCTGCTGCAAGCTGCTTGCACGCGGCGTCGATGCTGGCCGCGTCGTAGTTCGGCTCCTTGCCGCCGCGCAGGATGATGTGACAGTCTTCGTTGCCGGCCGTTGACACGATGGCGGAATGGCCGGCCTTGGTTACGGACAGGAAGTGGTGGGGCGACTGCGCGGCCTTGATGGCATCGATGGCGATGCGGATGTCGCCATCCGTGCCGTTCTTGAAGCCGACCGGGCAGGACAGACCGGAGGCGAGCTGGCGATGCACCTGGCTCTCCGTCGTGCGTGCGCCGATGGCGCCCCAGGCGATGAGGTCGGCAATATATTGTGGTGTGATCATGTCGAGGAACTCGGT
This sequence comes from Rhodocyclales bacterium, assembly GCA_028292485.1. Classification (GTDB taxonomy): domain Bacteria; phylum Pseudomonadota; class Gammaproteobacteria; order Burkholderiales; family Rhodocyclaceae; genus Viridibacterium. The sequence continues at coordinate 26,716 of JAQGMG010000024.1, read as the reverse complement.
GCCGGCAGGCAGGCCGAGCTCGTTGATCTGCCACAGCAGCTTGCGGGCAAGACGCAGACCGTCGTTGATCCGGAAGCTGTCGTCCAGGTAAGGGTCGTTGATGAGCCCTTTCCAGCCGACCGTGGTGCGCGGTTTTTCAAAATAGACGCGCATGACGATCAGCAAGTCGTTTTGCAGGCGGTCCGCCTGTTGCTTGAGCTTCGCCGCATACTCCATGGCGGCGTCGGTGTCATGGATCGAGCAGGGGCCGACGACGACCAGCAGGCGATCATCGGCGCCATGCAGGATGCGGTGGATGGCATTGCGTGCTTCGAAGGTGGTGCGGGCCGTGCGTTCGCTCGACGGAAATTCTTCGATGATTTGCGAAGGCGGGGCAAGTTCCTTGATTTCGCGGATGCGGACGTCGTCGATGTGATCGCGGGGCGCTGTTACTGGCGTGGTTGGCATGGTGGATTCCGGCAGGGCGCGGTAAGAAGCCGTAACAAAATGGGCTGCGCACGCGTCTGGCGTTGTTGGCCCGCTCGCCGTGCCGAAGCACTGCTCTGCGCGGGCCGCCTAGCCAGTCACGTGCTCGCTCCATTTTGTTACGGCTTCCAAGGCGTGATTAACGTAAGTAAGGACCTAGTAAGGATGCAAGTAAGGCGGTTGAAGGCAAGGTTGCGATTTTAGCCGAAAGCATGAGGCGGTCTTGTCAGGCTGCCTGTTAGTGCAGCCGCAAGGGCATCGGCGAGGGCAAGAGCGATGGTCTTTTTGAGGGAATGATGAGCCAGGATTCGAATGCAAACATGATCGTGTGTCACGAATGTGATCTGTTGCAGCACGCCGATGCTGTGCCGCGTCGCGGCAGCCTGCGTTGCGCGCGCTGCGATGCGCCACTGCTGCGCTGGGCGTCGGACAAACTCGATGTGCCGGTGGCATTGGCCGTGACGGCGGCCGTCAGTTTCCTGATCGCGAATATCTTTCCTGTCATGACGCTCGAATTTCAGGCGTTGCGCATGGATGCGACCATGGTTGCCGCCGTGTGGCAACTGCATGCGCAAGGCGAAACATTGGTCGGCGTGCTGGTGCTGGTGACTTCGGTGCTGGCGCCTGCCGCCCTGATTGCCGGGCTGCTGTGGTTGTTGCTGCCGCTACGCCTGGGGTTTCGTGCACCGGGTTTTGCGCCGTTGTTCCGCGCGTTGATGGCGATCTCCTCGTGGGTCATGGTTGAGGTGTTGATGCTCGGCGTCGTGGTGGCATTGGTAAAACTCGGGCACATGGCCAGTGCCTCGGCAGGTATTGGCCTGTGGGCTTTTGGCGCGACGATGCTGCTGCTGACCCTGCTCAGTTCCAGCCTGCAGGGCAGTGTGATCTGGGCTTATCATGAAGCTGTCATGCGCGGCAGGGATGGGCAGGCCGACGTCGATGGCAAAGTCGTCGAGGTGACTTCATGAATGCTGCCGGGGATCTGACGCAGTCATTTCCGCCCGAGTCGGCGGCGAGCAGGGGGCTGACCGGCTGCCACGCATGCGGTCAGGTCGTGTCCGTGGTCGAGCATGATCATTGCCCGCGGTGTGGCTCGGCAGTGCATCTGCGTAAACCCCTCAGCCTGACGCGCTGCTGGGCTTTCCTGATCGCGGCGCTGATCCTGTACGTTCCGGCGAACCTGCTGCCCATCATGGAGACGACGTCCCTCGGTGCGACGCAATCCAATACCATCATGAGCGGCATTATCCTGTTGTGGAATACGGGGTCATGGGATCTGGCGGTGATCGTGTTCGTCGCCAGCATGGTCGTGCCGCTGGGCAAGCTTCTTGCGCTGGTCGTGCTGCTGATCAGCGTGCAACGCAAGCCGTTGGGTGCGGCGCCGCAGCTGTCGCGGTTATATCGGCTGGTCGAGCTGGTGGGGAAGTGGTCGATGCTGGACGTATATGTGGTGGCACTGCTGGCGACGCTGGTGCGCTTTGACGCATTCATGTCGGTTCATGCGGGCCACGGTGCGCTGGCTTTCGGGGCGGTGGTGGTGCTGACGATGCTGGCGGCACAATCGTTCGATCCGCGCCTGATGTGGGACGCGTTGCAGCGTCGGGCGCAAGGTCGTGCTTGAGTGGGAGCAAGCCTCGGAAAGCGGTTGGCTGTGCGGGGAAAACAATAACAAGTGAGAATAAATGAGCGAACCACAGATGCCTGATTCGCAGGATTTGCCTTCAGCAAGGGCTGTCAGCGCCAAGCGCTGGAATTTGCCTCTCGTCTGGCTGGTCCCGGCCGTCGCAATACTGATCGGCGGCTGGCTCGCCATCCAGGCCTTCGTCAGACAGGGCCCCACCGTCACAATCCGCTTTCTGACCGGTGAAGGGCTGGAAGCCGGCAAGACGCGCATCAAATACAAGGACGTCGACGTCGGCGAAGTCCAGCAGGTGGCCATTTCGGAAGACCGCAAGGCCGTCGTCGTCACCGCCAGGCTTAGCTCGCAAGCGCGCGATTTCGCCGTGGACGACACCCGCTTCTGGGTGGTCAAGCCACGTGTGGCCGCAGGCAGCGTGAGCGGTCTGAGTACCTTGCTGTCCGGTGCCTACATCGGTATCGACGTCGGCAAATCGAGCAGCTCGCGCAGCGATTTCGTAGGCCTGGAAGTGCCGCCCATGCTGATTGATGGACAGCCTGGCAAACGCTTTACCCTGCACGCGGAAACGCTGGGCTCGATCGACTACGGCTCGCCGGTTTACTTCCGCAAGCTGCCTGTTGGCCAGGTCGTTGCCTACGACCTCGACAAGGACGGTCGCGGTGCGACGGTAACGATATTCGTCCGCGCGCCATACGACCGCTTCGTCACCACCAATTCGCGTTTCTGGTCCACCAGCGGGCTGGACTTCACGGTCGACGCCAACGGCTTGCGTTTCAATACCGAATCGCTTGCCACGCTGATACTTGGCGGCCTGGCGTTCGGCGCACCCGAGGGCCAGGCCGAAATGCCTCCCGCTCCCCCGGGTAGCGACTTTCAGCTCTACGACAATGAGCGTGTCGCGATGCGCGACCACGATACGACAGTTGAATACTACCGGCTCGTTTTCCATCAGTCGGTGCATGGTCTGACGGTCGGGGCGCCGGTGGAATTCCGCGGTCTGCAGTTCGGTGAGGTCTCTGCCATCGGCATTCATTACGATGCGAAAGCCCAGCGCGCCGACGTGCCGGTCGACATCAAGGTGTATCCGGAACGTTTGCGCAAATTTGGCAATACCTTGCCGCCGGCTGGCGGAAGCAGTCCGGAGCTGGTGCGCGGCATGATCGCCGGTGGCCTGCGCGGCCAGCTGCGTGCCGCCAATCTGCTGACGGGGCAGCTCTACGTGGCGCTCGATTTCTTCCCGAACGCGGTCAAGGTCAAGACGGCAACCGATGCCACATCGCCACGCGCAGCAGCGCAAGCATCTGCGCCCGTTTCGGTCGACAATCCGCTGGAAATTCCGACTGTCGACGGCAGCCTGAATGAACTTGAATCGAGCCTGACCAGCATCGCGCGCAAACTCGACAAGATCCCGTTCGATGAGATCGGCAAGGACCTGCACACCGCGATACGCTCCCTCGACAAGACGGTGAAGGATGCCGATGTGTTGATGCAGCAACTCAACCAGGACGTGGCGCCGGAACTCAAACGCACGATCGAAGAAGCGCGCCAGACAGTGTCGCGTGCCGAGCGTCTGTTGCAGCAGGACTCGCCGCTGCAAGTGGAGATGCGCGATACCCTGCGCGAAGTCGGCCGTTCCGCCCAGTCGTTGCGCACCCTGACTGACTATCTGGATCGCCATCCGGAAGCACTGATCCGCGGCAAGACGCCGGAGGATAAACCATGAGATGCGCCACGAAAGCCGTCATGAAAAATGCATATTGCCTGCGAGCAGGTTTGATCATGGGAGCCGGTCTTTTCCTTGCCGCGTGTGCTTCACCAAACGTGCGCTACTACTCGTTGTCGGCGCCGCCTCTGCCCACGGGCCAGTCTGCTGCGGTTGTTGGCATCGCCGTTGGCCCGACCACCGTGACCGAAGCAATCGATCGCCCGCAACTGGTCGTGCGCCGTTCCGACACCAAGGTCGATGTGCTCGAAGAAGACCGCTGGGTCGATACACCAAAGCGCGAGATACCACGTGTGCTCGCCGCACATCTGGCGCGTCTGTTGCCGAACGCGCAAGTGGCAGCCTATCCGCAACAGGCCTCCGCTGCAGCGGCATGGCAGATACTTCTCGACGTACAGAGTTTCGATGCGCGGCCCGGCGACAGTGTGACCATCGAGTTGACGTGGACTCTGCGGCGCGACTCGGACGGGCAGCGCAGTATCTGGCGCATCAGCGAACGCGAGCCGATGCAGGGCGCGTCTCCCGAAGCCGTGGTGGCCGCCTGGAGCAGGGCGCTTGGCCGCCTGGCCGAGCAGATGGCGGCACAGCTCAAGCGCTCTGGCGTTACAGGCTGATTTTGTGCGCGGCCTTGCCCTGATCGAATTATGCTGATGAGATAATTCGGGCCTCGGCAAGACGTAGCCTTTGTGTGCGGCAACGTACAGACCCTGCAGCTTTCGGCGACCAGAGTGGGAGACGGCTATTCCAGCTCGAACACTCAGGAGAATCTTCGATGTTGCATCGCTTGAAGAAGCTGCATGGCATGACCCTTGGCGCCATCGATGGTGAAATCGGCAAAGTGAAAGATGTCTATTTCGATGACGTCTCCTGGGGCGTGCGCTATCTGATCGTCGAAACAGGGGGCTGGTTGTCTGGCCGCAAAGTGCTGATTTCACCGCGCTCCATTCGCCGCGTTGATTGGGAAAAAGAGACGATACAGGTCGCGCTCACCCAGCAGCAGGTCAAGGACAGCCCGGACGTCGATACCGATCAGCCGGTGTCGCGTCAGGAAGAGGCCGAGTTCTACGCTTACTACGGTTACCCGGTTTATTGGGGCGGCGGCTATCTGTGGGGGCCTTATCCGATACTGGCCGACGATGCAGTGGCCGGCACAGCGACTGCCGAGCTCGCTATCCGCGACCAATACAAGATCGAAAACGCAGATCATCATCTGCGCAGCGCCAGCGAAGTGACGGGCTATCAAGTCCATGCGCGCGAAGAGCACATCGGTCACGTGGAGGAATTCCTGGTTGATGATGCGGCCTGGGCCCTCCGCTACATGGTTGTCGACACGACGAAGTGGCGGGTCGGGCGCCATGTCGTCGTTCGTCCGCAATGGATCACCAAGGTGGAATGGGCGGAGAGTGTCGTCGAACTCGGCATCGATCGCGCTGCCGTCGAAGCGAGCCCGGAATACGATCCTGCAATCGTGATGTCGCGTGATTACGAAATCCGCCTGCACGAGCACTATCAGCGTTCGACTTATTGGGACGGCGAATGAGCTTGTTCCAGGTATCTGGCTACGGTAGAGTGCTGTATATAAATACAGTTGTGTCGTAGCCGCCCCGGGAGGCCTTTCTGGTTAAGCGCTGCGGCTCGCCTGTAAATGCAGAGTCGAGCAAAAGTCGTGAACGAAGAATCTCCTGATGAGTCGAACGAGGCGCCGCAGCCTGTCGCGCGTCCGCTATTGTTTCGTGGCCGCGGCGCTACAGTGCGCCCCGATGGCCGCTTCGAGTCGCAAAGACGCGAAGCTTTTGATGATGGCTGGCAGCAGGAAGAAGAGCAAAAGGACGCAGAAGGAGAGGTTGAGAGCGAGGCCCGGCTCGTGACCGAGCTCATCATCGATACCGCCAAAAGCGTGATCACCGAGAACAAATCGCCGGACATTTCGTTCCAGCTTTCCATCAATCCCTATCGTGGCTGCGAGCATGGTTGCAGCTACTGTTTTGCACGGCCGACGCACAGCTATCTTGGCTTGTCGGCGGGCCTCGACTTCGAAACGAAAATTGCCTACAAGCCGGATGCGGTGGCGCTGCTGCGCAAGGAGCTGGCGCGCAAATCCTATCGCTGCCGCCCTATTGCACTCGGCATCAACACCGACGGCTGGCAGCCGATCGAGCGTCAACTGCGTTTGACGCGCGGTCTGCTCGAAGTGCTGGCCGAGTGTCGTCACCCGGTGACCATCGTCACCAAGAGCGCGTTGATCGAGCGCGACCTTGACCTGCTCGTCGACATGGCGCGCGACGATCTGGTGCACGTCATGTTCAGCGTCACCACGCTGGATCGCAAGCTGGCGCGCAGCATGGAGCCGCGTGCCGCGACGCCGCAGCGGCGGCTCGACGCCATGCGCAAATTGCATGAAGCAGGCGTGCCGGTGGGCGTACTGTTCGCGCCGCTCATTCCGGCACTCAACGATCACGATATGGAAGCTGTGTTTGCCGCTGCGAAAGACTGTGGTGCCGACGCTGCCGGCTATGCCTTGCTGCGTCTGCCACATGAGCTGGCCGAGATATTTCCTGCCTGGCTGGAGACGCATGTGCCGGGCCGCGCCGAGCATGTCATGAGCATCATCCGGCAGATGCGTGGTGGCAAGGCTTACGACAGCCGCTTCGGCACGCGCATGACGGGTGAAGGCCAGTTCGCCGAGCTCTACGCCAGCCGCGCAAAACTGGCGACGACACGGCTGGGGCTCAACAAGGCGCGGCGAGTGCTGAATACGGCGGCATTCAAACCGCCCGCCGGCGAGAAGGCGCAGCTGCAGCTGCAGCCGCAGTTGCAATCGCAGTTGCAACTATTCTGAGTGTCATGCCATCGGATGGTGCGCGATACCGTTTGCCATGCATCAATTTGGGGTTTCGAGACGCGGTCAGACTTCACATTCAACCTAAAGAGACACATTTTTTGACATTTTGCTGGCCGCGGTTCGTTACGCTGAGCTGGCTCGATTTTTGCCATGTCTGCCCGGTGCCACTACGACGAAAGTCTTATAACCATGCAGACATCCCAGCGTTCGATCTTCGGCAAATACAGGGAAATCGTATTGGCCGTTGCATGCTTTGTCCTGTTCGACCTTGCAGTATTGATGCTCAATTTCTACACGTCGTACCAGATCGGTTCGGACGCCGTATCGATCAATCTCTCCGGGCGACAACGCATGTTGTCGCAGCGCATGGCCAAGGCGGCGGTCGTGCTCGACGACGATCTCAAGGCGGGCCAGGACGGCAAGCCGGCAGCCACGGAGCTGCATGATGCCGTCATGCTTTTCGATGTCACCCTGAATGCGTTCATCAATGGCGGGCAGGTAAAAGGCGCTGATGGTCGCCCCGTCACGCTCAAGGCCGTCGATGATCCGCAGGGCCTGCACGTTCTCGATGAGGCGCTGACGCTGTGGTCACCGTATCGGGACGCGCTGGCGAGGATCTGGGCGGGTTCGCCGCTGACCGTGGAGATGGCAGATGATGCCGCCTCCGCCGCACGCGACAACAACAAGAAGCTGCTCGGCCTGATGAACGATCTGACGATTCGCCTGGAAGCCGTCGCCGGCAAGAAGGCGGAACGCCTGCGGCTGGTGCAGACCATCGGCATCGTGTTTGCGCTGGTGAATTTCCTCTTCATTCTCTTCAAGTTCATTCGCCGGCTGCAGGAGAGCGACAGCAAGACCGAACAGGCGCAACGCGAGACGAGCGAGATTCTCGGCACGGTGAAGGAGGGTCTGTTCCTCATCGATCGTGACTTCCGCCTGGGTTCGCAACAGTCCGCTTCGCTCAAGGAGCTTCTCGGCCGTGAGCTCACTGTTGGCGAGGATTTCGCCGCGGTATTGCGCCGTATGTTGACGGACGGCGACCACAGCCTGGCCATCGAATACATCAGGCTGCTGCTTGGCGATCGGGTCAAGGAAGCGCTGGTGCGCGATCTCAATCCGCTCACCGAAGTCTCGGTCGAAACGGGACACGCCATCCGTCATCTTTCCTTCGGCTTCAATCGCGTGATGGTAGATGGCGTGCTGTCGCATCTGCTGGTTACCGTGACCGATGTATCCGCCGTTGTCGCCTTGCGTAGCGAGCTCGAAGCGGCCAACCGCCAGGCCGACCAGCAATTGTCGGTGCTGCTGCAACTGGCGCAGATGCAGCCCGCGGAGCTGTCGCGCTTCATCAGCGAAACCGAAGCGGTGCTGTTCGACATCAACGACAGGCTGCGTGCGGTCGACGGGCGCGGCAACGACTACCGCCGCCTCATCGATCACGTGTTCCGCTCCGTGCATGTGGTCAAGGCCAATTCCACGATGATGGGGCTGAGCTTCATTGCCAGCGACGCCGAGTTGTTCGAATCGATGCTGTCGTCATTGCGTGGGCGCGATGTGCTCAGCGGTGACGAGTTGATTGGCGTATCGGTGCACCTCAAGCAATTGTTCGAGCGTATCGGCTGGCTGCGCACCGTGGTCTCGCGCTTCGCCACGCAGGTCGAAACGGTGGAGATGGATACGCCGGAACTGGCGCGCTCGATCTCCTCGCTGACCCGGCGTGTCGCCAGGGATCACAGCAAGAACGTCAACGCCGACATCAATCTGCGCGAGTTTGACGAACTCTCTGCCAAGACCGCGCGTGCGGTGCGCACCATTGCCGCTCAACTGGTGCGCAACGCCGTGGTACATGGCATCGAGGCGCCGACGGAACGCGCTGCAGCCGGCAAGACGGTGATGGGCACGTTGCAGGTATCGCTCAGCAATGTCGGCCCGTCCCGCTATTCGCTGTCGGTGCGCGACGATGGCCGCGGCTTGTGTCCGGGCAGGCTGCGCGAGACGCTGCAGGCCAGCGGGCGCTACCCGGTCGAGACATTGAGCGAGATGTCCGATCGGCAGGTCATCTCGGAGATATTGCGGCCCGGCTTCACCACGGCGGCGCAGAGCGATGCGCATGCGGGCCGCGGAGTTGGCATGGATGCCGTAGCGGACGCCGTGCGCAAGCTCGGCGGTCATCTCAGGCTGCTCACCCAGGTGGGTCAGTACACCGAATTCCGCGTGGAGTTTTCCGGATGAGGTTATTGATCGTCGACGACTCATCTGTCATACGCAGCCGGATCGCGCGTATCGCTCAGCATCCGGACCTGTCGCCGATCGAGGTGGTCGGTCTGGCGCGACACGGCGAGGAGGCCATCGGCATGTGCTCGCGCCATCGCCCCGATGTCGTGACGATGGATTTGACGATGCCCAACATGGACGGCCTGGCGTGCATCCAGGGCATCGTCAAGATATCGGGCATGGCGCGGATTCTCGTTGTGTCTGCGCTCAGCGACAAACGTACCGCGTTGAAGGCGCTGACCTATGGCGCGCATGGCTACATCCACAAGCCTTTCACCGATGCAGAACTGGTGGCAGGTTTGCAGGAGCTGGTAAAAGATTGATGTTCAGGGACCAATGATGCAAGCCTTGCAAGAATCCGATCTGCGTGCTTTCGTCGAATCCGTCAGCCACTTCTTCGAGCACTCCAGCGGCGATGGCGCCGACGTGCGTTCGGCCTACCTCGCCGAGCCCGACCAGGAGTTGCCGCATTACGATTACACCGGCATTGTCGACGTCAGCGGCGGCTGGCGCGGCGCGCTGTATTTTTCAGCGCCGGGCGGCCTGCTGTCCCACTTGCTGCTCATCGCCGGCGCTCACCAGTACGGTGAGGAAGATCATCTCGATCTCGTCGGCGAAATCGCCAATACCTTTTCCGGTCGTGCCCGCAGGGAGCTTGGCGAGGCGCTGGAGATATCCGTACCGCGTCGTTGTCGCGGCGTATCGATCCGCACTTCGTCCGCGTCGCGTCCCTACGTCATTCCGCTGACCTGGCGTGGTTACGCCGCGCAGGTCGTGGTGGACCTGCATAGCGAGCGGTAAAGGTAGATTGAGGGCGGAAGGGTGGATTGGGGTAGGTTGGGGTGAGCGTTAGCGATGCCCAACATCGGTCGGCAAACAGGTATGAACTCGATAGCCCAAGGTGTGTTGGGCATCGCTGGCGCTCACCCCAACCTACTCGAGCTGTCGATACGTTTCACGCGCGATGGCGAGCAGCTTGTCGCGCTCGATTTCGCCTGACAGCGCATAGCTCAATTGGCCATCGAGCCAATAGAAGACGCTGACTTTTCCCTCCTGCGAATACTGGAAGGACGTTTCCTTGATGTCGCCGGTGCGCGTGCGCAGGTGCAGGGTAAGACGCTTGCCGTCTTCGTTCTGGAACATGAACTGTGCAACGGGCCCGGTCTCGCTCGGCAACATGCGGCCACCGACCAGGGCATAGCCCATATCGTTGAGCTGCGGCACCTTGAGTTGGCGATCCAGGCGCTTCGACAACCACGTGACCAGATGCGCTTCTTCATTGGCGGCCACTTCGACAGCGTGGCGTTTTTCCGGCACATACGTGGCGTGTGCCACGGCGGCCAGGTGCGGGAACGTGGCAACAGGCTCGATGCCTGGCTCCGGTGTGCGATGACCGAGCAGCCAGCCAGCCAGCAGCCCGATGCTCAGCCATGTGAATGCGGCCGCGTAGCGCAGCGGCGAGCGCTGCGAAGCGCGGCGTGCCGCGCGCAGAAGACGTTCTGGCACCGCGGCGTGACCGATCGGGTTGAAATGACGTTGCAGCGCCTCGTCGTGCTCACGCCAAGCGTTTACGCGTGCAGTCAGGTCGGGGTTGTCATGCAACCAGCTCTCTGCCGTGGCGCGGTCTTCGACGTCCAGACGATCATCGACGTAGCGCAGCAGCGCTTCGTCGATCTGCGACAAGGGAGCGTCATGCGTGCTCTTCTCGTGGCGGCTCATTTGACCACCTTCAGATGAGCAAGTCCGCTTTGGCCCTGCAGCGCGATGCGCAGGCGCTCGCGGGCGCGATACAGGCGCGACATGATCGTGCCGATAGGGACGCCGAGCACCTTCGCGGCCTCGTCGTAGGAGAGTTCTTCGAGTGTTATGAGCAGTAGCGTTTCGCGTTGATCGACCGACAGTTGCTGCAGTGCCTTGTCGAGATCGCGCAACAGGAGGCCGTCTTCCTGATCCGGACGAACGGCGAGTTCCGGCATCAGCTCGTCCGGGCGATAATCCAGCGGCGCCGCGCCACGCAGCTGATTGACGAAAATATTGTGCATGATGGTGAACAGCCAGGCGCGCAGATTGCCCGGGCGCCACAGGATCCAGCGCGACAGGGCGCGCTCCAGCGTGTCCTGGACGAGATCGTCTGCGCGCGAACTGTCGCCAGTCAGCGCACGTGCATAGCGGCGCAGGCGAGGGATTTCGGCAACGACATCTTGTTGACTGTGCATGGGGCGGGAATGATCAGCATCAGCAGCAAAATTGACCAGTTCGACCAACGCGCGGGCCGGATTGTGGGTCAACTCGTGGGGCAACTTTTGGGTCAGCTTTTGGGTCAACTCGCCGGCCAAACCGACCGGACAGCCGTGATCGTAGCAGGTAGCCGCCCTGTTCGGCGCAGGTGTTGCCGGCAAAATTGGCATCGACTTGAGGTCGGCCAGGGCGCCTGGTGAGACAAGGCGCGCGTAAGTGGGATGTAAGCTCGGCTGCATCTAATTTGGAAACCCTGCCAAAACAGTACCCGATAATATTCAGGCGGCGGTCGCGGCAATGCGGCCTCTACTGCTAAACACGAGACAAGCCTTCGGTATTCCCTGCGGTTGTTCCTGACTGTGCTCCATGCCCGGATTGCTATATCGTCGCGGCATACTGAAACATTCGCGAAGAATCTGCCCCAAATTCAGTTTCAGAGGAGATAGGCAAGATGGTCAGTATCGATTCCGTCCTGCAAGAACATCGCGTTTTCCCCCCTTCCGAAGCCACCATTGCGCGCGCCACCATCAGTGGCATGGCGCAATACCAGGCCTTGTGCAAGGAAGCCGAGACGGACTATGCGGGCTACTGGGCGCGCCTGGCGCGCGAACACCTGATCTGGAAGAAACCTTTCACCAGGTCGCTCGACGAGAGCAAGGCCCCGTTCTACAAATGGTTCGAAGACGGCACGTTGAACGTGTCGTACAACTGCCTCGATCGCAATCTTGAAAACGGTAACGCCGACAAGGTTGCGCTGATTTTCGAGGCCGACGACGGCAAGGTCACGCACACTACCTATCGCGAACTCCATGCCCTGGTCTGCCGCTTTGCCAACGGACTGAAGGCACGTGGCATCAAGAAGGGCGACCGCGTCATCATCTACATGCCGATGTCGGTCGAAGGCGTTGCCGCCATGCAGGCTTGCGCACGTATCGGTGCCATCCACTCGGTGGTGTTTGGCGGTTTTTCCGCCAAGAGCGTGCAGGAACGTGTTGTCGACGCGGGTGCTACGGCCGTCCTTACGGCTGACGAACAATGTCGCGGCGGCAAGAACATCGCGCTCAAGGCGGTGGTGGATGAAGCCATTGCGATGGGTGGTTGTGAGGCAATCCACAGCGTGATTGTCTACAAGCGTACCGGTAATGCCGCCAGCATGGTCGCTGGCCGTGACGTATGGCTGCACGAGTTACTCGAAGGCCAGAGCGCGACTTGCGAGCCGGAGTGGGTCGGTGCCGAGCACCCGCTATTCCTCCTTTACACCTCGGGCTCGACGGGCAAACCAAAGGGTGTGCAGCATTCCTCGGGTGGCTATCTGCTGCATGCCATCCTGACCAATAAATGGACCTTCGATCTCAAACCGGAGGACGTGTACTGGTGCACTGCCGACATCGGCTGGGTGACGGGCCATACCTATATTGCATATGGGCCACTGGCTTGCGGCGCGACGCAGATCGTCTTCGAAGGCGTGCCAACCTATCCTGACGCGGGCCGTTTCTGGCGCGTGATCCAGGACCAGAAAGTCAGCGTCTTCTATACCGCGCCGACCGCGATCCGTTCGCTCATCAAGGCTGCCGATACGACGCCTGCTGCGCATCCGCGCAATTATGACCTCACCAGCCTGCGCCTGCTCGGCACGGTGGGCGAGCCGATCAATCCGGAAGCGTGGATGTGGTACTACGAGCAGATCGGCGGTGCGCGCTGCCCGGTCATGGATACTTTCTGGCAAACCGAAACCGGTGGTCACGTCATCACGCCGCTGCCCGGTGTAACGCCGCTGGTGCCCGGCTCATGCACCCTGCCGTTTCCCGGCATCATCGCCGCCGTTGTCGATGAGGCAGGCGCCGATGTGGAGTGGGGCAAGGGCGGCTTTCTCGTCATCAAGCGGCCGTGGCCTTCGATGATCCGCACCATCTGGGGTGACCCGGAGCGTTACCAGAAGAGCTACTTCCCCGTAGACCTGGGCGGCACCCTGTACCTGGCCGGTGATGGCGCGGTGCGCGACGCGAAGACCGGCTACTTCACCATCATGGGTCGTATCGATGACGTGCTGAATGTCTCTGGCCATCGCATGGGCACCATGGAAATAGAGTCTGCGCTAGTCTCCAATCCCATCGTCGCCGAGGCGGCCGTCGTGGGGCGCCCCGATGAGCTGACCGGCGAAGCCATCTGCGCCTTCGTCGTGCTCAAGCAGGCACGGCCGAGCGAGGAGGCGGCCAAGGCCATCGTCAAGCAATTGCAGGACTGGGTTGCCAAGGAGATCGGCGCCATCGCCAAGCCAAAGGACATCCGTTTCGGCGACAACCTGCCCAAGACCCGTTCGGGCAAGATCATGCGTCGTTTGTTGCGCTCGCTGGCAAAAGGCGAGGAGATCACGCAGGATGTCTCCACGCTGGAAAATCCGGCGATCCTGGAGCAGCTTAAAAAATCAGCGTGAGTCAATTCGCGATCGAGACGGGAGACAGCGCATGAACGCCCCGGTGAACGAGCAGGATGTCGCGCCGGGCGCGGCGTTTTCCCTTTACCAGCCCCTGAGTGGACTGATTCGCCGCGCGCCGGTGACCTATCCGCCCGGCACGCCACTGCGCGATCCCGTCGAACGCATGTACCGCGAGCACATCGGCTCCATCGTGGTGGCCAACGCCGACATGGTGCCGCTCGGTATTGTGACCGCTCACGATCTGCTGGGGCGCGTTCTTCTGCAGGGCAGGGAGTTGTCGGCGCCGATCGAGTCCGCCATGAGCCCGCAGCCGGTGACGCTGCCTGTCGACGCCACGGCGCACGAGGCCGTGCTTGCCATGGCGCGGCACGGTGTGCGCTATGTGCTGGTCGTCGAGCACGGTGGGCGCCTGGTCGGCGTTGTGTCGCGCAGCGATGTGTATGGCACACAGCAGATCGTGCCCGAAGACGTGGTGAGCCCGCTCATTTCGGCGCGCTCATCCAGCGAACTGGCCGATGCGGCGGCAGCGGCGAGGCGCTTTGCCAAGCGGCTTGTGACGCAGGGCCTGGCCGCCGACAAGGTGATTCAATGGACGACCTCCCTCAATGATTTCGTTACTTCGCAAGCCATCGAACTCATGCGGGCACGCTTTGCCTTGCCGGACGTGCCATGGAGCTGGATGGCTTTCGGCTCGGAAGGGCGCCTGGAGCAGACCCTGTCCACCGAGCAGAACAACGGCATAATATTCGCGTTGCCGCGACACGAAAGTGCGGGCGAAAGTACAAGCAAAAGCACAGGTGAAAACGCGCAGAAAACGGCCGACGAAATTCGCGCGCAGTTCCTGCCTTTCGCCCAGGCCGTCAACCAGTTGCTCGATGAATGCGGCTTTCCGCTTGGGCGCGGCCAGAGCATGGCAGGCAACCCGGCATGCTGTCTGTCCGAGGGCGAGTGGCAAAGTCGTTTCGCCGAGTGGGTTACCAATGCTGACGCCAGGACCTTGCTGACGGCCGGCATTTTTTTCGATTTTCGCGCTCTCTTTGGCGCGGCAGAACTGGTCGACAGCTTGCGCGTAGCCCTTGCCACGTTAGCGCAACAGCACGACGCATTTCTCAAGCCGATGGCAGCAAATGCCCTGCTGGCGGTGCCACCGCTCGGCATGGTGCGCACCTTCGTGCTCGACAAGAAGAATGCATTTCCGAACACGATCGATCTGAAGATGAGCGGCACGCGACCTTATGTCGATGCCATACGCGTGCTGGCACTGGCCAACGGCGTCCAGGCCTCGGGGACTGCTGCGCGCATGCGCGGCCTCGGTGCCAAGGCGGGTTTTTCGGCTGAGGATGTGCAGGCTGCAATCGACGGCTTCCACTTTCTGCAGATGTTGCGCTTGCGCAATCAGCAACAGCAGGGCGGCAACGACGCCAGCGTCAATCGACTCAACCCCTACAAGCTGAACCGTCTCGAACGCCAGATACTGCGTCACGCTTTCATGCAGGCGCGGCGTCTGCAACAGCGCCTCAAGGCGGACTACAAGCTGTGACTGTGACTGCATGCATGACAAACGAATTGTCGTGCGCTGTTTTTGAAGAGCCCCTCGCCCCTTGCGGGAGAGGGGTTGGGGAGAGGGGGCCTGAGTACGATGGGCACTGCTCCGCACCATGAGCACCATCTCGCGCAACTACCTGATATTCGCAATCGGTTTCTTCCTGTTCGTGGGATCCATGGCCCTCGGCGAAAAAATGGGCGCGTCGCTGCAGTGGATCGGTTACGGGTTCCTGCTCGCCACGATCCTCATGTACGCCATCATTGGCGTGTTCTGCCGCACGGCAGACGTCACGGAATATTACGTGGCTGGGCGGCGCATTCCTGCCCTCTACAACGGCATGGCAACGGCCGCCGACTGGATGAGCGCTGCCTCGTTCCTCGGCATGGCGGGGACGCTGTACGTCGCAGGCTTCGACGGCCTGGCCTTCGTCATGGGCTGGACGGGCGGCTACGTGCTGGTGAGCTTGCTGCTCGCTCCCTACCTGCGCAGCTTCGGGCAATACACGATTCCCGATTTTCTCGGCGCGCGTTACGAAGGCAACCTGCCGCGCCTGCTGGGCGTCATTGCCGTGATACTGGCCAGCTTCGTCTATGTCGTGGCGCAGATATACGGTGTCGGCCTGATTACCAGTCGCTTCGCCGGCATCGATTTTTCCATCGGTGTCTTCGTTGGCCTCGCTGGCGTGTTGGTGTGTTCATTCCTCGGCGGAATGCGCGCCGTCACCTGGACCCAGGTGGCCCAGTACCTGGTCATCATCGTCGCCTACCTGACGCCCGTCGTCATGATGTCCTGGCATACCACTGGCATACCTGTGCCGCAAATCGCCTACGGTCGTGTGCTCGAGCGCCTGAGTGTCGATGAAAAACTTCTGGCCGCATCGCCCGCCGAGCAACAGGTACGTCAAGCCCTCATCGTGCGCGCACAGACTTTGCACGAGCGTATTGCGGCTCTACCACTATCGCTACAGGCTGAGCGCGCCGAGCTCGTTGCGAGGCTCGAAGCGCTTCAGGATGCCAACGCGCCGGCCAGGGAGATCGCCAATATTCAGCGGCAGTTGCGCGCTCTACCCGTCGACGCGATAGGCGCCCGCCAACAATGGGAGAGCGACTATCGCGATGCTCTCGCACGCTCGCGCGCCCCCACGCCGCACGCCCAGCCATTTCCCGCCGACGCGCGGCAAAGCAGTCAGGAAGCGCGCAACAACTTCATCGCGCTCGTTTTCGTATTGATGATCGGTACTGCGGGCCTGCCACATGTGCTGACCCGCTACTACACCACGACCAGCGTAGCGGCTGCGCGCAGCTCGGTCTTCTGGTCGCTGCTCTTCATCCTGTTGCTCTATCTGACCGCGCCGGCCTATGCCGTGCTGGCCAAGTGGGAGATCTACCATCACCTCGTCGGCACGCCAATTGCCGACATGCCGAACTGGATTTCGGCATGGGGCAAGCTCGGCATGGTCAAGGTGGAAGACATCAACCTCGACGGCATCCTGCAGCTCGCCGAGCTCAGCATCAATCCAGACGTCATAGTGCTGGCCACGCCGGAAATCGCCGGCTTGCCCTATTTCGTTTCGGGCCTCATCGCGGCGGGTGGCCTGGCCGCTGCCTTGTCGACGGCAGACGGGCTGCTGCTGACCATCTGCAGCGCACTCTCGCACGACGTCTACTTCCACATGATCAACCCGGCAGCGGCGACCCAGCGACGACTGCTGGTCTCGAAGGCGACGCTCATGGTCGTGGCGATGCTCGCCGCGTGGGTCGCCTCGCTGCGTCCGGACAGCATCCTGTTTACCGTGGGGTTCGCATTCTCCATCGCCGCGTCAGCGATATTCCCGGCGATGGTCAGCGGCATCTTCTGGCGCCGCGCCAACAAGTGGGGTGCCGTTGCCGCCATGCTCACGGGTCCGCTGGTGGCGATTGCCTACGCGCTGCGTACCCACCCGTTTTCCGGCGGCTCGATGGACAACGGCTGGTTCGGCATCCAGCCCGTATCCTGCGGTGTGTTTGGTGTTGCGGCGGGCTTTGTAGCGTTGATTGTAGTCAGCCTTGTAACCGCACGCCCTGGCGCTGTTGCCGATCAATTGGTGAGTGAGCTTCGCAAACCTGAAGCCACTTGAGACCATATGCGGCCCGGTGCAGCTGGCCTGGCACGGGCGTTTCCGAAATCGGTATAGCGCTGCTATACTCCCGCCTCTTTCCGGAGAGGTGGATGAGCGGTTTAAGTCGCACGCCTGGAAAGCGTGTTTAGGATAATATCCTAACGCGGGTTCGAATCCCGCCCTCTCCGCCAGAGCACTAGTCAACACGGGCCTTTCGGCCCGTTTTTTGTTTTATACCCCCTTGATACCCCCAGCTGTGGCCGCGTTCGTGTCGTGTCCCGGTGGAGTGGCTATCGTCTGGATTTCGACATGTCAATCAGCCTCCAGAGGACTTGGAAGCGGACTTTTATGAGGCAAACCGGAGTCTTCTAAATCGATCAAGTGTGTGATATATATGAACTATAGTTCAACTTCAATGTGGACATAGAAGCGGACATGGAAGCGGTCAGAGACGACAAAGAGTTACCTTCATTGATGGGGCCCTTGCTCATATCGGAGGGGTCTAGGCATCGGGGCAAGCTTACTGATTTAGCTCTTGAGGTTGCCGTACGCTCGGCAAGCTTCCGCCGCAGTCTGCCTGAGGGCATACGTATCGCCTTGGCCGATCTGGTACGGGCTATGAATTGCTATTACAGCAATCTCATCGAAGGCCACGACACACACCCCATCGACATCGAAAAGGCGCTCAAGAAAGACTACAGCGCCGATCCCTATAAACGGGATCTCCAGCTTGAAGCAGCGGCTCATATCGCCGTCCAGCAATGGATTGACGCAGGCGGTCTTACGGGACGCGCGTTCTCAATCGATGGGATCAGAGAAGTTCACCATCGTTTTTGCGAACACCTCCCGGACGATTTGCTTTGGGCCAAAAACCCAGAAACCGGGCGAATGGAAAAAGTAATTCCCGGCCAGCTCAGGGAGCAGGACGTAAAGGTGGGCCAGCACATCGCCATCAGTCCCGGCGCGGTTCCACGCTTTCTTGAGCATTTTGAGAAAGTCTATGCCGGCCTGCGGAAAACAGAAGCCATTCTGGCGGCTCCTGCAGCTCATCATAGGCTGCTGTGGATTCACCCGTTTCTTGATGGCAACGGGCGGGTGGCTCGACTTGTGTCACATGCCAACCTGCTAGAAACACTAGATACCGGTGGCATATGGTCAGTTGCGCGGGGCTTGGCCAGAAACGTGCAGACATACAAAACCCATTTGGCAAATTGCGATCTTCAGCGCCGGAACGATCTCGACGGGCGTGGCAATTTGAGCGAAGAAGAACTTACCGACTTCACGCGGTTCTTTCTGGAGACCTGTATTGACCAGGTGGCCTTCATGGAGAAGCTTGTCCGCCCAGACTTGCTGCGCACAAGAATTCTTCAATGGACTGATGAAGAAATCAGACTCGGCAACCTTCCTCCAAAATCCGGAAATGTCCTCGAAGCCATTCTCTACCGGGGCGAACTGCCGCGCGGTGACGTGGCCGATATTGTCGGCACAGGTGACCGGCAGGCCCGTCGCGTTGTGTCTGCGCTGCTGGAAAAGAACGTACTCACATCAGAAAGCAGTCGCGCACCCCTACATCTGGCATTTCCAGCAACGCTCGCGGCCCGGTGGATGCCGGGACTGTTCCCGGACAAAGTCGACTAGATAGCAGTCTGAAACGCGTGGCTAGTCACCACCGCGGCTGATCTAACGACTCCCTGGAGGATGGGGCGATGACCTTCAATGATGAGCTGGAACGACTGAAAGCTGCAGATCAAGGCACATGATCCGAGCGTTTTCTTATCTGTAGATCGAATCAAGACACTGACGCGTGTGTGCTGCCTTTCGACAGGTGCAGAATGAAGGTCGTGCCTTCTCCCACTTTAGTGTCGACGTTGATGCTGCCGCGAAAATCGCCGGTGACGACGTCATGCACGATGGTGAGGCCGAGGCCGGTGCTTTGCCCGAAAGGTTTTGTGGAAAACATCGGGTCATACATTCTGGACAGTACCTCGGTGGGGATGCCGCAGCCGGAATCCGTAACGCGTATCGTGGCGTTGGTAGCGGTTTGAGAGAGCGCCAGCTTGATTGGACCACCTCCCTTGCAGGCACTGGCGTCGATGGCGTTGCCGACCAGGTTGGTGACTGCCTGGGCCAGGCGGGTAGGTGAGCCGAACAGTTCGATATGCTCTTCCGAGAATTCAAATTGCATATCGCATTTTTCCTTGCGCAATGCATGGCTCAGCAGGACGACGGCCTCTTGAATCACGGGCACGGCATTGAAGCTGACAAGCTGTTGCGTCGATGTGTCGCGGGTTTGTGCTTTCACGCTACGCACGAATCCGGCCGCTTTTTCCGCTGAAGCACTTGCCAGGTTCAATGCTGTATCCATTTCCTTGGCGATCTCGCGATGATCGTCGGCATTCACATCCGGGTCGTCGACGGCCTCGCGATACTCCTTGACCAGGGCCGCAAGCTCCACCACCGCAGAGCGCACGGCCGCCAGCGGCGTATTCATTTCGTGTGCGATACCGCCGGTCAAACGTCCGAGGGAGGCCATTTTCTCCGCAACCACGAGCCGCTCGCGGTTCTCGGCCTGCTCCTGGGCGTTGCGTACCGTTTCGGCATAGAGACGCGCGTTGTCAATTGCGATCGCCACCTGCTCGGCAATCGCCAGCAACACCATTTGCGCATCGGCATCGAATGCCTTGGCGCTGAGGCTTTGCAGATCGAGCACACCGATCAATTGCTGGCCGGATTTGAGTGGCAACACGAGTTCGGATTGCACGTTTGGCCTGCGTTGTACGGCGGGCGAGGGCGCGGCTTCCGCCTTGTCGTGCCATACGGCGGGCAACTGGCTCGCCGTGCATTCGGCGAGCAGTGCACTGTCGGTCTGAGTTATCCGGATCTGCGCGCTGCCGGCGGTTTCACCGCTGGCGGCCTGCAACAGGAAATCGACCTCCGGTGCCGGTTCGGTTTGGCCATCGCGCTTGCCGTCATTGTGAAAATACAAGGCGACGTGTTCCAGATCGAAACGCTTGGCCAGCAAGTCGACTACCTGCAACATCATCTGGCTTTGCTCGCGAATCTGGCTGACGGCGTTCGATACCGCGGCGACCGTTTCCAGGATGTTCTTTTGCGTGCTGATGATCGCCTGCTGCAGCTGGCGATTGCGTTGATGATGTTCGGCCAGATCACGGATCAATCCCGGTACGGTTTGCAACGTATCGAGCGACAATTCGTCGGCATTGTCGCGGGTGACAAGATCGATGTCGGCGTACACGTAGTCCGGCAGGACTTCGCCGTTCAGGGCACTGGCCACCGCATCCAGTGCCGCTGCTGCAATGGAGCGTGGCGACTGGCGGGTGGTGGCAGTCATGCGTCCGGTGCGGATCGCAATGAAGGCTTCGGGGATGGCATCGAAACCGGAGACGAGAATCTTGCCCGTCAGGCCGTGCTCGGCAATCACTGTGGAAACGTCCAGCGCGCCCACGTCGGTCGCAACGATCACGCCGCCAAGGTCGGCGTGCTGAGCGAGCGCTTCGCGCATGTGGCAGATGCGCCGTTCCCTGACCGTGACGGGCGTTTCCTTGTCCCAGTCCAGCACCGACTGATAGGCCAATTGAATATCCGGATATCGCGGCAATAATTCGTGGAAGCCCACTGCGCGCATACGGCCGATGTTCAGACGTTGATCGCCTTCGAAGTAGGCGACCTTGCCGCGCCCGCCCATGCATTCGAAAATGTGGTTGGCCACCAGGGCCTGCCCCTTCTTGTTGTCCGAGCCAACCGTGCAGGTATTGATCTCCGCCAGTTTCGAGTCGACGGTAATGATGGGGATCCTGGCGGCGATTGCGCGGCGCGCCAGCGCCAGCAGTCTGGGGTCTTCGCTGTTCATCGGCTTGATGATCAGCGCATCGACATTCAGGCTCAGTTGCCGCTCGATTTCGGCAAGCTGCTCGTCGATGGTCGTCACCGGTACGATCGTCAGACGTACCCCGCGGCGCTGCGCTTCCGCTTGCATCATGCTCGATGTCACTGCCCACAAAAAGACAGGATTGATGAGGATGAAACCGACGTGGATAGAGTTGTTCGGGGCCATTGAGTGTGTCGGTGTCGTTTCTGTGCGCGTGTTGATGCTACTCGGCGTTGGTTGTGCCGGTCGGCGTCGTTTCGGTCGATAGTTTTAGGATGAACGTGGTGCCTTGGCCTACTGTGCTTTCAATGTCCAGCGTGCCTCTGAAGTCGGTCGTGACAATCTCATGGACGATGGCCAGGCCCAGCCCCGTGCCCTTGCCGTAGGCCTTGGTGGTAAACATCGGGGTGAGCACTTTATCCAGAATTTCCTCCGGAATGCCGGAGCCCTGATCGCTGACGCGCGCCTCCAGATACTGTCCTTGTGGCAGCAGCGTCAGTGTGATCGGACAGCCGCCTTTGTCCTGACTGGCATCGATGGCATTGGTAAGCAGATTGGTGATGACCTGGGCCAGGCGGCCGGGCGAACCGTACAGGGTCGGCCGCTCCGCGTGAGGTTGAAAAGCGACCGGGCAGTTGGCCTGACGCAAAGCGTGGCTGAGGAGCAGAACCGATTCCTGAATGACCGGGACGGGGTCGAAATTGACATGTTCGTGTGCCGACAGGTCGCGTGTCTGCGACTTGACGCCTTGCACGAAACTGGCCGCCCGCGCCGCCGAGCCGCTGGCGAGCGTCACGGCGTTCTTCATTTCCTTGGCAATGCCGTGGTGATCTTCGGCGTTGACTTGCGGATCGTCGATGGACTCTTCGTACTCGTCGATCAATTGACCGAGCTCACTCATTGCCGAGCGGACCGCCGCCAGCGGCGTATTCATTTCGTGTGCGATGCCTGCCGTGAGGCGACCGAGCGAGGCCATTTTTTCTGCCGTCAGCAGTTTCTGCTGATTCTCGACCTGCTCCTGCGCACGGCTTACCGTTTCCGCATAGAGGTTGGCGTTCTCCAGCGCGATGCCGATCTGGTGCGCGATGGCCTGCAACACCGTAAAAGTGTCCTGATCGAAAGCGCGGTTCTTGAAACTCTGGATGTTGAGCACACCAATTGTCTGGGTGCCTGCACTCAAGGGGATGACCAGCTCCGAGCGCACATCGGGCAAGCGCTGCACGCAGAGCGTTTCGCCATCTTTCAGGTCGTGAGCGATCTGCGCCTGTCTGTCCTGTATGCATCCTGCCATCAATACGCTTTCGCTGAGTGCGATGGTGGCGTGCGCCCGCGTCGTCGATTGCATTTGCGGGCCGAGATTGCAGGCTTTCAATGCGATATGGGTCGGCACGTTGCCGTGCTGTTCGACCAGATACAAGGCGGTGTAATCAAAATCGAAGCGCTGGCAGATCAGCTCGATCACCTGGTCCATCAGCTCGCCCGGGTCGCGGATGTGACTGACTGCACTGGAGACGGCGATGACCGTCTGCAGGATGTGTTGCTGATTGGCGATGACGGCTTGCTGCAAACGTTGCTGAACCTGATGGTTGTCCGCCAGATTGAGAATGAGCCCCGGCATCATCTGCAATGCGCTCAGGGAGGACTCATACACGTTGTCCATCGTAATCAGGTCGATTTCGGTAAATATCATCGGCGGCAGGCTCTCGCCGCGCATTGCGGCGAGCATTGCGTCGAGGGTGTGGGCTGCAATCAGGTCCGGCCGCTGCCTGAGCGTGACAGCCATCCTGTTGTTCCTCACCGCCAGCAAGGCTTCCGGCGTGCCGTCGAAGCCGGCGACCAGTATCTTGCCGATCAGGCCCGCTTCCTCGAGGGCATCCAGCGCACCCAGAGCGCCCTCGTCGGTGGATGAGATCAGGGCCCCCAGATCGGGTGTCTGCGCCAGTATGTCGCGCATATGCCGTGCGCCTTCGACACGACGGGAGATGTGCGTCGTCCATGCCATCATGATTTCATGGCACAGCGATATTTCCGGATAGCGGCTCAAGGTCTCCGTGAAACTCCGGGCGCGCATCACGCCCGCTGGCACGCCCTGGTCGCCCTGGAAGTAGGCTACCTTGCCGCGCTTGCCGAGGCGCTCGAAGATGTATTCCGCCGTCATGGCCTGACCCCTGACGTTGTCGGAGCCGACCGTGCAGCTTATCTCGCTGTCCGTAATCGTCGAGTCCAGCGTAATGACGGGGATACCACGCAGATGTGCCTGGTGCAGGATTGCGGCGATGCCCGCATCGTGCGTCGACATCGGCTTCATGACCAATGCATCGACAGACTGTTCCAGCAGTTGCTCCAGTGCGGCGGCCTGTTCGGCGATCGTCTGCACGGCGACGGTGGACAAGCGCACACCGCGTTGCATCGCTTCGGTATGCAGGCAGTTGGCGGTAAGTGTCCAGAAGAACGAGCCCACATAAGGGTCGAACAGGACCAGACCGAGATGGGGTTGAGGACGATTCATGGCCGCACGTGTGAGTAAATTTGTCTGAAGAGTGATGTGGCGATAAAGCCTGCTACGCGCGAACTTGATAGCTGTCGATAGGCGATTTCAATAGCGTCATGACCGAATCATTGTCAGCGTTATTTCCGGACTGGTAACCAGAAATTTCCGGAATGGAAACTTTCCATGTTGAAGAGCTAACGGCTGGACTGGAAAAAAGATGAGGGCAGTACTGAATAAGTTCGGATTCAGAAATCTTGTCGCCACCAAGACGCTCAGGTCACCACGGTGCACAGAGAAAACCCCGATACCAAAGCAATTTTTTCTGTTGAATCCTGGTGACCCGGGTGGCGAAGGGTTTGGAGGTTTCGTAAAACACGACAGTCCGTTCGGGCCGAGTGCCGCGCAGCGGTGTATCGAGGCCTGTGCGTGATCGACCACCCCGCGATACAGCCGCTGCGCGGCATTCGGGGCGAACGGCTTCGACGGTGCCCTCTCTGGAAATCAGCTATTCGAAAACGGGGCCCACTGAACAGCAGCGCCTTGTTCGAAACAACAACCGTTCTCCCGGTGCTTGGCTTTGTACAGAGCGCGGTCAGCTTCATCTATCAAGATGCGGACCATGTCTTCAAAATAGGACGCTGGAATAGGGCGCGGCAGCAGTGCAAGATCGAAGTCGTGCGGCATCAATACGCTGATGCCAATACTCGCCTCGACGGGCAAGGTGGCTTGCGGGCCTTCGACGGTCTTGCCCTCGAGCGCCTGCAGAATGCGCTTGGCAATGATCTGGCCCCCCTCCGAGCCGGGTTCGCGCAGCAGCACGGCAAATTCATCACCGCCGAAGCGGCCACAGATGTCGATATCCCGCAAGGACTGACGCAGCACCTTGCCCATGATGGACAGGGCGCGATCGCCACCGAGATGTCCGGCGGTATCGTTGATCAGCTTGAGTTTGTCGAGGTCGACCATCAACAGGGACAGCGGGCGCTTGGCACGGAATGCCGCGCGCAGCTCGCGTAGCAGCCATTGATCGAAGAAGCGACGCACATAGACGCCGGTGAGCGGGTCCAGGGTGGCCATCTCATACAACTGCGAATTGCGGATGGCGACGGCTGCCTGGTTGGCGAAAACCTGCAGCAACTCGATATCGCGCTGCAGATTGACGGAACGGTCCAGGTAAACAATGCCGATGACCACTTCACCCACACACAGCGGCACGATGGTCGAATTCTCGATGACGCGTATGCCCTGTTGCTGCAGGGTGTCGCTTACCACTCCCAGCTCCTCTTCATCAAGGCAGTCCGCCGCGTGCTTGTAGCCGGCGAAACGGCCGGTGCTGGCATGGATGGCAAGTTCCGTCTCATCCGCCACCATGACCAGGAAGCCTTCTGCCTGCATTTCACCGGAGCGCTGCACGCTCTTCGGATCGATCGCCAGGAACGAGTTGGCCGACCCGAGCAGGCCGGCGATCTGCAGGATGATGCCTTGCAGGAGATCGTCTAGCGGCTGGATCTTGTGCAGCTCGGGCGTGGCGTCGAGGATGTAACGCAGCCCTTGTCGGCTCTTGTGCAGCAACTGGACGGTATAGGCGGACTTGAGCCCGACATCGGTCCAGATGAGCAGCTTTTCCGGCCCATCGCTCTTGTCGTGGTAGCCCTGGATATCGAGTCGCTTGAGCAAGGCGCGCGGCGGTTGTTCGCTGGCGTAGCCGGTTTGCAGGATCACCTGGGTGTGATCGTTGAACTTGCGCAGCTCCAACACCGTCTCTTCGCCGGTCATACCCGGCATGTAGAAATCCAGCAGCAACAGATCGATGTGCTGCTCGCGCAATATCTCCAGCGCCTTGATGCCATTGTCGGCCCACAGGACGGTATGGCCTTCGCGCTCGAGCAGGCTGCACGTGGTTTGCGCGTATTCCGGATCATCCTCGGCAAGCAGAATGGTCCAACGTGAAGCGTTTGCTGCCTTTGACCTACGAGCCATCAATCTCTCCTGTATATAGCGCATCGAAGATGCAGCCACGGCCGCAGGGTCGGTAGCAGTCCTGTGTATCGGCCTTTCTCAAGCCCGCGCGCTCCTGAATTAACGGCAGCGCACGCGACGACTTCAGTTCGAAGGTTTGTTTCAATGAAAAACTTGAAGGGCCCGATATCGACGATTCTGGACCTCGCGTAGCGCAGATACACAGGGATTGATGACGCATTTTGGCGCCCCATTTCCATGGAACAACGGTCGCTTTAGGAAAGAAGAGGCAGGAATTTGCGGGGATACGCACGGAAATTACATACCTGACTTGCAGAACGGCAAATCACGTTTGGAAATGCGATTTCTGCCAAAAGACAGTCATTCCCGCGAAAGCGGGAATCCACTTCTATGTGAGGTCCGTGCGCGCGAGTGGATTCCCGCTTTCGCGGGAATGACGAGAATTGGGGCGCTGCAAGTCAAGTATGTAATCCCCTTCTTTTTGGCAATCCGCCCAAAAGGGCAGTGCCTCATTTTCTCCTTGTGTATTAGTGAATCAATACACTAGTATTCGGCCATGCCAGCACGCTTTCACCTCGACCCGCATCAAGCCGATCCGATCTATCGCCAACTGATGGCGCAGATTCGCCGCCTCATTGCGGCCGGTCAACTCGCTGCCGGAGATGAGTTGCCGTCTGTCCGCGCGCTGGCCGCTGAGCACGCCGTGAATCCGATGACGATTTCCAAGGCCTTCAGCCTGCTGGAGGCCGAAGGTGTCCTGCAGCGTAATCGAGGCGCGGCGATGTCTGTAGCCGCACTTGCCTCGCCAGCAACGCCAAATCGGCTGGCGTTGCTGGAACCGGTGCTGGAACGCGTCGCGGCCGAAGCCACGCAGCTGGGCCTGTCGGCAGACGAAGTACTCGCAGCACTGAAAGAAAAACTCCAACAACGACAAAACGGGAAGGCACGCTGAAAATGCCAAATGCAATGATCGAAGTAGATAACCTGAATCGCTCCGTCGACGGCAAAGCCATACTGCGCGGCGTCTCGCTGACGCTGGACACGGGTTGCACGCTGGGCCTGATCGGGCGCACCGGCGCCGGCAAGACGACGCT
>JAQGMG010000036.1 GCA_028292485.1 Rhodocyclales bacterium | reverse complement strand
ACGGCAACAAGGTTGAGGTAGCCGATGGCAGCACCGTCATGGATGCGGCCAACAAGGCGGGTGCCTACATTCCGCATTTCTGCTATCACAAGAAATTGTCGATCGCGGCGAACTGCCGCATGTGTCTGGTCGAGGTAGAAAAAGCACCCAAGGCTTTGCCTGCCTGCGCCACGCCTGTCACACCAGGCATGAAGGTCACGACGCATTCCGAGAAGGCCGTGAAGGCGCAGAAGTCCGTCATGGAATTCCTGCTGATCAATCACCCCCTGGATTGCCCGATCTGCGATCAGGGCGGCGAGTGTCAGTTGCAGGATCTGGCCGTTGGTTACGGAAGTTCGGCGTCGCGCTACAAGGAAGAAAAGCGCGTCGTCTTCAACAAGAACCTTGGTCCGCTTGTTTCCACGGACATGACGCGTTGCATTCACTGTACGCGTTGCGTGCGTTTCGGTCAGGAAGTCGCCGGCATCATGGAGCTCGGCATGGCCGGGCGTGGCGAGCATTCCGAGATCCAGGCATTCGTCGACCGCACGGTGGACTCCGAACTGTCGGGCAATATCATTGATCTGTGCCCGGTCGGGGCGCTGACTTCCAAGCCGTTCCGCTTTGCTGCTCGCACCTGGGAATTGGCGCGTCGCAAAGCAGTCAGCCCGCATGATTCGCTGGGCAGCAACCTGATCGTGCAGACCAAGCTTGATGAAGTGAAGCGCGTCTTGCCGCTCGAGAACGAAGAGATCAACGAGTGCTGGCTCTCCGACAAGGATCGTTTCTCTTACGAAGGACTCAGGGCCGATGATCGTCTGACCGTGCCGCAGATCAAGCACGGTGGTGAATGGCACAAGGTCGATTGGCAGACGGCGCTCGACTACGTGGCCAAGACACTCAAGGACATTGTCGCCAATCATGGCGCCGATAGCGTGGGCGCTTTGCTGTCCCCACACAGCACGCTGGAAGAGCTCTATCTGGCGCAGAAACTGATGCGTGGTCTGGGCAGTGACAAGGTCGATTTCCGTTTGCGCCAGAGCGATTTTTCGCTCGATGGCAAGCTGGCCGGCGCGCCCTGGTTGGGCATGCCTGTAGCCGATGTGAGCACGCTGGATTCGGCGTTGGTGATCGGTAGCTTCCTGCGCAAGGATCATCCATTGCTGGCGCAACGTTTGCGTCGTGCCGTGCGCCACTATGCCAATGTCTCGCGCATTCACGTAGCACGTGAAGACTGGCTGATGCCTATCGATGCAGAGGCGATTGTCGCGCCGGCGTCCATGGTGGCTACGCTTGCGGCGGTAGTGGCGGCGCTTGCCAAATCGCAAACCGCGACTGTCTCGGTTGAGTGCGCCGCACTCGTATCTTCGGCAGTTGCCACCGACGAAGCGAAGCGCATTGCCGAGAGTCTTACATCGGGCGAGAAGCGCGCCGTGTTCCTGGGCAATTTCGCCGTCCAGCATCCGCAGTACGCAGCCTTGCACGTACTGGGTCTGGAAATCGCACGTCTCGCGCAGGCCAGCTTCGGCGTCATCGGCGAAGCCGCCAACTCGGTTGGTGGTTACCTCGCGGGTGCGCTGCCGAAGTCGGGCAGCAATGTGCGCGACATGATCGACGCTCGCCTCAAGGCCTATGTGGTGCTCGGTGCAGAAATCGAACTGGACGTCGCCGATGGCGCCGCTGCACGTGCGGCACTCGATGCCGCCGCTTCGGTGATCTACCTCGGCAGCTTTGCGGGCAAGGCGCCCGAGTATGCAGACGTAATGTTGCCGATTGCGCCGTTCGCCGAAACATCCGGCAGCTACGTCAATACCGAAGGCCGTTTGCAGTCTTTCAACGCGGCCTCCAAGCCGATTGGTGAAACGCGTCCGGCCTGGAAGGTCTTGCGTGTGCTGGGCAATCTACTGGGTCTGCAAGGCTTCGAGCAGGCAAGTTCCGAAGATGCGCTTGCCGAGGTAATTGCCCAGGGTGAGCTGAGTAGCCGCTTGAGTAATGCGGTTGCTGGCGTAACGCCTTATGCGCTTCCCGCGGCTGCTGGTGTGCAGCGTGTTGCAGACGTGCCGATTCACTTTGCCGATTCATTGGTGCGCCGTTCGCTGCCGCTGCAGAAGACGCGCGATTCAGCGCTGCCGACGGCCCGCATGAACACTGCGCAGTTACGTGAGCTGGGCGTGGAGGAGGGTGCACCGGTCGCAGTGCGCAGTGCGCAAGGCGAAGTGATCCTCAAGGCAAAGGCTGACGACACATTGGCGGCCGGTACGGTGCGTGTTTCGGCAGCGCATGCCAGCACGGTGGCGTTGGGTCCGTTGTTTGGCGAACTGACAGTGGAGCGCGCGTGATGGAGCATCTCCTGCAATCCGGCGCCAACCTGTTCGGACCGCTTTGGCCACTGGTCTGGAACCTGATCAAGATCATTGCCATCGTCATACCGATCTTCATCTGCGTGGCTTACCTGACACTCATGGAACGCAAGGTGATCGGCTATATGCAGGTGCGTATCGGCCCGAATCGCGTTGGGCCGCTGGGCCTGCTGCAGCCCATTGCGGACGGCTTGAAGCTGTTGTTCAAGGAAGTCATTCTTCCGCATCAGTCGAACAAGGCCTTGTTCCTGATTGCGCCAGTACTGGCATTTGCGCCAGCGCTGGCTGCCTGGGCGGTGGTGCCGTTTTCGTCAGGCATGGTGCTCGCCGACGTCAATGCCGGCATGCTTTACCTGATGGCGATCACGTCCTTTGGCGTTTATGGCGTGATCATTGCGGGTTGGGCGTCCAACTCGAAGTACGCCTTCCTCGGGGCCATGCGTGCCTCGGCGCAGATGGTGTCCTACGAGCTGGCGATGGGTTTTGCGCTGGTATGCGTGCTGATGGTGTCGGGCTCCCTGAATCTGTCGGCCATTGTCGAGGCGCAGCACACCAACCTGCTGGCCAAGAATGTCGGTTGGTTCAGCTTTCTCGGCTGGAACTGGTTGCCGCTGTTGCCGATGTTCATCGTCTATCTGATCTCCGGCGTGGCGGAAACCAATCGCGCGCCGTTTGACGTGGTGGAAGGCGAATCGGAAATTGTCGCCGGCCACATGGTCGAGTATTCGGGTATGGCGTTCGCGCTTTTCTTCCTTGCTGAATATGCCAACATGATTCTTGTGTCGGCGCTGACCTCGACTTTCTTCCTCGGCGGCTGGTTGTCGCCGGTGAGCTTTCTGCCGGATGGCTTCTTCTGGCTGGCGCTCAAGACTGGCTCCATCCTGTTCCTGTTTCTCTGGTTCCGTGCCACCTTTCCGCGCTTCCGTTTTGACCAGATCATGCGTCTGGGCTGGAAGGTATTCATTCCGATCAGCATTGCCTGGGTGTTTGTCACCGGGCTGTGGATCATGTCGCCGCTGTCGATCTGGAAATGAGTTTTGAAGAATGACTGCTAGTCAGCAAAACTCGCCCCTCTCCCCCAACCCCTCTCCCGCAGGCGGGCGAGGGGAGCTTCATGCTGACAAGGCGTGGCCTTGTCAGGAAATTACGTAGGTTTCGCTATGGGTGCAGTCAATCAATTTTTCGGCAGCGTCTTGCTGCGTGAGCTGGTCAAGGGCCTGGCCCTGACCGGGCGTCACTTCTTTGCGCGCAAGATCACGATCCAGTTCCCGGAAGAAAAGACGCCGCAGAGCCCGCGCTTCCGTGGACTGCATGCCCTGCGTCGTTATCCGAACGGCGAAGAGCGTTGCATCGCCTGCAAGCTGTGTGAGGCTGTCTGCCCGGCGTTGGCGATCACGATCGAGTCGGATCAACGCGACGACGGCACGCGCCGCACCACGCGCTATGACATCGACCTGACCAAGTGTATTTTTTGCGGCTTTTGCGAAGAGGCCTGCCCGGTCGACGCGATTGTCGAAACACGCGTGCTGGAATATCACGGCGAGAAGCGCGGCGACCTGTACTACACCAAGCAGATGCTGCTGGCGGTAGGCGATCGCTACGAAGAACAGATTGCGAAGGATCGCGAGGCTGACGCGAAATATCGCTGAGGCGAGCAGTATCAACGCACAGCATTCAGTAACGTGAAGCACCAGTAGTCTGGAAATTGACCGGTTGCGTTGCCGACAGGCAAGCTCCGGAATTCGGCAAGAAAACGCAGGAAAACAGCAAGGCCTGTCTGGCTGAAACGCTCATGCAAATTTCGACAATCTTTTTTTACGTGTTGGCGACGGTACTGGTGGCTTCCGGGCTGATGGTCATCGTTTCGCGCAACGCCATTCATTCGGCATTATTTCTGGTGCTGGCGTTCTTTACGTCGGGCGCCATCTGGATGATGCTGCATGCCGAATTCCTGGCCATCGCCATTGTGCTGATCTATGTCGGCGCGGTAATGGTGCTGTTCCTTTTCGTCGTCATGATGCTCGACATCAACATCGAAAAGATTCGCGAAGGCTTCTGGCGCTACTTGCCGGTAGGCTTGATCGTCGCGCTGGTGATGGTGGGCGAGATGGTCATGGTGCTTAACGGGACTTATTTCCAGCTCGAACAGGCGCCGCCCTCGGTATCGCCGCCTGCGGCGAACAGCAATACACAGGATCTGGCGCGTGAGTTGTTTACGAACTACGCCTATCCGTTCGAAATCGCTTCCCTGATTCTGCTCGTGGCGATGATCGCCGCAGTGGCATTGACCTTCCGCCGTCGCCAGGGCCTGAAGAACGTTCACCCGGCCGACCAGATCGCCGTCAAGGCCGCCGACCGTATGCGCATCGTGTCGATGCCGTCGGCAGGCAAGGACTAAGGGCCGACCATGCTGCCACTCGCACACGTACTCATTCTGGGCTCCATCCTCTTCGCCATCAGCGTTGTCGGAATTTTCCTCAACCGGAAAAACCTGATCGTGCTGCTGATGGCCATCGAGCTGATGCTGCTGGCTGTGAACATGAACTTCGTAGCGTTCTCGTCCTACGCCCAGGACCTGGACGGCCAGATATTCGTGTTCTTCATACTGACTGTTGCCGCCTCCGAGTCGGCAATCGGCTTGGCGATTCTCGTGGTGCTGTTCCGCAATATGCGCTCGATTCACGTCGATGACCTCGACAGCCTGAAGGGTTGAGATCAACACAATGACCGCGATGCAGAAACTCTACCTTCTCGTTCCACTCGCTCCGCTGGCGGGCTCCATCCTGGCTGGCCTGTTCGGTCGCGCCATTGGTCGCACAGCTGCACACGTTGTCACCATTCTCGGGGTCCTGGTAGCGCTGATCGCTTCCTGCTACATCTTTCAGGATGTGCGGGCCGGGCATACTTTCAATGGCGCGCTTTATACATGGGCCACGAGTGGCGGCATCAAGTTTGAAGTGGGCTTCCTGATCGACAGCCTCACCGTGATGATGATGCTGGTCGTCACCTTCGTGTCGTTGATGGTGCACCTCTATACCGTCGGCTACATGCACGACGATCCGGGTTACCAGCGCTTCTTCAGCTACATCTCGCTGTTCACGTTCTCGATGCTGATGCTCGTGATGAGCAACAACTTCCTGCAACTGTTCTTTGGCTGGGAAGCAGTGGGGCTGGTGTCGTATCTGCTGATCGGGTTCTGGTACACGCGTCCGACAGCGATCTACGCGAATCTCAAGGCATTCCTGGTCAATCGTGTCGGTGACTTTGGCTTTCTGCTGGGCATCGGGCTCATCGCCGCGTTTGCCGGCACCTTGGATTACGCCGAAGTTTTCGCCAAAGGTAGCGAGCTTGCGAAACTGACCGTACCCGCGACCGGCTGGCCGATGATGACCGCCATTTGCGTGTGCCTGTTCATCGGTGCGATGGGCAAATCGGCGCAGGTGCCACTGCACGTCTGGCTGCCGGATTCGATGGAAGGCCCGACGCCGATTTCCGCGCTGATCCACGCAGCGACCATGGTGACGGCCGGCATCTTCATGGTGACGCGCATGTCACCGCTGTTCGAGCTGTCCGAGGCTGCGTTGTCCTTCGTACTGGTAATCGGTGCGACGACGGCCTTGTTCATGGGTTTCCTCGGCATCATCCAGAACGACATCAAGCGCGTCGTTGCCTACTCGACACTGTCGCAGCTCGGCTACATGACAGTCGCATTGGGGGCGTCGGCTTACTCGGCGGCTGTGTTCCACCTGATGACGCATGCTTTCTTCAAGGCATTGCTGTTCCTTGCGGCAGGTTCGGTGATCATCGGCATGCACCACGATCAGGACATCCGCAACATGGGCGGCCTGCGCAAGTACATGAAGGTGACCTGGATCACTTCCTTGCTCGGCTCGTTGGCGCTGATCGGGTTCCCCTTCTTCTCCGGCTTCTACTCGAAAGATTCGATCATCGAAGCCGTGCAGGAATCGCATCGCTGGGGCTCGGGCTACGCATACTTCTGTGTGATCGCCGGTGTTTTCATCACCGCCTTCTATTCGTTCCGCATGTACTTCCTGGTTTTCCATGGCGAGGAGCGTTTCGGCAAGGCGCATGGGCATGACGATGCGCATGCCGCCGATCCGCATTCACAGGCTATGGCCCATGACGATCATGGTCACTCCGATGATGTTCATGCTGCCGATGCGCAGACGGAGGAGGGGCATGACGAGCATCATCACGGCCTCGCGCCTGGCGAGAAGCCGCACGAGTCGCCATGGGTCGTTACATTGCCCTTGGTGCTGCTGGCTATTCCGTCTGTGTTGATCGGTTTCTTCACGATCCGGCCGATGCTCTTTGGTGACTGGTTCAAGGGAGTTGTCAGCGTTGCCGAAAATCACGATGTGCTTGGCGAGATCGGCCACGAGTTCCACGGTGCGCTGGCCATGGCGCTGCATGGGCTCACCAGTCTGCCTTTCGTACTCGCCATGGCGGGCGTTGCGCTGTCGTGGTTCTTCTATCTCAAGCGCCCCGATATTCCTGCTGCGATTAAGCGCCGCTGCTCCGGTCTTTATGTGCTGCTCGACAACAAGTATTACTTCGACCGCTTCAACGAGATTTTCTTTGCCGGTGGCGCGCGCACGTTGGGCCGCGTCTTCTGGAAGCTTGGCGATCAGACGATCATCGATGGCCTGGCAGTAAACGGATCGGCCCGTCTTGTCGGCGGCATTTCGCAGATGGCACGCCTGCTGCAATCCGGCTTCGTCTATCACTATGCTTTCTGGATCATTTCCGGTGTTGCGGTATTGCTGGTCTGGATGTTCCCGGCGAGCCTGGTCGGCAAGCTCCTGAACTGGCTGGTCTGAACACAAAATAAATTAACGGATACTGCAGATGACCGGTGTGCCTTACCTCAGTCTTTCCATCTGGATACCGATCTTCGGTGGCTTGCTGACGCTTGCCAGCGGCAATGATCGCCATGCCGGCGTGTCACGCGTCATTGCATTGATCACGTCGCTCGTCGGTCTGGCCGTGACCCTGCCGCTGTTCTCGCAGTTCGATGTCGGCAGCGCGGCCATGCAGTTTCAGGAAGAGGCTGCATGGATTCCGTATATGCGGATCAATTACAGTCTTGGCGTGGATGGCATTTCGATGCCCTTCATCCTGCTCAACAGCTTCATCACGCTGATCATCGTCATTGCTGGCTGGGAGGTGATCCAGAAAAAAGTCGCGCAGTACATGGCGGCTTTCCTGATCATGTCGGGTCTGCTCAACGGGATTTTCTCCGCACTCGACGGCGTGTTGTTCTACGTGTTCTTCGAGGCCTCGCTGATTCCGCTGTACCTGATCATCGGCATATGGGGCGGCGCAAACCGTGTCTATGCGGCGATCAAGTTCTTCCTCTATACGTTGCTCGGCTCACTGCTGATGCTGGTGGCATTCATCTACCTGTTCCAGCATTCCGGTGGCAGCTTCAGCATTCTCGACTGGCATGAGCTCAAGCTCGGCGAGTCGACGCAGAAATGGATTTTCTGGGCCTTCCTGCTTTCCTTCGCGGTGAAGGTGCCGATGTGGCCGGCGCATACCTGGCTGCCGGATGCGCACGTCGAGGCACCCACGGGTGGCTCGGTGGTGCTGGCAGCCATCGCGCTGAAGCTGGGAGCGTACGGTTTCCTGCGGTTCTCGCTGCCCATCGTGCCGGACGCTGCACAGCACTTCGCAC
The DNA here is from genome assembly GCA_028292485.1 of Rhodocyclales bacterium. Classification (GTDB taxonomy): domain Bacteria; phylum Pseudomonadota; class Gammaproteobacteria; order Burkholderiales; family Rhodocyclaceae; genus Viridibacterium. The sequence continues at coordinate 47,704 of JAQGMG010000036.1, read as the reverse complement.
CTATGATGATTGCGCTGTCGCTCATTGCCGTGATCTATATCGGCTTCGTGGCGCTGGTGCAGACCGATATGAAAAAGCTGGTGGCCTATTCGTCGATCTCGCACATGGGTTTCGTCACCCTGGGCTTCTTCATGTTCAACCAGCTCGGCATGGAAGGCGCGCTGGTGCAGATGATTTCGCACGGCTTTGTATCGGGCGCAATGTTCCTGTGTATCGGTGTGCTGTATGACCGCATGCATAGCCGTCAGATCGCCGACTACGGTGGCGTCGTCAACACCATGCCGAAGTTTGCCGCACTGTTCATGCTGTTCTCGATGGCCAATGCCGGCCTGCCGGCCACCAGCGGTTTCGTCGGCGAGTTCATGGTGATTCTCGGCGCGGTGAAGTTCAATTTCTGGATCGGTTTTGCGGCCGCCGTGACCCTGATCGTAGGTGCCGCCTATACCTTGTGGATGTACAAGCGCGTCATATTCGGCCCGGTCGGCAATTCGCATGTCGCCGAGCTGACCGATATCAACAGGCGCGAATTCGCATTCCTGGCCGTGCTGGCAGTGTGTGTGCTGGTGATGGGCCTGTATCCGCTACCGATTACCGAAGTGATGCACGCATCCGTGACAGACCTGCTGCAGCACGTCGCTGCAGGCAAGCTTTAGCACTGCGTTGTAATCCGGATACCGAAAATCAGACAGGCATAAAATGGAATTCCAGATACCAGACTTTTACCCGGCTGCCGCAGAGCTGTTTGTTGCCGGCATGGCACTCATCGTGCTGCTGGTGGTGTCGTTTCTGCGGCGCGGCGCTGCCACGGCTGCGTATTGGCTGACGCAGGCGACGGTGATCGGTATGGCCTTCATTGCCCTCCTGTCGGGGCGCGATGTCGGCTTCACTTTCGGTCAGATGTATATCGACGATCCGCTGGGTGACTTTCTCAAGCTGTGGGTTGCGTTGTCCGTGGCGACGAGTCTGCTCTACAGCCGTCGCTATCTCATCGATCGCGGCCTGGAGTCGGCCGAGTATTACCTGATCGTCATGTTCGCGATGCTCGGCAGCATGATCCTGATCACGGCCGGCAGTTTGTTGACGGTGTATCTGGGTCTCGAGATGCTGTCGCTATCGTCCTATGCACTGGTGGCTATCAATCGCGATTCGATTCAGTCGACCGAAGCGGGCATGAAGTATTTCGTGCTTGGCGCTCTGGCCTCGGGGCTGTTGTTGTACGGCATCTCGATGGTCTATGGCGCCACCCAGACCCTCAACATCATCGACGTGGCGCGTGCGCTGTTCGAGCAGCAGGCCAATCGACCGGTACTGCTTTTCGGCCTCGTGTTCGTGGTTGCCGGCGTAGGTTTCAAGATGGGCGCGGTACCGTTCCACATGTGGTTGCCGGACGTTTATCAAGGCGCACCAACGGCTGTCACTATCTTGATTGCATCGGCACCGAAACTTGCAGCTTTCGCCATGGCCTTCCGTTTGCTGGCTGTGGGCTTCTGGGACTTCGCCGAGCAATGGCAAATGATGCTGATCTTGCTGGCTATCGGTTCGCTCGTCATCGGTAATCTTGGGGCGATTGCGCAGACCAACATCAAGCGCATGCTGGCGTATTCGACCATTGGTCACATGGGTTTCATCCTGCTGGGGCTTGCTTCGGGTGTTGTGGGCGGAGAGCGTTATCTTGCCGACAACGCCTATTCCGCTGCGCTCTTCTATGTCGTGACTTACGTCTTGACGACCTTGGCCAGCTTCGGCATGTTGCTGCTGATGTCGCGCGCCGGTTTCGAGGCAGATCAGATCGACGACTTCAAGGGCCTCAACAAGCGCAGCAGCTGGTGGGCCGCAATGATGGCCATTGTCATGTTCTCGATGGCCGGCATTCCCTTCTTCGTGGGCTTCTTCTCGAAGTTCCTGGTGCTGCAATTCATCGTCGCCACCGATCACGTCTGGCTGGCAGTATTTGCCGTGATGATGTCGCTCATCGGCGCGTTTTATTACCTGCGTGTAGTCAAGCTGATGTTCTTCGATGAGCCGATCGACGACTCGCCGATTGTGGCGGGGCTGGGCGTGCAAGTGGTGTTGTCGACGAATGTGCTGGCCATCGCGGTACTCGGCCTGTTCCCGAATGTGCTGATGTATTTCTGCAGCCTCGTGATCCACGGGTCTTTCTGAGCGTGGCGGTCATTGCCAACGATCCTGCGCTCGAAGAGAAACACGTTTCAAGCGAACAACTGGTGGATGGCAAGCTGCTGAAAGTCTGGCGCGATGAAGTGCGTCTGCCGGACGGTTCGCTTGCCATGCGCGAGTACGTTCAGCACCCCGGCGCCTGCATCGTCATCGCTGAATTGCGTCCCGGCGTGCTGGTTTTCGAGCGCCAGTTCCGCTACCCGGTTGGTCAGGTTCTCATCGAGCTTCCTGCCGGCAAGCTGGATGCCGGTGAACAGCCGCTTGCCTGCGCGCAGCGTGAATTGCTCGAGGAGACCGGTTACGTTGCGCGCGACTGGCAGCACCTTGGCGCCCTGCATCCTTGCGTCGCGTATTCGAGCGAACGCATCGAGCTTTTCATGGCACGCGGTCTGGAGTACGAAGGTCAGCGCCTCGACGCGGGCGAGTTTCTGGAGGTTTTCGAGATGTCGCTCGACGAAGCTGAGTCCGCAGTTTTCGATGGCCGCATTACCGACACCAAGACGATCGCCGGGTTATTCTGGGCGCGCCGGGTCCTGGGCGAGGCGTAAGAAAGACTCAGGCAAGGCGAAGCGACAAGGTGTTGGCCGTTTGGGGTTTGATATCAGCCGCAAGCCCTGTAAAATCGCCACTTTTCGCGCAATGCTGCCCGAGTCTTGCGGATCGCGATTTCAACCCGTTTTAGTTCCAACTCTCATTTTACTTATTCCAACTCATTGCAATTGAAAGCAATCATGAAAATCACGGCTGTGCTGCTGGCGGCGAGCCTGGGTTTAAGCGCATACGCTGCACAGGCAGCTGAGGGGCGCCCCCAGATCGGCAAGAAGAAGATATCCATGTGTATCGGGTGCCATGGCATTCCTGGTTATCAGACAACCTTTCCGGAAACCTACAAGGTGCCCAAACTCGGCGGTCAGTACGCGCCATACATCGTCAGCGCATTGCAGGCTTACAAGTCCGGCGATCGCAAGCATGCAGACATGAACAGCATTGCCGCCACGCTTTCCGAGCAGGATATGGCTGACGTTGCGGCCTACTATGCCGGCGCAAAGAAATGAGCACAATGATGATCAAATACCTGACCACTCCCGTAATCAGCATGTTGGTGCTGATGAGTTCCGCCCAGGCTGCCGATATCGCGCGCGGCAAGGCCAAATCCGTTACATGCGCTGCCTGTCATGGCGTGGACGGCAATAGCGCCGTCCCGACCTTTCCGCGTCTGGCGGGTCAGAACGAGGACTACCTTGCTCATTCGCTGCGTGCCTACCAGAAGGGTACGCGCAAGAATGACATCATGAAGGGGATGGCTGCAGCGCTGACCCCGGCGGATATTGAAGATCTGGCCGCGTATTTCGGCAGCCAGCAGGGTTTGATAGTGAAGAAATAAACACCTTCTCTGCCAGAGATGAAAAAGCACCGGACTCCGGTGCTTTTTTTTTCGGCCGCGACACTTGCCTGGTTTTCATCTGTCCTGGGGAAGGGAATATTTCTTGCGGAACCTCATGGAACACCCGATCTGGCGCTTTGAAGCCGAGGCATTCTCATGAGTACTCCTGATGCATTGAAGACTTACAAGGCGAAACGCAATTTCTCCGTTACGACCGAGCCGCCTGAAGGCGGCGTGGCAAACGAGGAGGGGCTCTCGTTTGTCATACAGAAACATTGGGCCAGCCACCTGCATTACGATTTTCGCCTGGAACTCGACGGCACGATGAAGAGTTGGGCCGTACCCAAAGGTCCGAGTTTTGATCCCAAAGACAAGCGGATGGCGGTACATGTCGAGGATCATCCCATCTCGTACAACACCTTTGAAGGCCAGATTCCGGAAAAACAATACGGTGCGGGCAAAGTAGTCATATGGGATAAAGGTACGTGGATTCCCGTCGGCGATCCGCGGGATGGATACCGGCAAGGAAAGCTGAAATTCGAACTGCACGGCCACAAGCTGCAGGGGCACTGGACGCTCGTACGCATGCGCGGCAAGGGCGAAAAGCAGGAGCCCTGGTTGCTGATCAAGGAGCAGGATCAGTACGTTCGCCCTGCCAGTGAATTCAGTGTTGTCGACGAGTTGCCCGACAGCGTCGCGAAACTGAAAACGCCAACGGCAGCGAAAAACCATGCGGCGAAAACAGGCAGAACAACGTCATCCCGCGGGGGCGCCGCCAAGGGCATGCCGGAAGGGGCGAAGAAAGCCCCGTTACCTGCGACGCTCAAGCCGCAGCTTGCCACGCTGGTTGACGGTCCACCGCCGGATGCCGCCGACTGGATCTACGAGATCAAGTTCGACGGCTATCGCATCCTTGCGCGCATCGATGATGGCAAAGAAAGCAAGGCAGCGCGCGGCAAGGTTCAGCTGTTCACTCGTACAGGTCTCGACTGGACGGCAAAAATGCCGGGCCTTGCTGCGGCACTCAAGCAGATGAATCTGAAGTCGGGCTGGCTCGATGGCGAGATCATCGTCAATGATGACAAAGGCATTCCAGATTTTCAGGCGCTGCAGAACGCCTTCGATGGCGCACGTACTGATGGCATCGTCTATTTCATATTCGATTTGCCGTTCTACGACGGGCATGACTTGCGCTCGGTGCCGCTCCTGCAACGCAGAAGCATTCTCGAGGCGATGTTTGCAAAAGGAAGTCCCTCGGCCGTGCGCTTCAGCGAAGCTTTCGAGCAGTCCGCCGCTGCACTCGTTGCTTCGGCTTGCCACTCCGGCTTCGAAGGCATCATAGGCAAGCGCAAGAGTTCGACCTATGTGCCCAGCCGTTCACCGCACTGGATCAAACTCAAATGCAGTCATCGTCAGGAGTTCGTCATTTGCGGTTACACCGATCCACAGGGAACCCGTACCGGCATAGGCTCATTGCTTCTCGGCGTCCATGACGACAATGGCGTCCTGACGTATGCCGGCAACGTGGGCACTGGCTTCGATACGCGCACCCTCACCGACCTCAAGGCGCACCTTGATGCGATACCGGCAAAAAGCAGCCCGTTTGCCAAACGCACGGAGAACGACAGGAAGGCGCATTGGGTAACCCCAACCTTGATCGCCGAGGTGTCCTTTGGTGAGTGGACGGACTCGGGACATATCCGCCATTCCGTCTTCCATGGCTTGCGAACTGACAAGAAGGCAAGCGCCATCATTCGCGAAAAGCCGCTGCATCTCTCTTCGCCTGGCGGCCCGCAGAGTGTGTTGCCTGCCGACTTTCACGTCAGCAATCCGGAACGTGTGATCGACCCGGAAAGCGGAGCGACCAAGATCCAGCTCGTCCGCTATTACGCGCTCATTGCACCGTTGATGCTCGAGCATCTGAAAGGGCGCCCTGTCTCCCTCGTCAGGGCACCGAACGGTATTGGCGGTCAGTTGTTCTTCCAGAAGCATCTCGAGCACGCGATGCCTGGCGTGAAGCAACTCAACCAGTCGATCGATCCCGATCATCCTCCCTATATCGAAGTGGCTTCGCTCGAAGCACTGCTGTCGGCTGCGCAGATGAATGTGGTCGAATTCCACACATGGAATGCGGTGAAGTCGGCCATCGATAAGCCGGACAGAATGACATTTGATCTGGACCCCGGCGAGGGTGTGACCTGGCCGATGCTGCAAGAAGCTGCCGAGCTCGTGCGCGGCTTTCTGCAGGACCTTGGACTCGTTTCCTTTCTCAAGACAAGTGGCGGCAAAGGCCTGCATGTCGTCGTGCCATTCAGGCGATTGCACGGGTGGGATGCAGTGAAGGATTTCTCCGAAGCCATCGTCCAGCATCTGGCAAACACACTGCCACAACGCTTCGTCGCCAAGAGCGGTCCACGCAACCGTATCGGCAAGATTTTCGTGGATTACCTGCGCAATGGTTTTGGCGCCACGACGGCCGCTGCATGGTCAGTGCGTTCGCGGCCCGGCCTCGGCATTTCTGTTCCGGTCAGGTGGTCAGAGTTGCCATCTTTGAGCGGCGGAGCGCACTGGCATCTCAGCAATATCCATACGCGGCTCGATGTGGGAAACAGCGCGTGGGAGGACTATGGCAAGACCAGACAGGGCCTGGCTGGTGCGATGAAAATGCTCGGATTCAAGTTACCAAAATGAATGGTTGGCGATGTTTCCAGTTCGGCAGCCATACATCAGTTGTGCGGTGTAGGACAGGCTAAAAGCGCGTCTTAGTAATGCTGTTAAATCAACAAGCTAGCCGAACTTTGGGGTCAAAAGCTTTTCTGTTTGTAAGGCAAAAGCTATGACTATCCTACTTGTCGGGGTCATAAGCACGATAGCCCAATTGATTGGTGATGATGTCCGCCTTTGTCAGTAAAGACATATTCCTACGGCTATGAGCACGCACACCACTTTAATCGTCGCTGAACGGAAGAGGCGTGTACCGATCACGAGGTGCTTTCCACTTTTGGAAAAGCTCAAGCGGGTCTAGAGATCCTATAAGAGCACGTGCAATCTTAAGTCGCTCGAGGACTTCCTCCCCCTCTTTGCTGGGGTGTTCAAGAGCATGATGTTGAACGCCCTGGAAGAAGCTTTCGAAATTTACTGCTCGGCGCCATGCTTCAACAATCTCACCAAGTTGCTTACTACTGTCGTTCACAGATTCGACGGTGCGTCGATGATCTTCGTCTCTCTGCCACTTTTCCATTTGGGTTAGATGTTCTTGGTGGCGAGCTTCTGCGCGCCGTTTCTCTTCGTCCACCATCTGAAGTACGGCGTGAGTTGAGCCTTCGATTGCCCTCACGATATTGGGGATCTCTTGCTCCAACCTCTTATCAGGTGTCTCTTGGAATGCGATGGACCAGTTAACACCTGGGTAAGGTGAGTAGATCAATACTCTCAAACGACCAGTAGGAAGCTCACGAGTAGTTGTCCATGTTGCGTTTTGCTGCCTCCATGACTTAGGTGCGACATACTCCGCGTCGCGTACGTATTTTCCGTTCACGTAGCGAACCAGTACCGCTTCGGACATCTCAATCACAGCTAACCCGTAGGCGAGCGAGTCTACATATACGATCGTCGGCCGGGCCGGAGCCCAAAGATCCCGATAATGATAGAGATCTGCATTCTGTGACTTCTTTGGAATCGACTCTCTTACTTCAATGTGTGTACGGGCATGGCGTTGATCAGCGGGGGCTATCACCACACGGTGTCCAGCGGATTCAAGCGCCTTAAAGAATGTGTTTGCCAGATTTAGGGCTCGGTCTATACCGTCCTTTGATGCCGTAACATCAACCAGTAGCTTTTTGTATGGCTTGAGATGTTTGCCTTCTTCCACGTCCCGGCCGGCCAAGAAATGCTCTTTGGCTCCAGCGATCAAGAGGTGAAGACCCGACGCAGGGCGGATGGATTTTGACTGACGCGTTTCATTGTGTGTCCGCCCGATTTTGAGGCTGGCGCTTAATGGCAGGTCGCCATCTTGCAGCCACACAACTTGATCGCCCTGACGGGCCTCGGGAAGAGGAGTACGCGTAGGCGCCCGACCTACACCGAGCTTAGCCCAATACCCCCGTTCGGGTCGTGGCACCCGGAGCATCGTGCAAACTCGTGCCATGTAACTTCCCGAAACACCGAACCGTTCTCCGACTTTGATCATAGGAACAGACCAGACCAACTCGTAAAGCTCTTCTCTGGAAATCATTTGGTAGCTCCGCCTTATGCGAAAGGGCATGTTACTTCCCGTCGGGGATTGAGATACTCCACGAGTGCTTCCTCTGACGACAATGCGGTGAGCGCAGGATTGAGAACGAGAGAGCTCGCATCTAGGTGTTACGACACACCCCGGTCCGGTATGGAAGAATCTTGCTTTCCTCCACAGACGATGGTTTGCATGTCTTCACTGACATCAATTAGGTGCTCACAGCCTAGTAGGCAGTGCGGCCTTCAATATATCCAGCCATGCATTTACGGTGTCCGGCGTAAGGTACTGCACCGTTAATCCCCCTCTCAATTGGCGGCAAGATTAGCGTTAGTCGAGCGAGGTGTCTTGGGGAAAGGCCTCGCTTGAAAAGTTTGCTAGCGCATGAGGAATTCCCTTGATGTCTAACGTTCGAAATCAGCGGACCAGCCAGCTTAGCTGGCGCAGCTTGCAGCATTGCAGGTAGGGGATTATTTCGGTACGACCATTCGGCAATAGGATTCCTTGCCGATTTTCAAGATGCCGTAGAAGAAGAGGGCCACGAATCCCGCTAGCAAGGATGCCTGCAGGCCGAACTTTTCCCCCAAGTAGCCGGATACGACTAGAACCACGGCACTTGTTCCTTTGTTCTCAAGAGCGTTGATTCGAGACCACAGTTCCTTGTACTTCCTGTCGTTCGTGCATAGAAAGACGGTGAGCTCATCTTTGACCATCGCCCAATACTTCTTCTCTGGTCGTGGATCGTCTTCCGAAAGCTTAATGCGGCGGGAGCCCGGTGCAGAGGCTTGTGGCGGCCATGGGCCACCGCGATACATGAACTGTGCGACCTCGTCCATGCTGCTGACTGCTCCGATTTCCCACGCCATCAGCGCTGTCGCTTCGAGTGTCAGTTCCGTGGAACTTAGAGATGCAAGAAGGTCGCTGGATATCATTTTTTTGCGAGACGAAACGTGGAGGTAAGCGAGTTAAAAGGATACACGTGTGCTTATTGGTCAAGGCCACGGCGTTGATGAGCGCGACGAATGTTCTTCTTAAAGCTTGGTAGAGGTAGAGGTAGAGGTAGAGGTAGAGGTAGAGGTAGAGGTAGAGGTAGAGGTAGAGGTAGAGGTAGAGGTAGAGGTAGAGGTAGAGGTAGAGGTAGAGGTAGAGGGGAGGCTTGTCGCTGACCTGGCCGAAGAGATGGAAGGCTTTGGTGATGGAGGTGCGCTGGAAGTGGTCGTCTTACTATGTACTGCAGGAGGCGTTGAGATGTCTATTGTGGCTGGCTCAACCCTTGACGGGGCTACGGAGCGAGGCGGTGCAAAGAAGCTCAGAAATATGGCGCCTGTAAATGTGATTACCCCGGCGCGTACGAGACTGATCGCGGCGGACGCCTCATTCGAACGGATCAGATTTGCATTCTGAAAACCGCATGCTGCTTCTCGCATGGCCTGCGTCTTCTCATGTCCTTCGCTTGCGGTCAATTGTAGATATCGGGCGCCGTACGCAAAGCGTGGTTTTGGCAGTAGCCCCCTGAAGCCAATCATCGCTCCGCATAAGAAGGCTGCCGTAGAGATAAAAAAGAGACCCGTGATGGCCCACTTCATCGGACTTGGCAACAGCCCGTCGAACACTGTCTTTGACAGCACTCCACCAACAGTGACTGCGACAGAGAGGGCGGCAGTTATCTTGTTAAGTTTTTCATCCAGCTCTTTAGAGCGGGTCCACTCTGTTTGTAGATAGCCCTCTAGGGTCTCCGATTTCAGCTGGCGGATATCTTCAAATGCCGCATCCGTTTCCCAGGCTTCAAACTGCTTACGCAGTTCTTTACTTGCTAAAAGCATATGGAGAGGGTCTGGCAACAGCGATTTAAGCATCGAGCTGTCGCCCACTAGGGTTAGAAAGTTCATTTGCGATCGCCTCCGATATGCCTCGACCTTCGCGGTCTAGCCAACCCCATTCGCCAGTCGGATTAATCTCTATAAACCAATAGGTTTCCTTAGAGAACGCAAGATCGATTGCGCCATATCTCAGACCTAGATCTCGAGTAAGTTGCACGCAGCGCTTAGCAACCTCACGTGGTAAATCATAAGGATTAAAGTGGAGGTGGTCTTTGCTGTGTAAGCGCCAATCACCTTCAATTTCACCTTGATCAAGCCTTATTTCGTCACACCAAATTCGGTCCCCTAACACGGTCACCCTGAGATCAAGTTTGGGTTCTATCGGCGCTTGACACGTAGCAGGTGCTAGATGGAAGTGTTCGTCCGCACATTCGCTCCAATCAATCAGAGTGGTATAACCAAAATGCTGATGGGATGAGTCATGGAGCAGCACCGTGTCTACACTTTTCAGGGCAATACGTAGCCCAACGAGTTTAGGTATATCGGCGTGGGGGTCATTCGTAACAATCGTTTTTGGCACGGAGAATCCTAGCTTGGCTGCACGCCTAAGCTGATAAGGCTTCGATTCAGCTTTGTATGTTGCGGCCGGATCGTTCATCCAAACCGCTTCATCGAAAAGCATCATGCCTCGCATAAAGGCGCTCCATTGCGAGCGCTCAAGTTGCTCAGACGTCGACAAAGCATGGCTAGGTGTATTTCGAAGAAAGGTCGCTTGTCTCCACCAAACGGACTTCAAGGCGCTTCCCACTTCCCACGTGTTGCCTCCGGTTCGACAGATCATTGTTGCTGCTTTGGGGTCAACGGTCAGCGCTACATCAGAGAGCGCGTCTCTATTTATTCTGAGAAAAGGGACTCCATTCTTGCGAAGCAGATGGCATATGCGATCGGTGGGAATATCGAGTATCCCTGTGAGGATCAGAACCTCAACTGGATGATTTGCCATTGGTCCTATTGTCCCTTTTGGTCCTCGCCAGTCTCAACATCATTTTTCTTCGTCGCTTTGCCGTGTCGTGGGTCGTATGTTATTAGCCCTTCAGCGCCTCTCCAAACTCCTGCTTCGAAGCAATAGACCGCCCCCTCAGGGCTCCGTTCTTCGTTTAGTTTCGTGGGTTTCGCGGTTCTTTCAAGAATGTGCATGTTTCCTCCCAGGGTTAAGGTGTTAATCGTCAAAGGGAATTACTGGCGGTACTCCGAGAGAGGTAAGTGTCTAAGAGTGATGGGGTTGATGATTCATTTGAGCTACGTGGATCCATTAGACCTATTGGCTGATCGATGTCTGCTTAGCGCGGTGGCGGCAAGTGATGCCGTCACTCCAAGGAGCATGGAAGCATCCAATCGATCAAATGACGTGTCGGAACCCCGATGATCCGCGTGATGAGCCGGATGTGAATAGTTAATTGCCGCCAGTCGCATTGCAAGTTCGCGACCCGTTATGCTCATGGACTGGCGTTCCTCCCGCGAGGCTCTCTTAACTGTTTCTAGTTCGCTGCTCTGGTCAAGTTCATGGGTCAGCGATTCAAGTACACGACGACAAGTCCCTATAGACTCTTGGTAGTGACCTTGTAGGAACTGCTCACGCGCTCGTAGAAGAGCTTCTTGTGTTGTTGATGGAGCAGCGTCTAACTTGGAAGGTAGAGGGATCTCAAAAAGCATTGATCGGCCGTAGCCGCACTCGTTAAGAAACCGAAGCCAATCTGATTGGCCTATTGTGCATGTCACTTCATCGCGAATTTGCTGAACAGCTTCCGCACGTGATATCAGGCCTTGGATCTTGAGCGACAGAGAAATATCTCCACCACCACGCATGACTTCAATCCCTTCAATTGTGCGCTGGGTTAAGACTAGGTCGAACAGCGCGGCTGTCGAGTAGGAGTGGGCCCCGGCATTAAAAGGACAAACACATTCAGGAACAGCAAATCCAACAAGGGTTTGTAAGCCTGATGAAAGCGTCACTGGTGCGTGGGAAAGAGCGACATGCGGTAAAGGGCCGTCTTCGGTCCAGTTCTTGACCTCGAAACCAATGGAAAATCTCCCGCCATATTCACCAACAACTTGTCGGCCGTGCAGACCTTTAAATGTCGTATCAGCGATGACGCGGTTTCCCCAAGAAATTGACACGGAATATCTCCATTAAAAACTACAGACAGGGCCTCTGTGCAGGGTTACAGTCGTTCAATTCCCCACGCTAGTTACTATCTATGGACAGGTCCTCAATTCTTGATGCTTTTCAAGCTGCGCATGACAATTACTTTCGCTTGCTACTGGAGCACTATCCTCTGAGTCGGAACGATACCCCATTCACAGACTTTGGACCCCCGGAGTTATGCGAACTTGCACTGGAGGTTCATGCATGTGCAATTGCGTTGGGGCCGAAGGCACTCGAACGCTTGCGTTTCTTGGGGCTGGACATGCTGTACCCATTTGATACCCAGTTGATCTTCACAACTGGCGAATTATTGTAAAAAAAGAGTGTATAGATCACACGACTTACGCTTCCATCGCGATTCGTATCGATTCTGAACTCAAGCGAATGCGCCGTATTTTTTCGCTTGGAGGCGAGGCTGCCTATGAGCTTGTCCCTCATGAAGCATTCCTAGTATCGAAGGCTCGTTATTCGGATATTGAGTCAGCTGCAGAGAAAGGCAGCAATGACCAATCCACACTCCTGGCGCCACTCCTAGCATGCATATCAACACCTTGAATATTCAGTATGCTGCAGACGCTTTAGCCATTGGCAAGCTTGAGAGGTTGGAAAAGGAAACCGCTATTGGTTCGAATTTTTCAAACATCATTACTGCGCTGAGGTCGCTCTTCGGCGTCTAGCGCAAATGTGAAAGGTACTGAAATGGCATATTTGTGACTCGGGGCTGACCTGCTAGTTGGGTCTATTCCACGATTCACGCTCCTCCTTGATTTCAGCGGCCTCGATGTTTTTGTCCAAATAAGAGATCTCGTTTTCAATCCAAGTGCAGACATTCGGCTCGAAGTCCTTGCTTAGCCAAGCGCGGAACTGATTTCGCTTTTTTCTTAAGTACTCGCTTTCAGGACCAGACCAACCGCCCGAGTGAAAGTTGGCGGTAATGCCCGAGACAACACCACGCTCGTCCACGTATCGGGCGAGCAAAGCCCTTGTTAATGCGCCACCCATTTCGTCGTCAAGAGATGGTGCTGCTGCATGAGCGACCATTGGAGCCCGGAAAGCGGGATCTGCTGAAGTCCATGCAAGTACTTCTTCCAAAGGGAATTCTGCAATTGGGGGCTTTGTTATGGCTCTCCCAAACCACCCCAAGTTTCCTTTTAGCCAATGTAAGATATCGCCTCGCCATTTTGGCGTGATGCTCAATAGGTGTTTGGTCACAACCTCCCAAGCCGGCGCAGGGCATGCCTCGCAAAGGGCTTGAGCTATGGGGCCGACATCATGATCGTAGCTGAGGCTGTAGTTGCTTTGCATAGCACCAAGAATTGCATCGAGCAGTATGGGTGCAGTAGCCGGATCTGCCTTAACTAGCTTTCGGCAAACCCGGCCCCAGTGATAGCCGTGCGATGTGTCTGTCTGCTCAGTGAAGTTACCCGGAGCAATCACGACTCGAAGCACGAACTGTGTTTCAACCTCCCAAGGGGCGTCATTGAGAAGTTGATCCAGTAGGTTTACGAGAATGGATGCGCATTCTCGGTCAGGACGTTCATTCAGTTTTCTTAGAAAGCCGACGAGTTGCTCTTTCGATATTCCCTGCCAAGTCATTCCGTAGCACAAGCATCTGAACGAACTTACCTCTATCCAACCGCTTTCATATGTAGAAACCCATTCGGAAAATATATTTTCGTCAAAACCTGAATGCCATATGAGTGAGGAGCCAAGGGGCGCGGTCTCTTTACGTGACAATAGTTGCAATAGAACTTGCTTCCATTTTTCGGGATTGAGCTCTTTCAGTTTGAGCATGTAGCCACCGAAACATTGAGTCCGTTCCGGCTTAAAAGGGGCAGTTGTGAGTGTCGCCAACAAACTGAAGTCGCCGTCATACAGTGCCAACACCTCGCCAAAATGAGGCAGCGACGCTACCGCTGAGTGGCCGGATACGAGTAACGGAAGAAGTTTATTAAATGACTCACTGTCCCCCGCAACACGTTTTGCTAGCGCTCTAACGAGTTTCCTGGCTCGTAAGTCTGGTCGTTCAGTTGCGTTAGGCTCATGACTGTCCCACTCTGGCCAAGTAGCATCGAGAACATAGCGCTGGAACCGGCTTTCCAAATCCTTCCTAGCCAGCCTCCCAGCGATTTTCCGCAGCCGGAGGCGGACGGAGCTCCCGTGCTCATTTCTATCCCGACCTTGTTCTGCGAAAAAATGATTTACTTTGTGTGAGTCGGTGCAGGGGTCTGCGACGATGGATTGAAGAACACCAAAGGCGGAATCTTCAAACTGAGGGATTTGAAGAATGTCTCCGAGGATCGAAAGAATTGTTGCGTTAGCCTCGGTGCGCAATTCATCGACCCAACTTCTGGTTTCGACTGCAACGCAATCCCAATACCGTTCCAGCTCCATGCACCAGTCGCTTTGTGTTTGCGGCCACCAGAGCTTCGCCCGTTCCTTGAGGCCTTGATGTTCGGCTCCTATGATCCGCATGCCCCCTCGGAGCCGCAAGCTTGACTCGGCAACCTTCAATCCTAAGAGACGGAGCTCTGGCATGGGAGACCGTAGCATCGCTTCAAGAGCGGGCAGCCTTTCCGATGGCGACGCTTCCGTCACCGCCCATTCCGGGCCGATTCGAAATAGCCCTAAGAGTGTTCCCGTAGCGTTGTTTGAATATGTCGAGTTCTCTGCTATCGCGAGATGACTGAGCAGATTAATCGCGCGAACTGCAGTTGGTTGCCATACCGCAATCATCTCAACGATTCGAACAAACTCTTGGCGTGTATCGTCGATAGCCAATAGTTCGTCATGGTTCCATCCGCCGATAGTCTGTTCAAGCAGCGTCAGGCTGCTACTTGGATCAGCTTCAGTCAGGGCCGCAAGGAACGCGGCACCCTTTTTTGAAATGAGAAAAGCACGATCAGAAAAAATGCCATCCGCAAGAAGTAATTTTTTGACGATCGTTGCGGCATCAGAGTCATGCGCATACCTGAACATTTGGAGAAACCAGCCTTGCAATGACTCCGGCATGCCGTCAAGCATTGAAACAAAGTCGAAACCACGGCCGTAAAACTTCCAGTATTCACGCCACAGATAGATATGAAGTGCCCAGGGAACAATGAAGAGCGTTCGCGAGCCTTGAATGACACGGCGTTCCCGAAGAGCTTGAATGATTTCCTGAAAACGGGGCCAAGTGATAGAAGGATCGGCCTGTGTCACGAGCGACGCGACATATCGAGCCTCTTCGCTGACGGGCTCTTCGAATCCGAATCTCGAGAATAGAGCCACGAGCCGCATCAGCGTAGCTACTTGGCGCGTTTCCGCACTTTCGTGTTTGGAATAGCCAAACAAAAAACGGTCCCAAAAGGGGACCGTGGCGGGCGGACGCAATATGTCTTCGGGATTTGCCGCAAGATTTTCCCCCACGGCCTGCGCAACACGCGGCGACCCGTCGCAAACCCCCACCCACCGATCAATATCGTTTGTTTCGCCAACGTGGCCAATCAGAATGGCCTTGACGGTTTCATCAGGTAGCCGTGGAGCACTCAAGCATGTGATGTCCGTATCTCTGGAACGGTTTGGACCGTGATCGATAGATACCAGCTTCAGTTTGCCTGTGCGTTGTTTCAGATGCCCCCATAACTCGTTCATCTCCCGTTCCGACAATTCGTCGATCACAAGGATCATCGGAAAGGCGGGGGAGTTTCGCAGCAGCTGACGAAAAAATAAGGATTGGCCGAAACGCTCTCCCTGCGGAACGTAGACAACGACTGAAGAGAGATCATCCGCCCGAACTGCCTCCAAGACTAGGCGGGTCTTGCCAATCCCCGGCTCTCCCAAAATTCTCAGGTGCTTTGTGTCACCGCGTAGTGCAGCTTGGAGTTGCTGAACAAGTTGTTGTTGAGCCTCTGAAAAGGCCATTTGGTTCGCCATATGCGCATGACGAGACCATTCAATAAAAGGCAGAAATCCTTCGTCGCTGCCGCCCGTCAGAGAAAGGCGGAGAGATGAATAGCGATCAAAGTAGCCCGCAAGTTGCCCCTGCCCGAGGACCTCAATGCGAGACAACGTATCCTGAAAACCAAACCTAGCAAAGAGAGCCGCAATAGCGTTTCGAGACTCTTCGCGCTGCGCCGGTGTGAAGTCTGTGCCGAAGCAAGCAACCACGTAGCGCCCATTGGCTTCCAGTGTTCGTTTGACTTCGGAAGCTAGCTCTCCAGACTTGAAGACCAGTTCTTTCTCAAGGGAGCTGTTCTGCCAAGGTTTGAAGGAAGCGCCGGTCTTGAGCTGAAAGCCGGTGAGGCCTGATTGCAGAAAGCTATCTGGGGGAAAGTCGCCATCGTGTAGTACCTCAGCATCTATCCCTCCATCAGACACGTAGATCTGACACGAGATTGTGATCGCGTCCGGCCGAACCTCTGCATGACGTGCTTCACATAGAAGTAACCGCCGAAAGTACTCGACAGCCTCTGTGGCAGAGAGATTGCCCAACGTGGCGGGCTCAAGTGGGGCAAATTGCTTCATTGTCAGTTTTTTTGAGTGCTATGAGACGTACATATTATTCCAGTGGCAACATTAAGATGACACTGGAGCGCCCACCGCATTGCGTGCGTGAATCTGGCAGAGGTCGACAACTATGATGACAACCTTCGTGTGTCTCCCGTCGCACGCGTACGTAACGGTGAAGCCTCGAGGCTGATTCAATTCCTCACTCAAATTTTGCAGCTGTTCAAAGACAAAGTCAGTCGGAGCCTCATTCCTAGCAACCCCCTCCATATAGCTTAGGATCTCCGAGACCTTCGTCGTAAATGAATACGTCACGTGGAAAAGCACTCGGCAGCTGGCAGAAGCGAAAAGTTTTGTGAAGTGACTTTTCAAGGTTGTTCTATTGACGCTGGTGCAAATCAACGCCTCGAATGAGGACAAGAGCATGCCTCCACCTCGCAGGACCAAGTCGCGTTCCGCTACTCCACCATGACCTCCGGTGACTCCTTTGGCAGTGTGGCCACCTTTGCTTTGATCGCTCGCTACCCAACCGAGCAAATGCAGTCGGGCGTTGATTATTTCCCTAACTGCGCATGAAAGATCATCTTCGAGTTTCTTGTCGTCTTCATTAGGGCTGCGCAGCATCGGCGCCAATGCCTCTAGACTTGCTGCGGCTCCTCGAAAGTGATCTATCAGGAAATCGTCAATAGACTTGGGGCTGGACAGGAGCACCTCTGCTTGGGCAACAGGGTCAAGCCACTTGAGTCTCGACAAGGCTGCCTTTACGGCCTCTTTATCGTCTGCGGTGTTGACAACGAATGGGACGTAAACAGCAGGCAGCTCTGCTTCGAACTGCGTCCGCGTTTCAGTAAGAAAGGGAAGGGGGCCATGGCGCGCGAGAGCTTGATCAAGAATGCCAATTGCCTCATTGCGACGCCCAAGCTCGAATATACAGAGCGCTGCGTACAGTTCTAGTTTCGGATCGTCTCGGCCTTGGCGCAGTTCCTCGAGTCCTAGCAAAGCTTCATCGGGCCGGCCGAGAACTAATAGCAACAGCGATCGATTCGCTTTCAGAGCTTTCTTGTCGGAATCAGTGAGGAAGGCATTGTGCGCGAGTACGTCACCAAACTCGTTCAACAGTTGGGCGGCAATGTCCCTCTGGGAAGGCTCAATTCTTTGAAGAGGTGTGTCTCCCAACAGGAGCTTCATCCTGGTGGCGAAAAGGTTGATTACATAAGCTCCGGTAGTGGGATCGCTGCGTACTAAATGCTCAAGAATTGACTCGGCTTTCTGCAGATTGCCATTTGGACGCAACATCTCTGCTGAGGCCCGTTGGAAGTTCAAGAGATCCCTCGCGCGCTGCGCTTGAACTGTCGGCAAATCGGTCGGTATCTCGATGCTCAATACTTCATCCCACCGCTCCTGAAGCAGCAGCACCCTCAACCAAGTATTGAAGCGCATGACAGCGTGCTCAGGCGTAACCTTAGGATGCCTTTTCTCATCATCCCTAAGGTACTCAGTTACAACGTCTGACATACCCGCGGCAAGCAGTGTATCGTTCCGCAATGAAAGCTCTGGCCATGTCCAAATGCCCCCGACATCCTCTGGCGCTAGCTCCTTCAGACGCTTGTGGATTGCCCCACGTGGGAACTGTGGCAACTCAACGGCCAATCCTGCAAGGAAGCTTGGCTCATCAGAACGGCTCACGGCTTTCAAGAGGAGTTCTGCCTGCGCTTCGGATAGCATTTCCCATGCGTGTCCGATGTCTTGAGCCATGCGAGCGTCCCCGTCTGCAAAAACCCCCCGTGCCTCATACTTTCCCGAAAGTGCCGCAACCTTTCCTTTTTCAAAATGATTGCAGCTTGCAGCGGCAATCGCCTGAGCTAATGCCTCCGCCAGATCATCAGGGACATCTCCTTGCCAAGCAGCAACGGCCCTCGAGAGCGTTCTAACGTGGGTACGCAGCGCTCTAGCGACCTGGAGCTCTTGTTGGACACGATCACTGAATCGGGCATTATCGTTTAGCAACCCCTTGAGGTCCAAAGGAGAGAGAAATTGCTGACGATCATGCGGGCTGATCTCGCACGCCATTTTTACCAGAGTTGCGGCCATTCTTGGCGTCAGCTGTGATGTCTTCAAGTCAGATGGCAACTCACAGATGCACGTGACATATTTTTGTACGATAACGGCTTTGTTCTCGTCCGTAATTGAGGAGTTTTCGTAGGAAAACTCTAGTAGTGCAGTAAATTCCGCATTGAATATCCGCCCACGCTGAAGCAAAGATACGAGCGCTGCGATTACCTGTTCCCGGAGCGGAGCCGAGGAATTCTTGAGTAGCTCGTTAAGGAGACGGCGCAGCGTTTGCTTCTGGTGCTCCACGCTGCCACGGCGCCCATTTCCCGTTCTATGACAATAAACAAGCAGGTCAGCCAACTGGGCGGCACACACGCCCTCCCGCGAACAGTGATATGCCAGCACTGCTACTGCGTCCTCCACGACATAGCCTTGCGTCGTCTGATCTTGGAACGCGTAGAGGCCGCGCTCATTGCTCACCCCTGCTACACCCCAATCAACAATGGTTTTTGTTGCGATTGGGGCTAGGTTCACCGACAGCAAGCCATCTGCAAGCAAAGCCGGATGGGAGTTGGCCTCGAGCATAAGCCAATAAAGTAGTAGTGGCCTTTCAACGGCAAGATCAAATATTCGACCCGCGAGAGGATTTAGCGCGGGGCCACCCTCGCTCAAACGAATTTCTTGTAACACCAACATTGCCAACGCATTGAGCCGCATGTGCGTGTCGAATGCACCCTCCATAAACAAATCTACGGAGGGTTCTTCTAACCATAAGGCGCGTGCGAATAACCCTTCTGGAAGCGGCGGGACGTAGCGTTCAGCGTTCTCCACGGAGACATCATCTACGGCTGTCACAGCAACCTGAAAGTCTCGCTCGTCCTTCCAGCCTCTCAACGAAACATCCTCTGCTAACTTTTGCTCCGCCCACGCCAGAAGTCGGTTTGCGACATGTTCAACGAGGTTGTTGCTGGCGTGAAATTGCGGTACCCCAAGGAGCAGATAAAGGTCTAGCCAATGCTGCAATGCCTCATCCAAAACCCCTACGTCGTCAATTGTGCCCACGGGAGAGTCTTGTAGCAGCTGAGCAGCAACCCACGTTGGGTTCGGGCATGTTATGCCATTGAAATGAACACTCTCATTGTTTAGCTCCTCGCCTAGGTCTCTCAGATTGCCCGTGAGTTTCTCTAAGTCAATGGTTGCGGATCTGACGTAAAGTGAGTTAAAAAATCGCTTCAGTGCAGAGTCACTCTCGAGAGAATCCGAGAATCTGCTCCGCCATCGAATTGGCTTACGCGAGATTCTTCCCCAAGAGACCACCAATATTCCTCGGGTGATCAGATCTTCAAAGGAAGGGGCCTCGGTGTCTCGGCTGCTATTCCAAGAGACTTTTGCAGTTTCAAGCTCGCTGGGCCAAGTAAAAGTTACTGCGTTCAACAGGCGCAACATGTCCAGGTCGGAAATGACTGTGGCGCCATGTCTTGACAATAGGGAGATGTTCGTCGGGACGGGCAAGTACCGCAAAAGTCTTTCGCGCAATTCTCGGCGAACATCTGCCCGAATGAAGTTTTCACCTGCAAGTAGTCTCATTTATATCATCCTCGACAATCCGACTTTCAGACAAAGTTGGGCCTTCGGTGAACTCTCGGTAAGCACCTGGCGCGTGATGTGAGCTCTCGCGGTTTTTGTTGATACCACCCACTAGTGCGGATCAGCCGCAAAGCTATGGGATCGCATGATAAAGACGTATGCGGATAGAGCTAACTGAAAGCCGCAATGGCAGTCGTGTCCGTAACCGCCTCAATTCGACCGGGCCCTTTCTGTCTTCAGGAGGGCTGCGAACTACGCGGGCCGACCGCTCAGGCGCTTGAGCATGGACATATCCCGATCTTTTTTAGTCCTTGTGCTATAGGCTTGATGCAATATGGGACGAAGCCATCAATCTATCCGCATCGGGTAGTTCAAAAGGTTGCCCATACGGGTATGTTGACAAGGGCAGTCGATAAACTATTCGTTCGGTGAGTAATGCTTCACGGATCATGCTCTTGTACTGGGAACTCAATGCATCTTATCAAGCGATCTAACGAAGACAGCGTCAGAACTGACCCTGTGAAAATTCTACCTACGATCCACACCGCAACTGTTGAGCTCATCAAGACTGCGGAAAACGTCGTCTTTGGTGAAAAGCGCCTTGAGTTTTCGCTTCTTGACAATGCGTGGCGCCATATCGCACATCCACCAAAGGTGATCATCCTTGGCGCAGACGTCACTATGAAGACAGTCCTGCGTTGGGTATTCGTGTCGGCCGCGATGATCTTTCTATACGCTGTGGCGGCCAAATTTGTTCCGGTAGATGCTAATGCGGCAACTACTCAAGCCACTCTTGGTTACTTTGCCCTTGTTGCAGCCTTGGTATGGACTCTCTTCACTACTCCTTCAACGTTCGCGGTCTATCCACTTCAGCAAAAAGCGGCCGTTCGGCTTTTCAAAGTCTTGGATGAATATGAGATCGAGAGCAGGAGTCGGCTTAACGCGGTACAGGCAAATTTGAAGATTATTGAAGATCGTGTGAAGAGCAGAGTACTGAAGCTCAATGCGATTCTCACTTTGTCATGGGGTGGTTTTGTGTTTTTGTTTAACCATACGTTGCAAACGGCAGAGAAATATTCGACTCCGACTAAGCCAATGGATATCAGTCAGATCGTTTTGTATGCGTTTGCACTTTTCTTTGGATACTTTCTAATTGACTGTTATGCCAAAGGGAATGCGCGAATTTTCAGGACACTAGACATGGCTTTAAACGAAACTGAAGAGTAGGTCGAGCGGAAGGCTGATACTTTCAAAACATCGCAAATGTATACAAGACGTGTTCGATTGCTTTCGATTCCCTTTCTTTCCAAGTGTCCGGACTGGATGGTTTGGTGCCTGAACTGGCGACCAAAACAACGTCATTTAAAGCGGTCGCCGCCATGGGACGAAGTGACGACACGACTTGACCGTGCGCAGTACCAGATAGTGTTGCCAAGGAGGCCTGTGGATGTCTCGTTGCGAGTGACTTATTCTCCTCATCCAATTCATCGTTTAGCCACTTCAAGTGCTCTCTGCTTCGTTGTCGGCAGCGGGGTTGGCGCCCGATGTATCCGCCGACGAAATCCTGATGGGTATTGCAGCGGCTGTAGCGCGCCACGAAGCCGCCAATGCCCTGAACAACAGGGTGGCGGAGCTTGAGATTGCCTTTGATGCTGCAGCTACTTCAGCAGCATTTGAGAGCATCCGCAAACGCATCATGGATGGACAGCAGATTGCGGTCAGTGCTCAAGGGCGTGCCGATCTGCTCGCCCCATGGATCAGGTATTTCGAGGGCGTACATAAGTTGCTCGGAAGCCAACAAGCAGCGGCGACCGGGCACTTCACCAAAGAGTACGGGCCGCGCACCGCGACTATTCAGCGAAGATTGCGCCCTGTGTACGGCTTCGGCGATATTGAGGTCTCAAGTAAAGGCTCTTCGATTGCCATTCACGTAAACAGGAACAACGAGGAGCTGCGGCCGACCGACTACTTCAGTCAATCTCAGGTACAGACCTTGGTATTGGGATTGTTCTTGACGGCGTGTAGCTCGCAGACTTGGTCCGGGTTCTCCTCCATCATGATGGACGACCCCGTGACACACTTCGACGACCTCAACACGTATGCATTGCTGGACCTTCTCTCCGGTCTGCAGGGCTCACCAGATGGCTGCAAGCAATTCGTAATTTCCACATGTGACGAAAAGATGTTGCAGTTAGCGCGCCAGAAATTCCGCCACTTGGGCGATGCTGCCAAGTTTTATAGGTTCTCTGCTATTGGCGCCGACGGCCCGATGGTCGCCGAGATTCCGGCATAGCAGTTCGCCACCGGCCTTCCAATTATCGCGCACCGTTAAGGGCCAACATCGTTTTAGGCTCTGGGCTGTTTGCGCGCCTTTGTCTATTGGGATGATGTCGCGTTCGAATCGGAGAACACAGCAGTTCCTCTGCTGCACGATGATAAAAAATGAGGTCTCCAGGATGGGGTCGATCAAAGGTGATCCGATCTCGAAAACGCCAATTTTCGATGCCATGCGAATTTATGGGGTTTCCTTATGCCCCCTAAGTTCACGATTTATGCCCTCAAAATACGGGCTTTTGCCCCTCCCTACATTTTGCCCCTCCCTACATGCGGCTGCCGCTTAGCCGCAACTCCCCACCGCCCCACAGGCCGTGCAGAAATCGCAACCATCCTTGCGGATGACGGAGTCATTGCCGCACTCATTGCAGCGTGTCCCCAGCATCAGCTTCTGGGTGTTGTCGTCACGCGGTGTTTCGAGGATACCCATTTCGCGCATCGGATAGCCTTGTTCGTCGAGCACACCGAGCATCGCGTAACGATGGATCATGAGACGCGCAACATAGGCGACGGTCGAGGGCCAGTTCTGTTGGCGGCGCGTGCCGGGTACGAAGGCCATGAAGTCACCGAGCGGCTCGGGGTAGTTGAGCAGCTTGCGCAGTTTCATGCCGATCCAGGCCGGGTCGAGTACACGCATGTCTAGAGAGAGCAAGCGGGCGAGGCCGTCGAGCGCGCGCGGATAGTTGCCCGATAACCACATGGAATAGGGACGGGTCATGCCGTCGGGCAGTGATATTTCCTTGAGGCCAAGCACGAAGTCTTCGCCGGTGGCCGGATTAATGATGTCCACGGTCCAGGACAGTGTGCCATCCGTGCCCGTTTTTGGCTCCTGCACACTAAACACCGCGTCTTGCACCGGTGTCGGGCCGGTGGTCTCGAACGCTCCCAGTTTTTCGCAACGGTAACGGACGATCTGCGCGAATGCGGAGACCACACCCGGCACGCGGCGTTGTTCGCCATGCGGAGGGAAAGGAAGGTCGAACCCCGATTCACCCACGGTGGAGGCGAGTGCATCAAGCTTGAGCTTGAGCCAGGCGCGATCATTGGCGCGCATGTCCATCGATAGCGTCTTGGCAAGTGCGCCAAGGCCGCGCGGCTGGTCGGCGCCATTGACCCAGACTTCGAACGGGAAGGTGTCGCGTATCTGCCCGTCATCGCTCGCGTCAACATGGCCGACAAAGATGGCGAACGAGCCCTGCGGGCTGTCCAGCATGTAAGTCCAGGAGGTATTGCCGTCCGGCAGCTCCGGCCTGCCAGGCCAGCGCAGGCTGGCAAGCACTGGAGCGGGCAGCGAGGGAATCGACAGGCGACGGTTCGGGTCGTTCAGCACGACGTCATTGGGCGAACGCATTTCTTCTTTGGCTTGCGGGGAATCGACAGACAGCACCGAGCCGAGCACCTTGTTGGGCCGGTAAGTGGCAAGTCCCTTGAGGCCGGCTTTCCATGCGGAGAGATAGAGCCCTTCGAATTCGCCGTAGGGATAGTCCTCAGGCACGTTCACCGTCTTCGATATGCTGGTGTCAACATACGGTGCGACAGCGGCGACCATCTCCTTGTGAGCCTGCGCCGAGATTTCCAGCGCCGTGACGAACGAGTCAGGCAGGTTTTCCATGTCGCCGCCAAGGTGACGATACAGACGCCAGGCGTAGTCCTCTACGGCGTAGAGTTTGTGCGTGCCATCGGCCATGCGCTTTTTGCGCGTATAGGTCCAGGAGAACGGCGGTTCGATGCCGTTCGAGGCATTGTCGGCAAATGCCAGCGAGATGGTGCCGGTCGGGGCGATCGACAACAGGTGCGAGTTGCGAATGCCGTGCTTGCGGATCTGCTCCTTTATTTCGCTCGGCAAGCGCGAGGCGAAGTTGCCGCCTGACAGATACATATCGGCGTTGAACAGCGGGAAGGCTCCGCGCTCGCGCGCGAGCTCGACCGACGCCAGGTAGGCGCGGTCGCGCATGATGATGCTGATTTCGCTCGCCTTGGCGCGCGCAGCGGGTGTGTCGTAGCGCAGGCCGAGCATGATGAGTGCATCGCCCAGGCCGGTGAAGCCAAGGCCGATGCGGCGCTTGCTGGCGGCTTCCTGTTGTTGCTGTGGCAGCGGCCAGTGTGTTGCATCGAGCACGTTGTCGAGCATGCGTGTCGATGTCTCGACGACCTTGCCGAAGGCTGCTTCGTCGAAGCGAGCCGTATCCGTAAAGGGATCGAGGACGAAGGTGGTCAGATTGATCGAGCCCAGGCAGCAGCAACCATAGGGTGGCAGCGGTTGCTCGGCGCAGGGATTGGTCGCTTCGATCGTCTCGCAATAGCTCAGATTGTTGTCGCGGTTGATGCGGTCGAGGAAGAGGATGCCCGGCTCAGCGTGATCGTATGTCGAACGCATGATCTGGTCCCACAGTTCGCGCGCCGGTATCTTGCGATACACCCACCAGCCGTCCTCGCGCTGCCAGGCGCCGCTTTCCTTGATGTCAGCTGTGGGCTCGGCGCGGTGCGCGAGTTCGACGTCACCGTTGGCTTCAACGGCTTTCATGAACACATCGGTCACGCCGACGGAAATATTGAAATTGGATAGGTCGCCTTCATCCTTGGCGTGAATGAAGTTCTCGATGTCCGGGTGATCGCAACGCAGCACGCCCATCTGCGCGCCGCGACGTGCACCGGCCGACTCCACCGTCTCGCAGGAGCGGTCGAAAACACGCATGTACGATACCGGGCCGCTGGCGCGCGACTGCGTGCCCCGCACCAGCGCCCCCATCGGGCGGATGCTGGAGAAGTCGTAACCGACGCCGCCGCCACGTCGCATGGTTTCCGCAGCATGCGATAGCGCGGTGTAGATGCCGGGACGACCGTCGGCTTCCTCGGTGACCGAGTCGCCGACCGGTTGCACGAAGCAGTTGATCAAGGTCGCGGTAAGGGCCGTACCCGCGGCGGAATTGATGCGCCCTGCGGGGATGAAGCCTTGCTCCTGAGCCGAGAGAAAACGCTCTTCCCAGTGGGCGCGGCGATCTTCGGCTTCGACCGCGGCGAGCGCACGCGCTACGCGGCTGCGCACTTCACGGGCACTGGTTTCTGTGCCTTTGGCGTACTTCTCTACCAGTACTTCAGCGGAGATTTCCTGGTCGGCGAGGGCGGCAATTGTGGCGTCGGGATGCAGCTTCTTGCTCATGTCTGTGCCTCGGGAGAAGTGCTTGGATCTAGAAACGACGGTCTGGAAGGGATGCTGTGTAGTCAGGAGGCCTTATCCGTGGGGCAGGGCGGTACCCCTGATTTGACGGATTTGACAAGTATTGAGCGGCAAGATTCCTGCCCAGAATAGCGCCGATCTTAGCGCTTTGAGAAGCGCAATCCTTGATCTGGATCGAAACGCCAGGCTGCCAGTGAGGCGCCGGGCAATGCCGCAAAAGGTATCAGCTGGCGGAGACGCCCAGTGACTCCAGCATCTCGTGAAGCTGGGCCTCGCAATCGCAGATCAGCGATGGCAACTCGGCCACGTCGATGTTGCCGAGTACCAGAATTGGCTCTGGCAGGCTGGCAATGGTGTCGTCAAGCGAGGAGCCAGCCTCGCACATTTCGTCGATGCGCCTGACGATGTTCAATACTGCGGCAGCGGGTGCGTATTCACCGGCTTGTTCCGGATGCAATTGCTCGCCGACCGTGGCGCCAATGCTGACCGGCATGCGCCAGCTTGAGGCCAGCGCTGCGCCCACTTCGGCAAAATCGCAGCCGATTACTTCGCGCTCGCGCAATGCCAGCGCTTCGAGTGTCTGACCAGCAGTTTCCATGACCAGGTCGGAAAGGTCGGGAATCGCGTGATACATGACCAGGTGACCCATGTCAGCGAGCAGGCCCAGCAGGAAATGGCGCTCAGTGTCGCCCGCGCCTCGCGCCTGGGCGATGCTGCGGCACAGCAACGCGCAACGCACCGAACTGCGCCAGAAACGCGACATGTCCATGCGCTGCGGGCGGATACCGCCAAAGGTCGCGGCAATGGAGCTGGCAAGTATCACGTCGCCGACTTGCTCCAGTCCGGCCAGGCTGATTGCCCGGCTGACCGTTTCAATGCGACGCGGGAAGCCGTAGAAGGCGCTGTTTGCAAGACGCAGCAGCGCGGCGCTCAGCGCCGGGTCGCTGCCGATAAGGTCGGAAAGCGTGTTGAGCGAAACATCGGGCTCGTCGAGAGCCTGCCGCACGCGGTAATAGACGCTGGGCAAGCTAGCCAGCTTGTCCAGACTCGCAACCAGTTCCTGTGCAACGTGCATACGCGGTTCGCCGTGTGTGAAAACGATAGAAAAACGACAAATTCGTCAGAGCTGCAAGTGTAAGCTCAGACGCGTCGTAGTTGAATCAATTCGCACGAAGCGAGCCGCTCGCTGGTGCCGGCGACTTCGAAACGCACATCACCGTCCTGCTGCGGAATCAGCAAGGACATGCCCGTTGTCACATCGCCAACTGGCGCCAGCAAACCGGGCCCGCCATCGAAACACTGCACGCGTGGCAGGAACAGGACAGGCACGCCTTGGGTATGGCCGTCCCGCAGGGTCTTGTCGACGGAAGTCGGCATGCCGCTGCCGCTGAGTCGTTCAAGGCCAAGTTCGCAATCCTTGTCGTCGAGGCTGCGCACGCGCCGGACGATACAGATATGCACATTGGATCGCTCCAGCGGGCGCATGGCGACAACTTCTCCGACCGAAACGGGGCGCGTATGTTCGCTAGCCTGACGCAAGCCGAAACCGGAGCGGCTTTGATCGAGGATGCGCCATTCGCTCGTCACCGACAGGCCTTTGCCGACACCTTCGAGTTTGTCCGACTGACGCCGGCGAAAGGCTGCGCTGGTCAGGAAGTTGCGTATCGGATCGAAACCGCTGACCAGCTCGGCCAGGGGTTGATAGTCCTGACGGATATGCCGACGCGATTTCGCCTCCGACCATTGTTCGGTGCAGCGTGACAGCATGAATGCGTAGGAAGCTTCGTTGGCCACCATGGGCAGGCCGAGTTTCGTTGCGTGCAGCCCCTGACGCAGGCCCGAGAGCTGCTGCGTGGCGCGTGCAATCAAGGGTCGGCAGTCGAGGAGATATTCTTTCTCCTCGAGTGTCTGGTCTGTCTTGAGCTGTGTCGGTCCGCGCGGCGAGTCACTGAAAACAAACAGCCCCGGGCCAAGATCGGCAGTTGGCGGCAAGTCGCTGGTGAGTCGTGCGAGGTGCCCGAAGCGCTCGACGTAAAAGCGCACGCGGCCCAGCTCGGAGGAATCCAGGTTCACCGGATCGCACAGGCTCATCAGGCAGTCGCGCACGATGACTTGCTCAAGCGTGTCGGGCCCGCGCGATTCCGAGACCCGCTGTGCCAGACCATGCTTGCTTGCCATGGCCAGCAATTTCCTGAACAGCTTCCAGCGCCGTGGTGAGCCAGGCGTATGAGCACGATGCGCCACCATCGCGCGACGATGGATGAGTTGCGCAGAACGCAGGATGGAGGTGATGAAAACCCTGCCGTACAAGCGGCGTCGCAGCATGCTCTTGTCAAGGGCTTGCACGACATGCATGTAGGCTTCCGACAGATTCTTGAGCAAGTGGTCGGAACTGTTCGCGGCCAGCTTGCTGGCCGAGTCGAGCGGCAGCCGGCAATGATCCAGTTGCTGCTCGAGTCTCTTGAGCATTGGTTCGGTGTAACCAATGATCTGTTCAAGCTGACGGAATTTGCGGCTTGCTGAACCGGGGTGCGTGGAGATCTCGAGCACGCGCCCGGCAAGGCTGTCGATCACCTTGAGCGGCTTGTCGGCGGGCAGGTCTGCGAACCAGCGAGACATTTCCTTGCTGACGGGCGCGACACTGTCGCCAGTTGCCGGCAGCATGTTTCTGAAAACGCTCAGGCGCGCCAGGTGTGCTGAAATTTGCACGGGAATTCGCATGTCCAAGCGAGAGTCCAGTCGTGGAGAATGTTCGATGAAACGACAAAGCAACGCCGAACTTGAGCAAGTCAGGTCGGGCGTTGATGTGGATTATGCGCCAGGGCAAAAGCTTTGCAGGCAGTCACCGCGCATCGGGCGATGGGTGGCATGACCGCACCGCGGCGCTATGGGGAAGGGTGGGCGCGCATATTGCGACCCACCTGATGGAGGCGTTGTGAAGAACCGTCGTGAAGAAACAATAGTCTCGTCGCTTACTTGCCTGTGCCAACTAATGCAGATTTCATGCACGCGAGACCGGGTCAAGCATGCGCTCGATGATATTGATCCGGTCGCGCACCATGAGTTTCTGTTTCTTCAGACGGTGCAACACCAGTTCATCGTCATATGAGCTGAGCCCCAGGCTGCTGATGGTGTCGTTGATCTGACGGTGTTCGTCACGCAGCGAAGCCAGGCGGATTTCAAGGCTCATGGCTTGCTCGAAGCTGGTATTGCTTGGTTCATTCGTCATTTCGTCCTCCTGCTGGTGCTGTCACGGGCCGTCAAGCTCGGTGGTCCGTGCGATCAGTATGTCACTTCAGACGTTACATATCTTTACAACAACGGCTTGAAGTAAAGCAAATTGAAGCCGATGTAGGATTCAAGGTCATTACTTCGTAATGGCCTAACCTCGGTAAGGAGGGCAAGCCATGTTGGTCGTCTTGAATAACCCGATCCTGTATGTGGTTGACTATCCTTCGGTTGATGGACTCGAAGCCATCGACAAACGGCGCGCCAAAGGCGTTTTTCTCTACGGAACTACTGCCCAGAAATTCCGTGATGAACTTGCCGATGCGCTAACTCACGGCGAAGGTGCCGATGAACTGGATATCTGTCTTGACCAGTTCGAAGCGCTCTTCACGCAGCCTGCCATTTACCAATAAGCAATAGTCCTCCGTCGGACGGGAACCAATCCGTTCAGCTTAGACGGAACGTTGTGAAATAGTTCATAGGGACAAACCGCAATTTGGTTCCGACAGCCACGCCTCCAAAGCGTGGCTGCCAGCGAACTGCATGCGCCTGCCGTTGTCCATATCGAGTGCCTGTATCCGGACTCGATACAATGGCGCATTCGGTCTGGACTTCTCATGAGCAAGGCATTCACCAAGGAAAGCGAACAGGAAGAGGACGACGAGCTCAGCGCTCCGGCGTTACCTGTTGGCACGCACAACTACATGACCCGCAAGGGATTTGTGCAGCTCAAGGCTGAGCTTGATCAGCTATTGCGGGTGGAGCGGCCCGAGCTTGTGCAGGTCGTATCGTGGGCGGCTTCCAATGGAGATCGCTCGGAAAATGGCGACTACATCTACGGCAAGCGTCGCTTGCGCGAGATTGACCGGCGCATCCGCTTTCTTATCAAGCGCCTGGAGACTGCCACGGTCGTCGATCCGCTCGCTCAGGAAAACGTTGATCAGGTGTTCTTCGGCGCAACAGTGCGTGTCAGTGATGCTGCGGGCGAAGAAGGGGAATACCAGATTGTCGGTGTCGATGAAGCCAATGCGTCGGACGGCCGTATCAGCTGGATCTCTCCAATTGCGACTGCGCTGCTCAGGGCGCGCGAAGGTGACACGGTGAAGGTGCCCACGCCTTCAGGCCCGCGCGAGCTCGATGTACTGGAAATTCGTTACATCTGACTTGTTGCATTCGCCTTGCAGCGGCTTTAGCTATCAACGGAAACGCTTCTGCGGCGGCGTCGCATGACGGCGACGCGGTGCGGCAATGTGAAGATGAAGCGCGAGCCTTCACCAGGGCTCGACTCCGCCCAGATACGCCCGCCATGGCGTTCGATGATGCGGCGCACCGAAGCCAGGCCAATCCCCGTACCACCGAAACCCTGACCACCATGCAGCTGCTGAAACGGCTGGAACAATCGTTTGGCATGCGCCATGTCGAAGCCGACGCCGTTGTCTGCAATGACATAGTTCATGCAGTCGGCTGTTGATTGCGCCGTGATGCTGATCTCCGCGACGGTCTGTTCTCTCGAGAATTTCCAGGCGTTGTGCAGAAGATTGGAGAGGGCATTGCGCAGCAGCGCCTCGTCGCCCTCGGTATGCATGTCGGGTTGCAGCGTCAATCTGACGACGCGTGCCGGCTCGGCAATGCGAAGTTCTTCGAACAAGTCACTGACCAGGTTACTGAGCTGCACTGGCTGTACGTTCAGCTGTCGCCGCGAAACATTGGCAAGGTTCAGCAATTCGTCGATCAGCTGGCCCATGCGCACACTGGCGCGGCAGATGCGCGCCAGGTGATCCTGCCCCTGGGCATCGAGTCGCTCGCTACCATCTTCCATCAAGGCATGCGCGAAGCCATTTATGGCGCGCAGCGGCGTACGCAGATCGTGAGAAACGGAGTAACTGAAGCCGACCAGATCGCGATTGGACTGTTCGAGCTCGGCCGTTCGGCGGCTGACGCGCTCTTCGAGGGAGGCGTTGATTTCGCTGAGCTGGGCACGGTCCAGTTCGCGTTGGCGGGTATCGTGAAACACGATCCAGGTAGTCAGCGCCAGCAGCCCGATGAGCAGGCAGCCACCGACGACGACGCGGTTACGCATTTCGAAATAGTTGAACAGGGCTACATCCTGCGGCCGTGAAATGCCCACCAATAGCGGGTAGTGGCTCAGGCGACGATAGGCCGTGATGTGCGCGGCACCTTCGATCTGCTGCTCACCGCTGAA
Source organism: Rhodocyclales bacterium (assembly GCA_028292485.1). GTDB lineage: Bacteria > Pseudomonadota > Gammaproteobacteria > Burkholderiales > Rhodocyclaceae > Viridibacterium. The sequence continues at coordinate 16,815 of JAQGMG010000036.1, read as the reverse complement.
GACGAGCGACCTGGCCTCATCGCGGGTTTGCGTGGAACTGCCAAAGATGGGCGCCGAAGACTGATCGGAGCCCATCAACTCGTCCCGCATGGGGTATCGCAGCAGCAGGCGCCCGTCGCTCGACAGCAAGCTGATCGTGTCACGCGGTGCGAACTGGATGTCACGGTAGAACTGCTCGAAATAGTGCGTGCTGATCAGGCCGCTGGCAATGCCGATAAGCTTGCCGCCAACGCCGGTGATGCCCTGTTCAACGGGAATGAACCACTCCTGGCCGTCTTGTGTAGCAAGCTGAATCGGCAGACCGATGCGCATGCCCGCGTCAGGCATGCTTTTCCAGGCTTGCACGGCAACCGGCGGGTAGGTCGCGGCTGCGCGTAGCCAGGACTGCTGCACCAGCAGAAGCGACTGCCCACGTGCGTCGGCAATCGACAAGGCCGCCGCGTGCGGTGCGGACTTGAGCCAGTTGCGTGCGTAAGTGCTCAGCGTATCGACGGAGTGCTGGCTGATGCGCGGTTCGTTATCGAGCAGGCGGGCCAGAAACTGCAGGCTCGAATCCATATGCCCCACGGTACGGGCGACATGTTCTTCGAGCGCGCGGGCCAGGCTGACCAGTTCGGTCTGCTGGCGGTCCAGCTCGCGTTGCCGGTCACGTGCCACCAGCGCCCATATGCTGACCACGATGACGACGAAAATCAGGGCATAAGTGCCGAAGAACAACAGGGCGAGCCGCTGTCCGGGTTCGGCGACGGGCCTTGGCAGACCGCCAGCTCGCAATACGCCGGAGGCAAAGGTATCGCGTGGCGAAACTGTTGAGGCGGGTGCAGGTGCGTTCATGAATCCCCGTGATAAACGTTTCCAGCCTTGCGGTAACCGGCAATTCCTCTGTAGACGCCAGCTCTTGAAGTTGGGAAAACCTGCCCAATATTACGTCGATCTTCCCACTTATCTTCTGACTTCCTTTTCTTAGTTCGCCCCATTTCCCCCAGATTTCTCACTTCCCTCTAATGGAATAAAGGAGCTATCCCATGTCCGACACCACAACGCAAGTCGAAAAACGCGGCTTTCAGGCCGAGGTAAAGCAGCTGCTACACCTCATGATTCATTCCCTGTACTCGAATCGCGAGATCTTTCTGCGCGAACTCGTCTCCAACGCGTCGGATGCCTGCGACAAATTGCGCTTCGAGGCGCTCGACAATCCGTCGCTCTTCGAGAGCGATGCAGAACTCAGGATTCGCGTAGCGTTCGACAAGGCGTCGCGGACCATCACCATTTCCGACAACGGCATTGGCATGAATCGCGACGACGTGGTCAGCCATCTCGGCACGATCGCCAAATCGGGCACCCGCGATTTCTTCTCCAAGTTGTCGGGCGACAAGCAGAAGGATGCAAACCTGATCGGCCAGTTCGGCGTGGGTTTCTATTCGGCATTCATCGTTGCCGACAAGGTGATCGTGATGACGCGCCGTGCCGGCGATGGCGCGGAGGCGGGTGTCAAATGGGAATGCTCGATGGCTGGTGATGAAGCCGGCGAGTACACCGTCGAGCCTTACACCAAGGCCCTGCGTGGCACCGACATCGTCCTGCATTTACGCGAGGGTGAAGACGATCTGTTGTCGGGCTTCAAACTGCGCACCATCATCCGCAAGTATTCCGACCACATCCTGCAACCCATCGTCATGCAGAAGGAAGAATGGGATAGCGAGAAGGCCGAGCAGGTGCTCAAGGACGAGGACGAAACCGTCAACCAGGCCAATGCGCTGTGGGCGCGCTCCAAGAACGACATCACGGAAGACGAGTACAAGGCTTTCTACAAGCACGTCTCGCACGATTACGAGGAGCCGCTTGCCTGGTCGCATGCGCGCGTTGAAGGCCGTCACGAATACACGCAGCTCCTGTACGTGCCGAAGCACGCACCGTTCGACCTGTGGGATCGCAATCCACGTCACGGCCTCAAGCTCTATGTGCGCCGCGTCTTCATCATGGACGACGCCGAGAAACTATTACCCCATTACCTGCGCTTCGTGCGCGGTGTGGTCGATTCGGCTGACCTGCCGCTCAACGTCTCGCGTGAAATCCTGCAGGAGAGCAAGGACGTCGACACCATCCGTGGCGGTTGTACCAAGCGCGTGCTGGGCATGCTGACGGATCTCGCCGAAAGTGAAGATCCGAGCGAAAAGGAGAAGTACGCCGACTTCTGGAAAGAGTTCGGAAAGGTCCTCAAGGAAGGCCTCGGCGAGGACTATGCCAACAAGGAAAAACTTGCCAGCCTGATGCGCTATGCATCGACCCAGGCCGACACGCCTGAAGAGAGCGTGTCATTGGCTGACTATGTCTCGCGCATGAAAGAAGGCCAGGAAAAGATCTACTACGTCACCGCAGACAGCTTTAACGCCGCCAGGAACAGCCCGCATCTGGAAGTGTTCCGCAAGAAAGGCATCGAAGTCCTGCTGCTGTCCGAGCGTGTCGACGAGTGGGCCATCAGTCAGCTCACCGAATTCGAAGGCAAGCAGGTCGTATCAGTGGCCAAGGGCGATCTCGATCTGGGCAAACTCGAGGATGAAGCCGAGAAGCAGAAAGTCAGCGAACAGGCAGAAGAATTCAAACCGCTGCTCGAACGCATCAAGACGGTACTGGGAGACCGCGTCAAGGAAGTGCGCGTAACGCATCGCCTGACCGACAGCCCGGCTTGCCTGGTGGTCGATGATCATGAAATGGGCATGAACCTCGCGCGCATGCTGAAAGCTGCGGGCCAGAACGTGCCGAGTTCGGCGCCCATCCTCGAGATCAACCCCGAGCACCCGGTCGTCGCGCGTCTGCGTAGCGAAGAGTCACGCTTCGACGATTGGGCTGCTGTGCTGTTCGATCAGGCCTTGCTGGCTGAAGGCGGCACGTTGGATGACCCTGCCACCTTCATCAAGCGCATGAATCAGCTGATGCTGGATATCGCTGGCAAGTAAGGCTGGTAGCTTTGTGAACAAGAGAAGGGCCGCGCGAGCGGCCCTTCTTATTGGAATTACATACTTCTAATTGTCATTCCCGCGAAAGCGGGAATCCACTTCTACGTGAGGTCTATGCCATCAAAGTAGATTCCCGCTTTGCGAGCTTTCCGCTTATGCGGAAATGCCTGCTTACCCCACTACGCGGGAATGACGACTCAATGCGATTCCTTTTTTCCCGCCATGCTTACCCGAAGCGGATCTTCATGAAGAGAATGAAACTCGCCAAGGTCAGCGTGATGGCGTTCGCTACGACGATGGGCCATGCCTGCAGGCTCAGGCCGTAAAGCAGCCACATGGCTACGCCAGCGACGAATACGCTGTACATGCCGAGAGATACGCCCTTTGCGGAGCGGGTCTTCCAGGTGAGCCAGGCTTGGGGTACGAATGCGGAGGTGGTGAGCGTTGCAGCGAGGTAGCCGAGCAGGTCGGCAAGCGGGTCGGGCGAGGAGAGCATCAAGGTGTTCTGGGCGGGGTTGAACGCGTTTTTCAGCAACTTCGCCATCGACTCTGCGCCGGCAGGTGACGGGCGAGGAAGTCCATCTGATCCGCCAGGATGTGGCGGTTCGACAGGATAAGGTACTCGGCCTTGTTTGGCACATAGGGTGCGAACAGCAACAGCATGCGCGCCTGCTCGGGCGTGCGGCCGGCCTTGCGCTGGTTGCAGCTGCGGCAGGCGGTCACTACGTTCATCCAGGTATCGACGCCGCCTTGCGAGACGGGTTTGATGTGGTCGCGGGTGAGACGCTGCGTACTGAATTCGTCACCGCAATAGCCGCAGATCTGCCGGTCGCGGTGGAACAGTTCGCGGTTGGATAGCGGGGGTGTCTGATGCAGGGTGCGCGCGGTCAGCGCCTTGCCCTTGATGGCGATGATGCTGTTGGCGGTGATCGCCGAGCGCTGGCCGGTGATGCGTGAATGGCCACCGACGAAGGTGAAACATTCTTCTCCGGCATCCCATGCGACCAGGTTTTTAGCATAGTAGAAGAGCGCATGCTGCCACGTGACCCAGCGATGAGGCTGGCCATACATGTCCAGTGTCAGGATCATGGGGCGCCGGTCGCGATGCAACGGGCGCAGTTCGGTGTGTAGCATGTCGATGCCGTTTTCCGGTTGGCTGCTGCTTCCTGCTTTGCTTCTGTTATGTTCCTGATCGCGTAGTCAGGCCTCAGCTTATACGCTTCCGGCCGCGTCGATCAACCTTATTGCCGATAACAACAGTATGCGTGACTCGTTAATCCCGGGCTGGCTGCGCCTGGTTGGCTGGGGCCTGCTGGCTTCGGTGCTGCTGCACTGGGTCGTGCTGGATCTGATACGCACAGCGGCAGGGATACCGGCCGTTTCGCGCACGCCCGATTTGCACGCAACGTTGCGAAAAGCCGCGCCCGACCTTGCCGGAACACCTCCCGGGTCCGCGCGGACCTCGTCCTTGCCAGCTTCGCCGGACACTCCTTCACTCGCCAAACCGCTTCCCGAAAAAACCAGACCAGAATTGGCGCAAGACGATTCGCGGCCAGCCGTGCCTGCACAACAGGGTGCGACCATCAGCACCTTGCGTGTTGATGGTTTGCGCAGCGGTCAGGTGGAAGAGGCAATGGTTGCATTGCGCCTGGCATTGGCGCAGTCGCTGGCGTCTTTTCTGGCGCCGGATTCGATATCTCAAAAGCTGACGTTGTGGTGCGACTTTGATGGAGCAGGGCGCGTGCTGGGCGTGCGCAATACATCCGGGCCGGGCGATGCTGTATTGCTGGCGTCTGTGACGCGCGCAGCACAGCGTCTCGTGGTGCCGGAACTGCTTGCCGGTCATCCGTTTTCGCTGGATGTGCTGCTCGAGCCTGGCGAGTAAGGCAATGACCGAGGCGCAATTAATCGAAGTGAATAGCTGGGCCAGTTAGCTGAGACAATCGGATTCGCTCAGAATTGAGCACGCGGCCCCAGGTCATAGGTACGGAACTTGAATTCGCCCTTGGCCCGGTCTGCAAAGTACTGCCTGAGCGTTACGGCGATCGAACGAAAGGCGATGTCGTCCCACGGTATGTCCGCCTCATCGAACAGGGCGACTTCCAGCGATTCGATACCGGCTGCGAAGACGGGCGCAGGCAGGTGCGCGCGATAGAACATGTGAACCTGGCCAATGTGCGGCACATTCACAAGCGTGTAGAGCTCGGCCAGTTCGATTGTTGCGCAGGCTTCTTCGAGCGTTTCGCGCAAGGCCGCTTCAGCCGTCGTTTCGGCCATTTCCATGAAACCTGCCGGCAAGGTCCACATGCCCAGGCGCGGCTCGATCGCGCGCTTGCACAGCAGTATCTTGCCTTGCCATTCGGCGAGGGCGCCGACCACCATTTTCGGATTGATGTAGTGAATCGTCCCGCACTGGTTGCACACGTACCTGGGCACGGTGTCGCCTTCGGGAACGCGCAGGGTGACAGTTGCAGCGCAGCATGAGCAGTAATTCATGGGGTGCTTCAGCGGTTTGGTGGGGCTCTGTGAGCTTGCAATTCTAGCCGATGCGCTCTGCGCCGCGGCGTTGGCAAAAGTGGCGCAACTAAAGCCGTAGCGGCCTTGGCCGTTAACGGTGATTCCTGGTCTGTTGTGTTCGATTCAAAAACGATCTCTTGCCCGCGCAGGAAAACTCCTGTGCGTATCGCTCACTAGAGCCCGCTCAGCGGGGAACAGGTTGGATAAATGTCACCAACGATGTCTCCAGCGATGACACCAACAATCGATACCGCTCGTTTCGAGCAACTCAAAGCTTCCAACGACCTGCCTTCGCCGAAGGGGGTTGCGCTTGCCATCATGCGCCTCACTTCGCAGGACGACGTGTCCATGGCCGAGCTGGCGCGCATCATCCGTACCGATCCGGCCTTCGTTGGGCGTCTGGTCAAGGCAGCCAATGGCGTGATCGGTTACGGTCGCCGGCCGATTGCTTCGGTGCAGGACGCTTTGACCGTGCTGGGCATGCCCGCCGTGCGCACCATGGCCCTGGGCTTTTCGCTCATGACCAACTACAAGTCCGGTGCCTGCGAGGCATTCGACTATTCCAGATACTGGTCTGCATGCCTCGTCGCTGCTGTGACGACGCAAGCCGTATGCATGAGAAAACGCGCTGCGGCGCCTGACGAGACCTATTGCCTCGGATTGCTGGCCCGTGTTGGCGAGCTTGCCCTGGCGACCCTGTATCCGAAAGAGTATGCCGGCGTGCTGCGAGAGTTCGAGGCCAGGCCGGAACGTGAGCTGACACAGCTTGAGACAGCCCGCTTCGGCATGAATCACGCTGAACTCGGTGCGGCAATGCTGGCCGACTGGGGCATGCCGCGGGTATTTACGGAAGCGGCATATCACAGCGACAGTCTGGGCGATTGCAGATTTCCCGACGGCTCGCGCGAGCGCACGCTCACCGAGGCGCTGATGGTTGCCCGCACCATGGGTCAGCTTTGCCTGACGCCAGAGGCAGCGCGGCCTCCGGTAATGCGCAGACTGCTGCAACTGAGCTCGCGTCTGGCATTCGATGAGAAAACGACAATTGATCTCTGCGACGATGTGGCGCGCGAGTGGGTCGACTGGGGTTCCCTGCTGAATGTTTCGGCGGAAATACTGCCGCCTTTCGAGCACCTGACGCGCGTGACGCAGGCCGATGAGATTGCGCCGACAGTTGTCGAGGCCGCGACACAGCCGGCCATGGTCAATGTGGTGGCTGTTGCTGCGAGTCAGGCGGCAGACCCGGCTACAAATCCGGCTGCAACATCGGCGCAGCAAGAAGACATGTCCGTTGCTGCGGCCGTGACGACACCTTGTCTGAATGTTCTGCTTGCCTGTGCAGACGATGCGGTGAGTGCCCCGCTCAAGCAGTTGTTGCTCAATACCGGCTATGACGTTGCCATCGTGTGCGACGTGGGCATGGCGGCGGAATACGCGCTCGACTATGAACCCGACATCATGATTGTCGACTGGCGCCTGACGAGCAGCGGTGGCGAGGAATTCGTTGGAGCGGTGCGCGGAACCCGCATCGGGCGTGGCATGTTCGTCGTCATTCTGAGTGACCGTAACGATGAAGAATTCATGGTGCGCGTGTATGGTCTTGGCGTAGATGACGTGCTGCCGATGCCGGTCAGTCCGCGTCTGTTGCTGGCGCGCCTGGACGCCGGCAAGCGTGTGACGACGCTGCACAGCGAAATCGAGCGCGACCGCGAAGAGATACGGCATTTTGCCGCCGAGCTGGCTGTCAGCAATCGACGCTTGCAGGAAGTGGCGATGATGGACCCGCTTACCGGCTTCCCCAACCGGCGCTTCTTCGTGGACCGTCTGCTGCAGGAATGGGCTGCGTCAACGCGCAACAAACGTCCCTTGTCGTGCGTGATGATGGACGTGGACAATTTCCGCGCGATCAACGATGCATACGGTCATGAAGTAGGCGATTCCGTGTTGCGGCAGATATCCGACGCGATGCGCCAGGTGCTGCGCGCGCATGACGTGGTGGCGCGCACCGGCGGCGACGAATTCCTGGTGATGTGCCCCGATACGCCGCTGGAAGCAGCGCAGGCCTGTGCCGAACGGCTGCGTCAGGCCGTAGAGGGCGCGCAGATCGTTTCCGGCATGCTCAACCTGAAACTGACGGTGAGTATCGGGCTGGCTTCTCGTGATAATTCGATTGGCGACACGGAGGCGCTTGTAAGACGTGCAGAGCAGGGCCTGCACCTGGCCAAGCAGGCTGGCCGCAACCGGGTTTCCAGTTCTCAGCCCCGGCCACACGCCGCCGGCGCCTGAAAACTGCCTTGAAGCTGACACCTGCGAGAACGCATTAAATTTAAACAAATCAAAGGCTTGCAAGAAATTTCACTTTTTTTCTAAAGCGCAGATGCTTTCCCGTCGTTGTTTGGTCAGACATGTGAAAAGCATCGTCCTTTCTTCTCGAATACAGGGCGGGGATAACCCTTGTAGGACAAGCTCCTACAAAGGGTTGTCCTCGCCTTGCTACATGATTTTCCGCTTGACCCTGATTGGATATCGTTGCCCTTAGGGGAACAATGCACTCCATGGCGTAACACCTTTACGCCGCTGGATTAGCAGAGGGGTCGAAAATGACTACAACGAACATCAACCACGAGATCAAGGAATTGAATCTCGCCTATCTCATGTTGGCGCAACAAATGCTGAACGCGGATCGCGAAGCAGCAATGTTGAAGCTGGGTGTAGGCGAAGATGTTGCCGACATGATCAGCAAGCTGTCGCCGGGTCAGATCCTGCGCATGGCGGCGGGTGACATGTTGATCTGCCAGTTCCGTTTCGATGACACCCTTCTGCTCAACCTCTTGTCGAATCATGACCGCGACAATCAGGCTGCCCGCATCCACGCCACCATCCTGGCAGCTGCAACGCCAGTTGGCCACATCGCCTGAGGACATCGACATGCGTATGAAAAGCCTCGTTCAGGATGCTCGCGAAACACAGCTGGCAATGGATATGATCGAACTCGGAGCGCGCATGCAGATGCTCGAATCCGAAACGGGTTTGTCGCGTGAGCGCTTGCTCAAGCTGTACAAGGAAATCCGCGGTGAATCGCCACCGAAGGGCATGCTGCCTTTCTCCACGGACTGGTTCATCCCGTGGCAACAGAATGTGCATGCATCGCTGTTCATGTCCTTCCGCGGCTTCATCAACAAGAACACCAAGCTGCATGGTCTGGATGCAACGTTGAAAGCATTCCGCATGTATCGCGACCATGTCGTCGCCAATGATCTGGACCAGGTGCTGAGCCTGACCCGCGCCTGGACGCTGGTGCGCTTCTTCGACGCGAAGATGCTGCAACTTGCCTGCTGCACGAAATGCACGGGCGGTTTCGTGGCTCATGCCTATGACCCGACTCAGGGTTACGTCTGTGGTCTGTGCCATATCCCGGCACGCGCCGGCAAGGGCAAGCGTGCTTCAGTGCGTGCTGCCGAAGCCGAAGAGTTATTGAAGATTGCCGTCTGATGACGGTAGTGAAGTAAGTAGTAGTCGTTTCTCTCTCTCCTGTCTGACCTCCTCCTTGCGTTGCAAGGAGTTAATGCCGCCAGTTCCCCTGGCGGTTTTTTTTTGCCGCTTGTTGAGCGATGTCGTATAGCCGCGTTTCTTAAGTTTGCAGCGGCGGTGCCGATACCCAACAGGGGCAGGGTCATGTTTCCCGGGTACTGAGCACTCGCTGCGGAGTCGAAAAAGATGTTTCTGATTATTGGCTACGTTGTCATTCTCGCGGCCGCATTGGGCACCTATTCCATCCATGGCAGCCTGGCTGCGTTGTGGGTGCCCGCTGAATACGTCGCGATTGCCGGGCTGACCATCGGGGGGTTTGTCGCCGGCAACGGGCCGAAGGCGATCAAGGCAACCCTGGGAGCGCTGCCAAAAGTATTCAAGGGCTCTGGCAAGAACAAGGCGCTCTACGTCGACTTGTTGGCCATGCTTTTCGAGATACTGGCCAAGGTACGCAAAGAGGGTCTGATGTCGATCGAAAACGATATCGAGAACCCCGAGACCAGCACGATCCTTTCGAAATACCCCAAATTTCTGCACGACCACCACGCCATGGAATTCCTGACCGATTATCTGCGGATGATGGTCGGCGGCAATCTCAATGCTTTCGAGCTTGAGAACCTGATGGACGTCGAGATCGAGACGCATCACAACGAAGCGCATCAGGCGCCACACATCATCGCCAAGCTCGGCGATGCGACGCCGGCCTTCGGTATTGTTGTGGCGGTGATGGGCGTAGTCAACGTGATGGGCTCGGTGGGTGAGCCACCTGCTGTTCTCGGCAAGATGATTGGCGGGGCGCTGGTCGGGACCTTCCTCGGTATCCTGATTTCCTATGGCTTCGTTTCGCCTGTAGCCAGCCAGCTGGAGCAGATTTGCGAAGAAGACGGCAAGCTGTATCAATGCATGAAAGTCGTGCTCCTCGCCAGCATGAATGGCTACGCGCCGCAGGTGGCCGTGGAGTTCGGACGCAAGGTGCTGTACTCGGGCGACCGGCCCAGCTTCAAGGAGCTGGAAGATGAGATCAAGGCCCGCAAGGGCAAGTGATCGAACCTGCACAAGGTTCGACGGCGTGATTCTCTTCTCACTCGTGCATTGCCAATTCTCCTAGACCATGGCCGATAGCAACCAGCAACCAATCGTCATAAAGCGCATCAAGAAGGGTGGCGGCGGTGCGCATGGTGGTGCCTGGAAGATCGCTTATGCCGACTTCGTGACGGCAATGATGGCGTTCTTTCTGTTGATGTGGCTATTGGGCTCCACGGCAGCGGGCGATCTCAAAGGTATTGCAGATTATTTCCAGAGTCCCCTGAAACTTTCCCTCAACGGTGGGCGCGGCACAGGTGCTTCTTCATCGCCTATCGAGGGGGGCGGCACGGATCTCACCAAGACCGTTGGCGATACGGCACGCAGCGATTTCAAGGAGAAGCGGATGATGTCCAAAGTCATCGTCACGCCGCCCGAACAGCAGCAAAAAGAGAATACGAAATTCGAAAAGGACCAGGGCCAGAACAAGGGCGTTGCCGAACAGAATCACGAGAATGACAAGCGCGAGGGAGAGAAAGCCGAGCGTGGTCGCCTGCAGGAGCTCAAGGGCCGTATCGAGGCCATGATCGAGGCAAGCTCGGACTTGCGGCAGTTCAAGAAGCAGTTACTGCTGGATATGACACCGGATGGTTTGCGCGTGCAGATCATCGACGAGCAGAATCGCCCGATGTTCGACAATGCCAGCGCGGATTTGAAGCCCTATTCGCGAGTCATCTTGCGTACTCTTGGCCAGGAGCTCAATCGCTTCGGCAGCCGCCTCAGCATATCGGGGCACACCGATGCTGCGCAGTACGTCGGCAACGCGGCGGGGTTTTCGAACTGGGAGCTTTCCGCGAACCGCGCCAATGCGTGCCGGCGTGAGCTGATCGTCGGTGGTCTGGATAAGGACAAGGTGTTGCGTGTGCTGGGGCAGGCTTCGATCTTGCCGCTGGACAAGAGCGATCCGTTCAGTGCGGCCAATCGTCGCATCAGTATCGTGGTGCTCAATCGTCGGGCAGAAGAAAACATCCTGCGCGAAGGCCAGCAGATTGATGAAATCGGCATTACCGATCCGATCTTGTCTGCGCCCATAAGGCGGCCATTGCCGTCGCCGTCGCCGTCGTCAGTGCCTTCGTCACCAGTGCCCGCGCCCCGCTCGTCTGTGACACCGGCGCCGCAGCCCGCATCGTCCGCTTCTCAACCGCCACCGCCACAAACGGTGGGGCGCATCATACTGCCACCTATTGGAAATCTGCCGCCGAAGCCGGTCCGGTCGTCGAACTAGCTTGCCGACAGAGAAGATCGCAGTTAACAAAAAAAGCCCTGCATGCAGCAAGCATGCGGGGCCTTTTCTTGGGGAATTACATACTTGACTTGCTAAGCCCTAATTTTCGTCCTTCCCGCGAAAGCGGGAATCCACTCGGTGGCACCGACCTCACTTAGAAGTGGATTCCCGCTTTCGCGGGAATGACGCGTCTTTGGCAGAATCGAATTCTCAAACGTGTCTTGCCGTGCAATCCCTTTTCTTGCCTGGCGAATCAACCGAGCTGAAAATAGCGCTCCGCGTTGTTGTAGCAGACATCTTCCACGAGTTTTTTCAGCAGTTGCCAATCCTGTGGATACTCGCCATTTTCGACCCAACCGCCGACCAGATTGCAAAGTATGCGGCGGAAGTATTCATGGCGGGTGTATGACAGGAAGCTGCGCGAATCGGTCAGCATGCCGACAAAAGCGCCGAGGTTGCCCAGCTGAGAGAGCGCGGTGAGCTGGCGCAGCATGCCGTCCTTCTGGTCGTTGAACCACCAGCCCGAACCGAACTGCATCTTGCCCATCACCTTCCCGTCCTGGAAGTTGCCGATCATTGTCGCCAGCACTTCGTTGTGGATGGGGTTGAGGCAGTACAGGATGGTCTTTGGCAGCAGATCGTCGCGATCCAGCGCATCGAGCAGACGAGCCAGTTTGACTGACACAAAGCCGTCGCCGACGGAGTCCCAGCCGGTATCAGGGCCCAGTGTATTGAACTGACGCGTGTTGTTGTTGCGCTGGGCGCCGATATGCAACTGCATGGCCCAGCCGCGCTTCGCGTATTCACGACCAAGGAACACCAGGATCGCCGTCTTGTACTGCTCTGCTTCGAACTGGCTCAGCGCCTGACTCGTCATGCCTTTGGCAAGGATGTCGTCGAGTTCTGCCTCAGTGGCGTCTTCGTAGAAAGTGCCAATGTCGATGGCATGATCGGAGAGCTTGCAGCCTTGCGAAGCGAAGAAATCCAGGCGCTTGCCGAGCGCTTTGGTGACATCAGCGAAACGGTTGATGGATACGTCGCTGACGGCGGCGAGTTTGCCGATGTATTCCTGGAAACCGGGTACATCGATCTTGAAGGATTTGTCAGGCCGGAAAGTCGGCAGGACTTTCACCTGGAAACCATCGGCAGCGATGGCCCGGTGATAGGCCAGATCGTCGATAGGGTCATCGGTCGTGCACACAGCGCGCACTTTCGATCGCAGCATCAGCCCGCGTGCAGACAGGTCCGGTTTGCCGATCTGTGCGTTACAGGCGGCCCACAGGTCATTGGCCGTATCGCGACTGACCAGTGTGTTGACGCCGAAATAGCGTTGCAGCTCCAGATGGCTCCAGTGGTAGAGCGGATTGCCGACGCCCATCGGCAACACTTCACAGAATTTGCGGAATTTCTCGATGTCAGGCTGATTGCCTGTGATGAAATCTTCGGTCGCTCCGGCAGAACGCATGAAGCGCCACTTGTAGTGATCACCGCCCAGCCACAATTCGGCGATATTGCGGAACTGCTTGTTCTCTGCAATTTCGACTGGTGGCAGATGGCAGTGATAGTCGATGATCGGCTGCGGCGCAGCGTACTCGTGGTACAGCTTTTGCGCGGTAGGGGATTCGAGCAGGAAGTGCTCGTCCATGAATGCCTTGGCCATAAAAGTCTCCGGGCTCTTGCGTTGATGTCAGGCTAATTGTAGCAAAACAGCGCATTTTTCATAATGCTGTCTGACAACTTTTTACTTCAAGTGCGGTTTTGGCCTCAAACCCCGGCATAGGCGGAGAAGCCGCCATCGACGGCAATGATGGAGCCAGTCACGAAACCGGATGCTTTCGGCTCGGCCAGCCAGAGCAGGGCGCCAATCAGTTCGGATGCATCGCCGAAGCGACGCATGGGGGTTTGGGCAATGACCTTCTGGGCGCGCGGCGTAAAGCTGCCGTCTTCCTGCAGCATGAGTTTCTGATTCTGTTCGGTGATGAAGAATCCGGGCGCGATGGCATTCACGCGGATGCCCGATTGCCCCAAGTGGACGGCCAGCCACTGCGTGAAATTGCTGACAGCTGCCTTGGCGCCGCTATATGCCGCGACCTTGGTAAGGGGCCGGAACGCGCTCATCGAAGAGATGTTGATGATGCTGCAACCGGGGCGGCCAAGCATTTGTTTGGCAAACACCTGACTGGGCAGAAGGGTGCCCATCAGGTTCAGGTCGAAGACGAATTTGAAGCCCTCCGTGTCGAGATCGAAGAAGCTGGTTTGCGAGGCATCTTTACCGGCCGTCTCGGCGTCGAAATACTCTTGCCCGGTTATGCCCTTGGGATGATTGCCGCCGGCGCCATTGATAAGGATGTCGCAAGGCCCCAGCGTGCTGGCGATATGCTCGGCCGCATTGATAAGCGCGTCGCGGTCGAGCACGTTGCAGGACATGCCCTGGGCAAAGCCGCCGGTCTCGTTGATGGATTCTGCAAGCCGCTCGGCCTTGGCCAGATCACGGCCAATGATGACAACCTTGGCACCACACTGTGCCAACGCACGGCACATCGCAGCCCCGAGCACGCCGGCGCCACCCGTGACGACGGCCACCTTGTTCTTCAAATCGATATCAAACGGAAGCGGTGTGTGAGCGGTCATGCAGAATCCTTGATTGTAAGAGCGTGATTAAAGAGCCAGTCAGAGTGTGTTGGTCGTGTTTCTGACGCGCAGAACACTTTGCTTTGCCGGCAAGGTGTTCTGGCGAGATAGTCTGAAAGCTATGCGTGCTCGGCAGGTACGAATTTGGTAATGGCTTCCCACAAGCCGTTCAGATACACCACGCCGAGAGCGCGATCGTACAGGCCATAACCGGGCTTGCCGGTTTCGCCCCAGATCATGCGGCCGTGGTCGGGGCGCACATAGCCGTCGAAATCGACATCGTGATATGCCTTCAGGATACGCGCCATGTCAAGCGAGCCTTCGCAGGAAAGATGGGCCGACTCGTAGAAGGTGCCGTCTTCCTCTACGGCGACATTGCGCAAATGACCGAAGGGGATACGTCCCATGCCGCCGAATTCGTGCACCAGTGACTCGATGTTGTTGCACAGATCGGCGCCGAGCGAACCGGAGCACAGCGTGATGCCGTTGGCTGGCGAGTCGACGATCTTCACGAGGCGCATCAGGTCATCACGATTCTTGACGATACGCGGCAAGCCGAAGATCGGACGTGGTGGATCGTCGGGATGCATGCCCATGCGCACGCCTGCTTCTTCTGCAACCGGGATCATGGCCTTGAGGAAGTATTCGAGGTTTGCCCAGAGCTGGTCTTCGCCAATGTCCTTGTACTCGGCAAGTACCTTTTTGAGCTCGTCCGGCTTGTAGCTGGCGTCCCAGCCGGGCAGGGCGATGCCTTGCTCGGGGTCGATCTCCTGCACCAGGCTGGCATCGAAGGAAAGCGTCAGCGAACCATCGGGAAGCTCGGTCGCAACGCTGGTACGCGTCCAGTCGAAGACAGGCATGAAGTTGTAGCAGATGACCTTCACACCAACCGCTGCGCAATTGCGGATGTTTTGCTGGAAATTGGCGATCAGACGATCGCGTGTCGGCTTGCCTTGCTTGATATCCTCATGCACAGGAATGCTCTCGACAACGTCGAATTTCAGCCCGACCGATTCGATACGTGCTTTGAGTGCCTGCAGTTTCTCGACCGGCCATACTTCGCCAACAGGTACGTCGTAGATTGCAGAGACGATGCTGTGGATGCCGGGAATCTGACGGATGTATTCGAGCTTGACGGGATCGTTGTCGCCGTACCAGCGAAAGCTCATTTTCATCGTTGTAACTCCACTTCGTTGCGAAAGCTTCAAGGATACGCCCGCTCGCGCGGAAGGACCATGCGGGGCGGCCCGCATGAGCGCATTCCATGATCGTGCCACGCAGCGCGGCTGCTCTCGCACAAACGAAACGCGGGCATAGTCTTGCGACTACGCCCGCGCGGCGATAGATGGAGGACTATCGCCTTACTGCAACAGTTTCAACACTTGCTGAGGCAAAGCGTTGGCCTGAGCCAGCATGGCAGTGCCGGCTTGCTGCAGGATCTGTGAGCGCGACAGTGTCGCGGTTTCTGAGGCAAAGTCCGCATCGACGATCCGTCCGCGAGCTGCCGATTGATTCTCCACTGCAATCTGCAGCGAAGAGATCACCG
Organism: Rhodocyclales bacterium; assembly: GCA_028292485.1. GTDB lineage: Bacteria > Pseudomonadota > Gammaproteobacteria > Burkholderiales > Rhodocyclaceae > Viridibacterium. Next base: position 1,325 of record JAQGMG010000036.1, on the reverse strand, counting down.
CTTGTGTGCGGTTCAGTGCCGCACCGAAGCGTGCCCGTGCAGTTGTCAGCGTGTTGATACCCGAGTCCAGATTGGTAATCGCGGCCAGCGCCAGGGCGGCGGTCGAGATCTGGATCGAACCGGAGTCCAGGGACAAGGTCGAGGCGCGCAAATCGACGGTACTGACCGTGATCTGGTCATTGGTCGTCGTCCCGGCACCGACCTGGAAGGTCAGTGTCGCGCCGCTGTTGAGCAGATTGACGTTGTTGTACTTGGTGGACTCACCGAGACGCGAGACTTCACGTGACAGCGCGTTGAATTCCACGGCCAGATTATCGCGGTCGCCGGAGTTGAGCGTGCCGTTGGCCGCCTGCACGGCCAGCTCACGCATACGCTGCATATTGTCCGAGATCTGTGCGGCGCCACCGTCAGCGACCTGCATCAGCGAGATCGAGTCATTCGCGTTGCCGATGGCGACATTGAACCCGCGAACTTGAGAGTTGATCCGTTCCGAAATCGCCAGGCCGGCTGCGTCGTCCTTGGCGCTGTTGATGCGCAAGCCCGATGAGAGCCGTTGCAACGAGGTGGACAACGACGCCTGCGACGTGTTGAGGTTACGCTGAGCGTTCAGCGACGATACGTTGGTGTTGATGGTTAATGCCATGGTTACATTCCTCCATGAATGCTGTAACAAGTGATTCCGACGAAACCTTGGCAAGGCTGCTTATGCAAATGACTTTGTCATTTATGCCAAAATCATGTTCGTCGGGCTGGATCACAACGCTCTGTTGAGCATGTGTCGTGACCGGCTCACTCGCTATTCAGCAAAGACCGGGCCAGTTATGTCGCGATATGGAAATGGAGGGGGTTTGTATCGCTGTTCCGCGTACAGCGTGCCTGTTGAGGGCCGCGACGCGTAAAAATATGCCGGGACTGCATACAGCTTTCGCCGCTACGGCATTTTTTGCCGCAGGTTGCTGGTGATGAAAAGCGTGTTCAGAAGACGATGCGCTAAAGCACAACGTCATTCCCGCGAAAGCGGGAATCCACTCAATGGCACAGGCCTAGCGTAAAGGTGGATTCCCGCTTTCGCGGGAATGACGGACTTGAAAGCTGAGGCCAGAAGTATGCAAGTTCCGAAAGAAAAACCGCCCGCCGGTTTCCCGGCGGGCGGTTTTTGTGACCGAAATCGCCTGCGCTGCCGCAGGCGTGTCGGTTCTTAACGCAACAGACTCAACACCTGCTGCGGCAAGCTGTTGGCTTGCGCCAGCATGGCCGTACCGGCTTGTTGCAGGATCTGGTTACGCGACAGGCTGGCCGTTTCCGATGCGAAGTCGGCATCGACG
>JAQGMG010000020.1 GCA_028292485.1 Rhodocyclales bacterium | reverse complement strand
GCGTGACGCGATCGACCACGTCCGCCGCCGCATAACCCAGCATGCGTTCGGCACCGACGTTGAAAATCTGGATGACGCCTTTTTCATCCGTGGCAATGCTGGAGAAATTGGCGCTATTGAAAATGGCATCCTGCAAGGCGCCTGTCTTGAGCAGGGTCTCTTGCCTTCCGGATTCAATGATGCCATCAGGGCTGGCAAGCTTTCTGCCAGCATCCCTACCAGAACTATTGTTCGGCATGAAGCTTTTCCGCTTGAACGATCACACATCAGTAAGCGGCTCGGACAGGAACAGAACGCGGCGCGACTGCAAAGCAGGCCCACGCATTGCCGCGCTGATCGGTACTAAATCACGACCAGATCAATGGGCAAGGGGGAGAGGATGAATTCAAATTCACTACGGCAAATTTGAATTTGCTACACGGTTCTCTGAGCATAGGCGCAATCCGCGACTATTCATAGGATTCCATGAAAATGGAATGACGCGCGGCCTGCTGTAGCACGGGCATCGCACCCTCGAATCCGTTCGCCCGGAGTAGCCGCGCAGCGGCTGTATCGAGGGCTGGTCGATCACGCGCAGGCCTCGATACACCGCGCGGCGCAGCTCGGTTTTATCCCGAGCCTGTCGAAGGCGGCACTCGGCCCGAACGGACAGTCGTGTTTGCGAAAACCTCAATAAGCTGAGACCGAGCGCGGCAACGCTCCGTTAGTCGCCTTCGACCCATTCGACGATAATCGCGGCACCCGGTATCAGAGGCTCATCACCAAGGGCAATCGTGAGCTGTGCGGTGCCATAGGGCAAAGCAACGTTACTGACCAGATCCACCTGCGTCGGCGAGAAGCGCTGTTGTACTTGCTCGTAAAAATACGGCCATGCGCCTTGCATGAAAGCCACGATGCCTGGATGTGCGCAAAGGTCGGTCTGAATCTCCAGGCTGATATCGTCCCACCACTTGTGCGCGTAAACAGGTTTGCCGCCCATCAAGACGGAGAGGCACCACACCACACAAAAACGGAAACGGGCATCGGTTTCCGGCGTGGCCGGAAATCGCAAATGCATACCTTCCTGCAAGAACACTGAAGTCATTTCGAGACCTTCATGAGAATCGACACAGTATTGCCAGACGCCTGCTCAGTTGGTAGATGATGCCTTTGGTGGCTGAGAAGTGTCTGGATAGGCGCGCGAAGCATCAGGATCGAAGTCGAAGGCTTTGAAAAACTCTTCTTCGTTTTTCCATTTTCGCTTGCCATCCGGCGTGCCAAATATGATGTTGGCCTCATACAGTCTCTGACTCTTGAGGGCCGTGCCCAGCTTCGCGTTCCAGCCGATGGCCACCAGCTTGGCTTTGCCTGCCTCGTCGTAGTCCCATACCCGGTAGTACAACTGGTTGCTCTTGAGGAGCAAGCTGATCTTGCCTGCCTTGAGGTCTTCGTCGAAATAGCCGCCGTTCTTCCGGTTCAGTCCGATCATGCCAAGGTTGATGGCACGCTTGATGCGGCCTTGCGCATCGAGCTGCTCGTGCCGCACCGTGTGGCCTGCGCCGGTGTAGAAACGGTCGTGCGTGACATGTTCGCCAGCGCGAAAGAATTCGACGAGCTTGAAGCTCGAACCGATGCCCGTCTCACGGCGGCGGTCGTAGTTGTAAAGCTGGTCGAGATCTGTGAGCACACTTATCGGCACAGGCGGCTTCGTAAAGTAGTACTCGACAGCCGGAGGATTACCCGATTCGTAGACAAAGGTTGGGCCGAGGCTTTTGTCCAGCATGCCAATGCGGTATCCGCCTTGAATTTCGGTAAGGCCTTTGTCCGACAAAACGGTGGCGTTGCCCGTGGAGACGTTTGCTTCAGCAGCCTTCAGCGTGACGGTCGCCTCGGCAGGAATGTTCTTGAACGTAATGTCTTTCTGCCAGCTTCCGTCCTTGTGCCCGGAGTGGTACTCACCCCATTTCCACCATACCGTGTTTTCGATTTCGCCAAACTTGAAGCGATGCCAGAAGTCACGCAGATCAGGTTCGCCAGTGGGGCAGATGTTTGATTCTTTTGCAGATACCCACAACACCACGCGGTCTTTGTCGTCATAGCGGACGCAACGCCTGTCGCCGATCTCGATGATTCCTTTCTTGTCTGGCCGTAGCACAAAAAAACGCTCGACGATGCGCCCCTTCTTGTCATACAGGAAGATGTCTACCGAGCCAAGCGTATCTTTGGTTGTTAATGCTTCTCCAAACTTGTTTTGAGAAACCATTGCGTGACTGAACGCAATTTCTGCAGCGGATGTGCCGCTTTTTCGTGGCCACCACTTTTCGATGCGGCAAATTCTCCAGCCACCTTGTCCGTTGGGTTCGTAGTAAGAAACATAGCCTTCCTCATCTTTTGGTAAGGTGCCCTGACCATTTTTTGCAACGACGTCTATCAATGGCGTAGCGGGATACGGTTTGGCGTCAACACCATTCATGGTTTGACTGGCTACGCTTAAGGTGTCCTGCTCGTAGCCAATGATGATTTTCACGCCCTCCGATGAGGATTCCATCCAGTTCGCTGGGTTGTTGCAGGCGGCCGATACCGAGCCGATGAAGGCCCACTGCACCAGGGTGGCAAAGATCAGTTTGGAACGTATTGTCATATCAGCTCGTGTGCCCGGCATCGGTAGGAGCCTTGTTGTCCTGCGCGAGGTCCACACCATAGAAACCATCGACGTCTCCGTCGACCTCGGCCCCTTCGCCCCAGTTCAGGGGCGCCAGCACGAGAAAGCCGGTGACATGGCTACGCAAATAGTCGATGGTCGTACTGATGTCATGTACCGTATCGCCCTCATACGTAACATAGCGATTGTGGAAGGCGCTCATCGGTACTTGCAAAGCCTGCTGTTGGTGCGGCAACAAAGACTTTGTCATATAGGCCTTCTGCAAGGCCGGCGGCACCACGCCGAGCGTGGACTGACCCGCATGCCGTGGCACCGCCGCAATATCCTGGTCGCGCTTCCGGTCGATTTCTGCCTGCAATTGAGCTTTTTGGTCTGGCGAAAGCATTGCGTTCCGCTGCAACAGACTCATGCTTTGCACGCGATTGAATTCGGCCTGGCGGAGGACGCGCTGCGCATCCGCTTCCGCCGCCACCGGATAGGGGCAACTGAAGTGCTTCAGGATATCGTCGAAGTGCTGCATACCGTTGCGCGGCAGATGCGTAAATACCGTTTCATAGGCACGTTGATTGGCAGACGCAATTTTTTGGATCGCTGTCACCGTTTTTGGATCGCACGGCTTATCAAGAATATCTGCCCAATTGATATTTCCAATTTGTTGAATCGACTTTTCCGTAGTGGCCACCCTCGGTGGATGACGCGGCGCATAGGGCGGCTTGACTCCGGCGTCCTCGGCCCGTTTGACCGAACGGAAATACTTTTCTCCATCCAGCGCAAACCCAAAATGCTTTTGCCATAAACTGCGGCGCAGTTCGCGGGCGAACTTTCGTGTGTGGGCCAGGAATTGGGGATTGCCCAAGTCCTTGGGGTCATGGTCTTCGGTGTCCACCACGACAGCGGCGATTTCAGTATCCCCATTACCTGTCAGGCTACGATCATTGATATTGGCGCTGCCGACAATGGCTACGGCGTCATCGACGATCAGCAGCTTGGAGTGGATATAGATCTGTTCGGTCACGACGTAGCGACCGATCTCGCGACTGTAATCTTCCTGGTAGGTTTTGGGGTCGCGGGCATATTGCACCGCCACGCCGTAGTTGCGCATGTTCAACACGGTCAGGTATTTGTTCCAGTCCGAGGCGGGCTTGCCACGTGTCGTGAGCGAGCGCTTGATGCGCCCGACGAGACTGTTGGTGCCGTGATGGATGGTGGCCAGCGCCAGCCAATGTTGTTTCCATACCGAGCCGTCGGAAATGCTGCCCTCTGGATGAACGGGGAGCACGAGATAGACGTGAAAATTGGTACCTGCTGAAATATGCGTGTCGATGCGTTTGGCAAGTTCTGCGAGGATGGTGTTCTTGATGCCATCGTTTTCGTTGCCGATCTTTTTGCTGTCGACCGGGTAGTACTTGAATTCGCCTGCACGCGTCTTGCGCGTTTGTAGTGGCCCGGCCTGGCCGAAGTCCGAGATGAAGAATTGCGTTTCGATGTAGATGTAATGCTCGGCGCTGCGAATGCAGTTGACCATGGCATTGAGAATATTGTCCTGATGTTGGTCGCGCCAGCTCTTGAGACAGTCTTCCCATACAGCGCGCTGACTCGGCTTGGCCAGAAAACTCAGATCGTCCGGCACGCGAAAAGAACCGTTGGAGTCGCTGGACTCGAACCGGAGGTGCGCAGAGGAAACGGATCGAACGATTTGCACGAGTGCTTGACCGGCACTAGAGGCCAGAGCTGTCGTAATCTTGTCGGTAGCACCGTGCGCGCCCAGCCAGGCAGTGTTGATCTCGGCGATGCGTTCGGGACTTTCGTACTTGGGCGAGACTGAGCTACCCATGCGGCGGGCGACCATGTTCCAGCGCCGAACGAAATTACGATGCACGTCGACCGCCGCCGGTCCGCTGATCTTGATGTGCACGTCTTGCCAGGGCATGCGCGGCTGGCAGCCCTCTTCCAGCAGCAGCGAATACGGTTCGGCGAAGCCCTGTTTGACCAGTTCCTTTTCACCGGGAGACATTTCCCGCACGCGCGTGGCGCAGGGGTTGTACATATCGTTGAGCACGAAACGGCCAGGGTCGACTACAACGTCGAACTCGGGTGTTTCCATGCGCCCGTAGGTGAGGTCGATGCCGCCCAGGAAGGCAACCTGTCCGTCGATGACAACGAATTTCTGGTGGTGCGAATATTCCCACGAGTCGTTTTGTGCGCTGGTGGGGCCTTGTCCTATGACAATCAATTTTCCGGGATAGTCCCGTTTGTTGATAGCGTTGAGTTGTCGCGCCACCCTGGCGTCGTAGGTGCCGGGCTGTGAGTCTTTGACGCTGCGATAGAGCAATACCCGAATCTGAACGGGCTTCGTCTTGATAAGCTCTTCAAATATCTTCCAGAGACGACCCGGATGGCTCTTCTCTCCACGTCCGACCAATTCGACGTCGAAAGCCATTTGCCAGTCGGCAATCCAGATGAACTTCTCCGCAGCTTTCAGTGCAGCGGCAATCTGTTCGAACGCAACAGCGCCACTTGGTAACAACTCCACAGTGTTGCCATTGACGGGCAAGGCAAACTGGCGTTCGTTACAAAAGTATTGCCCCGAAGCAGTGGATTTGGTGCCTTGATAGAGCGCTAGCCGGGCAGTGGCAGGTAGATTTGCATTCATGAAGCGTCAAGCCTTTGTTTCGTTTTTCGGCACTGCGGAAAGCGATGCATCGTAGTCCTGCTCGGCCCACAAGCGGTGCAGGCGCTTCTGCACATCGTCGTGTTCATCAGTATTGGGAGCGTAGTTCAGTGCATCAAGGGTCTGACGTTGTTCGCCATCACCTTTGCCGGTTGATAATGAAGCAAAACTGATCGCTGTCGCATTGACGCCGGATACGAGCCAGACTTTGTCCGGATTTTGTCGCGCTGCGGCCCACACCGCTTTCTTGATATCTGGTTCCAGCACGCATTCGCCCTGCGCATCGGTCGCTCCCGAGGCCAGCGTTTCGCGCCAGTTCTTCGCATCTGTTGCCATTGAGGCCGGATTGTCGCTACCCACCGGAGATATCTTGAGCAAGACGATTTGCCACGGGCGCCCGGCTATGCTTTTGCCATCTTTCCCTGGCATGTCCCTGAAATTCAAAGCAAAGTCCAGGTCGTGTTTTGGCAGCTCACTTGTCGGCATCACCGGGAGGGCCACGCTCACATTCCCCGGCCCTACAAAGCTATGCTGCCCGGCATGCACCGTAAGTGTCCCCGGACACTGCACGACCATATTGCCGTTCTCCATCGTGATGGAAGCGCCGCCCTTGACGGCTGCATGAAAGCGTTTGCTGGCAGCGAGCGTTATGTCGCCACTGACCGACACCATCTTGAGCTGCGCCTTCGATGCCAGCGTCATTGTGTCGGCTTGTGCCTGTACAAGGATTGGCCCTTGCGCGGCGATGACTTTCAGTGAGCCCTGGCCTTGCGCGCCGGCGAGGACGCCCAGCGCCTGTCCGGTGTGAATGCGTAGCTGATCGGCCAGTGCAAAGTTACTGTCCTGCCCGCTGGCCAGGGTGATCGCTTCGCCGTTGGCAAACTGCAGGTCTTGTCCGGCCACAACGCCGAGGCCGCCCTTTGCGGCGAAGGTCATGAGCGGGTCGGTGCTGTGCGGAATTTTGGCAGACCCGTTGTTGGCGTCGGCAGTCGTGGACTTGTTGCCCGCATCACTGAGCGCCGCATCGAACTTCGTGTCGAGCATGCCGCTGGCGGCACGGTGTTGTGCACTGACGGGGGCCTTCTCTTTGTCGAGCACGCTGCTGTTGGCCTGACTGCTGCCCAGGTGGGCCGCTACCGCGACGGTCTTGTGCGTGGTGGCGATCTGGCTGGTGTTGGCAACGAGCTGCGTGGCTTGTTTGAGCAAGGCGGTCGGCGCGGTGGCGTCGCCTGCTGCTTCGCTGCGCGTCTGATTGACGTTGGCCTGGATCGGCCAGGTGGTGAATAGCGCGCCGCGTGTGGCACGCAGGGCGCCATAGGCGTCGGTGCGCAACTCGAAACCATCGCCGCGATGGCTGCCGCGGTAGTTGTCGGCCTGATGCACCAGATGCCCGAGGTTGAGCTGGGTGGCCGCCTGCGTGGTCGCCAGCTGCACGCGTTGCTGGTTGTCGCTGTCGTCGAAGACGAGTTGGTTGTAGCCGGTGCCGGAGGTGTTGCCATACTCCGCGCTCTTGAAGCCGCTCAGTGCAGCGCGGTTGCGATGCGCGCCATAGGCACTGGCCTCGCCATGCCAGGCCGGGCTGTTGCCTTGTGCGAGGTTGCCTTGGGCGGCAGGGCGGTGGTCGGCGGCCTGGCTGAAGGGGGAAGAAGAGGGGCTCGTTTCAGACGCGGCGCCCGCAGCGGCGATACCACCTGGCGTCGGTGATGCACCGCCGTCGCCCCGGCCGTTGTAGAGACTGC